>JAIRVH010000121.1 GCA_031253985.1 Sphingobacterium sp.
ACTTTGACCATGTTATATTTAGTTCCAACACCTATTGGCAATCTGGAGGACATGACGTTCCGTGCGATCAATGTCCTGAAAGAAGTGGACCTCATCTTAGCAGAGGATACAAGGACCAGTGCTCCGCTTTTAAAACATTTTGGAATCGACAAAAAAGTATTTGCGCATCATCAGCATAATGAGCATAAAGCGGTCTCGGAAATCATTAAATTCCTGAAAGAAGGACAAAACATTGCTTTGATTTCGGATGCAGGAACACCGGCCATCTCGGATCCGGGATTTTTGCTGGTACGCGAGGCCATCAAAGAAGGACTGGAGGTACAGTGCTTACCGGGAGCAACAGCTTTCGTGCCGGCGCTAGTTAATTCAGGACTTCCCAACGACCGTTTTTGCTTTGAAGGTTTTCTACCCGTAAAAAAAGGAAGACAAACACGCTTAAAAGCTTTAGCAGAAGAAAAACGAACAATGATCTTTTACGAGTCACCGCATCGTATTCTCAAAACCATAGAAGAATTTATCACGGTTTTTGGAGCTGAAAGACAAGCTTCGATATCACGGGAATTGAGCAAACTCTATGAAGAAAATGTTCGCGGAACATTAACTGATTTAAAATTACACTTTGAAAACAATCCGATTAAAGGAGAATTTGTATTTTGTGTAGCAGGATTGGAATAAATTTTGACAATCTTTAGGTATTAAAAAGTATTTGACATGAATATGGAACAATTTGCGCAGGACGGGCAGGACATAAAAATCATTGAAAAATTGATTACTAAAGTCCAGGACATGCTTACTCCAGGGGAAAAAATAGATTATATTGCAGTTCAAAAGAAGCCTGCAGTAACCATTTTACCAGATAGTATCACCATCAGTAATAAGCGCATATTTATGTGCGAATTTACTAAATTGGGCCTGGCTACTGATTTTGAAATCTTCGGTTGGCAAGATATTAAGGATATTGCCTTCAAGGAGGAAATATTTGGTTCTAAAGTTACGGTTATACCATTTACCGGCGAGAATTTAAGCATAGACTATATCCCTAAAGTTCAAGCCAGAAAATTATATCAATATATTAAAGCGGCGCTTGAAAATTATAAAAAAGCAGAATTGGCCGCCGAAAAAGAAAAAATAGTCATTGCTCCAACTGTGGCAAAAGAAGTGGTTATCGAACGGCCGGAAAGTAATATACCGGTTCAGCCAGCAGTTACTGCGCCTGCCCCATCTGCACCACAATCTTATGGTTCGGCTCAGCCAACTCCGCCGGCGCCTATCCAGGCACAGCAACCGATCGGATCCACTCCTACTGTTCCTCCAGTTTCGGCAGCTCCTATTGTCCCACCAGTTGCCGCAAAAGAAGAGGAAGAGGATGAAATTACTTTAAAGCTCAAAAAATTAAAAACACTCTTCGACAAACAATTGATTACCCAGGAGGAATACGAGAGTAAAAAAAGAGAAGTTTTATCCAGTTTATAATCATAAATGGAAAAAAATATATTGTGAAAAACAACTATTTATTGGCACTTTTAAGTGCCTTTTTATTGTGGTTGGGCTGGCCTCCCGTACCCTATTCCAGTCCCTTGTTATTTATTGGGTTTGTGCCTTTGCTTATTGCTGTAGAAAATATTATCCGCAGTGAAACATTCAAAAACAAAGGCCGAAAAGTATTTCTTACTGCAGGACTCACCGCAGTTGTCTGGAACACGGCCTCGATTTATTGGGTATATAACTCCATTTCGGCAGTTATGCCGCCATTTGCAGCTGTTGTGATCAGTCTGATCCCTTTTTGTCTTGGAGCGGCTTTAATGGCGCTGGCTTTCAGACTGTATGCGCAACTACGACGCAAAACAAACATCCTGTTATCTATATTCGGATTAATGGGATTCTGGATCAGCTATGAATTTCTACACGAATCCTGGGATTTAGCCTTCCCGTGGATGACTTTGGGCAATGGTTTCGCAAGTTTCCATCAACTGATCCAATGGTATGACATCACGGGGGTCTATGGCGGAACAATATGGATCTGGCTGGTGAATATCTTGGTATTTACACTTTACCTCAATCGAAAAGGACTTTATTCGATCAAACGTAAGATCGTCCCGATTGCTTCTTTAGCGGCAGTATTGCTAATCCCAAGCACTTACTCGCTGATACGCTACTTCAATTATGAGGAACACCAAAACCCCGCACAGATTGTCGTTGTACAGCCGAACATTGATCCCTACATTAAATTCAATTTAAGTCCCCAAGAACAATTAAATATCTTATTCACTTTATCAAATTCGGTCGCTAAACCCAATACAGAATTTTTTATCTGGCCGGAAACTGCACTTTCTCAGAACGGCGACTTTGATGAGGAAAGTTTCCGTGAGACCTATTCCTACCAGCGGATTTTAAAATTTTTAGATCAATATAAAAATGGTAATGTACTTTCCGGTATTGAAAGCTATCAATTGTACAACTTTGCAAAAACACCGACTGCGCGCGAAATAGCTCCAAACGTATACCAGGATAATTTCAACGCCGCAACATTGATTGATTATTCTTCCAAACTCCAGTTTTATCATAAGTCCAAACTCGTACCGGGGGTAGAACAAATGCCCTTTGGAGCAGCAATGAATTTCCTAAAGCCTTTATTTAAAGCTTTCGGCGGTACGACAGGGGGCTATGGAAAACAGGCTGAACCTTCGGTATTCTATGCCCAGAGCGGTATTGGTGCTGCACCGGTAATCTGTTACGAGTCCATATGGGGCAACTATGTTGCTAAGTACGTCAAAAAAGGAGCGCAGTTTATTGCCATTATCACCAATGACGGTTGGTGGGGCAATACTTCGGGCAAAGACCAGCATTTACAGTATGCTAAACTCAGAGCGATTGAAAACCGCCGTTGGGTTGCCCGCTCAGCCAATACAGGGATTTCTGGCTTTATCAATCAGCGTGGCGATATCGTTCAACAGACTAAATGGTGGCAGCCAGCAGCCCTAAACCAGGAAATCAATTTAAATGAAGAAATTACTTTTTACACCAAAACGGGCGATATTGCAGCTTACCTGGGTTTGGCGCTCGCATTAGGAGGAATTGTGATACTAATCGTAGTCAGACGAAAAAAGGAACTCCTCTAAATTGAAAATAGCGCCAATATAAAATAACAAATTGGCGCTATTTTCTTTATCAGAACAGAAAGGTTCTCATCCTATACCATCCTCGGCAAAACGGACCTAATTCTTAGTAAACTGCGGCACTAAAACATCTTCCAGCCATAATTAGGAAAATAATATGATAAAAATAAGTCATTTAATACCTTTAATTTACTTTGGAGATTTGTAATTTTGCAGCATGCAAGTATATTTTGATAATGCAGCGACTACAGCCTTAGATCCTGAAGTAATAAAAGTAATGGTTGATGTGATGGACAATAACTTTGGAAATCCATCTTCTATCCATAGTCACGGACGACAAGTTAAAACAATTGTAGAAAAAGCACGTAAAACGATAGCCAATCTACTTCATGTATCTCCAGCAGAGATATTCTTTACATCGGGTGGAACCGAAGCCGACAACATGGCCATCGTGAGGTCAATCGCCGACTTTGGGATAACCCATGCCATTACCTCACCTATCGAACACCATGCCGTATTACATACGTTAGAGGAGCTTGAAAAGGCAGGCAAGGTACACCTTGACTTATTGGAAGTTGACGAGAAAGGGAATTTAAACCTGAACCAACTGGAAGAACTTTTAAGTACCAATCCACGTACTTTTGTTTCCATTATGCATGCTAACAATGAGATCGGAAATCTCAACGATATTCAACGTATCTCCGAGTTATGCCAAAAGTATAATGCGATATTCCATTCGGATACTGTACAGACTATGGGTCATTATCCCCATGATCTTGGCAGTCTTAAAATAGATTTTATAACAGGGGCCGCCCATAAATTTCATGGTCCAAAAGGAGTTGGTTTTCTCTATATCAATGCCAACAACAAGATTAAACCATTGATCTATGGTGGAGCACAGGAACGCAACATGCGCGGTGGAACAGAAAATGTCTATGGTATAGCAGGACTTGCCAAAGCCCTGGAACTTGCCTATGAACACATGAACGAACACCACGCTTATATTCAAAACCTAAAATCTTATATGATTGACGAGTTGCAGAAAGCGATCCCAGAGATTGATTTTAATGGTGTTATTGAACCCGAAAAATCACTGTATACTGTGCTGAATGTCTCATTCCCTTGCAGTGATCTTGCCGACATGCTCTTATTCAATCTGGATATTGCGGGTATATCCTGCTCCGGTGGTAGCGCCTGCAGTTCAGGAACGGATATAGGCTCGCATGTATTGGGCGCGATCAGATCCAGCTCGGAACGCCCTTCGGTTCGTTTTTCATTCTGCAAACATAATACTAAGGAAGAAGTTGATTTTGTGGTAGCGACATTAAAAGAACTTTGTACTAAAAACAAATAAGATTTCAATGCCTACCAGTAGGCGGAGCATAGAATCATTGCCTTAGTAGTGCAATTCAAAACTTCAAAATTGAGAAAACAGCTATAAATCCAAAAACATAAAAAGCCGAAAGTATACTTGCGGCTTTTTATGTTTTAGTATATCCCTAAGCTACATATCAATTTTTCGTCAAGACATAATATTTGGAAATATCTCCTGTAATGTCATTTCCGGAAAGATCCAGCTGACTGAGGATTCGATTCCCTAATTTGAATTTATAATCAACCCCATCTAATGTGATGATATTGCCATCCAATTTCCATTTTCCCTCGCGCACAAAGACATCATCACTCTTATTTAGATATTTGGATGAGTATTGATACGTGTTGTCAGCATGCAATGAAATAAGTGTTTCAATCCCATCACAATCCGCGCAAGGCATTACACCTTTATATTCACCAATCACAACTTCAGCCTTATCTCTTCCTTTAAGGTCCTGTAAATTATCCTTATAGGCAGCCACACTTTGTTTGGGATTATCACATCCCACCATTCCAATTGTCAACAACAAACCCACAATCCAAATATACCTTTTCATCTCATTCCAAATTCAAAAAAAACAGCATCTAACAGTTACACCAATAAATTCATAACAAATTAAATACCAAAAATTTAGAAAAGATTAAAAATCATCTTCATCTTCGTCTGTTAAAAATGATAATGCACCCTGTAACTCACCCAAAGCATGGAAATTGCGGGTCTTTCGAGCGATCTCAATTCCAGCTCTATAAATAGCAATCGCTAGTTCCTGTTTATTCAGTTTTTCATATAGCTTACCCAAATGGTAATAGGTTCCTACATAATCTGGATTCGTCTGTACTAAATCCTCGAATCTTGACATGGCCTCTTGCTCATTCCCCTGCTTGAGATATTCCGCTGCAATCGCGTATTTTAAAAAAGGATCTTCGGGGCTCTCTTTCAAAAATTCATTCAGTTGATCCAATCGTGTCGACATATATTTTTATTTCAAACTTAGACAAATTGCATTTTATATGCAATAAAATTGTGTACCCTCAAAAATAATCACCAGCCATTCCGAAGCACCAAAAGCTTTTCCAATCCACAACCACGAATAAACTGCGTAGACACCTAAAATTACTATGCTAGCATATAAAATGACAATTTACTGACGCAATAAAACCATTATAAAAAACTAACTATTTAAAATAAAAAATTACAAAAAAGACAAAAAAACACCCTTATATCATATTACATCTAAAAAAATAGAAGCATAAAGCTTTCAAAATTAAAAATTCATTAAAACGAAGAGGTGGCTATCTAGCAGAATTTAAATAGCTTTGGAGCTTTTTAATTGAAAGAAAATATGGTAAGTTTGAGTAAAACCAATCGTATATGAAAATATTAGTTTGTATAAGTAATGTCCCTGACACTACATCCAAAATCACTTTTACAAATGACAACACTGCATTTAATACAGCTGGTGTACAATTCATTATAAACCCTTATGATGAAATTGCTTTATCCAAAGCAGTTGAGTTGGCTGAAGGTGGAAAAGGAACCGTAACTGTCATCAATGTGGGCGATGCATCTACGGATGCAACCATTCGAAAAGCATTGGCAATCGGCGCAGACAATGCTGTACGGATCAATGCTGTTCCTCGCGATGCTTGGTTTGTTGCAAATCAAATAGCGAACTATGCCAAAGACAATGCATTTGACCTAATTCTAACGGGTCGCGAATCCATCGATTATAATGGCGCTCAAGTAGGAGCAATCGTTGGAGAATTGCTTCATATCCCTTCTGTTTCCATCGCTAAAAAAGTTGACATTGCAGACGATGCGGTCACTGTTGAGCGCGAGATCGAAGGTGGAAAAGAAGTATTGACAGCCAAACTACCCATTGTCATTGGCACAGCCGAAGGTGTTGCCGAACCCAAAATACCGAATATGCGTGGCATTATGAGTGCACGGACCAAACCATTGGATGTATTGGAACCATCCTCTGTCGATCTTCTTGCGCACATTGTCGGCTATGAGACACCTGCCCCGCGGGGTACGGTTAAACTGGTTGACGCTGCCGATGTAGAAAAATTGGTTTCTCTTCTTCATGACGAAGCTAAAGTTATTTAATCTTTAAACGCTAAAATACGATGTCTATACTTGTATATGTAGAAAATACGGATGGGAAATTCAAAAAATCCGCTTTTGAAGTTGTTTCTTACGCAAAATCCGTCGCTGATACCATCCAGACTGATCTTGTTGCCATTTCAATAGGGAACGTTGCTGATGACGAACTTGCTGGTTTGGGCAAATACGGTGCTTCCAAAGTATTAAATGTCAATAATGAACAACTGGCCTCTTTTGTTAACCAGGCTTATGCAAGCATTATTGCTGAAGCCGTCAAAAGTACAGGTTCAAAATTTTTGGTGCTGTCCAACTCATTCTCGGGCAAAGGACTCGCTCCGCGTATTGCCGCCAAATTAGAAGCTGGCCTTGCTGACGGAGCGCTTGAGCTCCCGTCGATCAATGGCGACAAATTAACGGTCAGGAAAACAGCATTCTCCAATAAAGCTTTTGCTACATTAGAGCTTACCTCGGCCATCAAAGTGATTGCCTTAAATCCAAATGCTTACGAAACCAAAGAAGTTGGTGGTACAGCTGCTGTCGAAGCTTTTGCTCCGAATATTGACCAAACAGATTTTACGACGTTGGTCAAAGAAATCGTTCGTGCAACAGACAAAGTTTCCCTACCGGAAGCCGAAATCGTCGTCTCTGCAGGCCGTGGTCTAAAAGGACCCGAAAACTGGGGAATGGTTGAAGAACTCGCGGATGTCCTTGGTGCAGCAACAGCATGTTCAAAACCCGTATCTGATGCGGGCTGGCGCCCCCATTCGGAGCACGTAGGCCAGACAGGTATTGTGGTGAGCCCCAATCTCTATATTGCAATTGGTATATCCGGAGCAATCCAGCATTTGGCTGGAGTAAGCTCTTCTAAAACGATCGTTGTCATCAACAAAGATCCAGAAGCTCCATTTTTCAAGGTGGCCGATTATGGAATTGTAGGCGATGCCTTCGACATCGTTCCGAAATTAACTCAGGCATTGAAGGCTTACAAAGGTATTTAAAGCTTTCATCCGATATATTCTCCCCATTTATCCAAAATGAATGGGGAGTTTTTATTTGTTATAATTGCATATAAAAGCAAATTTATCTAAGTTTGTAGACCGCTTTGGAATTAAAATGAAGAAAATCAGATTAGATATCGTTGGTTTATCCTATAGTCAAACACAATCTGGGGCTTATGCCCTTGTATTGGGAGAAGTGGAGGGCAACAGGAGATTGCCCATCATCATCGGCAGCCATGAGGCTCAGGCTATTGCTATCCGGATAGAAAAAATGATTCCTAGTCGTCCGCTCACACACGACCTATTTCAATCTTTTGCAGATTCTTTTGGTATTAAACTCATTGAAGTACTGATCTACAATCTGATTGAAGGTATATTTTATGCTAAAATTATCTGTTCCGATGGCAACAAGATTGTAGAGATTGATGCCCGCACATCCGATGCTGTTGCACTGGCTGTACGGTTTGAAGCTCCGATCTATGCCTACGAATTTATTATGTCCTCTGCTGGAATTATCATTGAAGGACATGAGTTTGCATTTTTGGAAAACCTGGACAAATCCAACAAAGTTCAGGATCCAAGTGTCGTTGAGGTCGAAGAAAAAACACCTTCAAAATCATCACCCAAAAATCCGTTCTCCTCGCTGACGGATGAGCAGCTGGAGCAGGCGCTTAATCAAGCATTGACCGAAGAAAACTACGAACAGGCTGCGCTGATTAGGGATGAGATTTCCAAAAGAAAATAACTCCTTTCAATAAAGCGAAATAAAAATTTTAAATAACATCAATTTATGTCTATTAAATTAAGGTTGACCATTATGAGCTTCTTCCAGTTTTTTGTCTGGGGAGCATGGTTGATTACAATAGCAAACTATTGGTTTGGCACAAAACAATGGGATGGTACACAATTCGGGGCCATTTTTGCAACCATGGGGATCGCTTCCTTATTTATGCCTACCTTAATGGGGATTATCGCCGATCGTTGGATAAATGCAGAAAGATTGTACTTTATTCTCCACTTATGTTATGCTGGTGTTTTATTCTATTTACCGCAGGTAAATGATCCAAACACCTTTTTTTATGCGATGCTCGCGGCGATGTGTTTTTATATGCCGACTTTGGCCCTCTCCAACTCCATTGCGTATACGGCGTTGAACGAAAATAACTACGATCTTGTAAAGGCATTCCCTCCCATCCGGGTTTTCGGAACGATAGGCTTTATCGTAGCCATGTGGATCACTAATTTAACCGGCAACAAGGCAACAGCTTATCAATTTTATATCGCAGGAACCGCAGCATTGGCTTTAAGTCTCTATGCGTTCACCTTACCTAAATGTCCACCAAAGAAATTACAGCAGGAAAATGCTTCCTGGACACAGCTACTGGGCTTGGAAGCATTTAAGCTTTTTGGAAATTATAAAATGGCTTTATTCTTTATTTTTTCCATGTTCCTGGGTGCCGCCCTCCAATTAACCAATGCCTACGGAGACGTATTTTTGGACGAGTTTAAATTCTACCCTAAATTTGCCGAATCTTTCGTTGTGAAATACTCAACGATCATTATGTCCATTTCGCAGATATCAGAAACGCTCTTTATTCTTGCTATTCCATTTTTCCTTAAAAGATTTGGTATAAAGAAAGTAATGCTTATTTCCATGTTTGCCTGGGTATTGCGCTTTGGTTTATTCTCATTTGGTGATCCTGCCGGTGGACTTTGGATGATCGTATTATCCTGTATCGTGTACGGTATGGCATTTGATTTCTTTAATATTTCAGGATCCTTGTTTGTCGAAACTTCGACTACTTCAAGTATACGCAGCTCGGCACAAGGCTTGTTTATGATGATGACAAATGGTTTTGGTGCCGTTGTAGGCAGTTTTGCATCAGGCTGGATCATCGACCATTACTTTACCAAAAGCTTTCAAAATAGCAAAGATCTTGCACAATATCTCGACACAACAATTGATAACACCCATTTCCTGAATTTTCTCCAGGAAAAAAGTATTTCAATCTTACCTGACGGCATGTTAAGCGGTAATCTCATGCTGAAAGACTGGCATGATATCTGGCTTGCATTTGCCATCTATACGTTAGTTATCGCGATCTTTTTTGCTGTATTCTTTAGACATAAACATGAGCGTGAACCGCTAAACTTAAAATAACAAAAAGCCGCTAATTGCGGCTTTTTGTATATTTGTAGTATGCAAAGTACAGCAACGGAATTATTCAAAGATTCCCAATCCCACATCTATAACTGGACATTTCAATGGATTAAACAACTTGGCCTTGATAATCAGGGCACTCATTTTGTTAACTCCATTGTTTTACTCTTACTGGTTGTCTTGTTTTTGATCATCATTGACTATTTCACCAAAAGAACATTATTACTGTTAACGATCAAAGCGATCAGACGTAGTACAAACCGCTTTGATGACCTGTTGATCCGCAATAAAACACTGAAACTTATTGCTCATTTTGTACCAATCTTAGTCGCACAGTATATCATGCCAATTATCTTCATGGGTTTTCCAACCTGGAAAAATAACAGTAATAAAATACTCGACATAGCGACCACCGTCGTCAGTTTACTGATTATCCACTCGCTTCTGAAAAGTTTAAGGGATATGCTGCGCATGAAAAAATCTTTTGCAGACAAACCCCTGGAGAGTTATTTACAGGTCTGTCAGATTATCCTATTATTTATCGGTGGGACGATCTGCTTTTCGATATTGACAGGAAAATCGCCCTGGTCCTTCTTATTATCTTTGGGGGCAGCGTCAGCAATCTTGATGTTGGTATTCAAAGACACTATATTGGGATTCGTTGCCAGTATACAGGTTTCGGCCAATGATTCCATCCGTGTGGGTGACTGGATAGAAATGCCCAAATATGGTGCTGACGGAACTGTCAAAGAGATTAACCTCAATAATGTGAAAGTACAGAACTTTGATAAGACCATCACCACAATACCGACGCATACGCTGCTTTCAGATTCTTTCAAAAATTATAGAGGCATGCAACAATCGGGCGGGAGGCGCTTAAAGCGGGCCATAAATATTAAAATTTCAACCATTCGCTTTTTGGAAAATGAAGAAATTGAAAGACTCAAAAATATACAGATCCTCAGGCCATATATCGAAGAGCGTACCAAAACAATTGACGAATTCAATACGGAACGGCAGATCGATCAGTCCAGTCCCATAAACGGTCGCAAGATGACTAATCTAGGCCTATTCAGAGCTTATACCCTCACCTATCTACGGCAGAATCCCCATATCCACAAGACCATGCCCTTAATGGTACGTCAGCTTGCCTCTACCGAACATGGTGTTCCAATCGAGCTGTATTTCTTTGTAAACGATATCCGTTGGGAATCTTATGAAGGAATCGTTTCGGACGTATTCGACCACCTATTTGCCGCCACAAAATACTTCGACCTGGAAATCTTTGAAAATCCAGCATCAGGTGATTTCCGACAGGTTATCCGGCAACAAACCGTCATCACTTCGCAGACACCAACAGCAATAAAAGCGAACTGAAAGTTCTTTCGAACCAATAACACCGGACATTTTTAGAAAAAAAAGCCTCTGCCAAAAAGGTTCCCACTTGCCTGAAAATCCTAGTAGGCACAAACCGGATAAAGTGAAAGAATAGGTCCCTTTGGAAAGCATTTAAATTAGGCTATCTCATGAACAGAAAAGGACTAAAAACAGTGAAAGGTAATCTGGGGAGATTACCTTCACTTTAAAAACAAACTAAATTTTCAGACGTGTTTCACAACAGATCTACACATTAACCCTAACTCTTTATGAATCAAAAATT
>JAIRVH010000152.1 GCA_031253985.1 Sphingobacterium sp.
CAGATGCTCTGAACCAGCTGAGCTAAGCCTCCATACTTTTTTAAAGAACGCCGTTCCCTAATTGCGTGTGCAAATATAGCTTAAAAATTCTATTCTCAAAATTATTTTACAAGATTTTATGCCCTAACGATCACAACAAGCTAAGAAACACCGAAATAATTTTTAATCATAGAACTTCCACGAAATACCAAATCTAAAGTTGGCAGTATTCATCGGATAACGCCGGACCGTGTAGTATCCATGTGGATAGAAGTTTTGGTTTAAAAAATTATAGCTCAAAAACATATTTACACGTTGTATATTTGCCGTAATCCATAAATCCATGATTGGATATGTCGAAAACTCGATCTGCTTATATGCATTGTAAAATTGACCTGTTCCAACCGAATAGTTCGGATTTGCATAAGGCGTATTGAACTTCGCATCCAGACCAATGCTATAGTCAATAACTTTATAGAAAAGATTACTATAATACAAACTATGCCAGGTATATAACTCAGGAACAGCCAACGCATTCTGTTGATCTGTCTTTTGGTACACCACAAGATTATCTAAGGTAAAATGGTTCAATTTAAACTTTTGTCCAACAGTCACCTTCAATAAATTGGCCTTATCCAATTGCGTCGGAACAATCCATTTGTCATTTTTAGGATCGTCCTGTGGGTTCGGGCGCTCCTCGAAATAAGTGTAATTATTCATCAGAAAATACTCAACCTTGCCATGGAAACCAAGCATCGGATTGGCGTATTGAAAACCTAAATTCTGAATTTTCGTTTTTTTAAGATCCAGATCATTCCATTTTCCATAGGTATAATTTAAATTCTCAAAAACCAACTCCGGTGATTTATTCTGCGAATAAGCTGATAGCGTCACCTTTCCGATCTTATCGCCCATAGCGATATCTACCTTAGCATCATATAGGAAATCTCCAAAGTTGTGCCCAAATACAATTTGATTGGCTTTTAAACTGAAATCAAGACGATCTGAAAACTTATACCCCAATTCACCTTTCAGGATACCATTTTGATAAAAACGATCAAATGTCGTGCTATCCGGCAGCTTTTTAAGCGGCTGTGGATACGCCGCTCGATTATTATAATATCGATTTGAGTCCAGTTGATTTTGCTCTACCCAGTTCATATCGTGCTGGAAGGCTACATTCAGCTTTGCTTCGTTCTTAAATACCGACTTCCCACGGAGAAAAAAGTTGTATTCAAATTCATTGGATACATTGGTGATCAAGGTCTTGTCATTATTCAACGCTAAGGCCTTATTATTATATGGCAAAACGGCATTCCCATCATCCATGTTTTTGAAGAAATTATAAGTCTGTCTCCGAAAACGCGTATTATGAGCCATGCTATTGGTCGGACGGATCTCCATCGTCGGTTTCCCTTTATCGATCGTATCCAATCGTCCCAAATAAAGCGACTGTCTTAAGAAAAATGAATTATCCCACCATTTAGATCGTGGGATGACATTTTTATCAGAATTGTAGAATTTAGGAATAAAACGATTGGGAGCTTGTCTTTTTCCAGGCGCAAAAGGAAGATCTTCTGTGATAGAACCATTCTCCATCGCATCCAAGCGATTAAACACGGCGTTGATCAAAAGGTTATACCGGTTATTTTTCGACTCATACCAAGAGGCCACCGAGGCCTTTAAGTCCGAATAATTTTGATTTAAATAATACCCATCTGTTTTGGTCGAATGGAAATCGACATTCATATTCCATTGGGAATTGATATTCTGCGCCACCCTTGCCCGAAAGACCTGATCATTAAAGAAGAAACCCACTGCTGACAATTCGGAATACCTAGCCCGAGCTCTAAAATATTGAACCGAATCAGGATTCAATAAATAACGTTCCAAAGCCGTAAAACCAGATTGGAAGCCAATGGTCTTCTTAGGCTGGAACAGTAGGTCCCGCGTAGCCAGACCATAGGAGCCAAGATTCACACTGGGGTTCCAGGGCAAATTCTGCGGATTATAATATTGATAATTATGATGTGACGTATCAATCTGCCGGGTATAAGTTGCTTTTTTTAACATATCCAATGTTGCATATCGAATATATTTCGCAGACAGGATAACGGAATCCTTCTTTCCATCCTCCTTAGCTCGCGCCGAATCCAATGCACTGCTCCAATCCTCTTTGCTCTGCGCAATGACATCCACGGAATAAATAAATAAAACACACCATGCGGCAAGTATGCGTACGATCAACTTCATCTAAAATTATATAAAAACCAAAAAAGCTAAATTCACCTGAATGAACAAATTACCTTTCAATACCCACAAATCAACCTACCTTCCCCGTCAAAAGATGACACATCAAATGCAATTTATTGCAAAGCTATTAATTCTTTCAAAATTAATGTCATTTTAGGTTCCGCTTTCTCGGCAACACTGACAATTTCCTGCAATGATACGGGTTTAAGCTGTTCATGAAATCCTTCATCCGTAACAACGGAAATGGCAAATACCGGAAGAGCCATATGATTAGCAACAATAACTTCAGGAACGGTACTCATGCCGACCACATCGCCACCGATAAGCCGCATATAGCGATATTCAGCTTTTGTCTCCAAGTTCGGGCCAGCAGAAGAAACATAAACAACCTTTCGAGCGATGATAGTATGCTTGGCGGCAATTTCAAGAGCCTGATCGATCATCTTTCGGTTATAAGGTTCACTCATATCCGGAAATCGCGGACCAAACTCTACCAGATTTTGCCCGCGAAGCGGATTGTCTGGCAATAAATTGATATGGTCTTCAATAATACCGAGATCACCTTTTCTCACCTCGGGATTGAGCGATCCCGCTGCATTGGAAACAAACAATTTTTGCACTCCCAGAACCTTCATGATACGGATCGGAAATGTAATTTGCTGCATATCGTAACCTTCATAGTAATGCAATCTCCCTTGCATAGCGACCACATTGCGCCCGCTCAGTTTTCCGAAAATGAGCTTGCCAGAATGAAATTCAACGGTTGAAATAGGGAAATTAGGTATATTGGAATACATCAGCTGATACTCGACTTCAATTTCATCAACCAACTTACCTAAGCCAGTACCTAGGATGATACCAAATTCTGGAGTAAAATCTCCAATCTTTCTACGGATAAATTCCGTAGTCTCATTTATGCTATGATACATACGTACAGAAAAACTAAGTATATCAAACTTAACTTAATTTTTCTGTACGTACAAATCAAAATCAATACTCGTATTTACATTGCCCAGCAATGGAGGAAATTATTATAGTTAAAAAGAACTAGTTGTGCGACAATGCTTTTTCACTGGCTTTACCCGGGGAGCTGATCAAAAGCATCACAAAAGTGATAAAGCCGTTAATGATAATCAGATCCAATCCAATGACATAAGGAGTATACACCTCAATAACATAGGTTTTTAGTAAAAACAATACCGTAGGCGAAAGAATACAGATATAAGGTACAGCGCTGTCGCGCACCGCATATTTTGTAAAGATTCCAAAAACGAATAAGCCCAACAAAGGTCCGTATGTATAACTCGCTGCAGTAAAGATGGCATTTACGACCGAATCATCGTTGATCAGCTTAAAGACCAAAATAACCAGCAACATCACAATGGAAAAACCAAAATGTACATAATTCCGCTGTTTGATCAAAGCTGGATCATTAGGATTTTCCTTTTTATTGAAATTCAAAAAGTCTACACAGAAGGAAGTAGTTAACGCCGTTAGCGCACTATCCGTTGTTGCAAAAGTAGCCGCCGTAAGCCCCATCATAAAGATAATTGCCGGAACAATAGCCAAGTGGTTTAATGCGATTTCCGGGTATAAATAATCGCGTGTCGCCAGTTGAGTGACATCAATTCCATTTTTAGCCGCATAGATATACAGCAAAGCACCTACAGCTAAAAAGAAAATATTAATGACCACAAATACACTTGTAAAGGTGATCATATTCTTTTGCGCTTCTTTTATGGTCCCCATTGATAAGTTCTTCTGCATCAGATCCTGGTCAAGTCCTGTCATCGCAATGGTCACAAAAATCCCTCCCAAGAATTGTTTCCAAAAATTTGCTTTACTGCCAACGAAATCATCCCAGAAAAAGATCTTGGAGTAGCTACTTTCTTTCACAGCTTCGAAAGTATCCACAATACCAAAATCCAACCCCTTCGCCATAAAATAGATGGAAAGAATGACTGCAGTCACTAAAAAGGTAGTCTGTAGGGTATCTGTTACAATAATCGTTTTTAAACCGCCTTTATTGGTATACATCCAGATCAGCACCAAACATATAACCACTGTAATCGCAAAAGGTACATTCCAGGCATCAAAAATAAAATGCTGCAATACGATTGCGACCAAATAAAGACGAAATGCCGAACCGATCGTACGGGAAACCAAAAAAATAGCAGCACCTGTCTTGTAGGTCGTGTGTCCAAAACGCTCTTCTAGATAGGTATAGATGGAAGTTAGGTTCATTCTATAATAAAGCGGAAGCAATACATAGGCAATAATAACGAAGCCAACCGCATTTCCAAGGACAAATTGAAAATAGCTAAATTCGGAAGCACCGACGGCACCTGGCACCGAAATAAAAGTTACCCCAGATAGTGCAGTGCCGATCATCCCAAAGGCAACCATATACCATTTAGAGTTCCGGTTTGCAACAAAAAAAGTGGAGTTATCAGAAGCCCCCTTCGAGGTGAAGTGAGCTACGGCAAGCAAAACCGCAAAATAGATTATTATAAAAGATAATAATATTACTGGTGACATAGTTTGTTTTTAAAATAGGTGATTTTTTAATAGGTTATGCTCAATGGGTAGCCTGATAGGCTTCTATTGCCTGTCTCACGTTCCCAAATTGTTCAAGTAAAGCTGCCGCCTCTTCTTCCGGCGCCCCGGTTTGATCCATAATGATACGTACACCACGGCCGACCAACTTATGATTTGACAATTGCATATCGACCATCTTATTTCCTTTAACCCTGCCCAGCTGGATCATCACTGCTGTACTGAACATATTTAATACAAGCTTCTGTGCCGTCCCCGATTTCATCCGTGTAGAACCGGTCACAAACTCCGGCCCAACAATAACTTCAACAGGATATTGGGCAACTTCCGCAATCGGAGAACCTCCATTGCAGACAATACATCCCGTTACAAGCCCTTTCTCGTTTGCCGTTTTCAAGCCCCCAATCACATAAGGCGTAGTTCCCGAAGCCGCAATACCGATCACAACATCATTCTCATCAATATCATACGCTTCCATATCTTTCCAGGCTTGCTCAAGATCATCCTCCGCAAATTCCACCGCTTTTCTAATGGCGGTATCCCCACCAGCAATCAGCCCGATGATCCATTCAAATGGCACGCCATAAGTCGGAGGCAATTCAGACGCATCTAATACCCCCAAACGACCACTTGTACCGGCGCCGATATAAAAAGTTCGACCACCAGCTTTCATTTTCTCTACAGTGACTTTGACCAATGCTTCAATCTGAGGAATAGCCTGCTCTACCGCAAGTGGCACAGATTTATCCTCATTATTGATATTTGTCAATAACTCATGCACAGACATCTTGTCCAAATCCTGATAATTCGAATCTTTCTCCGTTGTATTTACCATTATTAGTATATA
>JAIRVH010000167.1 GCA_031253985.1 Sphingobacterium sp.
TTATATCCAAAAGCAATAGAGGTTTACAAAAAATTAGTTTTGAAATATCCAGAAAAAAATGCTTACTTTGCGGCACGCATAACAGAATTAGAAAAGAAATTAAATTAATAACATAAAGAGATGCAAGGATTATTAATCGGTCTAATCATATTGGCTAGTATTATTTTAGCGTTTTTGGTTTTAATCCAAAATCCAAAAGGAGGAGGTTTGTCATCTGGTTTTTCAGGTGGAACAAATCTTATGGGAGTAAAACGTACAGGTGACTTTTTGGAGAAAGGTACTTGGATCATGGTTATTGCCATTATGGTATTTAGCTTAGGTGTAAATATTATTGGTACATCGCCAAGTACATCTAAAGGTGGATTGGGTGGTCAAATCGAGACTCCAGCACAACAAGGTCCATTGAACCTAGGCACCGGACAAAAACCTGCTGGTGCGCCTGCGGGACAAGAGCAAGCAGCTCCTGCTCAACCTCAGGAAAAAGCTCCAGCGACTACACCTACAACTAAACCGGCGGAAGAAGCTAAAAAATAGTTGTCAATAAAAGAATATCGGCCCCGTTTGTTTTTACAAACGGGGCTTTTTTATGTTTACTTTTTTCTCAAAGTGCTCACACTACTCGGTTTATTGAGAAGTATTTATTTTCATTGTATTCAAGGAGCTCTTAGACCAGGTCGTTGGATGGAAAGCGTCTGAAAAACGTATTTATTGGGTCACCCGACTGGGATGGCGGCAGAGAGAAGTAAGACTGGCAGACGGAAAAATGACAGTGTGACAGCAAAATGAATTTTTGTCGATCAGCATGTTAGTTTTCTGTGAAAAATTGTCTTATCAGGGTTCATATTTACAATTGGCATAAAAGATGATGTGTTTATAGCGATTATAACATTAAAATAAATTCAATAACAGATAAAAAGTAAATTAATTATGGCATTAAGTATCAAACCTATCGGAGACAGAGTAGTAGTAGAAGCTGCTCCAGCAGAAGAAAAAACAGCTTCAGGGTTGTATATCCCCGATACAGCAAAAGAAAAACCATCTCAAGGTACAGTAGTTGCTGTAGGTACAGGTAAAGTTGACGAACCGTTAACTGTGAAAGTTGGTGACAAAGTATTATACGGAAAATACGCAGGTACTGAAATTACTTACGAAGGAAAAGAGTACTTAATTATGCGTGAATCCGATATTTACGCTGTTATCTAATTCATACCACAAGGTTAATTAAAAAAAGAGTTTTTTGGCTCAATTAAAAATTCAATAGATTATTTTGGTGGAGTTGTAAAATTAGATAGGTTAATGATAAGATCGGCTTTACGGTTTTATATCAAATTCTAATTACGCTTCTAGAAATACTAAATACTCAAATAACAATGGCAAAACAAGTAAAATATAACGTTGAGGCTCGCGAGGCCCTTAAAAAAGGTGTAGACACTTTAGCAAATGCAGTTAAAGTAACATTGGGTCCTAAAGGACGTAACGTAATTATTGAGAAAAAATTTGGTGCTCCAGTAATTACTAAAGATGGTGTTTCAGTAGCGAAGGAAATCGAATTGAAAGACGCTTTAGAAAATATGGGTGCACAAATGGTAAAGGAAGTTGCTTCTAAAACAGCTGATCAAGCTGGTGATGGTACGACAACTGCTACTGTATTGGCACAAGCTATTGTTGCTCCAGGTATCAAATCTGTAGCTGCTGGTGCTAACCCAATGGATCTAAAACGTGGTATTGACAAAGCTGTTGCAACTGTAGTTGCTAACTTGAAATCTCAATCTCAAGAGGTTGGTCAAGACAACAATAAAATCAAACAAGTTGCTACTATTTCTGCTAACAACGACGAAGTAATTGGTGCTTTGATCGCTCAGGCAATGGAAAAAGTAGGCAATGACGGTGTTATCACTGTTGAAGAAGCAAAAGGTACTGAAACAGAAGTGAAAACTGTGGAAGGTATGCAGTTTGACCGTGGTTATTTGTCACCTTACTTTGTGACAAATTCTGACAAAATGGAAGCAGAATTAGATAATCCATATATCTTGATCTACGACAAGAAAATCAGCAATATGAAAGAATTGTTGCCAATCTTGGAGAAACAAGTTCAAACTGGTAAACCATTGTTGATCATTGCTGAGGATTTGGATGGTGAGGCATTGGCAACATTGGTTGTTAATAAAATCCGTGGTTCATTGAAAGTTGCTGCTGTTAAGGCTCCAGGTTTCGGTGACCGTCGTAAAGCAATGTTGGAAGACATCGCTATCTTAACTGGTGGTACTGTAATCTCTGAAGAAAGAGGTTTCAAATTGGAAAATGCTGAGTTATCTTACTTGGGTCAAGCTGAGAAAGTCCAAGTTGACAAAGATAATACAACAATTATCAATGGTTCTGGTAATGTGGAAGATATCAAAGCACGTGTTGCACAGATCCGTTCACAAATCGAAACAACAACTTCAGACTACGACCGTGAGAAACTACAAGAGCGTTTGGCAAAATTGTCAGGTGGTGTAGCTGTATTGTATGTAGGTGCGACTACTGAGGTTGAAATGAAAGAGAAAAAAGACCGTGTTGATGATGCTTTGCATGCAACTCGTGCAGCTGTAGAAGAAGGTATTATCGCTGGTGGTGGTGTTGCATTTATTCGCTCAACTGAAGCTTTGGTAAACCTTAAAGGTGACACCGAAGATGAGCAAATCGGTATTGACATTATTAAACGTGCGATCGAAGAACCATTGCGTCAGATCTGTAACAATGCTGGTATCGAAGGTGCAGTAATTGTTCAAAAAGTGAAAGAAGGAACTGCAGATTTCGGTTACAATGCACGTACAGACCGTTACGAAAACTTAATCGCCGCTGGTGTAATTGATCCAACTAAAGTATCTCGTGTAGCCTTAGAAAATGCAGCTTCAGTTGATTCAATGTTGTTGACTACTGAGTGTGTATTAGCTGACGAAGCTGAAGAAAACCCTGTAGGTGCGGGAGCTCCTCCGATGGGTGGCGGTATGGGTGGAATGATGTAAGATCATCCCGTCTTCTCCAAATAAAAGAGCGGCTCGTTTGGATTAACAAACGAGCCGCTCTTTTATGTTTAATAACCTTTAGCTGTATCATCTCCGCGTGGATCAGCACCCGTCTGCAGTTTTCCGTTTGGAAGAATGAGAATGTTTTCTACACGGCCTATTGCTCCCCTCGGATTTATGACATAACCATCTTTTACTAAGAGATCCCGTAAGTTGTTCTCAATCGCATTGGCTTCCACGTCAATTCGGTCGGGCAGCCATTGATGGTGAAATCTTGGCAAGCTCACAGCTGCCTGTGCATTCTTTCCAAAATCGATGACGTTTAGTATAGTCTGAAAAACAGATGTAATGATAGTCGATCCGCCTGGTGTGCCCACGACCATAAATAGCTTGCCATCTTTTTCTACAATTGTAGGTGTCATGGAACTGAGCATTCTTTTTCCTGGCTGAATCTCATTTGCCTTTTCACCTGTCAATCCATACATATTAGGTACGCCGGCTTTAACTGAGAAATCATCCATTTCATTGTTCAACAGGAAACCTGCACCGGCAACAAATACTCCCGAGCCATAAGAGTCATTAAGCGTCGTTGTGATAGAGACAGCATTCCCTTGTGCATCAACAATATTAAAATGTGTTGTTTGCTCGCTTTCATAGCCAGGAATGACGTCAGCATTGACATCTTTACTTAATGTCGCTTTATGGAAATTAAATGCATTGAGTTTACTTGCATTAGAACTGGAGTCAATAAGATGCTGAACAGGTACCTTAATGAAATCAGGATCTCCTAAATATTTGGCTCTATTGGCATAGACATAACGTTCAGCCTCAACCATGACTCGAACGGTTGAATCAGTTTGAAAGCCCCAACGTTGTAGTGGAAACTGCTCGACAGATTTGAGCAGGGCTAAAAGAGAAGTTCCTCCGCTAGACGGTGGCGGCATGGAAATGACCTTATATCCCCGGTAATTTGTGTGAATTGGACTACGCCAAAGTGCTTGGTAATCCAAGAGATCCTGGTGCGTAATAATTCCTTTTCCCTGTCCCATTTCGGCGACAAGTAAATCTGCTGTTTTACCTTTATAGAAACCGTCCCGACCATCATTTGCAATTCTTTCCAGTGTTTTTGCAAGTTCATCCTGAATAAATAGGTCTCCCGGTTTCCATAGGGTAGTTTTGATAATCGCCGCGCCGGAGGGATTCAGCTTGACAAAACGATGTTTGTGGCTTTCAAACTCATTGGCTTGTCTTTGACTGATTCTAAACCCTGTTCTGGCTAGCTGGATTGCGGGGAGTAGGAGATCTTTCCACTGTAATTTGCCATACTTTTTGTGTGCTTCCCACATCCCTGCGACAGAACCGGGAATACCTGATGCTAATTGACTATATAAACTCAGCTCTGGAATAACATTGCCTTGCGCATCAAGATACATATCTCGTGATGCTTTTAAAGGAGCTTTCTCGCGAAAGTCCAGCGCATCCAATTGGCCACTATGATCACGATAGAGCATAAAGCCCCCTCCGCCAATATTTCCTGCATTGGGATAAACCACTGCAAGTGTAAATTGTACGGCAACCGCAGCGTCTATTGCATTTCCACCTTGTTTTAAAATCTTTACACCAACTTCTGAAGCTAGGGGATGCGCAGTGACTACAGCAGCTTTACTAAATGTATTTGCCTGCTCAACGCTGGAATTGAGCTGCTGTTTTGTTGCACAAGAAGCAAGGAATATGCTAGCTACGAGCGAATATGTTATGAATTTATACATCGTTTTTGATTTAAAATTTTAAATAGCATCTCAAGGAGTTGCATAAATAATGCGATCAAGTCATTATTTAAGTTTGTCATTGTTTTTATGCCGGTCGGCATCGCGAATTGATTTCTTTTGGAGATTTTGCTCTAATGCTTCTGTTAAGTCAATTCCGGTTTGATTGGCTAGACACATTAAAACGAATAATACATCTGCCATTTCATCCGCTAAGTTGACTTCTTTATCTGATTTTTTGAACGATTGTTCTCCATATTGTCTGGCCATTATTCTAGCAACCTCACCGACTTCTTCCATCAGTATGGCTGTATTGGTTAATTCGTTGAAATAACGTACTCCTGTACTATTGATCCATTTATCAATAACTTCCTGTGCTTCTTTAATTGTCATCTTATTCAATAAAAAATTAAAAGTTGTCCTTATCTTTTGTGTCCATGATGATGGTAACCGGACCATCATTTAAAAGTTCTATTTTCATATCTGCTCCGAAAATCCCAAGCTGAACTTCTTTTTGAAGTAATTGGCTTAACAGTGCAGCCATCTCTTCATACATCGGTTTGGCTTTATCCGGTTTTGCTGCTCTGATAAAGGAAGGTCTGTTTCCTTTTTTTGTTTGGGCGAAAAGCGTAAATTGTGATATCAGAAGAATGCTTCCGTCAATATCCAGTATTGATTTATTCATCAAGCCCTGTTCATCTTCAAAGACTCTTAAATTAATAAACTTTTGTCCTAGCCATTTGAGATCTTCTAATGTGTCTGCTTCTTCGACTCCCAATAAGATCATAAAGCCTTTTTGAATCTGGCCGGTAATCTTATTATCGACAGTGCAAGAAGCGTGTTTTACTCGTTGAATAACTGCGCGCATAATGAAAAGTATAAAATCAAAGTTAAAAATTCCAATTGTCAAACGCGATGGGAAATTCAATTTATCCCCTGCATAAAAAAACCTCCCTTTTTCCATTAGGAGAAAGGGAGGTTTTTTTTCTAAGGTGTTTGGCTAGAAAGAACCTTCGGTCAGCTTTCATAGCTGTTGATGTTTACGGAATCATGAAAGTCCTGTAAAAAGGTTTTAGAATTTGAAGTTTAGGCCTAATAGGAAATTCGTTGGCGCTTGTGGAAAATAAAAATTATAGTATTTCCGAGTATCGCCTTCCATCCAGCCAAACGTATAGCCATTAGCCTCATACTTTTCGTTGAGGATATTGTTGACCTGTAAAGTTGCACTAATGTTTTTGATGCCGAGTGCTGTAAAGCTATAGTTCGCTAACAAATTGTTGACAAAATAAGAAGAAATGCTTCTTTCTTTTGCCGATGAATTGTCTAGATATTGTTGCCCCACAAATTTGGACAGGAGCGAGAATGTAAGTTGTGACAATGGGCTATAGGAAAAATTACTTGACAAAATAGTTCCTGGAGCGAGTGCAATATCTGTCTTTGAATAAAAAATTCGGGTATCTCCGATGACCTCTTCAAAATTTTTGATTTTATTCTGGCTGAAACTCGCAGTTGCTTTCCAGTTGAGCTGCTTACTGATGTTCCAAGAACCATCGAACTCGATACCGACCCGATAGCTATCGTTAACATTTTGTCGGATGGGGGAACCGGTGTCACTGATTTCACCTGTTGGAATCAATTGATCTTTGTAAAACATCCCGTATCCATTCAGTCCCATATTAAATTTATCATTTGCAAAACGATAGCCAAGCTCAATATCCTGCATTTTCTCTGGAGTTGGATCAGGTAAATTGCTATTTTTCTCTATAAAATCTTTACGGACGGGTTCTTTTTGCGCAAAAGCATAGGAAGCATAGAGATTAGAGTTATCATTTAAAAGGTATGTTGCACCAGCTTTGGGGTTCAAGAAATTAAACTTTGGATGATAATTATAATTTTTCACCTTATCATCATCTCCATACATGTGATAATCTACATTTCTGTATTGCACATCGGCCATCAGAATCCATTTGTCTAGTTTATAATCAACCTTTAGAAAATTGCTGAAATCATTTTTTTGCGATTTTCCGAAATAATATTTGTCATCTAGAAAGCCTGTCGACGCATATTGTGCCCATATCACCTGACCATAATGTTTCCCTTTGTACTGGTTGTAGGCACCGCCCCAGGTGATTTCAAGTTGATCGTTAGGTTTGTAATTTAAGGCGTAGGTCAAGCCGTAAAAATAATTATCCAACCATCTTCTGCGGACTAAGTCTGTTTTTTGTATGGTGTCTTTACCAATGATAACGTTTGGCAGCCCATATTTACTTAATTTATCTCCAGGTCTCATTTCCTCATAGTAGCCGTAGCCTCTCGTATAGTGCAGGGCTGTATTGAGCGTTAATTTGTCGCTTAGGATATTGGTATAATGAAGTTGATGATGTTTTTGTGTGTAGTTATCTGTTTGATTTTTATAGGTGTACAGGTTGTAATTTCGGCCTGCATTCATAAAACGATCTTTCTCCGCACCGGATATTTCTAATCCATTGTCAGCGTAATCATCCATCCGCGATCGATCTCCAGTAATCAATGGTTCAGGAACGCCATTCCAAGCTTGATATGTCTTTTCTTTGCCCCAGAATACAATTCCTTTTAATATGTGTTTCTTACCATAGTAGCCTCCATCTACATAGAAAGATTGCAAGTCCGAGGAGCCTCTTTCGATATAACCGTCACTGCTAATACGAGATAGTCTGGCATTGAAAGCAAATTTATCGTTAATTAGTCCTGTCCCTACTTTAACTGTATTTTTCCAGGTATTATAAGAACCGAAAGAATTGTTGAGCTCCGCATAGGGGTTTTCGGAAAGGGTATTTGACTGAATATTTAAGGAAGCTCCAAATGATCCGGCACCGTTTGTTGAAGTCCCAATGCCACGTTGAACTTGGATGCTTTCAGTAGAGGAGGCAAAGTCGGGCAGATTGACAAAAAAAGATCCCATGCTCTCTGCATCGTTTAAGGGAATCCCATTTAACGTTACGTTGATTCGTTGATTGTCAGAGCCTCTGATCGTCATTCCGGTATAACCTATGCCCGCACCGGCATCGGAATTTACCTGGACAGATGGAGTCTGGTTTAAAAGGAATGGGATATCTTGGCCGAGGTTATTACGAGAGATTTCCTCTTTAGAGATATTTTTAAAGGTTGTGGGAGCATTTCTTTTGGCACGGGTAGATTGTACAAGTACTTCTTCCATTTGAATTGTAGTAGGTTCTAATTCGACCGTAAGTTCCACATTGTCTTTAACATCCACATTTCGGCTCCATGTTTTATAACCTACGGAAGATATCTGGATATGGTGTTTACCCATATTGATGTGATAGAGTTTAATCAGCCCATTTTTATCCGATTGACCAGCGAAAGATGTTTGTCCATCGACGGACACGGAAACATGTTGTAAAGGATTCTGATTGGTCTTGTCTACAGTTTTAATTGTCAGATTCTGTTGCGCAATAGCAACTTGGCTTGAAATAGTAGCTAAGGAGCTACAAATCAAAAATTTGATCATGGTAATGTATTTTGTTTGAGTTAAACAAATCATAGCAAGGGGTTACTATGACCGCACTATTTAACTAACCTCTCC
>JAIRVH010000011.1 GCA_031253985.1 Sphingobacterium sp.
ATTATTAACAACTAACTAAAAACCATGAATAAAAAATTTCTCTTATTCTGTTCAGGGGTGATGCTGTCAACCAGTTTATGGGCACAGACCAAAACTGTAACGGGTAAAGTGACGAATGCCTCAGATGGCGGTACTATGCCAAATGTAACCGTGAGCATCAAAGGCAAATCTGTCAGTACCCAGACCAAACCGGACGGAAGTTTCACAATCAATGCGGAGCCAGGCGACATTTTGATTTTTAGAGCCGTGGGTTCTCAAGAAAGACAGCAATTAGTTGGTACCGATGCAACGATCAATGTTGCGCTTTCAGGAAGCGAAGAGGCGCTTGAAGAGGTGGTTGTGACAGCAATGGGGATTAAGCAACAGGCTAGAAGTTTAGGATTCGCTGTTCAAAATGTGAGTTCTAAAGAAATATCGGAATCTAATCAAGCGAATATCGTTAACGCTATTCAGGGTAAGGTAGCGGGCGTGCAAGTTACGAATTCAGGGGGATCACCTGGCGCCTCAGCAAATATTATGATCCGTGGGGGGAGCTCGTTAAGTGGTAATAATCAACCTCTATTTGTTGTGGATGGGATACCTATTGATAATACTACTCCTGTCTCCCAAGGTGGGTTGGGAGCAGGCACCGCACCGGCTTCTAATCGTGGGGTCGATATTAATCCTGAAGACATTGCGAGCATTTCCGTATTGAAAGGGCCTGCAGCTGCAGCTCTTTATGGTATAAGAGCGGCCAGTGGAGCTGTTGTAATCACAACAAAAAAAGGATCCTCGGGAAAAGGTTTAATAACTTACGGAACAACTTTTTCGATTGATAATGTAAATAAGTTGCCCGAATTGCAGTCAATTTATAAACAGGGGCTACAAGGCAAATTTGATCCACAGAGCTATTTGTCTTGGGGACCAAAATTTGATCAATCAGATAAGATATATGATAATTTAGGTGAATTCTTTCGAACATCAGTTTCTCAAGTCCACGATCTGACAGCAGGAGGAAGCACAGAAAGGTCATCTTTTTATGCTTCTGCTTCTTTGTTGAACCAGAATGGAATTGTAAAAAATATGGATTTCGACAGAAAATCATTTCGTTTAAACGCTGATCACAAGATTTTCGATAACTTGAAAATCGGAGCAAATATGAACTATATAAATTCTGGAAGAACATATTTTTCTCAGGGTAGCCCTAATGGTATTATGGGGGCAATATATTGGCCGCTGAATGTCGATATGAAAGATTATATCAATGTTGATGGAACTCAAAAATTATTGAGCCAGAATTCGGATGGTGCTGTAGATAATGCTTATTGGACAATAAATAAGAAACCAATAACAAATAAGGTGAACCGTTTTATGGCAGTCGGGGATATTTCATATGATCCACTAAGCTGGTTGAATTTAACTTATCGTATAGGTACAGATTATTATACTGAGAATTTCCAGAGTGTAACCGCTCCAACATCCCAAACAAGCGTAACAGGTTATTTGGCTGAATCGACAGCTAATAATCAAATTACGACCTCAACGTTTTTGGCAAATGCAAAGCGTAACTATGGTGATTTTAACTTTAATTTGACTGTAGGACATAATTTGGAATCCACTTATAGACAAACAACTACTTCAACGGCTATTAATTTTATTGATCCAGATTTTGTCGGAATTAATAATAGCATTCAGGCTGATCGTACTGTTTCCAAGTCCATTAATAGGAGAAGAATAATGGGGGTATTTGGAGATTTAAATATGGATTGGAAGAATATAGTTTATTTGAATCTTAGAGGACGAAACGATTGGTCCTCCACATTACCTAAGTCGAATAATTCGTTCTTTTATCCCTCTATTAGCACATCTGTTGTGCTAACCGACCTTATTAAAGAAATTAACGGAAGGGAATCTACAGGGATTTTATCTTATGCAAAGCTGCGCGGAGCCTGGGCACAGGTTGGTAAAGATGCTCCTGCTCACGTTTTACGAACGACTTTGGGTACTTATATAAATGATTTTACAATAAATCCTAGGGGATTCATTACGAATATCACCGATTATTTTGGCAATCCTAATCTGAAGCCAGAGTTCACAAATTCTTATGAAGTAGGCGCAGATTTGAGATTTATAAATAATCGTGTGGGGCTTGATGTGACTTGGTATAAAACTAAATCCGATGATCAGATTTTAGGTACGAGGACACCTCCGTCTTCAGGCTCATTTCTTGCTTACCTCAACGGTGGAGCAATAGAAAACAAAGGTTGGGAAGGTATAATCAATATTCAGGCAATAAAGAAAGAAAATTTTCAATGGTCGTTTGATCTAAATTTTAGCGCAAATAGGGCTAAGGTGTTGAGCTTGCCCGGTAGTTTGGATCGTGTAGAGCTTTCGGATGCATGGGTGACGGATAATGCTGCGCAGGCTGCAGCTTTTTTGAATGGTACAGTCTTTGGCATAAATGGTAATGTTTGGAAGTCTAATGATCAAGGACAGTATTTATTAGATAATAATGGTCGTCCTCAAATTGCATCTTCAATGCAGTTGGTTGGTGATCGTAATCCCGATTGGATAGCAGGAATTACAAATACATTTAAGTACAAAGATTTTGGCTTATCGTTTATGTGGGATTTCCGTCAGGGAGGTGATGTTTTTAATGCAACGGCTTATACCCTCGTGAACTCTGGTTTGAGTCCTTTAACGCAAAACCGTGATAATATTGTGATACCAGGAATTATCGAATCTACTGGGAAGGTTAATAGTATGACTATTCCATTGAATCAAGATTACTATCAGACTTTATATGCTAAAAATTCCAAAAATTTTGTTGAGGATGGGAGTTGGGTTCGTTTGCGTTATGTCAGTTTAAATTATAAAGCTCCAACTTCATTGGCGAATAAATTGAGATTACAGAATTTGCAATTTACACTGACAGGACGAAATTTATTATTATTCACAGATTATTCAGGTGTCGATCCTGAAGTCTCAGGTAGTGGCGCCGGTGTCGGTGGGTCTGGTTCATTTGGTTTTGATAACCTTGGTGTTCCTGCGACAAGAGGTATTGATTTAGGGTTGAAATTTTCCTTTTAAAGCTTATGAAAAATAGATTAAAAAAATATAGCATTTTTTGCATAATTACAGTTGGGATGGGATTCTCATCTTGTAGTAAGTATTTGGATGTCAATGAAGATCCAAATAATCCAGCTAAAGTAGAGGCTGCCAGCCGCCTGGCTGGTGCAATAACAACATCCAGTGGTGCTGCTCAATGGCGGGGAACGAGGGAGCTAGCAGGGGTAATGCAATATGGAGGACTTCAGACCGCAAGTTCCGGAGGGTATGCTGCAGCAAATTGGAGATTTACAGCCTCTTACTTCCTGTGGCAAAATGCCTATGTCAATACAATGCCTAATTGTGTCGATATAATTAATTTAGGAGAAGAAGAAGGAAATCCTCATTTTGTTGGAGTAGGGAAAATATTGTTAGCATTAAATTTTGGGTTGCTGACCAGTCAGTATGGGAGTATAGTAGTGGATGATTATTATAACGGTAAAGATCAAGTTGTATTAAAGCCTAAATTTAACACACAAAAAGAGGTTTATGAGCGGATTCAAAAACTCCTCGATGAGGCTATTGCCGCTCTTGAAAATCCCAATAATAAGAGAGGGTTAGATGCGAAAAAAGGCGATCTGTTGTACCAAGGGGATGTTTCAAAGTGGATTAAGTTTGCTTGGTCATTGAAAGCAAGATATTATAATCATTTAAGTAAAAAATCTGCTATCTACAATGCTGATGAAATTATAGCTGCTTGTGCCAAAGGGTTTAATGGAGATGGCATGGATGCTGAATTTCCCTATTTAAGTGGGGGTCAATTGATTGATGAGAACCCATGGTCGAGTTGGGGAGGATTTGAGAGTGAGGCGAATCCGCGGTATTTCGCTTGGACACAATTTTTTGTTAATATGTTAACTGCGTTTCCTGTCTCTAATAAATTATACGAAGATCCCCGAATAAGCAAAATAATGAAGGGAGCCGCATCTGACGGAAAATATAGAGGGCCTGGGGCTGGTGATTTTATAACCAATGGTCAAGGGGTTCTTGCTGATGGTAGTCAAGGTGATAAAACTAAGGTAAAACCGGAGGATTATGGAAGGTTTAGTAAAAGCGGATTTTATACAAGTACTACATCTCCTTTTGGTTTCATTACCTATTCGGAGGTGAAGTTAATTGAAGCGGAAGCAAAGTTGAGAAAAGGAGACTCCAATGGTGCGTTGGTTTCTTATGAGGAAGGTGTGAAGTCCAATATGCGAAAATTAGGGGTTTCTGTATCTGATATTTCTAACTACTGGAACGCTCAGGTAGCAGATGGTCTTTCTCAACATTTTAGTACGATCGATGGGGGATTAAGTCATATTATGCGACAGAAATATATTTCACTTTGTTTGAATCCTGAAACTTGGGTTGATATGAGAAGGATGGACTATAGTTCTGCTATTTATGGACCAAGTTTAAAAAGACCATCCAATTTAAACGCGACAATCTTTGATGTAAATAATCAAAACCAATGGATCCAGGCGATGGTTTATGAAAACAACGAGCAGACTAGAAATCCGGATGCGGTTGGAAATAATACCGAAAAATATCGTTTACTTACTCCGTTATGGTTCAACGTTAAAGAATAGAGAAAAGGGGGAAACCCCTTTTTGCGCTTTATAAGTGAAATGTTATAAGACAAAAACAAGTTTGTTATATTTGGTTACTTATGAGAAAAATAGTTTTATTGGGACAATTTCTGTGGTCATCTTTTCTTTTTGCCCAATCACCCAAGATTGTGCAAAAACCCATTACATGGAATCAGGAGCGCATACAGCTGTCACTAGATTATCTGAAAAATCGACACGGATTAAGTCAGACCGCACCGACGATACAGCCCAAGATGGTTGTCGTACATTGGACCGCTAACAACAGTGTAAAAGCAACATTCAACACCTTCAATTCTGTTAAATTACCGGGCAGACCTGAATTGACGAAAGCGAGCACTTTGAATGTATCTTCTCAATTTGTAATCGACCGCGATGGAACAATCTATCAATTTCTGCCCGATACCATCTTTGCCCGGCATACCATTGGTCTCAATTATTGTGCAATCGGTATCGAAAATATAGGTAGCCGTCAATATCCACTAACGGATGCACAGCTGAAAGCTAATGAAGAACTGATTCGATATCTCAGCAAAAAATACCCAATAGAGTTTGTATTGGGGCATCATGAATATCAGCGTTTCAAAAAGACAAGGTGGTGGAAAGAGACAGATCCAAATTATATTACAGGTAAAGACGATCCGGGCGATAAATTCATGAATGAATTAAGATCCGAACTAAATGATTTAAAATTAAAGAGACTACCCTAGTCTCTTTTTTTGTTTTAAGCGCTTAATACTATTGCCACTTGTTGCGTTTTGTTAATTAGGGGCCGCTACTAACATTCTCAGTTTTACGAATGAAATGCACCAAATGACTACAGTCTGCTGTTTCTGCTTTTCCGAATTGTCTTTTTTGTTGCTTTATTATTCGTTTTTATGAGTTATGTACTTGACTTTATGCGAATAAAATGAAAATAATAGGGCTTGTTTTGCATTTTTATGCTATATTAGACCTGAAAAGAAGTACAAACCAATATTTATACCTAAAAGTAACGCATGCTTATGAACGAATAATATGCATTTTTTGCGTTTTGTTACCGTACTAGGTACGGAGCATCCTATTTTAAAACTGAACTAATCTTATTAATTAAAATTTAAAATTATGAAAAGGAGTTTGCTCATTTTTTTGGGTTTACTGTGTTTTTGTTGTGTTGCTCTAGCACAAAAAAATATTACTGGTAAAGTGACTAATGCGAGTGGATCCGGTTTGGCGGGAGTGACCGTGCGGGAGAGTGGAAAAGGAGTTCAAGCAGCAACAAATAGTCAAGGTAACTACAAGATAACAATTCCTGAAGGAGCCTCTTTGGTATTCCGATACGTGGGGTATCAGTCGCAGGAAGTTGCCGTAGATGGTCGGTCGATCGTCAATGTGGTTCTTAAAGAAAATACGGCGTCATTAGATGAAGTGATAGTAACGGCAATGGGAATAGAGCGTTCCAAAAAATCTCTAGGTTATTCTACGCCGAAAGTAAGCGGGGATGACGTATCAGATACACAGCGGGAAGGTTTTTTTCAAGGCTTGCAAGGACGTGTACCAGGTTTATCCATTAACAGTACTTCGGGTATGCCCGGTGCTTCGGCACAAATTGTGCTTCGGGGTTTTGCCTCTATCTCCGGGGATAATAATGCACTGATTGTTGTCGATGGAGTGCCAATTAATAATTCAACAGTCAATGAAAATGATTTGGCGATGAATGGAGCCAATCGGGATTTGGACTACTCCAATCGGGCATTGGATATTAATCCTTCGGATATTGAAACTTATGTTATTATGAAAGGGCCTGAGGCAACGGCAATGTATGGTAGCTCAGGTGCTGGTGGAGCGATAATTATCACGACAAAGAAGGCTAAGAGTGGTAAATTTGGGGTTGATTATAGCTATTCGGGAAGAATGGAATTTGTCAATAAATTTCCTGAACGGCAGTATACCTACATGCAAGGACTGAATGGCAATTATGATGGCACGTCTTCCTATGCATTGGGTCCAAAATATAAGGAAGACATGCTGTTGCATAAGGATAACGTTAAAAATTTCTTTCGCCATGGATATAATCAAAAGCATAACTTAACCTTTAATGGGGGTAATGAGAATCTAAGTTATCGCTGGTCAAACGAATACAATGATAACACAGGTATTGTTCCAAATACACGTTATACACGTTTCTCTTCCCGATTAAACTCTACGGCCAAGTTTTCAAATAAGTTTGAACTCAATACGTCCTTTAATTTTATCTTTTCGGATAATGATAAGGCTAGAAAGGGTGCTACAGGTTATTTGATGACGTTGATGCGCTTTAATCCCCTTTATGATGTCCGGAATTGGATAGATGAAAAGGGTAGCCGCGTATTAAATACCAAGGATATTTACAATGAATTGGATAATCCTTTTTGGGACGTGTATCGGAATATCGCTAATGATAAAACGAACCGTACGATGGCTTCCTCAAATTTTACCTATAAGCCATTGTCCTGGCTTCGATTTGAAGGTGTTGTCGGGATTGATTACTCCACTACAAAAGGTGAAAGCGTCTATCATCCACAATCATATTCTGGTTCGGGTTCTTCCACTTCTCCCACAGGGGGTAAGTATAGTTCTTATCAGAATAATATGCGGATTTTGTATGGTACCGCACGTTTTTCTGTCGATAAAACTTTCGGAGATTATTCAATTAAAGCATTTTTGGGGAGCGAGATTCGTGATCAAAACTCGATTACCGATTCGCAGTATGGAACAAATTTCTTTGATCCAAATTTCTACAGCATCAATAATACCTATGCTTCGACACGTTTGGCAAAAAATATCATCAACAACTACCGTTCTATAGGATTCTTCGGGCAGGCTGTGTTAGGGTATAAATCCTTGCTGTATCTGACTCTGTCGGGCCGTTTGGATGGTACGTCGCGTTTGATGCCAAATGATCCTTATTTTTCTTATCCTTCAGGGTCCTTGGCCTTTAATTTTACAGATTTAAACCCAATTAAGGCAGTCTCGGATGTGATCTCAGATGGGAAAATTAGATTTTCGGCAGGTAAAACGGGTAAAGGACCACTTAGGTCCTATTTTATCAAATCAAATTATGAGCCTCAATATTCAACCGGTGGTGGATATGCTTATGGTTTTAATGGGGGAAATGATAAGTTGGTTGCTGAAATGACAGATGAATTTGAGGCAGGTTTGGAATTTTCCTTGTTTAAAAAGTTTGTCTCTTTTGATTTTAGTTATTTTTCTAGGCTGAGTGATGGACAGATTATTTTGCCCCGACTGAGTTATGGTTCTGGGTTTGTTTTAAAAATGATGAACGGGGGCAAAGTGAAAAATATGGGTACCGAGGTTCAGGCTATATTCAATCCGATTGTCAAGAAGAATTTCAACTGGAACTTGGTCTTCAATTTTACCCAATATAAAGGCCGTGTGTTGTCGCTGGCTGAAGAGTTGCCAGAATTGTATGATTCGGATACTTGGTTGCTAAGCGGTGTGCGTTCTGCAGTATTGCCAGGTTACAGTATGGGCGCCCTCTCTGGAACGCAGTTTATGCGTAATACGAAAGGCGATGTGCTGATCGACCCGGCAACAGGCTTGCCCGTTGCTGGTACAGATCGCTATTATCCGATCGCTGACCGTTTGCCTAAGTTTACCTTGGGGGTCGTTAATAAGTTCAATTACAAAGATTGGTATCTGACATTTTTGTGGGACTGGCGTAAAGGCGGAGATGTGTTAAACGGATTGGATTATAATATGTATACGCTCGGTATGTCGACGAAAACGCTAAATAGAGAAGATCCACGGGTGATAAGGGGTGTTTTGAAGGATGGATTGGAGAATTCGGAAAATCCAACGATCAACCATATTGCGGTAACGCCGTATACATCTTCGGCGTATTATTTTACCAATATCGAGCCGGGTATGTTTGTAGAACGGGATATCTACACAATGAGACTACGTGATATTACCTTAAGTTATCGGTTGCCGAAAAGACTCACAAGGTTCTTAGGTGAGCGGTCTTCCCTAAAAGCATTCTTTACAGCTACTGACCTCGTTATGTTTACCAATTATACTGGATTGGACCCTGAAAGTAACTCGAATACAACCGGCATAGGTGGTATTGGGGGGTATGGAATAGATTTCGGTAATATGGCTAGACCGAAGGGATTCAATCTTGGAGTTAACTTACAATTATAAAATTATGAAAGCAAGAATGGTCACGGCTTTGTTGTTATTGACTTTGATAATGACAGGTTGTAAAAAATTTATGGATATCAATGATAATCCGTCGTATCCACAGGATGTTAGGGCTGAGATTTTGTTGGCGCCTATTATATTTCATATGGCCAATGGTTATGCACAGGATCAGACCATTATGAATAAGTTTAATCAATCCATTATGGGGGCTTCTGCTGACGATGCTTCAAAAATTTGGGAAAGGCATGGTTTTAGACTGCAGAGTGATGTTGGTGGGGTGATGTGGCGAATGGTCTATTTTAACCATGGTCGAAACCTGGCAAACATGATTCGGGATGCCGTAGATAATGAAAAATTTGAGTATGCGGCAATAGGCTATGCGATAAAGGCGTGGGGATATCAGATGTTAACGGATTATCACGGCCCTATTATTATGAAAGAAGCGCTGCGCGATCAGCTTAGCTTTACGTATGACGATCAAAAAGAGGTTTACGCACAGGTAAGAGTTTGGTGCGATTCTGCTTTATATTATATGGACCAAAAAAGTCCGCTTGACTATAGCGCTGGTCTGAGTTCGGAAAAAGGAGATAATCTTTTTCGTGGTGATATGGGCAAGTGGCGCAAGTTTGTTTATGGTATCCGGGCGCTTCAATATATACACCTGATTAATAAGCCCGATTTTAAATCAAAGTACGCGGATTCTGTCGTCTATTACGTCGATCAGTCGTTGGCATCAAATGATGACGATGCGGCTGTTAAGTTTTCAGGGGATAAGGCCGAAACCTCAAGCGTGGTCGGTCCGCTGTATGGGGTTTACACGAGTACATACTATAGCCGCGCCGGCCAGCCTATTGTGAGTTATTTGTCTGGAGGGCTTAGAGGTTCAGTAACGGCGCCTTCACGTGTTGCAAGTGATCCGCGTCTCTTAAAAATGATCAATAGGAACTTGGACAATGTGGCTGATACGGTGTTTTCCGGTGCTCTGCCGAACGTAACCAATTCGGCCACAATTATCCCTTCGGTTCTTGGGAAAATTGTGGGTGGAGTGTATGAAGGGAAATTCATCTTTAGGGATAAAGCTGACTTTCCGCTGATGACTTACGCGCAATTGCAGTTGATTAAGGCGGAGGCGCTTTTTATCAAGGGGGCGTCGTCTGAGGCTTATCAGGCTTATCTTAATGCGATTCGTTCGCATATGACTTTCGTGAATAAGTATATCAATACAAATGGTGAAACCGCAATTACGGAGACCCAGATTAAGGCTTACCTGACGAGCAGTGAAATTCCACAGACTTCAGCTGGCTTAATGCTTTCTGATATTATGGGACAAAAGTATATTGTCCAATGGGGCTGGGGAGGATTGGAGCAGTGGTGCGATCTACGTAAGTATAACTATGATACTGCTATTTTTAAGCAGTATCAGCCACTTAGCGGTTCGGGATTGCAATATCAGGCTTACTGTTACCGGGTTCGTCCCCGTTATAATTCGGAGTACGCCTGGAATGCAAAAGAATTGGATAAGTGGGGGGCCTTGGACCCATATTATGTCACCAAGCCGACCTGGTTTGTAACAAAAGATAATTAATCCTTTAAAGATTAAAGTATGAAAAGTTTTAAAATTATATTGGGCGCCTGCATGTTTCTTTTTGGTCTTTATTCGTGTGATAAGGCCATACAGAATTTTGGCGATGTGGAATTTATGGGTGCTGACGATGCAATTGTTAAAATTAACATGGCGTCCATTTACCCGGATGACCGTTATATGTATGTAAAATTCGATGGTCAGCGCGTTACTCCACTTATTCGTGGTAGAGAACCTTTCCCTGGTGGGGGATATAATACACGTGGTGATTCCCGTCCGGACTTTCTGAAATGGAAATCGGGTTCCGTCAATGTGCAGGTGGGCTTGCCTTATAAAATCGATAGTGGTCTGGATTCTATTATTTTATACGAATCTACAGTGAAGTTTGAGGCTGGCAAACGTTATACGTTACATGTGACAGATACAGCAAAAAACACAAAAATGGTCTTAAATGAAGAAGATTTAACCCGGCCGGATAGCACGCAGGCGCGCTACCGTTTTACAAATTTAATGCCCAATGTTGAGGCGATTGATCTGTATTACGGAGCTGCGGCGACAACTGCGGAGCCGACGCAGGATTCTCTGGTTGCAAAAAGTGTAAAGTATTTGGAGACAAGTCCATATTTTGAATTAAATCGTATCACAACACGGACATGGAAGATACGTAAAGCCGGTGCGCCTATAACGAATGCTTCGGTGCTGGCATCTTATTCAAATGCTGGAGCAATTTTGGACCGAAGGTCATATACCGTGTATGCGCTGGGCTATGATGGTTTTACTTCTACCATCATGAAGCCTTATGTCTCATTTTTCTTAATTCGATAGCCATGAAGACTAAAAAATATAAAAATCAATTGTATATAAGTGTGTCGTTTTGCTTGCTCCTTTCGCTAGTGGCTTGTAAACAGCGGGACGATTATCCTGTTTTTGAGCAGAAGGAGCCTGTGGTAACGGTTCCGGAAGTTATTCCTCCTGACAATGAGATCGGTCCGTTGGTAAAAAAGATCATGGACAAAACGGATATAATCTCAATTTTTAAATTGGACTCTACGACAACCCTGACGGATGGAATAAAGCGTACGCACGTTCGTTATGTGAATAAATTAAATCAAGCCATGAGTATGCAGATCTTGGAAGTGGATCTTTCTAAAACTAATATAGGTGTTACTGCTCTAAGTCCTTTTGATGATTATTTATTTACAGTGCAGACGTTGGGAGATATGGCTAAATATAATGAGGGGCGTGCTGGAGGGAAAATTATTGCGGCGATCAATGGAGATGTGGTGACTTCCTCTGCACCGACTGGCTCGTTTATCTTTAGAAGCCGGCAACTGAAAACAACAACGACGACAGCTACATCAAATACTAGGCCTTTTTTGGGTGTGAAAAAGGACGGTTCCGTTTTTATTGGAAACAAACCTTCGGCATCATCGTCCATGGATGCATATAATTTAAATGATCTGGCTTCCTTGGTTTCAGGAAGTACTTGGCTTTTATATAAAGGTGCTTTTGTGACTTCGTCGGTTGCAACGGTGCAGGCCAATACAGCGGTGGGACTTAATGGGGATAAAAATTATTTATATGCGGTGGTTGTTGATGGTGGCACTAATGCTTTTTCCGTTGGTATCACTTATGACGATTTAGGTAAGGTTATGAACTCAATCGGAGCTTTGGATGCTTTTGTTACAAACGGCGGGAGTGCATCCGTTATGGTGCAGCGCATAGAAAATGACGGGCAGACCGGTGTTTTGAGCTGGAAAGTAGTCAACAGGCCGGTGGTCGCTATGGGCGGTTCAAGTGCGAATGGGATCGGTTTTGTGTTAAAATAATTTCTATTTTGTTACTATGCAGAAAGGCTTTCGGATATGCGATCCGAAAGCCTTTTTGCATTATGTCAAATTCTTCCTATGCTTGAAGTGGCCATTACTTGCCGATATGCTCTGTTGAAACGAAATATGCAGGTTGTTGCTGATCGTGTAGTAATATTTGGTAATCAGATCCTTAAATGCTTAGTGGTACTGATTTATGCGTGGTTATATTGATTTTTATGAATGTAATCTATTTGTTACATTAAAGTGTTTTAATTACACTAACAATTTGCTTGTTTTATATCTATTACTTTATAAGTAGTTGTTTATCTTTTTATTAAATTTTAGATATCGTAAATTTTTGATATGAAGATAGGTGGAGGCTTTGTTGGTTTTTTAGTGCAAAAGAAAGTGAATACTTACTTTCTTTTGCGTTTTTGTGACAATTTTAGTTTAAAAATCGAAAAGTTCTACTTACTTTTATCCTGATTTTCAATTATTCATGCATAAAACTGCATGATTTAATAATCTATTTATGATAAAAACTAACTTATTTGCGCTAGCTTTTGTGGTTTCAATGACATTCTTGATTTCCTGTGGAAGTTCACTGAATTCTGCACAGGCTAATAAAAAAGCAGGAAACAGCATTCCCGGTGATATCACGAACAGTACAATTGTGCCAGGGGCAGATCAGCTTGACTTATATTTACCACAATTAAAGGGCAAGAAAGTAGGTATTATGGGAAACCAGACGTCGATTGTTGGATCCGATAAAAAGCATATTGTCGACGTCTTGCTCGATAATAAGGTTGACTTAAAATTTGCATTTGCACCTGAGCATGGCTTCCGTGGTAATGTAGAACGTGGCGAAAAGTTTGGAAATGACATTGACCAAAAGACAGGTTTGCCGTTATTTACATTATATGGTGGAAATAAGAAGCAGGATTCCATTGTCAATTCCATCGATGTCATGATTTTCGACCTACAGGATGTGGGAGCACGTTTTTATACGTACATCACTTCTTTACACCGTGTGATGGAGTTGTGTGCAAAACATCATAAAAAATTAATCGTACTGGATCGTCCCAATCCAAATGGCGACCAGGTTGATGGTCCTGTGAGACATGATGATAAGTTTAAATCAGATGTTTCTTGGCATAAAATAGCTATGATTCACGGTCTGACAATTGGTGAGTTGGCACAGATGATCAATGGCGAGCATTGGCTTGAAAATGGTCGTCAGGTAGATATACAGGTGGTAAAGGTGCAAAACTGGGATCACAAGACGATGTATGATTTGCCGGTAGTTCCGTCACCAAGTTTACCCAATCAGCTTTCTGTACGATTATATCTTTCATTATGCCTTTTTGAAGGAACGGATATTTCGGTAGGACGTGGTACGGACTGGCCTTTTCAGGTTTTGGGGTATACAAATCCGGTGTATGGCTCTTTTACATTTACTCCGGGGGAACGCCATGGTATGTCCAAGCATGTGGAAGGGAAAGGTGCAACAAATTATGGTATAGATCTACGTGCTTTGGATCCTGAAAAACAAAAATTCACACTAAAATACTTGTTGGATTTTTATCAAAAGACGCCTGATAAATCGACTTTCTTTGCGAGGCCTGAATTTTTTGACAAGCTCGCAGGGACTGATCAGTTGCGTAAGCAGATTCTTGCAGGTGAATCCGAGTCGCAGATTCGTGCGTCGTGGTCGGATGATTTGAAAACCTATAAGCAAATGCGTAAAAAGTATCTGCTGTATACTGATTTTGAATAACAAATAACTAACAATATTAACTAGAATCATTTATTTTAAAACTCTATAATCAATGAGAAAATTTGTACTATTTTCTGTTGCTCTTGGATTGAGTTTTCCTTCTGAATCCTATTCTTTTACAAAAAAAGAAGGTTCTTTGAACAGCAATAAGTTAACTAATGCTCTTCTAAGCCCTTCGCTAAAGAATGCGGTTCAAAATACGGTGCAAGGTACTGTAACGGATGGAAAAGGTCCAGTCTCTGGGGTAAGTGTGTCTTTGATCGGCGGTACTGCGTCAACAAAGACAGATGCTCAGGGGCATTTTAAAATTACAGCTGCCGTGGGGAGCAAGTTGCGTTTTTCATTCGTTGGATACGTGACGAAAGAGGTTACTGTCACTTCAGGTTCGCTTGATGTTACGCTAGCGGATGATAACCAAGCTTTGGATGAAGTGGTTGTTGTTGGTTACGGTACGCAGAAAAAAGGTAACCTGACAGGGGCTGTATCTACTGTCAACGTAAAAGATAACCTGCAGGGACGCGCTATCGCGGATGTTGGTCGTGGTATTCAAGGTACGACGCCAGGTCTGACAGTTGTCGTGCCAAGTGGGGAGGTTGGTTCTGATCCAGTGATGAAAATCCGTGGCCAGATGGGGTCAATTACGGGCGGGTCGAGTCCACTTATCTTGTTGGATAATGTGGAGATTCCGAGTATTCAATTGGTTAACCCTGCGGATGTAGAGTCTATTTCGGTACTGAAAGATGCGGCGGCTTCTTCTATTTATGGTGCTAAGGCGGCATTCGGTGTGGTATTGATTACAACAAAAAAAGGAGCCCAAGGCGGTGATAGCTTCAATATCAATTATTCCAATAACTTCTCCTTTCAGAATTCGGCAGTAGATTATAACATGGGTGATGTGAATGCCCTAAAATATTCTTTGGAAGCAGCTGAACGTGTCGGGGAATCTGAGACAGGTGCATTTTACAAAATTAACCGCGAAAGCTATCAACGGGCATTGGATTGGAAACAGAAATACGGAAATTCAATCGGTGCAAATGATCCAACGGTTTATGGTCGCGACTGGTACGTCAATCCTGCCGAACCTACTAAAAAGTACGGCGTGCGTACTTATAATGTGGAGGATTACATGATCCGTAAGGCTGCGCCTACTTCTCAGCATGATTTAAGTATTTCGGGAACATCTGGAAAGACGCAGTATAACTTAAGTATGGGCTTGCTTAATCAATCCGGTATGATGAAAACAACTGATCATGATAAGTTTAACCGTACAAATGCGGCGCTACGGATATCATCGGAGATTAATAAATACCTGACCGTGCGTGGTGGCGCTATGGTGTCACGTCGTAAAAAGGAATATCCTTATACAACAAGTTCAACGACGGCAGACCCATGGTTGTATCTCTACCGTTGGAGTTCGTTATATCCAATGGGATATGATGAAAACGGTCATATGATCCGTAGTCCATGGAGTGAGACTTCTTCAGCAAATACGGCGAGTTTCCAAAATAACTACATCAATTTAAATTTAGGTGCTACTGTCAATATCAAGAAAAACTGGAAAGTAGATTTTGATTATACATTCTCCAATCAGGAGGAAATCACAACACAGCCCGGTACCCGTTTCACTGCCGCCGATTCTTGGGTAGCAGGTGTGGCTAGAAGAGATGCTGCAGGTAACCCCGTGTATGTTAACTCGGATGGTCAATTGGTTGCTGCGGGTGCAGCAGGTGCAATGGCAGCGTATGATTTGAATTATTATACCTACACGGCGAATGGTGCAAACCCAGATCATTTTTTAAGAGCTTCGGGTGCTCGTCGTAATAATACAATCAATGCCTTCACAACCTATAATTTAAATCTGGACGATGATCATGATTTCAAGTTTATTGCGGGTGTTAACCGTGTAACATTGGATTATGATATGAATTCCTCTCAAACCTTTAACTTATTGGATATCCAAAATCCACAATTGGGCTTCGGTGTCAATACGTCAGCACAATTGGCAAAAGGTGATGCTGCATGGGAAGCTCAGTTAGGCTATTTCGGGCGCGTAAATTATGCCTATAAAAATAAATACCTTGTGGAGGCAAATATTCGTTACGACGGTTCTTCTAAGTTTCCAAAAAATCTGAAATGGCAATGGTTTCCATCTTTCTCAGCGGGTTGGGTAGCTTCCGAGGAGAGTTTTATGGAATGGGCTAAACCTACCCTTAATCAATTGAAGTTTAGAGGTTCGTGGGGTTCTATCGGTGACCAGACCGTGCCACCAAGTTTATATACATCCACCATGATTCCAGGTGATGTTGCTTGGTTAGGGGCTGACGGTAGCCGTTACTTCACGATCGGAACTCCTTCAGCCGTAAGAAGCGAATTGAAATGGCAGCGTATTGAAACGACAGACCTAGGTTTGGATATGCGCATGTTCAAAAATAAATTTGGATTGGTCTTCGATTGGTATAGAAGAGATACTAAAAACATGATCGTTCCAAGTGGCGATGTCAGTGCAACGTTTGGAGCTCCTGCGCCACAGGGTAACTTTGGTGCGTTACGTACACAAGGATGGGAGTTGGCGCTGGATTTTAACCATCGTTTTGATGGCGGTTTTGGTTTTAATGTCAGAGGGACGTTGTCGGATGCAAAAACGACTATTCTGCAGTATACAAACACACGCGTGATTTCAGATTACTATAATGGTAAAGATGTGGGTGAAATCTGGGGTTACCGTACAGACAGATTGTATCAAGCGAGCGATTTTGAATATGATGCTTCGGGCAAGATGGTGGAGATTGAGATTAATAAAAAGAAGTTTAATAAGCTTTCTGATCCAAATGGTGCTTACAATACATTTCCGACGAGCAGTAACTTTAGGTTCGGTCCTGGTGATGTGAAATTTACTGATTTAAATGGCGATGGTCAGATTAATGCTGGAGCTGGTACTTTGGACGACCATGGTGACATGGAAATCATCGGTAATGAAACACCGCGTTATGAATATGGCTTCCGTTTGGGGTTTGACTATAAAGGCTTTGATCTTTCTGGATTTATGCAAGGTGTTGGAAAACGTCAGATCTGGGGTAATGGTTTCTTAACGATCCCGGGTTATAATGCTTCGGATGGTGCGATGCCTTCCGCAATTGCAGATAATTTCTGGTCTGCAGATCATACCGGTGCATTCTATCCAAGAGCCTATAATAATGCGGCGAGCAATGATGCGAATAATATGGTGAAACAGTCCCGTTATCTATTGGATATGTCGTATCTACGTATTAAAAACATTACGCTTGGCTATACACTTCCTTCAACACTTACACGGAAGGCATTTATTAAAACGGCAAGAGTTTATACCTCATTGGAAAACTTCTTCACCTTTGATAAGTTGAACGGCTTACCGGTAGATCCGGAGGCAATCAATGGTTTTTCAATATTTAACGATAAGAACTATAATTCTGGTAGAACAGGTGTAGGGACGCCTATGTTTAAGTCGGTGTCGTTTGGTGTTCAGGTTAATTTTTAAAATTTACAACAATGAAATTTACAAAGAAAATAGCATTTATGGCGCTTGGAGCAACGTTGGTGCTATCATCCTGTAATAAAGATGTGCTTGATCGTAATCAGCTGACAAGTTTGGAAGATGAGAAAGGCTGGGGCAATGAACTTGCATTGCGTTTGTACGCTAATGGTTTTTATGCCAACTATTTTACGGGATATAATTCAGGGTATGCAACGGCTTACGCGCCGGTAACGGGTTATAATTTTTCAGACGATTTAACGAAGAAAAATATTCAGGATAATTTTGAAAACACCATTCCTTCAACTCGTAAAAATCAGTACTCCAGTACAATCGCGTTAATGGAGACTCCCGAAATGATCCGCGAATATGCGGGGCCTACATGGAGTTTTGCCTATGTGCGTAAAGCAAATATTTTTATCGATCGGATAGAGAGTAAAACAAAACCAAATATTAATGATGAAACATACCGTCATTGGATGGCTGTAGCCCGTTTCTTTAGAGGTTTTGAATATAGCCGACTGGTGGAAGTGTTCGGTGATGTGCCTTATTACGACAAGGAACTGAAAGATACTGAACTGGATTTGATGTATAAAGATCGTGACAGCCGTGCGGTTGTAATGGATCATGTGTATGATGATTTTCAGTATGTATTGGATAATATGCGCACAAATGACGGGAAGCAATATTTGAACAAATACGTGGCGGCATCGTTTATTTCAAGACTGATGTTGTTTGAGGGTTCGTTTTTATATTATCACAATTTAGATAAGGATCGGGCTAAGAAATATCTGGGAATGGCTCAAAAGGCGGCAGAGGTTGTTATGAGCTCTAATGCTTATAATTTTAGCAGTGATTTCAAAAGCCTATTTGCATCGGAAGATTTAAGTGCAAACAAGGAGGTGATTATGTATCGCGCCTATGATGCAACTAAGAGTGCAACTCATAGTGTGGGATCGTATAGTAATGGTACCGAAAGTCAGAGTAACGCGGTAAATTTGATGTTGATCAAATCCTTTATCTGTAATGATGGTAAGCCTTGGCAAAATTCTTCGCTTGCCAATGCGAATAGTTTTACATTGAAAGATTTGGCTCTTACCCGTGATCCGCGTTTTGAAGCTTCCATCTATGAGAAGCCACTGACCTCTTCATCAACGCTTTTCTACGCGTATAAATTTGCATCGCGAGAAGCATTGACGTATCTGGGAAAAACTTATCCGGCGGCATGGGGCTCTAGTACAAATACATCAGATGCTCCGGTAATCCGTCTGGCAGAGGTTGTGTTGAACTGGGTTGAGGCCAAGCAAATTTTAGCAGAAGGTTTTGGCGGAGCTGCAGTAACGCAGGCTGATATTGATAAATCCATCAATGCTATCCGTAGCCGTCCGCTTGATGCTGCCGCAGTTGCAAAAGGTGTGCAGAAAACAGCTGCATTACAGATTGGCGCGATTGCAAATGATCCTTCACGTGATGCTGACGTGTCACCTCTAATGTGGGAAATCAGACGTGAAAGACGTATGGAGTTTGTTTATGAAGGTTTACGTCTGCTCGATATTAAACGTTGGAAGAAGTTGAACTATATGGACTTTAGTAAAAACAACGACTATTTCTTGGGGCCTTGGATCAACGTAAAACAAGATATGCCAGCCTTGTTGGTGGATAGTAAAAAAGGATTACTGAAAGTAGTGGACGCGAATGGTAATATCATCTCCTATGATGGCACGAATGGCGATAAGCTGATTGGTTATTATCGTGTGGAGGATGTGCAAAATCGTGAGTCATTTACAGACCGTTCATATATTTCACCTGTCGGATTAGAGCAGGTAAATGAATATGCTGCGAAAGGCTATAAATTAACACAAACAAAAGGGTGGTAATTTAAATCACATATTATGAGGCCTTGTCTATGTTTTTAGACAAGGCTTTTTTATGTCCAGAATGGCGGAGTCTGTCGATACCATATCTAAATCTTTATTAAGAATACTTTGCATAAAAACGCATTTTTATTTTATTATTGCGCATAAAAACGCTATTTTTAAGAAAACATTACGCATGAGGTTTCCAATTATCACCTTTTTTATTGCATTATCCTGCGTTTTTAACGTTGCGATAGCACAGCAGTCCTTTAAGTTTGCCCACGTAACAGATACACATGTTGGTGGTGCAACAGGAGAGGAAGATCTGCGACGTACTGTAAAGGACCTAAATACATTGAAAGATATTGATTTTGTTATCCTATCGGGCGATATCACTGAGTTTGGTGCTGATCATGAGTTAAAGCTGGCAAAGCGAATTTTGGACAGCCTGCAGCTGCCTTGGTATGTTATCCCGGGAAATCATGATGGAAATTGGTCTGAAAATGGAGCCAATACTTTTCGCACGGTGTTTGGTGGCGAAACCTTTTTCTTCAAACACAAAGGCTATGCATTTATTGGGACTAATTCAGGTCCGAATATGCGTATGAGCCCAGGTCAGATCCCACGTGAAAACTTGGTCTGGATGGATTCAATTTTTGTGGCGAATCCTGATAAGCAGCAGCCATTGATCTATATTAATCATTATCCGCAAGATTCATCTTTAAACAACTGGTTTGACGCCTTGAAAAGAGTCAAAACAAGGAATGTCCAGTTGGCCCTCTGCGGGCATGGGCATGCCAATAAATTATACGATTGGGAAGGAATTCCGGGTGTCATGGGGAGGTCAAACCTGCGTGCGAATAAAGAGATTGGTGGTTATAATATCGTAACTATCGCTAATGGCAAAGCAAGTTATCAAGAACGTAATCCCGGAATGGGGACGCAAGAGAAATCTTGGGTCGTCGTCCCTTTATTTAATCATCATTATGAAAATGAAACGGCAAGCTACCCAAGGCCCAGCTATGCTGTGAATGCAAAATATGCAGATCAGGTTAAAGTCAATTGGACTTTTGAAGACGCGAGTGATATCGGCGCTGGACTGGCTGTTTACAAAAATAGTGTCATTACATCAAACACAGCGGGGGACATCTTTGCACTTGACCTGAAAACTGGCAAGAAGTTATGGGCATTCCGTACCGGTGGTAAGGTTTATTCTACTCCGGCAGTGTGGAAAGGGATTGTGGTGGCAGGTTCATCCGATCATGCAATTTATGCGGTAGATGCTCAGCATGGTAAGTTACTGTGGAAGGTGCAGACGGAGAAAGCGGTCTTAGGTTCACCGCTGCTGCATGAAGGTGTGGCTTTTATCGGTGGTTCGGATGGTAAGTTTAGGGCGCTGGATATCAAGACGGGAACTGTAAAATGGAGTTTTGATCAGGTCAAAGGATTTGTGTCTACGCTGCCAACATATTATTTAGGGAATGTAATTTTTGGTTCCTGGAGTAATGGATTCTATGCGTTAGATGTCAATACAGGTAAGCTTTCGTGGGAATGGAATAATGGACAGGCTAATCGGATGTTTTCTGCAGCAGCCTGTAACCCAGTGGGAGCAAATAATCGTGTTTTTGTGGTTGCACCGGATCGTTTTATGACAGCGCTGGATGCGAAGACAGGGGCGGTCATCTGGCGGGAAAAGAAAGATACTATTCGGGTGCGTGAGTCTATGGGGCTAGCTGCAGATCATAAATTGGTCTATGTAAAGACGATGGATGGTGATCTTTTGGGTATTTCGGTTGCTGGTAACAGCATGGATGTTGCCTGGAAGTCCAAGCTCAAATTGCCCTACGAATTGACACCTTCTGCTATTACAACCAACGGAAAATTGGTTTTTGTGCCGAGTCATTCGGGTTTGCTGTCTGGAGTTGACGCAAAAACAGGCGCTGTCGCATGGCAGTATAAAATATCCAATGGAATGGTTAATCCGGTCGTGTTAAATGGAAGAAACACAGTGATAGCGAGTACGATGGATGGTAAAATAGTTTCATTACAGTTTTAAGCAATCGATTGAATTGATCTTTTTGAAAATAAATGCCTTGATATGATAAAAAAATGTCTAAACTTCTTAAATTTACGTCAAGCTTTTTTGCTTGTTTTTGCATGTTTTGTTTGTAACTTTGCGGAAGCACAGCAAAATGCTTGGATTAGAATAAACCAATTGGGCTATACTCCAGCGGGCAAGAAGGTCGCGGTATGGGGCGGGAAATCAATCAGGCAGCTTCGTTCTTTTGAGATTAAAAACGCACAAACGGGTAAAACGGTCTATGTGCATCCTGTTGGAAAAGATTATGGGGCTTATGGTCCTTTTGTTCAGAGTTTTCGTTTTGATTTCTCTTCCATGCAGGATACGGGGCATTTTTTTGTTCAGGCTGGAGATGTGAAATCACCAACATTCCGAATTGCTCGGGATGTCTATAAAGGGGCAGCAGATTTTGTATTGCGTTATATGCGGCAACAACGGACATTGTTCAACCCATTTCTGAAAGATAGCTGCCATACACACGATGGGTTTGTACTTTATGGAGGAAAAGCTGGCATCCCGGATAGTTCGCATATCGATGCAGGTGGCGGCTGGCATGATGCTTCTGATTATCTGCAATATGCGACAACGTCGGCAAATGCTACATTTCATCTGTTAGCGGCTTATCGTGATTTCCCAAAGGTCTTTGGTGATCTGAAGCAAGCAAATGGTCTAGATGGAAAAAATGGCCGTGCTGATGTGCTGGATGAAGCAAAATGGGGATTGGACTGGCTGTTGAAGATGCATCCTGAAGCCAATCAAATGTATAACCAGATTGGTGATGACCGGGATCATGCGAGCATGCGGATGCCAAGGGAAGATCCCTATTATGGACGTGGATTTGAAAGACCGGTGTATTTTATCGATGGCGAGCCGCAGCAACGCGGTAAGTTTATGAATAATACAACGGGAACAAGTTCTACTGCTGGTAAATTTAGCAGTGCTTTTCGCTTGGGGGCAGTGTTATTTGACAAAGAAGACCGGAAGTATGCAAAGTTGCTGTCGAAGAAATCGGAAACGGCTTATGCCTATGCGATGATAAAACCCGGCGTGACACAGACGGTTTCTGTGAAATCGCCCTATATTTATGCAGAGGATAATTGGGTAGATGATATGCAGTTGGCTGCAGCAATGGGTTTTTCGACGACAAAAAAAGGAAAATTTGCACGGGAAGCCCTAGAGTATGCCCGACAAGAAAAAATTACACCTTGGATGGTAAGCGATACTGCAGCACATTATCAGTGGTACCCTTTTATCAACCTTGGACATTATGAATTGGCAAAAGTATTAAAAGGACAAGATCGCGAGGAGATTGTTTCCTATTATAAGCAGGGCATCGAAGAGGTCAATCGGCGAGCCGAAAAAAATGCATTTTTTCGGGGAGTTCCCTTTATCTGGTGCAGTAATAACTTAACCGTCTCTTTTGCGATCCAATGCCTTTGGTATAAGGAACTGACGGGAGATGCATATTTTGACGAGCTTGCTCAGGCTAATTTTGACTGGTTATTTGGGACGAACCCCTGGGGAACGAGTATGGTATATGGTCTTCCATCTTGGGGTGATACGCCTGTTGATCCGCATTCGGCATTTACCTTTCTAGGGAAACATCCAATCGATGGCGGTTTGGTTGACGGGCCTATTATGGCATCCACCTATCGCAATCTGATCGGTATCAAGTTGAATAATCCGGATAGCTATGCGGCGTTTCAAAGTGATCTGGCGGTCTATCACGATGATTACGGGGACTACAGTACCAATGAGCCGACCATGGATGGTACAGCTTCTTTGATTTATCTGCTGGCTTCAAAGGAAGGTAAGGCCATGGAGGAGCCCGCTGTAAAAAAGTAACAAGGGATATTTTTGGGGCTATTGTCCGGGGCGACTCGACAAAACGGCAGGTTGCCCTCGTGTTTACAGGTCATGATTTATCTGAGGGGACAGCAGAGGTATTGGCGAGTCTAAAAAATAATCAGGTTAAAGGTTCTTTTTTCCTGACAGGTGATTATCTCAGAAATCCCAGTTTTAAACCGTATGTGCGTCAGATGTTAAACGATGGCCATCGGGTTTCGGGACATTCTGATAAACATCTTTTGGTCAGTGACTGGGGGAGCAGGGATGAGCTTTTGGTTACGCGTGACTCTTTTGTCGCTGATCTGAAGGCCAACTTGAAAGCGTTGGAAAGTGTGGGAATTGATATGGCGGATATGGCTTATTATATTCCTTCCTATGAATGGTATACGAGTGAAACGGTAGATTGGGCAAGGACTGTTGGGTTATATTCAGTCAATTATACACCGGGAATACGGACAGCGGCTGATTATACTTATCCTGAAATGGGGACTCGTTATCTATCGTCGGCTGCTATTCTCGACAATCTCTGGTCCTATGAGGCTCGATTTGGGCTCAATGGGTTTCTGATATTGATTCATATGGGCACCGATGATCGCCGGAAAGATAAATTGTATCATCATTTGGATGATATCATCAACATATTAAAGGGAAAAGGGTATGAACTTGTGGATGTACCCGATTTATTGAAATAAGAAATACAATATATACTAATAATGGTAAATACAACGGAGAAAGATTCGAATTATCAGGATTTGGACAAGATGTCTGTGCATGAGTTATTGACAAATATCAATAATGAGGATAAATCT
>JAIRVH010000015.1 GCA_031253985.1 Sphingobacterium sp.
CCGTGATTCTCAATCAATTGACGACATAGTCTTTGAATTGTGATTTGAAATTTTGGTCCGTCTAATAAAATCGACTGTTTCATTATGGGAATGTTTGAGCAAAGCTACACTTTTTTTAATAAAAATAAAGCCATGAAGGGCAATTAATTTCAATATTCGCATGCTTCCCTGTACCTAAGTCCATCTGATTTTAGCGATGTACATTTTCCTTCATTTATCCGCAGACCCCGTGTTCAAAACTAACATTTCACAGCCCCTGATCACTGGTCTACCTGTGTATTTTTATTATTCCGGGCAAAAAAGTATACCGGCACCCCAATGAGCACGAGTATAAAGCCAGGCCAGGTGTATTGTGGTTTATAAATAATCAGTAACACACAAAATACTGTTCCGATGAGCAAGTACAAGATTGGTGTCACCGGAAATAGAAAAGTCTTATAGCTACGTTCCAGATCCGGTCTGCGTATACGTTGTATAATCACACCAAGCACAGTTATCATATAGAATATCACAATAACAAAGGATATCATATCAAGTAAATTGCCATATTGCCCACTTAGACAAAGCAAGGAGGCCCAAATTCCCTGTAACCATAATGATCTTGCTGGCACATCATATTTGTTATTGGGAATAGCTTGCTTCAGAAATAAGCCATCTTTTGCCATGGTTTGAAAAACACGCGCTCCTGAAAGCGCAAGTCCGTTGACACAGCCAAAAGTAGAGATCATAACCAGAATTGCCATAGCGATCGTCCCGCTATGTCCCAGCATCTTTTCCGCGGCAGCAATGGCAACGCGATCATTGGCTGCGAAAGCAATCTCTTCTCGGTTTAAAGCCGCCAGGTAAATGTAGTTACAACTGATATACAGCAACATCACCAGGCTCGTACCGATGACCAATGCCCGAACAACATTGCGCTGCGGATTGACGATCTCGCCGGAAACAAACGTTACATTTTCCCAGGCCACACTGCTAAATACCGAACCGACCATCGCTGCAGCTAATGCCCCCATCAATACCCCCCCGGAGATCTGCGACCAGCCAGCACCTTTTAAATTTTGAAAAGAATCCCAGCCGTACGCCATATTTTCCGAAAAATGATTTTCCTTAATCAACAACAATCCGCCTACAATCAATAAAATCAAGGCAATGATTTTGGCAGAAGTAAAGAAAGACTGAACGGATTTACCGCTTTTGATCCCTCTTGTATTGATAAAGGTAAGCAGCATAATAACGCCCATAGCGAGGATCTGTATCCAGGTAATCTTAAACTCTCCACGCTGGAACAGCGGAGCAGCATCATTCAGCTGCGGAATGAGGTAAGCGGTAAACTTACCAAAAGCAACAGCTACCGCAGCGATCGTCCCCGTTTGAATAACGGTAAACAAGCTCCAACCATATAGAAAACCGATTGGCTTACCAAATATTTCTGTCAGATAGGTATATTGACCTCCAGCCTTCGGATACATTGACGACAATTCACCATAACATATTGCCGCCGCAACAGTAGCCAATGCTGTCAATAACCAGACTATCGCCAACCAATATCCGGACCCCAGTTGCCGCATCATATCACTCGAGACAATAAAAATACCGCTTCCGATCATTGATCCCATGACCAGCATAACCGCATCCCACAATTTTAATTGGCGCTTCATATGCAAATAATTATTTATTAAGTATCGATTTTCATCCCCCCCTAGGGCATCCATGCTGCCTTCGGAGGTTGTAAAGGCCATATATAGAATCCCCAGATAGTTTTCATAAGCAAGTATGCTTCTTATACAGGGGTATTTCATCCTAATTCAGGCTGGTTTATACGCCCTTAAGCTAAGAAAAAATAATCAAAAAAAAGCTGCCCTTTCCTACATCGCTTCCAAAAAACAAATTTCTTTTTTTGAAGGCCTGCAACAAAGGGCAGCGTTTTATATTAAAATAATGTCTTTAACTGTTATTCGACACCATACTGTTGTTTATATGATTTCTCTAAATCGGTCACTTGCTGTAGCAATTGTTTTTCCGAGGTAGAAGCCAAGATGCTCTTATAAGCGCCCAAAGCACGTAGAGCCGTACCTATATTTGAATACTCCAGCTCGGGCTTTGTCTGAGCAATATCCTGATACCAACGCATATTCTGTGTCATAAACTTCAAATTGCGGTTTACTATCTCATTTGCACGTTTGGTTTCGCCAGTTTCATACAATACATTAACAATTGGAATATATCCCAAAATATCACGCATCAAATAAACACGTTTTGGCATTTTCTCATAAGTTTCAACAGCGACTTTTCGTGCCTCATCCTTATGTCCTTCCATCATCAATTGTGTTGCCGTACCACCCATCACTGTATTGGTAATCATGGTAATCATGCGATAAGATTCAGGATCCAGGTAGGAAGCATGCGCCATATTGCCCCATTGATATTTTGTTGTAATATCTTTATAAGCAGACTGTGTATCAACCAATGTACCTTCGGCCCCAGCAGGCGTAGCAATTGGCATTAAACGCAAGGCAAAACCTTCTTGCACTAAATATTTATCCAGACCAAGGTAATTGTCATTTGGAACGGTTGCCGCAAAATAGATCGGCCGTTTCCAATCGTTATTTAACAACACATTTAAAATAGACAGTTCGGCTCTGGAAATATAATTCCTGTTGTAGGTCCAGCTCATTGTATCTACAATGGATTCCTGCCAAGCTTTAGGCACTACATTATTTTTCAGCACAGACTCTTTATTCACCGGAAGGCTAAAGTTTTTTGTTGGCAGGAAGTTTTCGAACTTACCACCTCTCAACTCCAATTTGTTCTTTTGATCGTCGGACAACAAAATCTGCATAATCAAATCCAGATCCACGTGCCCCGGTACTTTCATATCCTGATAGTAAAGGACTTCACGAACGCCTTTTTTGAATTTTTCGTCGTCAATATTGATTGGTAAGCCGTCTGCCTGATTCACTTTCTGTTTCATCTGACGCATATACCAGTCCGAACTCAACAAACTTAAGTTTACCACACGCACATCCGGACGATAATTTTCAACTTCCTGTACATACCACAAAGGATAGGTATCGTTATCTCCATAGGTGAACAAGATGGCATTTGGCGCACAAGAAGCTAAATAATTTTTGGCTAGATCACGTGCAGTTGTTTTTTCCGAGCGATCGTGATCGTCCCAGTTTTGAAATCCCAACAATACTGGGGCACCCAATAAACAAGCTACTGTAGCAGCACCGGCAGCTACTTTACCATCCACCTTTTTACTGAGGTAATCTGCAATTGCAAATACGCCTAAACCAATCCAGATGGCGAAGGCATAAAAAGAACCTGCATAGGCATAGTCACGCTCACGAGGTTGCAACGGACTTTGATTCAAATACAATACAATTGCTAAGCCTGTAAAGAAAAACAACAAGCCCACAATACCAGCATCGCGTTGTCTCTTTCCAAAATGCCAGAATGCACCGATTAAACCAATAATCAAAGGCAAGAAGTAATATTTATTATTTGAAGGATCAGTTTTCAATGAATCCGGTATTGCATTTTGTCCACCAACGTGCATTTGATCAACAGGTTTAACTCCTGAGATCCAATTACCTTCTGTAAATGATCCTTGACCCTGTTGGTCATTCTGACGGCCGGCAAAATTCCATAGGAAATAACGTCCGTACATATGTCCGATCTGATAACTGAAAAAGAACTTCAAATTATCACCAAACGTCGGAGACTGTCCTTCTGGGATTTTTAAATAATCACGGTAATAGCCATCATGTCCATCTCGATTGCTATAGACACGCGGGAAAAACATGGTTTTATCGTATTTATAATCCATGCCATTTTCCACTTTCGTATATTTATCTTTATCTTTTCGATACGTATATGTCGGTTCCGCGTCAACTACCTGTGCATCAAATGTAGGTCCGTTTAAAAGAGGCTCACTTGCATATTGCTCACGTCCGAGATAACTTACAAAGGAAAACGCATTATCTGGATCACTATTATTTAAAGTAGGATTTGCTTTGGCACGCACCATGATCATGGCAAAAGAGCTATAACCAAAAATGATGAATGCAGCACTGATCAGGATCAGATTCAGCATAGGTTTGACCTTCTTGATCGAGTACCAGATACCATAGACAAAAAGAGCCACAGCTAAAACCATAAATAGATTGAAGCCTGTACCGAAGCCCATGCCCAAGCTATTGACAAAGAACAGATCAAAATATGCCGCTGCTTTAACGGTGTATTGAATGATACCCCATAAGATCAGCGCCAAGACAACGACACCAATTAAGAAAGCTTTGATTGCCCCTGATGATGTAACTGTTTTTGAACGTTTAAAATAGATAACCAAAGCAATTGCTGGGATTACCAAAAGGTTCAGTAAGTGAACTCCAATGGAAAGCCCCATCACGTAGGCGATAAAAATCAACCAGCGGTCTGCCCCCGCTTCATCGGCGTGGTTTTCCCATTTTAGAATTCCCCAAAATACAACCGCCGTACACAATGAAGACATCGCATAAACCTCAGATTCCACGGCAGAAAACCAAAATGTATCTGTAAATGCGTAAGCTAAGGCACCTACAGCACCCGAACCGAATATTTTAATTAAATCGGTTGATGTATACGATCCATCAGCACCCTTTACAACGATTTTCTTTGCTAAAGCTGTAATTGTCCAAAACAAAAACAAAATGGTCAGACCACTACATACCGCCGAGCCCACGTTCATCCAGAATGCAATTCGTGTAACATCCCCACCAGCAAGGTTGGAGAATATATTTTGAATCATTAAGAATAAAGGTGCTCCTGGCTGGTGCACAATTTGAAGCTTAAAGGCTGAAGCGATAAACTCACCACAGTCCCACCAGCTCGTCGATCGTTCGGCAGTCATGACATACGCTATAGTTGCAATTAGCGCACATATCCATCCTAAAAGATTGTTGATTTTAGTATAGTTCATAAAATGATAACTGTAAAAAGTATTATTAATACGGCTCGAAAATAAGGATAAGTTAATAAGAAATGAACTTTATTCTGATTTTTTAACACATCTTAATTAAAAAAACATCTCTGAAGGCGGTGATAGTAGGCGCCTTGCAGGAGAATGATACGCATCCTCGTCTATTGGGAATAAAAATTCGGAATAAAAAACAGCAGCTAGACCCATCATTTTAGATAAAAACAAAAATTATTTATTTGAAAATCAGCCCCAATACACTTGACAGCACATTTTTATTTGCAGAAATAAGAATAGTCCGTATATTTGCATCATCAAATGTGAACGACATCACTACGATAGAAAACACTTTTGACATTGTTTGTCCGATAGTATAAGGGTAGTACGACAGTTTTTGGTTCTGTTTGTCTTGGTTCGAATCCAGGTCGGACAACAAACAATAGAAAAGGCTTGCATTTGCAAGCCTTTTCTGCGTTATATGCAAGGCTTATTATTTATAGAAGGGTTTAGATTTTTTTAAATTTGCATTTTGATTTTTAAAACAAATCTCTATCTTTGCGTCGTCAAAAAGAAAAGGCGGAAACGTCAACTTTTTAGAGACATTGTCCGATAGTATAAGGGTAGTACGACAGTTTTTGGTTCTGTTTGTCTTGGTTCGAATCCAGGTCGGACAACTTTTAAAGTTAAGAGTATATGGATTGTGAAAACAATCCATTTTTTTTAATGTTTAACTTTAAAAAAGCAGTAAGGGAATAAAAATATTGAATAAACGACAATACAATAACCCAACATAAATATACAAAACCATGCCTTTGCAATTCAACACGGTTAAACTATTTGCAGGTTCTGGCACTACAGAACTAGCCGAAAAAATCGCACAATCTTACGGGAAACCACTAGGAGACAAAACATTATCGCGTTTTAGCGACGGTGAGATTCAACCATTCTACAATGAATCAGTTCGCGGAAGCGACGTGTTCATCATCCAATCTACCAACCAACCAACCGACAATCTTTTTGAATTATTGTTAATGACAGATGCAGCGAAGAGAGCTTCAGCGCATTACATTACAGCGGTAGTCCCTTACTTTGGTTTCGCAAGACAAGATCGAAAAGACAAACCAAGAGTTGCTATTGGCGCAAAAATGATTGCCAACCTATTGACTGCAGCAGGTATTCACCGCATCATGACCATGGACCTGCATGCAGCACAAATCCAAGGTTTTTTCGATATCCCTGTTGACCATTTGGATGGCTCTATCATTTTTGTTCCCTATATCAAATCGTTAAAACTTCCGAATCTAACGATTGCTTCTCCCGATATGGGCGGTTCATACAGAGCACGTACTTTTGCTAAATTTTTCAATGCGGAAGTGATTATCTGTGACAAACGTCGTAAACGTGCGAATGAAATCGAATCTATGTCTATTATTGGCGATGTAACGGGTCAGGATGTTGTATTGATCGATGATATCTGCGATACAGCCGGTACACTTTCGAAAGCAGCAGCGCTGATCATGGAAAACGGTGCAAGATCTGTAAGAGCAGTTTGTACACATGCTGTCTTGTCAGGTAAAGCCTACGAAACGATTGAAAACTCCGTATTATCTGAAATGATTGTGACTGATACCATTCAATTGGATCCAGAAAAAGCAAAACAGTCCACTAAAATCAAAGTATTATCAACTGCTGATCTATTTGCAAAAGCTATCAAAAGCGTAAATCAACACTCTTCTATCTCCGATTTATTTGAAGTAGAATAAACGTTGCCTTGCAGCTATAAATATTGGACTCTGGTACGGGACGCATTTGGCGAAACGATCAGAGTCTTTTTTATATGTCACCATCCTACCCTTTTTTAAAAGCAACAAACATTTAAAATTACTATTCCGCTTGGCCCTATCTTTTAACCACAGGCGAGCCGCTTTTTTAACTCCTATACAAGTTAACACTTGATTTATATCAACTCCTACATTAACAAGGTATTTATAGGGGATTAACAAGGGGATAACAGGGGGTTAACAGGGGTAAATCCCTGTTAACCCCCTGTTATTTCCCTGCTAAGAGAGGCTTATTTCGCTTTTAATGTAGGAAATGGTATCAATTTGGTCATACATTAGGCTGAACAAGCAAAGTTGCATGGGTATAATTATGAACATGTAAAAGTTCATGATCTTGAATAAGTGCCTGTTTTCGAGCTAATATCAATTGTATTTTTTGATAGTATCAAAAATTAGATTATCTTTGCACCTCAAATTTATAAAAAATTAAAAGATGAAATCAATTGCTATTAGCGGTTCTGTAAGACAGAACGTAGGGAAAAGAGATGCAAAAGAATTGCGTTACCAA
>JAIRVH010000111.1 GCA_031253985.1 Sphingobacterium sp.
ATAGCCATAACGGAATGTTGACAGGAAGATAAGAGATTCAAGAAATTAAATTTAATGACTATGACAACAAAGAAAAGTGCAAAGAATACCGTAAATAGTCCGATCACACCAGGTTTAAAGACCAAAGAAGAAATCGTGAACAACTGGCTTCCCCGTTATACGGGAAGGCCTTTAGAAGAGTTTGGGGAGTATATCCTTTTAACGAACTTTTCAAAATATATCCACCTGTTTTCTGAAATGCATGATAATGCTCCTATTTACGGAGAAGACAAACCGATGCAATCCGTCACTGCCGGAGGCATCACCATTATCAATTTCGGAATGGGAAGTCCAATGGCCGCAACCATTATGGATCTTCTGGCAGCAATTGCACCAAAAGCAGTCCTATTTTTGGGTAAGACCGGGGGTATCAAGAAAAAAATTCCTGTAGGGGAATTGATTCTTCCAATTGCCGCTATCCGCGGCGAGGGAACATCTAATGACTACTTTCCACCAGAAGTACCTTCATTGCCAGCCTTCGCTATGCAAAAGGCGATCTCCACCACGATCCGTGACCACCAACGTGACTACTGGACAGGGACGGTATACACAACCAACAGACGGGTTTGGGAGCATGACAAAGCTTTCAAGAAGTATTTAAAATCAATCCGCGCCATGTGTGTTGATATGGAAACGGCGACAATATTCAGTGTCGGATTCGCCAATAAGATTCCAACAGGCGCTTTATTGCTGGTTTCAGATCAACCTATGATTCCAGAAGGCGTCAAAACTTCAGTCAGTGACGTGACTGTAACTGCAAAATATGTAGAAGCACATATCAGCATAGGTATCGATGCTTTAAAACAGCTTATCAATAACGGGTTGACCGTTAAACACCTTAAATTTTAAGGTATTTAAGCGACCACATCATATTTTCCTCCTAATGGAAAATATGATGCACCTCTCCCTATAAAACAATAATTATCAGATATTTAAAACTATTAAACATTATTTTTGATTAATAATTGAACAACTATTAACTAATGTTTGAGATGTTAACAAATGTTAATCTTCACAATAATCAAACGATTTGACGTTTATATTGTAATATTCATATTACACAACACATATATCGTAAAAATTAATCAAACATTGTGAAGAAAAAAACACTATCTATTTTTAAAGTATCCGTATTGATTTGTTCAGCCTTAGCCACTCAGGTAAGTTGTTCTTCAAGTTCTTCAAAAGAAAATAAAACTAATGAGAAAACCGTAGCCTTGCCAGTTTATACTGTCACTAAATCAGATGCAACCACGATCAAAGATTATTTAGGGACCATAGAAGGTAAAGTGAATGTCGAAGTTCGCCCGCAGGTCGAAGGACTGTTGCAAGAAATTTATGTTGATGAAGGTTCTTTTGTACAAAAAGGTCAAAAGTTATTCAAAGTAGACCCCTCTACTTATCAGGAAAATCTCAATAACATGGTGGCAACCGAACAGGTTGCGAGAGCCAAACTTAAAAATGCACAGCTCGAAGTCGACCGATTGAAGCCGCTGGTTCAAAACGATGTTATTTCGGATGTCAGACTGGCTTCGGCCAAATCAGACTATCAGGTAGCCAAAGCAACGCTAGATCAGGCTATTGCCGCTGTACGTTCAGCTCAGATCAGTAAGGATTTTACAGTCATCACGGCACCGGTAAGCGGCTATATCGGCCGGATTCCAAAACGTATTGGAAATCTGGTCTCAAAAGGTGATAAAGAGCCCCTCACCTATCTCTCGGATATTCAGGAAGTGTATGTCTATTTCTCCATGAATGAATCTGATTTCCTTTATTTTTCCAAAGCACAGGCAAAAAAAGACAGTTTGGAGGGAAAAAAATACAACCAGAATCAGAAACTTGTGTTTCCTGAAGTAACACTAGTTCTTGCTGATGGTGAAGAATATGCAAAGAAAGGGATTGTCGACGCCGTAAACGGTCAGATCAACCGTACGACGGGAGCCATCTCTTTGCGCGCAACTTTTCAAAACCACGATAATATACTTCGATCTGGAAGCAGTGGTACCCTTAAAATTGCCGAAGTAAAAAAAGATGTTCTCCAAATCCCTCAGATCGCTGTTAATGAGCTGCAGGATAAAACCTTTGTCTATATACTGGATAAAAACAACAAGGCACAGAAACGAAATATCCAGCTTACTGGCAAAAGTAAAAACAACTATATCGTTTACTCAGGACTACAGGAAAACGATCGTGTTATTACCAGTGGATTTGACAAACTGACCGACGGTTCACCAGTAACCCCGATTTTACAAAAATAATTATCGATCATTTTTGCAGGCTGCACCGTGCATGGTATACTATGCGCTAAAGCAGTATGTTTAAAATTCTATCTATATGCTAAAAACATTTATAAATAGGCCCGTTTTAGCCACTGTGGTCTCCATTATACTGGTTATCCTGGGTTTGGTCGGGCTAAAACTGCTTCCCGTATCACGCTTTCCAGAGATTGCACCGCCGAGTGTGCTTGTTTCACTGAGTTATCCGGGAGCGAATGCCGAGACCGTAGCAAAAAGTGTTCTGCTCCCGATTGAAGAAGCCATCAATGGTGTGGAAGATATGACTTACATCAAGTCATCTGCTTCCAATTCAGGGTCCGGAAGCGTATCCGTTTATTTCAAAACAGGTACCAACCCGGATATTGCCTCCGTAAATGTGCAAACCCGGATTTCCAAAGCGATCAGTTCCATTCCTGCGGAAGTAAACGAAGCCGGCATTACGGTTATGCCACGGCAAACCGGTGTCATCATGACCATCAATCTCTATTCCGATCATCAGGATAGCGCCTATGATGAGACCTTTCTGCAGGCCTATGCACAGATCAATCTGATGCGACCTTTGTTACGTGTAGATGGAGTGGCCCAGGTTTCCCGTTTAGGAGCACGGGATTATGCGATGCGGCTCTGGCTGAACCCCGAGAAACTGGCCCTTTACAACCTTGTTCCGCAGGATGTGACCAATGCCATAAAAGATCAAAATTTTGAAATTGCCCCCGGTAAATTTGGGGAAACTTCGGATGAAGCTTTCGAAACGGTAATACGTCACAAAGGACGCTTTACCACACCGGAGGAATTCCAAAGTATCGTGATCAAAACCAACAACGACGGTTCGGTACTTTATTTAAAGGATGTGGCGCGGGTAGAGTTTGGTGCGACAAATCTAAGCAGCGATAACAAGGTAAATGGACATCCGGGACTTACACTCAATCTGACACAGACCAGTGGCTCCAATGCCCATGATATTGATATTGCTGTCAGAAAGGTTCTTGAAGAACAATCGAAAACATTTCCAAAAGGCATACACTACGAGGTGACTTATTCTGTACGTGATCAGATCGATGAATCGATCAACCAGGTTGAACATACACTTTTTGAAGCTTTTATTCTGGTATTTGTTATTGTTTTTATCTTCCTTCAGGATTTTAGATCCACTTTGATTCCAGCAATTGCAATCCCTGTTTCACTGGTGGGAACTTTCTTTTTTTTGCAGCTCTTTGGATTTTCCCTCAATGTCCTGACGATGTTTGCCTTGGTGCTGGCCATTGGTATCGTGGTGGATGATGCGATCGTTGTCGTGGAGGCCATCCATGAAAAAATGCACAGTACAGGATTGAAACCCAGAGCGGCTACATTGTCGACGATGTCGGAAATTACAGGCGCGATCCTTTCCATTACCATGGTCATGGCAGCTGTATTTTTGCCTGTCGGATTTATGGAGGGACCAGCAGGTATCTTTTACCGACAGTTTGCATACACATTGGCTACAGCGATTCTGATTTCAGCGCTCAATGCCCTGACATTAAGTCCAGCCTTATGCGCACTCCTGCTTAAAGCACCAAACCATCAAGCACATCAGAAGACCGGTAAAATACACCAATTTAAAGAACGTTTCTTTAAAGCATTCAATACTTCTTTTGATCGCCTAACTGCCCGCTATGTCTCCATTGTAGAAATACTGATAAAAAATAAAAAAATAGCCTGGGCAGGCTTACTTTTAATTACTGCACTTGGCGTTCTATTTATGATTAAAACACCAAAAAGTTTTATTCCGACAGAAGATGACGGGTTTATCACCTACAACATTGCCCTCCCTCCCGGCGCTTCACTGAGCCGGACAACTGAAGTTCTTCACCGTGCGGACAGCATTTTAAAGAAAAGACAGGATATTAATGGGATGACAACTGTTTCAGGGTTCAATGCACTGGATGGAAGTTCAAGTCCGGCTTTTGCCGCGGGCTACATCACCCTAAAACCGCATGCAAAACGTGAACACATCAAAAATATCAATGCCTTCATGGATACCATCAGGAATGATCTATCCCAGATTAATGAAGCGACCTTTACGGTATTCCCGCGGCCTACCGTACAGGGTTTTGGAGATTTTGCCGGAATTGAAATGGTTCTTCAGGATCGGATGGGTGGTGACATCAGGGATTTTAACACCATTGCCGATACATTTATCAACCAGCTCAATACACTGCCGGAAATACGCAGTGCCTACACGAGTTTTAAATCCAACTTTCCCCAATATGAAGTAAATATCGACGCTGTCAAAGCTAAATCACTGGGCGTTGAGATCAAAGATCTTATGTCCACAATCCGATCGTACTTTGCACGTGTACAGGCGAGTGATTTCAATAGGTTTGGTCGTCAGTATCGCGTTTATGTACAATCAGATTTTGATTTCCGCAAAGATCCTGAATCCTTCAATTCTATTTTTGTACGCAATAACAAGGGTGAAATGGTTCCGATCAATACAATATTAACCTTGGAAAAAACGGTAGGTCCAGAAACCATTACACGTTATAATCTGTACAATGCAATTGCTGTCAATCTTACACCCGCAGAGGGCTATAGTACAGATGATGCTATGCAGGCCATTCAAAAACTGGCCGACAATAAACTTCCGGGCAATTACGGTTTTGAATGGACGGGCATGAGTTATGAAGAAAGTCAATCGGGTTCACAGACCATTTTGATTTTTGTGCTGAGCATTCTGTTCGTCTATTTTCTGCTTTCCGCCCAATACGAAAGCTATATCCTTCCCTGGGCAGTGCTATTGTCTATACCGGTTGGGCTGATCGGGGTTTTCGCCGTAATCAACCTTGTTGGACTTCAAAACAACATTTATGTTCAGGTTGGACTTATTATGCTTATCGGGCTCCTGGCCAAAAACGCGATTCTAATTGTGGAATTCGCTGTTCAGGAACGCAAAAATGGCAAGAGTATTGTCGAGGCAGCCATTAGCGGCTCTAAACTGCGGTTAAGACCAATCTTGATGACCAGCCTGGCATTTGTCGCCGGACTAGTCCCCCTGATGTGGACAGTAGGACCGTCGGCTATCGGCAACCACTCGATTAGTTTTAGCGCCGCCGGAGGCATGCTCTTTGGTGTGGCATTCGGCATCTTTATCATCCCTGTACTCTTTGTCGTATTTAAAGGTCTGGATGAAAAACTACATGATAAACTAGCTAAAGAAGAGGAAGAATAATGAAAAACATAAAAAGATACCTTTCGGGAATATGTATCATATTAAGTCTATTAGGCATGATGAATGCATGTAAGGTCGGCAAAGATTATGTGCAGCCCAAACTCAAACTTCCGGAAAACTTTCGTGGCGACACCTTAGATTACTTTGGAGATACCGCAAGTATGGGGCTGATTCATTGGAAATCTTTCTTTCATGATCCCACCTTAAAATTATTGATTGATTCTGCCCTGGCAAACAATTTTGAAATGAAAACAGCATTACTCAACTTACAGATTTCAAACCGGGTTTTAGCACAGAATAAGGCTAATTATTTGCCTAGCGTCAATGCAACAATTGCCAACGGAAATCGTACCTGGCGATCGAAAGATTTTGGCAGCGGCCCCCTGACCAAATACTATGACCACATGGGGGAAAAAGCCCCCCAAAATATGTTTGTCTACCAGTCGATGTTTGGTTCAGAGATTAACTTTAGCTGGGACATAGATATCTGGAAGAAGATAGGAAGCAAACAAGAACAGCTCCTAGCCGAATATTTGGATACACAGGAAGCAAAAAATGCGATACAGACCTCCATCATAACTTCGGTAGCAAAAGGTTATTTCAATCTTCTGATGCTGGATGCTAAAATAGAAGTTGCCAAACGCAACGTTCAGTTAAACGACAGTACGTTACGTATGATCAAGCTGCAATATGAAGCCGGGGAGATTACAGCCCTAGCGATCCAGCAAACACAATCACAGCGTCTGCTTGCGGCCTCCCTCGTTCCCGAGCTTGAAAAAGAAATTGTCATCCAGGAAAATGCACTTCAGACACTCACCGGAAAATTGCCCGATAGCATTAAAAGAAGCACTTCTTACGAACATCTCTTCGCGGAGAGCAAAGACATCTCACTAGGTTCGCCGATCGAGATCGTCCGCAATAGACCAGATATCCGCTCATCTGAATTTCAATTGATGGCGGCCAATGCCAATGCCAACATCCAGCAGGCCATGCGTTATCCATCGTTAACTGTTGGTGGTGTTTTAGGTGTCAACAGCATGCTACCTAAAAATTGGTTCAATATCCCCGGCGCATTGCTCGGTGGTATAACCGGTAATTTAACCACACCTATTTTTAAAAACAAAACATTGAAAACACAGTATGAGGTAGCCAAATTGGAACGTGATAAAGCAGAAATCCAGCTGCAGCAAAAAGTCGTCGAGGCTGTTGCCGAGGTATCCAATGCGGTAGTCACAGTCGACAAACAACGGGAACAGCTATCTTTGGCAAAAGAAAGAGTCGATAATGCACATTTGGCAGTCAAGAACGCAGGCCTCCTCTTTAAAAGCGGATATGCAACTTATTTAGAGGTCATTACAGCACAAAGCAATGCACTTAACAGTGACTTGGATCTCGTTGAGTTAAGACAGCAGCATTTAGATGCATTTGTGGATCTATACCGGGCACTGGGCGGAGGTTGGAGATAAGGATTTAAAACTTTATTTTTGCAGTATGACACCAGAAGAATTACAACAGTATTTTCAATCCAAAGATTTGCCTGATACGCTAGAAATACAGCAAGACATGCAAGTATTTGACGTGCCGCGTTTCTTACGCACAAGTTTTATCCACGTTGGATTATGGAAGAAAGATTTAAGCAAATGTCCATCCTGGATTAGACTTTTGAAATTTAAGGATGCTTTAGAAAATAAAGAAGAAGCCTAACTGTTGTTAGGCTTCTTCTTTATTTTTATTTCTCTATGCCTTTGGAGCAAGACGTTTCATTAATAAAGGCATCTGTTCTTTTGAAAAAATTTCCTCAGCTCCAGCATCCCGCAATTCCATCCGTTCATTTTCATCACTGCTCGATGTCAGCCCGAATATTCTAATGGAGGGAAATCTTTCTTTCACAATTTTTGCTGTTTCTATTCCATTTAATACGGGCATATGCAGATCTAGTATGCATATTTCAGGAAGTTCATGCTCATTTTCACCGAGGTAGTCGATTAAATCCCTGCCGTTAGAAGCACAATAAACCAAATCCAATAAATGCGACTGAGCCATAGCTCGCATCAACACATGATGAATCATCGCATCATCTGCGTAGACAACCGTACATTTATTTTTGGTATCCATTTGAAAAAGCTATCATTTACTAATTATAAAAACAATATTATATAAATATGTAATAAAATAAAAAATATAGAAAAAAGTTAGCAATAATTATGTTATAATACAAATTTTATTTCAAAATGTTCCCTATTAACAATCCAACAAACTTTTAGTTTGATTTATACAATAAGAACATCATAGGTAGCAAACCTTTTCGCGCCAACTCGCTAAAAAAGATTAGATAAAGAGAAATGAAGACCGGTAGAACATCTTCTAAAAATCATCTTCAATAATTTCAGCCACTCTTCCAATTTGGCCGTCCGTCAACCTGACCTTAATCCCCCTCGAATGATAGGAGGATGATGTCAGCAGGTCCTTCACAATGCCTTCTGTTAGGTTCCCTGTACGCTGGTCCTTCTTTAAGATTATATTCACCAACATACCTGGCTTTACATCTGCTCTATTTCTTCCATCCATGGTCAAACTTAGATAAATTGTTTTTTAAATGCAATATAAAAAAGCAATTTATTGTTGGAAAAACCTTCGTCTTCTATTTTGAATAGGCGCAATGAAAGCAAATGAAAGTCTATAGGACATATGAATGTTACAAAACGAACTAAAGCCTGTCTTTGCTATTGCATAAATACCATAAAAAAAGAGACTTTAAGTCTCCTTTTTTATGGTATTTATGCCATCAGCCATTGTGGGCCGACCAATTAAATTTATTTAAATAGCTTAAAAATATCGTTTCCGAATATAAAGACCATTAAAGCCAAAAGAATGAAGAAACCGACCATTTGTGCTTTTTCAAGGAATTTCTCGCTCAATGGTTTACCCTGAATCATTTCAACCAATAAGAACAATACGTGACCACCATCCAAAGCAGGAATAGGCAAGAGATTCATAAACGCCAATGCCATGGACAGCATTCCTACCAAAGACCAAAAACGAATCCAGTCCACTTCCGTACCAAATAAGGTGGCGATACCAATAGGACCTGATAATGCTTTATCAGCACGAACTTCACCTTTGAAGATTTTGCCAAATCCTTTTGCGTTATCGGTAATCACCGTAAATGCTTTCTTTGCACCAATTGGAAATGCCTCCATTAAGGTATATTGCGTTGTAAACGATTTGATGGAATAATCACGATTGATACCTATTCCCAACATCGCATCTGCAGGAACGTTCCCCTGCAATGAAACCTCAGTTCCTTTACGCCACACCTTAATCGCAACCGTTTTGTTGATATTCGCTTTTATCTGTGCTTTAAATTGATCGAAGAAAGGCACTTGTACGTCGTTTACAGCAATAATGCTATCTCCTTTCGCGAACCCCATTTTACTTGCAACAGATCCAGGCGCTACTTCAGCAACACTTGTTGTTTTCACCCGTGGTTCGATAAACTTCTCACCTTTTTTGTCCGAGAGCGTATTCAATAAATCCGCAGGAACTTTGATATCAGTTATAGCGCCATCCCGTTCAATAGCAAGAGTCACTCCCCCCATCAATACTTTAGAACTGATCAGCTCCGAATAATTTTCGACACGGTGACCATCAATTGAAATTACTTTATCTCCAGCTTTCAAGCCAATGGACTCCCCAATGGATCCCGGAACAATACCATTGACCATTTGATCCATTTTGATGTCAGTATTGCCCATTTTAAAGGTTAACATCCAAAAGACAACAACACCAACAACAATATTGACGATAATACCACCCAGCATCACGATTAAACGCTGCCAAGCTGGTTTTGATCTAAATTCCCATGGCTGTGGCTCACCCTTCAACTGCTCGGTATCCATCGATTCATCGATCATACCCGCAATCTTCACATAGCCGCCCAAAGGCAACCAGCCAATGCCATATTCACATCCCTTATAATTGAATTTAAATAATTTCACTCCCCATGCATCAAAGAACAGATAAAACTTTTCTACCTTGATCCCAAATGCACGTGCTGCTAAGAAATGTCCTAACTCATGTAGAACAATTAAAATTGACAAGCCTAAAATCACTTGTCCGACCATAATTAAAACACCCATGTATGCTTTTTAAAATTTAATCTTTGATTATTTCCTTTGTTATTACTCTTGCGATACGATCCGTCTCCAGATAATCATCCAATGTCGGTGCCGCAATAAATTCTACTTGATCCAATGTCTGTTCAATGATATCACTCATCTGCAAAAAACCAACTTGATCTTTCAGAAAGGCCTCCACGACAACTTCATTGGCAGCATTCAGCACGCAGCTTCTATTTCCCCCGGCACGTAGGCTCTCATAAGCAAGGGCCAAATTCCGGAACGTTTCCATGTCTGCTTTCTCAAAACTAAGTGTTGGATAATCCATGAAATTGAAACGTTCAAAACTATTTTCAAAACGTGCTGGATAGGTCAATGCGTACTGGATCGGCAATTTCATATCGGGGACCCCCATTTGTGCCTTCATGGAACCATCCTGAAACTGAACCAAAGAATGGACGATCGATTGCGGATGGACGATGACGTCGACCTGATTTATAGACAGATTGAAAAGCCATTTTGCTTCAATAACTTCTAGTCCTTTGTTCATCAGGGATGCCGAATCAATCGTAATTTTGGCACCCATCGACCAATTTGGATGTTTTAAAGCTTCAGCTTTGGTGACCTGCAACAAATCAGCCCTCTTTTTGCCACGAAAGGGGCCTCCTGAAGCCGTGACGTAAATTTTCTCGATCGGATTATGCTCTTCTCCGGCCAAACACTGAAAAATCGCCGAATGCTCCGAATCTACAGGAAGCATACGCACATCATATTCTTTCACCAAGGCCATAATCAGTTCACCGGCCACAACCAGCGTTTCTTTATTGGCCAGGGCAATATCTTTTTTTGATTGGATGGCTTTAACAGTAGGTTTCAGTCCAGCCGATCCAACAATGGCATTCAACACCACATCAACTTCCTCGTACTGCACCACTTCGATCAGTCCGGTTTCACCAAAAAGAACGGTGATCCCCTGCCCTTTCAAAGCATCCTGTACATGGCTGTATTGAAGAGAATCTGTCACGACAACCGCCTTGGGCTTAAACTCCAGCGCCTGTTCAATCAATAATGCTGCATTGCTACCACAGGTCAGAACGATTGCCTCAAATTTAGTAGGAAAGGCTCTTATCACATCCAAGGCTTGTGTGCCTATACTTCCCGTTGCCCCTAAAATGGCAATTCCTTTTTTACTCAAAACCTTTTCTATTAATTAAAATATATTATTTAAAATCTTGGGGTCCTCTCCGCCATGATAATCCGCCATCATTGATCGATAAGCGACCGAAACAACGATACAAGCCAGAGGTACCACCAAAAAAGAGCTCACGAGGTTCAAAATAATAAAAATTATGTAATATTCTAAATAATTAAAATACATTTGCAGTAACTGAAAAAAAGCAAATACAGCTAATATCAATAACAGTTTGAATACATTGCCTTTTGTCAGTGCAAAACTGAAACGTAAAGATTTAAACGTTCCCGCGTGTTTATCAATAATGAAAAAGGGATAAAATGCCACCCTAATAATCAAAATGAATGTCAATATAGCCGCTATAAAGACAACGAACATCGTAAACTTGCCCATTAACTCCACACGATTATCACCATTTTCAAATAGATAAAGGAAGGGTAAAGAAACAGCCCCTAAAATCATCAGAAGTGCTATGGAAAGTACCATAATACTTAACATGGCACCAAAAAAGTATGCAAGTTCTTTTGAACTGGGGATACATTGGATGAGTTTCTTATCATGATTTCCATCAATCAGACTTAAAATATACTTAAATAAAGTCATGTTCAATCCGAAATACATCACCATGAAAAAAAACGCCATAAAACTACTCAATACCACGTTGAAATCACTAATCGTGGTTGCGAGATAATTAGAAAGACCAGAAGTCACAAACAGCAAAAAACAAAGTCCGGCCACGGAAAAATAATGCCTTTTCAGCAACTCTAATGATTTATTAAAAACCTCATTAACGGCAAACGTACTTTCCTTTAGGAATTGAATCATTTTTTCTTTGAATAAACTTCTACAAAGATGCCATATTTTTTAATTTTCAACAATTTACACGCCTATAAAAATCACTTTTTTTGTCATATTTAACATAAAAAAGAAGGTCAGGGAAAATCTTTTACCAGGAATAAATGAAAACAGGCCAAAAAATAAAAATCCCCTATCCAAGTGGATAAGGGATTCCCTATTTGACTTTAATTACGCTTATTTAAATTCTTTAGGAAGTGGTTTCTCCAATAAGTATTGGTAGTAGAAACGTGCACGTTCATTGGAATCATATTTACTTTTCGAACGCTCAAATCCATGGCGGCTGCCAGGATAGATCATCAGTTCAAAAGGAACACTTCGATCCGTCAATTTATCAACCAGTTGGGTGGTATTCTGTAAATGTACGTTATCGTCCATATCGCCGTGCATGATACGCAATACGCCCTTATAATTATTTGCATAGGTTAAGACAGAACCAGCTTTATAACCAGCTGGATTATCTTGCGGTGTATCCATCCATCTTTCGGTATAATGGCTGTCGTACAAGTCCCAGGAAGTTACCGGGGCACCGGCAATACCAAAATCAAATACATCAGCTGCCTTTGTCATCGCCAGACAAGTCATATAGCCTCCATAGCTATGCCCTGTAATAAGTACTTTATTTTTCGCAACCCAAGGCTGTGATTTTAACCACTTGACAATGGTGGAATAATCAATAATTTCCCAGTGACCCAGATTGCGGTGCATATAGGCAACGCCCTGTTTACCGAAATGTCCCGAAGCCCGGTGATCCGCGGATACCTGAATAATCCCTTCGTTGGCCCAATACTGGTTACCTGTCCCTTTCCAGGTATCTTTGACCGTCCCAGCATCAGGTCCACCGTAGATGCTAAAGATCACCGGGTACACTTTCGATTTATCGAAATCCGTCGGATAGGTTATTGTCAATGGAAGATCGAACAGCCCGTCATCAGATTTGATATGTAAGTATTCCGTCTTGCCATACGTATAGGAAGCAAAATCAGCTGCTTTACTGTCTGCTAACTGGCGCACAACTTTGCCCTGATTATCCAGCAATGCATATCGATCCGGTGTACTCACATTAGAGTATTTAGTAATAAAATACTTGCCATCGGGCGATACATTGACATCATGCGAGTAATCGCCAAAAGTCAGCCGTTTCATATTTTTACCGGAATAATCGACACGGTATAGATCAAAACGTGCCGAGTTCTCTTTACGTGCAGTAAAATAGATCACCTTATTTTTTTCGTCGATCCGTTTCAATTCGGTCACCTGCCATTCGCCGGAAGTAATGGGGTTCACTAACGTCCCGTCCAATTTATATAGGTAATAATGGGCCCAGCCGGTTTTATCCGATTTTAAAATGTAATATTTGTTGTCCGCAAGGTAGGTGATACGCTCATCGTGATCCAAATTGATCCATGAAGCCTGACGCTCATCGTAGATTTCCTTTTTCGAACCAGAATTTGGATCCACTTGATAGAACTTTAAATTATTCTGATCCCGGTTCATCCACTGCACCATCACATTTTTGCTATCAAAAGCCCAATAGGGTTGACCAAAATACTGATCGTCTTTTTCATTGAAATCGGCCCAGACAACGTTTCCGCCATCAAGATGAACTATGCCAACTTTAACTTCCGGATTTGGATCACCCGCTTTCGGATATCTTGTTTCTTCCAGATAACCATGCTGACCTTTGGAGGAATAAATCGGAAACATCGGAACCTTTGTATCATCGAAACGCATAAATGCAATTTTACGACTGTCTGGAGACCACCAAAAAGCTTTGTATTTTGTCGGGCGGCCAAGAATCTCCTCATAATATACCCAGGATGACCAACCATTGTAAATGACATCAGTGCCATCATTTGTATACTGCATCTCTTTTCCAGAAGTCACATCAACACTGTACAGGTTACTTTTACGTGTAAAAGCAACGTATTTACCGTCGGGAGATAAGGTTGGATTCTGTTCGGCGACATCAGGCGAGTTGGTGAGCTTTTTCGCTATGCCATCACTGCTTTTTAAGAAGATATCATTATTCTCGACATAGACAACTGTTCCTTCTTTGGCAGGAACTGTATAAACACTTCTGTTGCCTGATTTAATATCGACCTGATATAAACGACCATCGTTCACATCATTCTCCAGGTAAGCTGTCCCATCTGCCCATCCAGGATACTGATTAGTACGAACCGTCAAAGATTGCTTTTGCCCCCATGACTGCGCAAAATCCAACTTTTTCTGTGCGAAGGCAACGTCATGCACAAAAAAAACGATAGACGCACCTAAGAGTACTCTTGATACCGTATTCATTAATTTTTGGATATGTTTATTAATTATTTTGGCTAAGATAAAGAATTGTGGCAAATAACTACGATTTTGGCTGTAACAAGCTTAACTCAGAGCTCACATACCTTCCGACTAGCAAGGATTTGATTAAACCGGAGATCTGTTGTTAAGGACGATGCTCAAAAAGTGCAAGCTGTATGCCTTCCTTGGGAAAATCAGCTTCTTCCACAAAATTTGATACCGAAACTCCCAGCAGCCTCACTTTGTTCACTAGCTCCACCTTGCTCAACAAATTATGGGCTGCAGCATAAATTTTGTCTTCCGAATCAAAACTGCTTTCTAGGGTCATACTCCGTGTCAGCTGAACAAAATCGGCATATTTAATTTTTAATGTCAAGGTCCTTCCGGAAATTTCCTTCTTCCCGATGCGTGTCCACAACTGTGCGCAAAGCCGCTGTAAAATAGTATTTAATTCTTCAAAAACTTCCACATCCTCGCCAAAAGTATCCTCAATACCGACCGATTTACTGCTGCGATTAGGAACAACAGGGCGCTCGTCGATCCCGCGTACGATACGGTAAAAAAAATGCCCGGTCTTTCCAAACCAGCGCACGAGGTCCTCTTCACGCTGTTTTTTTAAATCAAGTCCGGTAAATAGTCCCAATTCATGCATTTTTTTTGCTGTCACCTTACCTACCCCAAAAAACTTATCCACGGGCAATGACTCCATAAACTTGACGATTTTAGAAGGACCTATAAATGTTAGGCCATCAGGTTTGTCCATATCCGAAGCAATCTTTGCAACAAATTTATTGACGGAAACACCAGCAGAGACCGTCAGACTCAACTCCTCTTTGATAGCCTCTTTAATGGCTTTGGCAATATCAATAGCCGATCCAATACCCTGTTTATCTACGGTTACATCCAGATAAGCTTCATCGAGCGAAAGTGGTTCAATCAAGTCGGTATAACGGAGAAAAATCTCCCGAATTTGATACGAAACCTGCCGATAAACATCGAAACGCGGATAGGTAAAGATAATATGGGGACACAACTGAAGAGCCTTTCGCGAGCTCATAGCAGACTTTACGCCAAATTTTCGCGCTTCGTAACTGGCCGTTGCAACCACTCCCCTTCCATCCGGCGAACCACCTACGGCAATCGCCTTCCCCCGATATTCGGGAAAATCACGCTGATCTACAGATGCATAGAATGCATCCATATCTAAATGAATTATCTTGCGATGTACCTGTTCCGCATGCATTATTCAAATTTACAAAAATTAGCATTATTGTACACAAAAACCATAAAACAACTAATAGAATTAGCAACAGATCTTCCGGCAAACAAGTATAAATTCAAATGATAATCTATTCGTGTTTGTGCTGTTAATTTTTTATCTTTAGGTGAAACTAGAGACGGAGCAAACAATTATGTCGCGCCCCTGTTAGTCTCATCAACAATAATACAAAGACTTAATATTCATGCATTATGGAAAATTTGCCAGAACAAAAAAAGAAAAGATCGGGATTTAAAAAGTTTTTACTCTTTCTGATACTTTTTCTGCTTGTCGGAGGTGGCTCCTATGGCTACTGGAAGTATTATTATGTATTCGGTGAAGGTGTAAAGTCCGGCTATCTCAATTATGCTGTAAAAAAGGGCAATATTTTTAAGACCTACGAAGGCAAACTCATCCAAGAAGGATTTGGAAGTATCAAAACAGGTGGTATAGCCAGCAATCAATTTGAGTTTTCGATTGAAGATGATTCCATATTCAGACAATTGGAGCTCAACAGCGGAAAATATTTCGATCTCCGTTACAAAGAATATCACGGAGTACTTCCATGGCGCGGAAATACGGTCTATATTGTAGACAAGATTGTCAATATGAAATAGAAAACTCCGCCCTGTTTATCAGCGGAGTTCCAAAGATCAGTCTGAATACCTTACTGTAGATGTTCGTCTAAGTGATCTACTCTCTTTTCATTCATACATAGCTTTCATGAAGCATGGTTTTCGACATAATCCAGTTGATATTTATTCGGAAAGCACGTCGCGAACGATCAATTTCTCCTTAAAATAAGTTTTCAAAATAGTTCCGTCACCATGCAGCGTCCAAACCTCTTTGGGATTTACCATTTTGATATATTGAAGGATATCATTCCAGTCCACATGATCTGAAATATACAATTCGATATCATTCTGTGCCTGCAGACGTTTCCAGCCGGAGGCAAATGCACGTAATACTTTAGTTGCCCTGAAATAGCTATTAAAGGTCATTGGTGGTACCAAATAAACTTTATTCTGTTCGCCTTGTTTCATTTCTTTTCTGTTGTAGGGCTCATAGCATAATTTCTTTAGTCCGTGCTGATCGTAAAGGCGATGATACGGCAGTATACCACTATGCACGAGCACTTTTCTATCCGGACAATACCTGTTGATCAAATCGGTGATCCGCTGTGCCTTCCCTAGCACATATGTACCCAAGAGGATATTGCTCGCATGTCCATCAAGTTTTTTTATCTCCGCAACAGGATCAGGGTGGATAATTTCAGGATTTGCAAATGTACTTTCGGTAATAAGCACATCGGCCTGCTGCATTTCGATTGGTTCACATGTATCATCAGACTGCAATTTGTAGTCGCCAGTATATAAGTATCGTACCCCCTGATATTCCATTAAAATCTGTGCTGAACCAAGTATATGCCCTGCCGGCAAAAATGTAATTTCGACAGCACCTATTTTAAAGGGACTATTGAACAACTTTACTTGATACGAATCTTTGCGGTTTTGTTTATAACGATACGTCATAAACAGTGAAGTTGACTGCGTAGCATACACGTAATCATGCCCCGAGCTGGCATGGTCGCCATGAGCATGTGATACAACATTATGTGCCACTGGGTTACTTGCATCAATAAAAAAATTACCATAACGGCAATAATACCCTTCCGGCTTTCTGACCAAGAAGTCAGCTAATATGATCGACATAGTTTTATTTTAGAAATTTTTGATGTAAAGTCCATACCTGCGGTAATAGCGGAGTGGTTCCATCATTAATGATGA
>JAIRVH010000125.1 GCA_031253985.1 Sphingobacterium sp.
TCAGCGATTAGCCTCTTTTTTAATAACAATTTACATATTTTTAAATAAAGCTGTAACACTTTGTTTGTTTGCTATACTTATTACCTAAATATATTTAAAGAAAAATCGCTAGGTGAACCGATCGGAAATAGAATTTCTTAGATTGATTGACGAGAATAAGGGTATTCTCGTTAAGGTGAGCCGTATGTATATGGATGATCACGAGGGGAGGCAGGATCTTTATCAGGAGATCGTCTTTCAGCTTTGGAAATCCTATGCGACATTTAAGCAAGAGAGTAAATTTTCAACATGGATGTATCGGGTTGCCCTCAACACCGCAATGGTATTCTTAAAGAAGGAAAAGAAACATCAGATTTATGATGCATTGGAGGAACGACATGATTTAGCAGAAGAAATGTATGACAGCGACAGAGACGAGCAACTAAAAGTCTTTTATCAGGCGGTGCAAGAACTCAATGCAATTGAAAAGGCGCTAATCTTTTTGTTTCTGGAAGGTCAGAGTCATCGTGAGATTGCAGAAAATCTGGGTATATCGGAAGTCAATGCCCGTGTAAAATTAAACCGCACAAAAGAGCGGATCCAACAAATCATTAAAAAATACAATTATGAATTTTGATGAGTTAAAAAAATCTTGGCAGGAACAGCCTACAGATGAGGATTTACAGAATCCAAATCTCAAATACTATAAGGAAGTTGGTAATATCATGGGCAAGTTGCGCAAGAATATCAAGCGCGAGTTTATCTCTTGGGCTGTCTGTATGGGTTTTCTGTTTTTGGTACCTCTCTTGCCGATGTATAAGATTGAAGGTTATGCTGCATTTGCGTATTACTTTTTTATCGTACAGATATCGTTGTCAAGTCTTTTATATTATCGCCGGTTCTTTTATCTGGTAAAGAGTACGAAAAAGATCGAATTGCTGGCATCGCGTGAGCATTTGCTTAAGCTGTATTATGACTTGAAATATGCCGTAGAGACTTACCGTATAGCGGCCTATGTCATGATTCCCCAAGCTTTATTTCTTTATCTTATTATGATTGCTCAGAACAGGACTACTGTCTGGTTTGATAGATTGTACCATTTCAAGGAGACTTTTCAACAGGAACCGAACTTTATTGTGTGGATGATCCTTTCTGCAATTATATCCATTATTCTTGTTGTTGGTCTGACAGAATTTATGATTCGAGCTTATTATAGCAATTATATTAAACAGATAAAAGAGAAGCTTGATCAAATAGAGGCCGAATAGTACCGTATATCCCTGCATATTATGCTGTTGAAGACCTGATTTTCTGATCAGAATAAATAGAACCAAATTAGGTAAGGTTTTTGTTTCATATGCTTATGATTAGTTTTTTAGTCCATATGAAATATCTGCCTCATTTTTATACTTGGTTGTGTTTTGAGGCATGGATATTTCGTATATTGTTATCGAAAACCATTGTCCGTTATGTATAATCCGACGAAGAAGTTACAGCGTAGTTCCCAGATCTTAAGTATATTGGCCAAGTATGGTTTTAAAGATGCGATCGCCCGATTGCCGTGGAAAGGACCCAGATCAGCCGTAGAACATGCTATTGACGTCGATAATATCAGTGTTTATGCGCGTATTCGGATGGCGCTTGAGGAGCTCGGTCCAGCTTTTATCAAGCTTGGGCAATCTGCTTCGACGCGGGAAGGGTTATTACCCAAAGATCTTGTAGATGAACTTAAGCGCCTGGAGGATAATGTTCCGCCTTTTGAAGTTGATATTAGCACTTATCTGGCAGAGGAACTTGAGCTGGATGTTGAAGCGCATTTCCAGGAGATTGCTCCTGAACCCTTCGCCGCCGCCTCTATTGCGCAGGTGTATCGTGCCACCTTAAAAGATGGAACTCAAACGGTTTTGAAAGTCCGTCGTCCCGGCATCGATGAGGTTATGCGCGTTGATCTGGCACTCATGCGTGATATTGCCAAAATTTTGACCATGTACAATGATGCATTGGAAAACCTGAATCTTTCCCTGATTGTTGAGTCTTTTGCGATGACCTTGCAGGAAGAGATGTCTTTGGTGATCGAGCGGCATAATATTGAGCGCTTCGCAAAGAACTTTAAAGGGAATAAGCTGATTAAAGTGCCTCGGGTTTATCCTGAACTCTCCTCGGATCGTGTTCTATGTATGGAGTATCTTGATGGTTTCAAGGTAACCGATGCGGTTGAAATTAAGCGCCGGGGAATGGATGTACAGACTCTGGTGAAAAATGGGATCAATTTGTACCTTGAGCAAGTGATTATTCATGGTTTCTTCCATGGCGATCCCCATCCCGGAAATATGATGGTGATGCCAGATGGGCGGATTGCTTTTTTGGATTTTGGAAATATGGGTAAATTATTGGGCATAGACCGTAGGCAGCTGGAAGAATTTATTCAATCGGCGATTTCTGAAGATGCTGTCCGACTTGCAGACGTGATTGAAGATGTTGCTGTGGTTAGCCATATTCCAGATCGTAATCAGTTTGAACGGTCTCTCTACGAGATCTTTGATATGATTGATAATGTATCACTCGGTGATCTGAGCTTAGATTTATTATTTAATAAATTGTGGAAAATCATTGGTGATAATCGCTTGTATTTTCCGGAGTATATTTATCAACTCATGCGGGGTATTTCCCTGATGGAAGGCATAGGGCGCCAATTATATCCCGACCTCAATATCATGGAGAGCATCAAACCTTTTGCCCGTAGAATAATGATGGAGCGGCTCTCTCCTGAGGCCATGTTCAAAAAAGGAAAACATAAAATTGAATCTTTTGCGCGCGATGTTGAAAAACTTCCGGAGGATATGCGCGCGCTTGTGCGCTTATTTCGGACTGGAAATTTTACACTCAACCATCGCCTGATCAGTGCGCGATCCTTTAATACAATCCTCCGCAAAGGCGTCAATCGCATCGTCATCGGGATTATGTTTATGTCGCTCAATCTATTGGGCGGCATGGTGATCGTAGCAAGGGTAGAACCGCAGTGGTGGGGGATCCCTGTATTTGCCTGGATATGTCTGGGGTCTGCATGGGTCTTTGCTGTCTATTTATTTATTGCTATGATCCGTGCCAAAGATCATGACTAACCACATACATACCTAGATGAGGTTGCGCGGAACCTAGTGGTTCGGTTGATTATCAACAACAAACGGAAAATAAGAAAATATGGAAATCAATCTACATGGGAAAAAAGCATTAATCGGAGCGAGTTCTGCAGGTATAGGTGCGGGCATCGCTCAAGTGCTCGCGTCTTGCGGTGCATCGGTAACCTTGGCTTCCCGTCATGAGGAAAAGTTAAAGCGGACCTGCGAAGGTCTTGATAGGTCAAAAGGACAGGTTCACCAATATATTCTGGTGGATTATAACGATCACGAAGCCTACAAAAAACAGATTGAACATTATTTTCAATCGCATCAGGTCGATATATTGATCAACAATTCAAATGGTCCTCAAGCGGGTACCATAGACCAAAAAAATCTAGCGGATTACCAGCACGCCTTTGAACTGTTATTTCAAAACCATTGTTATACAACCTCTTGTGCGCTACCTTATATGCTGGCAAACGGCTATGGCCGCGTTATTAACGTTTCTTCTTCAACGGTGAAGGAACCGGTATCTAATTTAGTATTATCCAATACGATTCGTACGGCATTGATTAGCTGGAGCAAATCGCTGGCTGAGGATGTGGCCAAAGATGGTGTCACTGTCAACAGTATCTTAACAGGTTTGTTTGATACCGATCGCATCCAGTCACTGACAAAACTAGATGCGCAACGGCTGGGGGTATCTTACGAAGAAGCATTGCAATTACGGTTAAAACAGGTGCCTGCACAACGTTTGGGTAGACCCGAAGAATATGGATATCTCGTTGCTTTTCTCTGCTCGGAATATGCCAGTTATCTAACAGGTACAAATATTCCGCTTGATGGCGGTATGTTAAAAGGCTTATAAAAAAAGTGGCTATCCTATATCAGACAGGATAGCCACTAAGTTAGTGTGATTTATTATTTTTCAATTAGTTCAAAACCAATTCGGTATTAACGATGATATCCACATCAGAAGCTACTGCTTCTACACCGGAAGGTAATTTATCATTATATTTTATGCCAAAATCCTGACGGTTGATTTTTGTTTTAGCGGTAAAGCCAGCGCGTGTTTTACCCCAAGGATCAGTAATGATTCCTCCATTTTGAGTCACGTCGAAAGTTACTTTTTTTGTTACATCACGGATGGTTAAATCTGCCACCATAATATATTTTCCTTTTACTTTTGCATTTTTAAAACTGATAGATTTCAAAGTCATTTTAGGGAATTTATCCGCAGCAAAGAAATCATCGGTTTTTAAATGGTTATCGCGGGCAGCGATACGTGTATCAATGCTATTGACGTCAATAGAAAAATTAATTTTAGCATTGTTGAAACTTGTTCCTGTTGCAGTTTCAACTGTACCTTCTACTTTGGTGAATTCACCATCGACAAAACTGATACCTAGATGTTTTACATCGAATCTAGCATTCGTATGTGCAGGATCTGCAGACCATTTTACCTGCGCCACAGCAACATTAACCATTAACACTGCTACTGCCAAAATTTGGAAAAATTTATTCATGTTGTTTTCTTTTTATTTATCTAACCTTCAAAAGTTCAAAATGTTTGTTTGAACAAGCTTTTGCAAAGTTGGGATAAACTAACAAGGAAAAAATTGATGTAGGTCAAGAATTTCGGCTGGGCTTCAATATTTGTCTTTTGAGACGGCTCAGAAATTCTTGTGTGACACCAAGATAGGATGCGAGTTGCATGTTAGAAATCCTCGGATAGATTTTTGGATACCTTTTGATGAAATCTAGGTAGCGCTCTTGCGCGGTAAAACCGATGCTTGAGATAATGCGGTGCTGAGATGCAATCTGAGCGCGTTGGGCCATTATTCGGGAGAGCTTCTCGAAGATAGGATGGTCTTCATAAAGCTTGTCTTTATTTTTTTTAGAAAGCGTAAGTACCACCGAATTCTCTAGTGCCTGAATATTTTGCAGTGCCGGCTCCTGATAATTAAAGCTGGCAATATCACCAATCCACCAATCTTCAATGGCAAACTGTAGGATATGTTCAATGCCATCAGCAGTGACATAGAATGATTTAAATAAACCACTGATCACGTAGGCTTCGTAGTGACAGACTTCCCCCGCCCGGAGAAAATATTCTTTTTTCTTTATTTTCCTTACTTGATAACGTGAAACAATGTCATCCAGCTCTTCTTCGGTGACATCAATACGCTGTTTTACAAATTCCTTAAATTGTTCCATTTGGCTGTAAAATACAAAATTTTGCAATGCTAATTTAACAAGCCCAGGTATTTCAGTCAATTCTCTGAAAAAATAATTTATCGGCTGATTATTGCTTAGCTTTTAATGCTATCATAAGCGCAGTTGAATCGACATTTTGGTGTAATATTTGAACTGATATTACCATAATTCAAATATTTTCATCAATAATTGGTATCTTCTGTAGGAATTAGAATATTTTGAATTGCTAAAACTATAAATGTGTCTCATGAAGTTTGTCGCACCCAACACCCTTGAAAACGATCAGGTCGTATTAAGAATTATTGAACCAGCGGATTTTGATACGCTTTACCAAGTTGCCAGAGATCCCCTGATCTGGGAGCAGCATCCGAATAAGGACCGATGGAAAGAAGATGTTTTTCGTGGATTTTTTGACGGTGCTTTGACGAGTAAATCTGCCTATTTAATCTTGGATAAGAAAAGTGGTGCTTGTATCGGAAGCACGCGGTATTATGGTCTCGATGAGGCAGAAAAATCAATTTTTGTTGGGTATACGTTTTATGCGCGTGCTTATTGGGGAGCGGGAATCAATCCATTAGTGAAAGAGATGATGTTTGATTTTGCATTCAATTTTGTTGACAGAATTTATCTGCACGTAGGTGCGGAAAATTATCGCTCTCAGAAGGCAGTGGAGCGCTTGGGGGCCGTTAAAGTGGCCGAAAAGATGGTCAGTTATGTGAATGAACCTGAACGTAAAAATTTTGAATATGCATTGGAAAGATCCGCTTGGTTGCGGGCCAAGAGATAAGCTCATTATCCCTTGACGCCACTGAGTATACTGCCTATGATGACTGTTAATACAATCAGCGTGATGATAATATAAAGGCTGTCCTTTTCGATTACAAATCCAAATAGTGAACCGATCACGCGTACGATAGGGGTACAGATCAATAGCAGCACACCTAGCTGTATAACCTGTGGAATGTTTCGGCTAAAAGCGCCTGTAATAATTCCAGTAATTGTTGTGTTGGAATTTCCCTCACCGACAAAATCTTTATAGTTTGGTACGGCGTCCTGGCCATGAACAATGAGATAGAGGATGCCGCCGAGGATAAGAATGGTGGAGGCAAATATAACACCTATGCGTAAAATTTGTCCTACTAGAAGCGAGATGTCCTTGTCTCCCCAATAGTGTTTCGAAAATACTTGTTTCATTTTGATTAATTATCTCCTTCATCGTATAGAAGAAGGACGTTGCGATACTGAAATCCTAAATCGTGTAAACTTCCATTTTAGAATTTATGCTGGAATCCGTTAAAGATCATCTCTAATGCCACCAGTGTAATAGCGACAGCAAAAATAATGCGTAAAGTCTTCGGATTCATTCGTTTTAAGAGTTTGGATCCTGTGATGGCTCCGCATAATACGCCTAAGATAACCGGAAAAGCAATACCTGGATCCATATACCCTCTTTGTAAATACACGACGGCAGAAGCAGCCGCGGTGACACCAATCATAAAGTTGCTCGTTGTGGTACTAACTTTAAAGGGGATTTTCATCATGCTGTCCATCGCGAGTACTTTCAGGGAACCCGAGCCGATCCCTAGTAGGCCAGAAAGAATTCCTGCAACCCCCATCAAAGAGAATCCTCCGACTATGTTGGTTAATTTGTAGGGAACTAATTTCCCATCGGCAGGATATGTACTGTTCAGTTTTAATTTTTCAGCCAGGGCCGAGCCACCGGAAAGTGCATGTTCGTTTTTCTTGCGGACAGTCATTGCCGCAGAGAAGATAAGTACAACACCAAAGATGATCGCAATGGTATTTGTCGGCATGTAAATGGCGATAACAGCACCGATAACAGCACCGATGGTGGTTGCGATTTCTAGAAACATCCCGAGCCGGATATTGGTGATGCCCTCCTTGACGTAGGCCGTAGCCGCACCGGACGAAGTTGCGATGGAAGCCAATAAGGCCGCTCCAATGGCATAACGGATATCTACATGAAACAGGAGAGTCAATAAGGGGATGACAACGACCCCTCCGCCTAAGCCTGTCAGGGATCCTAAGAGCCCTGCTACAAAAGCACCCAGGAGAAGGATGATTGTAAAGGTGAGAATAGTCATAAATATGTGTTTGTTTGTGTGATCCAAAAAACAGCAGCTGCTTAATGGAAGGTAATTTGTTGTAAACTTAAGGGCTTTTTATTGTTTTTGAAATTTTTAAGCCGGAATAGATACAAATGTTACATCAAAAGTATCATCAAAAAAATGATACTGCCCTTCACTTCACAGCGTAGGGCAGTATCGATGGCCTTTATCGGCCTAAGTATATAGTATATAAAATATGGACAACATTATTCAGCGATGGTTTGCTGTACCTTTTCTTTTCTGTTGAAAATATCATAAATTATCGGGAACACCAGCAGTGTCAGTATCGTTGCTGAAATAAGCCCGCCAATGATGACGATGGCCAAAGGTTTTTGTGATTCCGAACCTATTCCTGTCGATAATGCAGCTGGCAATAGACCGATGGAAGCCATCAAAGCGGTCATGACTACAGGGCGTGTCCGAGATTTTACACCTTTGTAGATTGACTGGTCATTCGGCAGCCCCTCTTTTTTGTTCTGATGGAATTCTGAGATCAGGATAACCCCATTCTGTATACAGATTCCGAACAGCGCAATCATACCTACCCCTGCCGAAATTCCGAAATTCATACCTGTTACATGTAAGGCAATAATTCCACCGATTAAGGCAAAGGGAACGTTGGCCAATACGAGTAGCGAATCTTTGATATTTCCGAAGAGAATAAACAATAGGAAAAAGATGACAATCAAACTGATCGGTACAACTTGTGCTAAACGGTGTGTAGCACGTTGTTGATTTTCAAATTGGCCAGTCCAACCAATGGAATATCCCTCCGGGAGCTTGATTTTGCTGACTTTTTGTTGCGCTTCTGCAATGGTACTTCCCAGGTCGCGGTCACGGATGGAAAATTTGATACCGATATAGCGTTTGATGTTGTCGCGGTAGATAAAAGCGGCGCCATTGTCTTTTTCAATCGTAGCGATACTTTTCAATGGAATTAATGTGCCATCACCACAGGGTACCATCAGCTGCGCAATATCTTTCTCTGTTTTCCGATATTCCGGTGCATAGCGCAGACGAATGTTGAATTTGCGTTCGCCATCGTATAAAATGGAAGCTGTCTTTCCGCCAAATGCCATTTCCAATACCGCCTGCGCATCAGCTGGTAGCACGTTGAATGCAGCCATACGGGTCCGATCCAAAACTACACTAACTTCTGGCTGGCCGATATTTAAGATAATACCAGGTTCTTTAATACCTTGGATACCCTTCACCTGTGCATATACTTCTTTTGCGAGACGGTCTAAGGTTGCGAGGTTGTCACCAAAAATCTTAATGCCATTTTCGGCTTTGAATCCTGCAACCGCTTCGGCAACGTTATCTGAAATAGGCTGTGAATAGTTATAGGTGATCCCTTGAAATTGCTTGAGTTTATGGTCCATCTCTTCGATCAGCTGATCCATGGTAATTTTACGCGTCCATTCCTCTTTCGGTTTTAGGGCTACGGCAAACTGAACAAAACCAAAGCCATTAGGGTCGGTACCGTCGTTGCTCCTTCCAGTCTGGGAGAGCACACCGGTGACCTCAGGGAAGGTTTCCAAGGTACTTTTTAACAGCTTGGTTGTTTTAACCGATTCACGCAAAGATGTACTCATAGGCATCTCGGCAGTAACCCAAAGAGATCCTTCGTTTAAGGTCGGTAAAAATTCTGTTCCTAAAAATTTTGCAGAAAACAAGACGGCAGCCAATAGAGTAATCGCGACGATCATACTTAGACGCTTGTTTCTGAATGTAAATCCAAAACCCTTGGCGACAATTCGATTCCAGAATTCGACAAATGGATTGTGCCGTTCTTTCACATTTTTATTGAGCAGAATATGCGATAAGGCCGGAACAAGCGTCAATGTAAACAGTAATGCGCCTAATAATGCAAAACCAAGGGTAAAGGCGAGCGGCGAAAACATTTTGCCTTCTACCTTCTGGAAGGAGAAGATAGGAATCAATGAGGTAATGATAATCAGTTTGGAAAAAAAGATGGCTTTTCCCAATCCCGTTCCTGTTTGTTTGATCCAGCCTGCTTTGGCCATTTTATTGAATTTCTCCATACCAAGCTTGTGAGCCTGATGGTCCAGCATAACGAATATCCCTTCCACCATGACGACGGCACCGTCGATGATAATACCAAAGTCTACTGCGCCTAAAGAAAGCAAGTTGGCACTCATGCCAGCCAGTTTAAGGCATAGAAAGGCAAAAAGTAAGGCGAGTGGTATGATAATGGAAACGATAACCGTGGTGCGCCAGTCTGCCATAAAGAGCAGTACCATCAAGGTGACAAGCACGATGCCTTCGATCAAGTTATGCATAACGGTATGTGTCGTGAAATCCATGAGGTTGTCACGGTCATAGAAGGTTTGCATCTTGACGTCTTTGGGAAGGATTTTGTTGTTAAGCTCTTCTATTTTCGCTTTTACTGCTGTCAAAACCTCTCTTGGGTTTTCACCTTTGCGCATCACGATGGTTCCTGCTACCACATCATCATTTTTACCAAAGCCAGCTTGGCCCACACGAGGCATCGCGCTTTCCCTTACTTCGGCCACATTTTTAACAAACACAGGATTTCCCTTTTGATTAATTACGGTGATGTTTTCGATATCATTGATCGAGTTGACCAAACCAATACCGCGTACAACATAAGACTGACCGCTTTTTTCGATAACATCGCCACCGACATTCAGGTTACTTTTGCTGACTGCATCAAATACCTGCAAAGGAGTCAGGTTAAATTTATCGAGTTTTATAGGGTCTGTGCTGATTTCATAGACTAAATCCTGCCCGCCAAAAACATTAATATCGGCCACACCGGGGACACCCCGGAGCGCCCGGTCAATAACCCATGTCTGCAAAGTAAGGAGGTCGCGTGAATTGCGTTGATCGCTATGCAATGTATACCGGAAGATTTCTCCTGTAGGTCCATAAGGGGGCTGTACTTCAGGATCGACATTGTCGGGCAGGCTCACCGACCGCATGAGGTTGTTGACCTGATTGCGGGCAAAGGTGTCGTCTACACCATCATCAAAGATGATTTTGACGATGGAGAGGCCAAACATTGTCGTGCTCCGTATACTCGTTTTCTTTTGGACCGGACTCATGCCCAACTCAATAGGTGTAGTTACAAAACGCTCGACTTCTTCTGCGCTCCTCCCATTCCATTGGGTAATGATGGTTATTTGTGTATTGGTCACATCCGGAAATGCCTCAATGGGCATGCTTTTAAAGCTAATGAAACCAGAAATAGCCAAAATACCGACCCAAATAAAGGTGAATGCTTTATTTTTTATGGAAAAGGCAATGATATTTTTAATGAATTTGTTCATTCGTGTAAATGCTAAGACAGATTAATTATTCAGTGCTCTGTAGATCAAAAGCTTATTGTTGACAACAACTTTTTCGCCTTCCTGTAGTCCCGTAGCCATATAGGTTGTCCCTTCGTTTTGTTTGATCGGCTGTATTTCGCGGATCTTAATATCATTTTGTGATTTATAGATCAATACAAAATATTTGTTTTGGTCGAAGATGACCGCATCTGAAGGCACTGCCAGCGCCTGTGTATTGGATTGGTGCAGCACTTTAATGGTTGCCTTGCTATCGGGAATGAGTAAGCCATCCTTATTATCTAGTACCACACGGGCCTGCATTGAATTGGTCTGCGGATCGATAATCTTAAAGATTTTATCGATACGGCCCTGGAATTTTTTGTCCGGGTAGCTCAATGTCGACACGATAGCGGGCATGCCCATGCTAATTTTGTCGATATCCGTTTCGTTAACGTTAAGAATCGCCCATACATCTTTTGTATTGGCTACATCAAAGATATTGTCGCTGCGGTCGCTACGCAATTGCATGTCCTTATTAATATTTTTTTGGACGATGTAGCCATCGATTGGAGATACAACCGAATAAATATTGCCTGTGCGGACATTGTAGATCTGACTTACGGCTTCTGAGCGACGTAGCTGCTCTTTGGCTTTGGTTAACTGTCCTTTTGCTTCCAGCATGTCTTTATCTGTACTCAGTTTGCCATTGTACATGTCTTCCGCTACCCGGTAGTTTTTTTCAGCAAGTAATACATCGGTTTTGGCATCCGAAAGATCTTTCTGTATGCCCGCGACTTCCGTACTCCTGATCGTGGCCAGTACCTGACCTTTATGTACATAATCACCCAGCGAGACATTAACAGATACTACATTCCCCCCAACAAGTGGAAAAATATCGATGTAATTGTTCTGATCGGCAGATATTTTGCCGAAGAAGTTGAGTTCTTCGGTCACATTTTCTTTTTTTACCGTTGCAAAACTGGTCGACTTAAGCATTGTCTCACTAATTTCGAAACCTTTGACAATGGCTGCATTGTCTGCTGCTTTGTGATTTTGGCAAGAGTAGAATGACACTACTGCCACAGTGGCTATGATAAGTTTTTTAGTTGGCATGAGTTGAATTGAATATAGAAGTTTGAGCCAGATAGTTTAATTGTTCGGCATTGAGAATAATTTCCTTTTTCATATCGTAAAGCTTGAGAATAGATATGCGGTAGCTGTCCATAAAATCAGTGAATTCAACCAAAGAGATATTCCCTTTTTTGAAATTGTTGAATACGCCGTCGTAGACCAGGGCAATATCGTGTAGGTCGTCCGGTGTAATGGTAAAGTACTGTTTATATTGATTTTCCCAGGACTGATAGTTGGAACGTATCTGTGATTCCAGTAACTGCCGTTGGACTTCAATATTTTTCTTTGCTTCCTCTTCGGCGTATTTCGCTTTGATCACATTTCCTTTGTTTTGTTTCCACAAGGGAATCGGAATGGCGGCTGTGACATTGAGCTCGTTGCGGAATACACCTCCATTCTGGCTGTAGGAAAGGCCAAGGTTAATATCGGGTGTATTTAAAGACTGTTGCCATTTGGTAAATAACTGAGCGTTTTCTGAGGTCTTTAAGGCAAATTGATAATCGGCATTGTTTTCCAGGGCCAATTGGTAGATTTTATCCAAAGGCATAGTCGGTTTTACGGCAAGTTCCTGATCTGCTTCTTGGTCTGTTAACCTGGGAAGCACATCTTCCTGGCTGGAAATAAGCACACGTAATTGCTGCTGTAGATTAATGCTATTATTGATCGCCGTCGTTTTTTCGTTGTTAAGATCGATGGCCATTGTTTGCAGACGGACCTGATCTTTCAAAGAAACGTTCCCCTTTTTTCCCTGTTCTTTATAAGCATTAAGCAGACTGTTGAGATAATCCAGCTGAATTTTGATGTCGGCCAACTTGTGCTGTTCAAAGTAAAGGGAGTAAAAGGTTGTACGAAGCTGCGCACGGAGACTGGCAAGCAACTGGCTAAATTGCAGCTTCGCCAGTTCAACATTTGATTTGGCAAATTCTACTTCATTTTTCTTTTTTCCACCGAGATAAATCAATTGGGATACGCTCGCTTCCTTAGATTGTCCAACATGAAATGCCTTTTTGTTCTGCGGATCATAAGCATTGACAGACATTTCCAGCTGTGGAAGATCCCAGATTCGGGCTTGTATCACATCTGCCTGAGCTTGACTGATATCATATTGCTGAGCGAGTAGTGAAAGGTTATTCTTTATAAATGCTTCTTCGCATTCTTGGAGGGTCATCTGCTGTCCGGAGATGTCACTTTGCTTTTTTCCAAGTGTGCTTTCATGAATATTCACATAATCTGTTTTTGACGGTTTTTGCTGCGCAAAAGCCATACTATTGAAAAGCAATAAAAATATTAAAGGTTTCTTTGTCATGTATATCAAAACTTATGTAACAAAATAACTGGTCGAATATTAAAAGCCCCTTAATAAATGCTTAAAAAAAGCTTAAAATTAGCATGTTTTTCAGGTAGGTAAGATGCTTAATGCGTCGGTTTGTATATGTATATGCTTGTTGCTTAATGGTTTCCGTTTAATTTGGAGCGGTTTTTGCAATTAAGCTTTTTGGCTGCGAAACAATTTAAATACTAATACAAAAGTATGTGTAGATTGTTTTAGATCAGCTTGATATTCAATTGTTGCTTGATGGGATTGCATGATCCGCTGTACAATCCTTAACCCCAATCCTGATCCTGTCGTTTCGTTTGCATTTTCACCGCGGCTGAATGCATCGAAAATTCGCTTTTGATCAATTGTGCTCAGGGCTGGACCGGTATTGCTGACCAGTACTTTAAGCTCGCGCTCGGATTCCAGGATCATCACTTTAACCTCCCTATTATAAGAATAGAGTGCCGCATTTTTAAATAAGTTTACGAAAGCGATTTCAATCAATTGGGAAGAACAGAAAATACTGAGTTTGGGATCTTCGATTCCGCCAATTGAAAAATCCAGTTGCAGGTCAGGAAACACCTTGGCTACTTTTTCATAAGCCATAAAGATAATTTCATCGATCCTCTCCTCTTTATAAGTCATTTTCAATCGTTCTGAGTCGAATTTTGAAAGTAACATCAGCGAATCAGTTACCTCTGAAAGATGCAAGGTTTCCTTGGATATATTACGGAGTACCTGCTTTACTTCTTCACTCAGCTGATTTTGATGATAAAGGTTCTCCAATTGGAAGGACATTCGGGCAAGTGGTGTCCGTAATTCGTGTGAAGCGCTGGAATTAAATTCTTTCTGTGATTCGAAAGCAGTCGAAAGCCGCAACAACATCGTGTTAAATGCGCGGGTTAGTACAGCAATCTCATCAGTATGACCAGTATACTCGACAGGTTTGGTCAGCTTGCTGACATTAATCTGGGTGATATTATCTTTTAATTTGTCGAGCGGAACCAACAGGCGCTGAATGAGGTTATAACTGAATATCCAGACCAAAACAGCACTTAGCACAAATAATATCGTTAGGACGAGCGCTAGATGGTCCATTTTTTCATTTCCAGAATAATCCTGCGCTTTTACGATAATATAATAAGGTGAGCCATTGATGCGGTAATATTTGGCGAGTGTTTCATATTGGTCCTGATTGTAGAAAATCTGCTTTTCCTGAGTAAGCCGGTTGATAATCGAGGCATTCCAGGTAATGGTTTGATCTTTTACCGTGCTGAACACCAGTTTTTTATTTTGGTCTAAAATGATGATATCTTCATAGAAAAGTCCATCTTCGTCATCGTGAAAATAGTTTTTGTAAGATTGCCGGTTGAAATAAGGATTACTGGCAATATAATGAGAAATATTGTCTAATTTATCAATCAGCCGCTGGCGAAATTGATCTTTGCGGAAATCGAAACTAGCATAATAGATAATTAACATCGCAATACCGAATAGAACGGAGAATGCAATGCTAAAGCTAATCGCTATTTTCTTCTTTAAATTCATTTTTCAGCCGATAGATAATAGCCAAATCCGGGCCTGGTATGAATGAGTTTATTTTCAAAGTTTTTATCAATTTTCTTTCGCAAAAAGTTGATGTAAACCTCAATGGTATTCTGTGTCGTTTGAAATTGATTTTGCCATACTTCCTCTGAAATATGCTGTTTGGATAAGGTCCGTCCATTTGCCTGCGCAAGGATCAGCAATAGCTGAAATTCCTTTTGAGTGAGACTAATTTCCTCGTCGGCGCGAAATACGCGGGCCTCGTCGGGATAAATAACCAGGTCATCTATTGTTAAGGTTTTTATACTATTGTTTTCATTGTGTTGCTGTCGACGCAACAGGGAAAAGATGCGCATCAGTAATTCATCTAAGACGAAAGGTTTGACGAGATAATCGTCTGCTGCGCGGAGAAAAGCTTCTTTTTTGTCGTCTATGTCGTCATAAGCCGAAAGAATAATAATGGGCGTAAAGGCATCGTGGCTTCTTATCTTTTTACAGATCTCCAGTCCATTGATTTTGGGTACATTGATGTCCAGTAGATAGAAACCATATTTTTTTTGGTGTGTTTTCGCCAAAAACTCAATACCATCGAATGCCTGATCACAAGAAAATCCCTGGCTTAATAGAAAAGACCGGATCTCCTTAGAGAGCACCTTGTCGTCTTCGAGCAGCAAAATATCCACCATAGTTGTCTGTATTGTCTTTTCGTAAAAATAAGTAAATTTTTGTCATCCTATCAAGTAGATATTTTCTTAGGGCTAAATTTAGTAACATAAGATTTACATGAAGAAATATGAAACAAAAAGAAATCTAAGTAGATTCAAATCGAAATTATAAATAAGTTTATGGAAAGCAGAAGAGAATTCCTTAGAAAGACCCTACTATTTTCGGGAGCAGCAGGTATTGCCAGTTTTATGCCTGCATCAATACAGAAAGCCTTTGCAATCGATCCTGATCCGGGAAGTAGTTTTTTGGATGCCGAACATATCGTCATCCTGATGCAGGAGAACCGATCTTTCGATCATACCCTAGGTAGTCTTTCGGGAGTTCGGGGTTTCAATGATCCACGTTCGATACGTTTGCCGAACGGTTTACCCGTATGGTATCAAACGGATAAAGAGGAAAAAACTTATGCTCCTTTTCGATTAAATCTGAAGGAGAGCAAGGTAACCTGGATGGGATCTCTTCCGCATAGCCGGGCCAGTCAGGTAGATGCTTTTAATCAAGGCCGTTATGATCATTGGTTGTTATCAAAACAATCGGGTAATAAACAATATGCGGAGATGCCTTTAACATTGGGGTATTTTACAAGGGAAGATCTACCTTTTCATTATGCGTTAGCGGATGCTTTCACGGTATGTGATCAGAATTTCTGTTCGGGTATGACAAGTACCACACCGAACCGTTCCTTTTTCTGGACCGGCAAAATTACGGAGATGAAAGCGGGGCTGCAAAAAGCGAACATTCGGAACGATGACTTTGGTTATGGTAAAATGACCTGGGAAACTTTTCCGGAGCTGCTTGAGAAGAATGGGATAAACTGGCGTTTCTATCAAAATGAAACAAGTTGCGGGGGTGGGTTTTCCGGACAAGAGCGCGCTTGGTTATCTAATTTTGGCTGTAATCTATTGGAGTTTTTTCAGGCCTATCAGGTTAAATTCAAGGATAATTATATCAAAAATTTGGAAGCACAGGTGCGCGATTTGCCTGTACAGATTTCCAAGCTGGAGGAGAAGTCTCCTGCCTCTGAGGAACAGGCTGAAAAAATACGCGCCGATATCCGTAAAAAAAGTGAGGTGCTCGAGCGCGCAGAGGCTGAACTCAAGGAATTCAATCCAGAAAACTATAAAAAGCTAAGCGATTTTACGAAATCATTAAATGAACGGGCATTTACGGTAAATAAGGGCGACAATAATTACAGGTCACTGGATACATTGCGTTTTAAGGGGCAGGGAAAAAAAAGATCACTTGAGGTCCCGAAAGGAGATGTTCTTTATCAATTCAGGAAAGACGTAGACAGCGGTAAATTGCCAGCGGTATCCTGGCTGGCCGGTCCGCAGAATTTCTCAGATCACCCAAGTGCTCCTTGGTATGGCGCTTGGTACGTATCCGAAGTTTTAGATATCCTAACGAAAAACCCTGAGGTCTGGAAAAAAACAATTTTTATCATCACTTATGATGAAAATGATGGTTATTACGACCATGTTAAACCGTTTCTTGTCCCCGATTTAAAGAAGAAAGATACGGGTGCATGCTCTCCCGGGATTGATACGGAGGTGGAAATGGTACGTTTGGAAAATGAGCTAAAGCAGGGAATTCCTAAAAAACAGGCACGTGAGGGTGCCGTAGGCTTAGGTTTCCGTGTTCCCATGTATATTGCCTCACCTTGGTCGCGAGGCGGCAAGGTATGCTCACAGGTATTTGATCATACTTCTACACTACAATTTTTAGAATCTTTCTTTAACGGCAAACTGAAGAAGAATATCCATCTGGATAACATCAGTGCATGGCGTCGGACAATCTGTGGCGATCTGACAGCAGCTTTTACTCCTTTTACACAGCAAAAAGAACAACTTCCTTTCCTAGATCGGGATGCCTATATCCAAACGATATATAATGCGCAGTTTAAGGATGATCCCCAGGGTTTTGTCGAGGTCAATGATCTTGAGCTTGCGAAGAAAAATGTGTGGATTCCGGCATTTGACCGCGTACAGGAGCGGGGGATTAGAAGATCATTGCAGTTACCTTATTCGCATGATGCGGTGGGCTATGTGCGGGACGGACAGTTTCATCTAGCAATGACTGTAGACACCAAGCTTTTTGGAAAAAGAACTGCCGGTACGGCTTTCAATGTATATAGTCCGCTGGCGTATCGTGATGAACAAGGACAAAGCGAAACCTATCGTAACTGGAATTTTGCGGTGAAGGCCGGTGATCGTTTGGAATACCAATGGGACCTGGCAAAGTTTGAAGGAGATCGTTATGCTTTCGAACTGCATGGACCAAATGGTTTTTATCGTAAATTTTCCGGAGAAAAGGGGACAGCAGCAATACAGGCCGCGGTAGCTCCGGAGCTTAGGGCACTGACTCAGGCAGCTACAGGAAAATTACAGCTGAAACTAAAGAATAATAGTGACCAGCGGGTAACCGTAGCGGTTGAGAGCCTCAACTATGAAAAATATGCCGCAACAAGGGACATCGCTCCTGCCGAGGAAGTTATATTGATCGTGGATATTGAAAAACAAGGGAATTGGTATGATATTGCAATAAAGCTTCAAGGAGACAACAATCCAATTATTCAGCTCGCCGGGCGATTGGAAACAGGGGTAGAGAGTACAACCGATCCTTTATTAGCCTAATCGCGGCTGTTTCAGTAAGGATAGTTGTCATTTCTTAGGAAGCTCATTATTAAACGTATTATCTTAGGTTGCTGTAAACACATATAGATGGAATCCGGAGACTTTATTTATTTAAATCCTAATAAATAGGGTCTCTGGATCGCGTGTTTCTATAAAATGACGAGGATACAACTTCGTATCAGCACTGATCGTACAGTCGTTATTTGTGTTGCTTCTGCTTGGCGAGGTTGTGCTGTATTTTATGTCCCGGTCTTGACCATTTGGGTCTTTCACCAAGATCATGGTAATGTGCTATCTCCGTGGATATGGTTTCGGGTTGATTTTTTTTCTCAAAAGGCTGCTGTGTTACCAGGCCTAATGTTTTAAACATGTCCATATCTTCGTTGACATCGGGATTGGGAGTGGTGAGGAGTTTGTCGCCTGAGAAAATCGAATTGGCTCCTGCGAAAAAGCACAAAGCTTGTCCTTCTATACTCATGTTGGTACGGCCTGCAGATAAACGAACTTGTGTGGAGGGTAACAGAATTCTTGCCGTAGCGACCATGCGTACCATCTCCCAAATGGATGCGGTTTCCATCGTCTCCATGGGCGTACCCGCTACAGGGACCAGTGCATTGATGGGTACCGATTCGGGCTGTGGGATGAGTGAAGCAAGCGTAATCAACATGGCAGCGCGATCGGCAATACTTTCGCCCATTCCAATTATACCACCACTGCATACTGTTATGTTTGTTTTACGTACGTTTTCGATTGTCTGCAGACGATCGTCATAGCTTCTGGTCGAGATAATTTCCCGATAGTATTCGGCCGATGAATCGAGATTATGATTGTAGGCGTATAATCCGGCCTCTGAAAGACGTTGTGCCTGGTTTTCGGTCAGCATGCCCAGTGTACAGCAGACTTCCATATCAAGTTTATTCAGTGTGCGCACCATATCAAGTACATGGTCAAACTCCGGACCATCCTTCACATTGCGCCAGGCGGCGCCCATGCAGATCCGTGAGCTACCACCAGCTTTAGCAGCCAAGGCTTGGTCTTTTACCTGATCGATGCTCATCAATCCTTCGGCTTGGACATTGGTATGGTAACGTGCTGCCTGTGGACAGTAGGCACAATCTTCTGGACAGCCGCCTGTTTTAATTGAGATCAATGTCGATACCTGTACTTTATTCGGGTTGTGGTATTTTCTATGGACTGATGCCGCTTCATAAAGAAGTTCCATCATAGGTTTGTTGTATAAAGCAATGACTTCTTCCTGTGTCCATTTTGGTTTTGTTTCCATATTATTGCTAAGTTTTTATTCTAAAACCAGATCTATTTTGCTTAATGACCATTCGGATTTAGTAGTTAAATGCGATTATTTTTATGATGATTGCAAAGATTATAGTTTAAATGATAACTTTGGTAGTCCGAAATAAATATAATGGGTAGTCCGGTTAGCATAGGTTTTCATTCTATTATTAAGATAGACCGACGTAAGGAAGAAGCGGTCTATCTACAGATCGTTTATCAATTTATCCATGCAGTCAAACGAAACCTATTGGAAGATGGGGATCTGTTGCCCGGAAGCCGGAAGATTGCAGCTGAATTAAAAGTGCATCGAAAAACCATCGTTGCAGCATTAGCAGAATTGCAGGAGCAGGGCTGGGTGAAAATTTTGCCGAATCGAGGGACTTTTGTGAAGAATCCCGAAGGTGCGGGAGCTGGGGGATCGACGATTGAAGCATTTAGACAGCCACCTCACCTTGCGCCTTATTCTTTCCGGAAGGAGCTGATATTGGATATGCCTATGTTAGAAGCTCCGGAAAAGTATTATTTTACGGATGGAACACCCGATTATAACGTCATTCAGGCCGAGGAGCTTGTCCGTTTTTATGCGTCGATGGTGAGACGAAAAAAGAAAAGTGATGATTTGCCGACGACGACGGAGGGAAATTTATTTTTTAGGGACCAGCTATGTTACTATCTGAACTTAACCAGGGGATTTCATCTTTCCCGGAATTTCCTGTTGCCGATTGCCAGCCGCGAACAGATCTTTTCAATTTTATCCCGATTATTAATTCGGCGTGATGATATTGTGCTGGTTGAGAATTTAAGTTATTTTCTACCCAATATGATATTTAGTCAGGCAGGAGCCAAACTAAAAACCATTCCGGTAGATGCGGATGGGATGATCGTAGATCGGATCGGAGATCAGTTTAAGCCCGGAGAGATCCGATGTGTTTATCTCAACACCAGATGTCAATATCCAACGACGGTAAACCTTTGTGAAAAACGGAAAATTCAACTGTTACAGCTGGCCGAGCATTACGACTTTATCATTATTGAGGATGATGCTGATTTTGAGTCTTCCTTTATCAAAACAAAAGGGGAAACGCTTTTTCGGAAAAATGCAGGTAATCGGGTGATTTATACAGGTGCTTTCGGAAGTTTCTTAGACCCCGGCTTCCAAATGAATTTTTTGATCGCGCCTCAGGATCTGCTGGATGAAGGTAAGAAATATCTGAATATCTTCGGGAAGCCGAATTTTATGATTGAGAAAACATTGGGTGAAATTATCCATCAGGGTGATATCTTTCGCTATCAGCGTAAATTTCAGAAAACAATTGCAGAGCGCAAAGAATTGTTTGCAATGTTGTTACGGCGTTATTTTGAAGATGAAGTTACTTTCACCGTTCCAGAGGCTGGAATGGCATTTTGGGTGCAGTTTAAGGCTGTTTTTTCCTTGACTATTTTACAGGAAAAAGCACGAGAAAAAGGATTGTTGATCCCGAGCAATTGCCTTTATCAAAATAAAGTGGTTACTGCGTTGCGATTGGGTTTTGCACATCTTGACGAACAAAGTATGGCGGATGCAATTTATTTGTTAAGGGCGGCCTATGGGGACTTGGTGGACAGCTCCACTAGCTGATTTGTAGGATATGGTTCAATTTGTTTTTGGCTTCTTCATAAGGACCTACAAAATCCACAAAATAGGTGTGCTGCCACTGTTTACCGTTGTTGGCCTGTTTGTTGGTTGGTATGCTCCAGTCTGGGTAAAGACGGAATCCACGTTTGCCCACTTGACAGCCCGCTGTGAGGATGCAATTTTCAATTAACGTCTGTTTTGGAAAAACAAAGAGACCGCTATGCTGCTCCTGTTCCACCGAAATAAGGTAGTAATCGAAATGATCATCTGCAGTAAAGGGAATGGTTTGACCATCGCTACCGCGTTTCCAAAGAGCAACGAATAGCCCTATTTTTTTTGGTGTTACCTTTGCTTTTCTAAATTTGAAGCGATGGTTGTTAAATTGAAAATCAAAACCAAAATAGGCCGCGCCTTCTTGATCTTCGGTTAGCTGTGAGCAATCAAGCGAGAGCATGCTTTCGAGCCGATTCAATGTTTCTCTGATTATTTGTGCAGGCAGATCCAATACTATTTTCTTTTATGTTATTTGTTTTAAAACTGGTGCTTGCGCTCCGGTAAATGGGAGCCGGGATAGCTCAGCATCGGATCGTCAAGTTGGCATAAAGATAGGGGAATAATAACTTTTGGGCAAATTGTAGAAATAGCATAGCAATGAAAAAGCCCAGCAAAGAATGTCTGGGCTTTGAGATTATATAAGGGGAATAATACTTGCTTAAAAAGTGAAGACCTAGTCTTCATCGGTGATAATATCATCACCATCCAATTCGAAACCTTCTCCAAGGAAGGTATGCTCTAGTTCAAATAAATCTGAATCTTTAATCATTTTACTTTGTTTTTGATATTCAAAGTTATCACCCTTATTTAAGATAATCATCAATATAAAATGAAGTTTGTGTTAAGGATAATTATTATATTTTTTTGAGTACGATATCCAATTTTTCTGCCTGGATGATTCTGCTGAAGAACTCTTTTAAATCAAAATATTCTTCCGGCATAAATAAGGGTTTGTTTAACTGTGTTGCCGATTCGATAATCAGAACATCCGGCGCTGTATTATTGATTTTGAAAATATATCGGGCAGCGCGCTCAGGCAGAGCCATACTGATATTTTTTAACTTGCCTTCTGTTGGATAGGAATAGCCTTTTGGCAATTTGATTTCTAAGTAGCTTTCTTCCTGAACCAATGAACCAAAGTCAATTGGATAATTCCTCTCTGTTAGATTGAAAGGATTTTTGGACATTTTGGTGTCAATATAAGGATTGAATAGGAGTTGGTCATTTTGTAGCGTTGCAAAATTTTTAATCTCAATTTCAAATTCTTCGGTCAGCGGTTTATCAAGCGATTCCCGATTAGAAACTTTAAAACTATTGATTTTGATGCGATTGTTTTCTTCGTCTATTTTTTCGTAGAATTCTTCTTCAGAGTTGCTTCCTTGCATGCGTTCACGCATTTTGGATGCTCCATAACCATTACGCGAGGTAATCCATTTTCCTTTTAATTCTCCATTTTCCGATAATTCTCCATAGAAGAAATTACTATAAGTCGAAGCAAGATTTGCATCGAGTTTTACCCAGTCGGATTCACCTTCTAGGGGAATTGATCTTCCCTGATAGTTAACACATTTCATCGGAATATTTCCGAACATTTCATAAGGGGAGGTGGCATCGAGCAGATAATAGTTTTCATCTATTTTTACCCGGGCAATGACGTGATTGAACTCTGTTATCGCTGGTGCATAGAGACCTGCATAGCCATTTTCACGTGTAGATAAAATAACAGGTATGGCATCTAGCTTCGCATAACGTAAGGCATTGACCAGACCCAGATTAATATCGGCGCTATTGCCGGTTCTTTTTTCGATGGCTTCTTTGATATTTTTGGCGTAGATCGAATGGCGGTTATTCCATTTTATTTGTTTCTGAAAATAAGTATAGAGCCGTACCGCTTTTTCTAAATCGTCTTTTGAATCCTGCAATACAGGATCAATGAACTCCTTCAATGCCGTTTTTCGTTTTACTTGTCCCCCAAAACTTTCGTCCTGTACAAGCTTATCTCTGACATTTTCCCAAGTGAGCGAGAAGTCTTTTGTCGGTCCCATTGGAACGCTATACCTGCCGAGTTCGAAGAAGATAATTGATCTGAAATTTTTGGAAGAGGTCATGTAATCTTCGGTATGGAAAGCTGGTATATTTTCCATGGTATAGGTGGTTTTGCTGCCTAGGACTTCTCCGACTTCAGAATTTAAGCCGGTGTTGTAATTTTCTACCTTCCGATCACTGACGGCGAATCCACCTTTTAAATTGGCTTTATAGTGGCAGATCTCGGGAATGCGAGTAACATATTGGCTATAAAGTTTCGGAAGGTCTTCCTGAAATTCCCAAGCATTTAAGTTAAAGATAAATGGGGATTCCGTACGGTAGCGGTATTCAATAATGGTACCTTCCTGAACCTGCGGTATAGCCGCTTTCGTTATTGCATAGTTTTCCGAGGAGTTTTCGTTAAAAATATTCGCTTTGGTCATCTCTGTTTCCACTACCTTATCACCCACGAGGTGATAGGATGCTCCCTTGATGTCCATAAGAACTTCCCGATCATTTCCACTTTTATACAGTGGAATGCTGAAGTTCGCATAGCTATAGGCTTCTTTATTTAAAATTTTAATACGAACATGTTTAAAAAATTCAACAACTAAACCTTTGTTTTTATTATAACTGACTTCTGCTGAGCCGTACTCACATAAGACAAAGGCATTTGCTGCCGTATCGATTTTGTCAACATTAATGGCAAAATCTTCTTTTTTTAGTTTACCGAACGAAAAATCTTGTGCTTGCAGGTATACACCACTAAGCAGGAGGAGGCCAGTGAAATAACTCTTCATAAAAAAACTGTATGGTTAATAATTATAATACTAAAGTATGAAATAATTTTAAATCCAAAACCTTATAAATTAAATTGGCTGAAAAGATAAATGGATCGATCAATTGCGACTGCTTAATTGTTCCGATAGTGAGATAAACATGTGTTGCAGTCTGAGGAGGTGCGCAAAGATCGCGTACTTACAACTTGAATTCGAAGCTTAACGTAACATATCGGTAGTCTTCTCCTTTCCATTTAGGACCTGAAAGTAAGATCTCTTTGGCTTTGGTGTCAAGATAGTCATTGGCACTCTGGAGAATACTGATATTGGTCGGCAATCCATCTTTATCGATATAGAAGCTTAGACGAACAGTACCCTCGTAGCGGCTTTTGGATGTTTTTTTCTTGATATAGTTATTGAACGATTTCCAGCCCCAGATAGGTTCAGCACTTTTTGATTTGCGTGAAGACATGGTTGTGACGACGACTTCATCAAGTGAGTTGCTGGAAGGCTGTAGTTTGATCGTTGTGTTTTTGCTGCGGCGCATATTCAATGCTATAGGATTATAGCCCAACGCCATAATGTCGACAAGTGTATCCATTGTACTAGGCTGAACGGTCGCTTGTCCCTGTGCGTCGGTATTCGTTGCCAACTTGCTATTGGGTTGAATGATTGTTACTCCCGAAATCGGTAAGCCAGTCTCTTTGTCACGGACGGTGAGTTGTAGCGGCGTTCCCGATTGTTGGATGGCTGAAATGCCTGCAGCTTTGCCTGCCAAAGTACTGTTAAAACTCGAGGTTCCCCGAATCATAATCGTTTGGGAAGCATCTTTTTTCTTTGCCATTGGCGCATAACCGATAACAATTGCACTGTCTGTAGGCCTTAATCCAAATACAGGGCGATCACTATTAAGACGTCCTTCCATCTCTTCCAGTGATTTTACACGTAGGGAGGGTTCGCGTGATAAAATCGTGACCTCGTCTTGTGGATGTTGTTCGCGAAAACGGGGGCTGTTGTTATCTGCCAATTGTGGCAAACGATCTTGCGGTTCTATTTTTGACTTGATATCATCCGTGGCCATGGTAGAATCCTCTCCAATAACCTTTGTTTTTGGCTTATCCTGGGTCACGTTTACGTCAGCAGTACGTTTTGCCTCAGATGTATTTTCTCCCTGCTGCCGGAAAAGTACAATACCTACTCCCAAAACGATTAGTGTAGAGGCGGCGATGGCCAGTCTTTTCCAGTCAAATAGTTTAATTTTAGCAACCTTACCTCTTTTTGCACGTTGGCTAATCTGCTGATTGATCGCTGCAATTACGGTTTTATTTTGGTCCATCTCTATACCCATCAGAACATCCGCCAGCATGGGGTCACGTTGTGCCTCACGCTCAAGAGCGTACATCTCCGTAGGAGATAGTTCACCGTTGACGTATTTCTTTAAGTATGCTATGTCGTAATTACTGTTGCTCATTCCAAGCCTCCATGCAATTTTTTAAATTCCGTTTCCCATTTTGGATATAACTCTTTACTTCGTTCAAGCTATAGCCGGTAGATTCACTAATCTCTTTGTAACATTTTTCCTCTAAAAAGAAAAGTCTGACCGACTGTTGCTGTTTTTCTGGCAATTTGTCCAGACAGCCTTCCATGGCCGTTAACTGCTCTTCTCTTTCATCATATTGTTCATACTGATGCAGGTCTCCAGGAAATTTCACAAATTCATCCAAAGAAATTTGAGATTTGTTTTTTTTGGACCTCAAATACATCAGGCAATGATTCTTGCTTAATACATAGAGCCATCTAGGAAAGTCCTTGATTTCTTGTTTATTGACCTTATATATTAATTCCTCAAAGATATTCATGACAGCGTCTTTGCTCAGTTCGGAATCTTGGAGATACCGTAAGCAAACGTAGTATACCATCTCTGTATGCCGCTGGTATAGATCGCCCAATACCTGGAGATCCATGGACTCCTGATAGTGCAACAAGAGCTCATGGTCCTGTGGTGTATCTATTTTTGACGACTTGAATGCAAACATTTATTGGTTAAAAATATTTTTTTTTTCTGGTTTATGGAAATTTAATATTTACGGCATCCCTTGGCAAAAACGTGAACGATATGAGAACAATACTTTTTGTGATAGGCTTTTTGCTATCCTTTGGTGGATACGCCAAGCAGGGATATGAAGTCAGCGGTAAGGTGGTGGATGCAAATACGGGAATTGCTCTAGCTGGTGTGCAGGTAAGTAATGCTGTAACCAAAGAGCAGGGCCTGACCGATGATAAAGGAAATTATCGGATCCAGGTCAGGGATGGTAAAAATACCTTGATTTTTAGTTATATCGGATATCTCGAGCAACGGGTAGCGGTCAACCATCGGTCAAAGGTTGATGTGGCCTTGGTGCAGCAAAACAATACATTGGATGAAGTTGTGGTGACCGGATCTGAGCGTAAAGTAAAGCGCCAGACGGCACCGATGATGAATGTTAATGCAGCTTTGTCTGGGCAAGTATCAAGTTTGTATAGCAGAGGGACGGCGTATATGCCTAATCAAAACCAGGAATCTTATCAGAAGGTAAAGGAAAATAAGTTTATCAACCCGCTTAAAGAACCTTTATCGACGTTTGCGGCGGATGTTGATGCCGCCTCTTATAGTAATGTGCGTCGTTTTATCAATTCGGGAAGTTTGCCTGAAAAAGATGCGGTACGCGTTGAAGAGATGATCAATTATTTTCAGTATGAGGTGGCTGGACCTAAAAATGGAGAACCTGTAAATATCGTTACCGAATTGACGAAGGCGCCCTGGAATACAGCGCATCAGCTGATGCGCGTAACGTTAAAAGCGAAAGATATGCCTACGGAAAAGCTTAAAGCTTCTAATCTGGTGTTTTTGATTGATGTTTCTGGATCGATGATGGGAACGGGGCGTCTACCTTTAGTAAAAGCTTCGTTGAAGATGCTGGTTGATCAGCTTCGTGCTATAGACCATGTAGCTATTGTGACTTATGCCGGATCGGCAGGGGTAAAATTGGAAAGTACGCCCGGCGACGAAAAGATGAAAATAAAATCGGCTATTGAAGAGCTGGAAGCAGGCGGAAGTACCGCTGGTGCAGCGGGAATTAAGAAGGCTTACGAAATTGCTAAACAACAATTTATCAAAGGTGGAAACAACCGGATTATTTTGGCCAGTGATGGTGATTTCAATGTTGGAGAGAGCAGTGACGAATCGATGGAAGAATTGATTGCGAAAGAAAGTAAATCAGGCGTTTTCCTTACGGTACTTGGTTATGGCATGGGGAATCTGAAGGACAGTAAGATGGAAATCCTGGCGGACAAAGGTCACGGGAATTACGCTTATATCGATAATATTTCGGAAGCACGAAAGGCGATGGTGACCGAATTTGGGGGAACATTGTTTACTGTTGCTAAAGATGTAAAGATTCAGGTCGAATTCAATCCAACTTATGTGCAAGCCTATCGCTTGGTGGGATACGAAAACCGCTTGCTGGAGGCTGAGGATTTCAATAATGATCAAAAGATGGGCGGTGATATGGGGGTAGGCCATGTGGTGACAGCCCTGTATGAAATTGTACCTGTCGGTGTTGAGTCGGGAATGGTCGGAACGGTAGATCCATTAAAATATCAGCAGCATGCAAGTCAGGCAACTGGACGAAGAAATGCAGAACTGGCAACAGTTAAATTTCGGTACAAGGAGCCTGAAGGGGAGGAAAGTAAGTTACAGCAAAAGGTGGTGGGAACTGCGGTAACGGAGTTGAACAAGGTGAGTGAAGATTTTCGTTTTGTAACAGCGGTAGCGGAACTTGGTTTACTACTTCGTGATTCTGATTTTAAGCAAAAGGCCAATTTTGACCAGCTGATCGTGCGTGCAAAAGCTTCCAAAGGAAAAGATGGAGAAGGTTATCGTGCTGAATTTATCCGTATGGCTGAAAATGCGCGAGACTTATCGAGATCGAAGGAATAAATTAAGAGAAGAATATCAAAAGTATTTTCAACAGCGACAATCGAAAGGCTGCTGTTGAAAATACTTTAGTTTTTTGGATCATAGACAAAAAAGTAAATAAAATCTATATTTTTAAGGCCATAATAAAAGGAACGTATTTTGCTGTTGTGACTGATATTACATTGCTATTTGGATGAGGCGATGAATTGGATGGCTTTTTTGGTGAATAGAGGTCACGTGTAAAGGAATCGGTCAGGCTGTCGAAGCTGAGGCAAAATATGTGAGAATTAAAAATAATAAATAAATGAAGAATTTCTTCTTGTGCTTTTTTTTGGCGATTGGTATTGCGATACCTACGGTAGCCCAAAACGCTGGTTTGAATAAACAGCAGACGATGGCCTATATTAACAAGCTGTATAAAGTAGCTTATCATTATAAGGATACAAAAATTGATACGGTGACCGTAGATGGAAGAGTGCTGACAGTCTTTCTTTCCAGTGGCCAGCATTTTCGAAGCGATATTGCCAAATCAGATGTACTTGTCATTGCCAGGGTAAAATCAGGGTATCAGATTCGATTCAAGTCGTCGCCAAGCACGGATGAAATTTTATGGGCAATCCAAACAGAAGATGATGCAAAACGTCTGAAAAATGCGCTGGAACATCTGATCAAAATTGTAAAAACGGAGAAAAAGACAGATCCTTTCGGTAGTTAAGTACTTTAGAAGCGTTCTGGTCTGATGAATACTAGAATGTTCGGCAAGGTATGAGCTTGCCGAACTGAATAGAGAAAGTAGTAGGGCTTGCACATGGATATGTGTTGAGGATTGCTGAGGGGGTAACCAAATGCCTACTAGATATAAAGACGATTGGCTTCATGGCCTAAATTGATGTGGCTGTTGAAACCATCGATTGTAAATCATATCGTTAACACGAACTTAAGGTATTTACATAAATTCAGCGTTAAAATGTTGTTATGTTATTGTAATTAAGTTTGTTGTGTTTTTGCTGTTGGATTTCTTTATTTATCCTTTTAATGAATTTTTTGCCAAAATACCTTTATTTCCTTTGTCATCCGAATGAGGTCCCTATAAATTACGTATGAGGTCCCTGTTATTTATTAACTTTTTGTTTAGAAGATAGTATATTGATAGTGCGTTGGATCATACAAAAAAAGCAGACCCGATGAAAGATCTGCTTGGAGTGATATGTATTAGAAGTTGGCTGCTACGTTAAACGAGTAGCAGGGTCAATAGTGGAATTAGGGCGACCATAGAAAACATAACAGCAGTACGCTTTTGCAGATATAAACTTATCGATAAAATCAATTCGCTGTTTTCGCAGCTTTCTATTTTGCCACCATCAGAAAGTGAGGGCTTGATTTCTACAATTTTTCCTTGTTCATCTTCAATTTGCCATGCGGTCATCCACCTATTTTTAGCGCTCCATGTGTATTTTTTATTAATCAGGCTAATGGTAGCCTTACTTGTCCAGGTATTGTATTCAATATCACCGATCAATTCATTGTTTTGATTTCGAATTTCTGTGTATGGATTGAAAAGCCCTTTATTTATGAAGCGATACTCGTCTTTATGGATAGAGACATGAGCATTTAGATTCCAATCAATGGAATTTAGGCTACCGATCACAGCATCGTTGCAGTAGAGGGTAGACTTTGTTCCGAATAAATTATTTTTCCAGTTGTAAATAGATTTCTTTTTCATGACTGTTTATGTTTATATGTTGATTTTAATTTATTAGTAGCCGATCAGCTCATTTCGTTACAGCATGTGGATTTTTTTTTGCGGAAGTCTTTTTTTTGGAAGCTTTCGATGCTCATGTCATAGGGCTTCGGATAGAAGAAGTACACGAAAAAATCCCTATTTTTACCAAAAAAATCACATCGAATTGACACATCAGGAAAACTCGAGCCGGATCAGGAAGGAAATAAACGAGTCCTATCAGCAGCTTAAACGAATATATCCCATATTAAAACGTCAGAATAGCATTGGAATGCTCATATTTGCAACCGCAATCCTAGCTATTCTAGTTGTATCTATCGCTTGGTATCGCGGACTTGTGCCGACTTGGCTTATGATTGTTAGCAATGCATTTTTTATGGGCGTATTACATGAAATAGAGCATGATCTGATCCATTGGCTTTATTTTAAAAGACACAAAGTGGTTCATCATTTTATGCTTTTCAGTGTATGGATCTTAAGGCCATTGACTGTCAATCCTTGGATTCGCAGAACCTTGCACCATCATCACCATAAGTTTTCGGGTACATTGCACGATGTTGAAGAGCGTAGTGTGACAAATGGTGAGCGTTGGTCGATTAAACGTCTGCTGACAACGCCTGATGTTGTGTTGGGAGGGCTCTTTCGTCTCCATCGGATGTTTAACGATATGGATAAGGAAGTAAAAAATGGAAATCTAAAATTGGAGACTTCTTCAAAACTAAAACGAATTATGTTTTTGAGCATTGTTCCGGTAACGATTTTTGCACATGTGGTTTTATATTTCTATTTCGCAGATCTACTAATGGGCTGGTTAAATGCATTGTTCAGGTTAAATTTGAGTTTTCCACAGTATGTTGATAACATGTTGATAAGTCTTCATGGGTTAATTTATGTTATTCTATTACCAAACTTATTACGTCAATTTTGCTTGCATTTTATCACATCAAATATGCATTATTTTGGCGACGTTGAGGCGGGCAACGTTATTGAACAGACTCAGGTACTGACAGTTTGGTGGACCTTTCCGATGCAATTGTTCTGTTTCTTTTTTGGCTGGACACATAGTATTCATCATTTTGTTGTCAATGAGACCTTTTATGTCCGGCATATCGGACGTAAAAAAGCACAGGATATCCTGCGTAAATATGGTGTTCGATTTAATGACCTTGGAACATTCAGAAGGGCGAACCGTTTTCGGGAATTAAGCAAGTAAGGTTAGTGTATACACTTTAATCCTTCTTACGATAAGTTTTATAATTGCCATGCTGCTCGTAAACTAAAGCTCCTTCTTCGCAGTAACTTGTGAGGTAAACAGAGAACTTATTACTTTGGCTTTTATCTATTCCCAGTTGGGAAAGCACTTCAGAAACACGTCGCGCGGTGTGGAAAAAATCGGAATGATAGACAAGATCATCCAATTTTTTGCTTAGCAGGATTCTCTCCTGTGCATCTGGCGGCAGTGTGTAAGGGGGCTTAAAGGCGATCTCATGCTGAAAAAATGTGTTCGGTTGAATTTCCAGGGTTCGGCATAAAATTAAAAAATTTGTGAGGGTAAGGTCCTTTCCTTTTTCTATTCCATTCAGTGTTCCTGTTGAAATACCTGTTAAATGCGATAGATCGCGTAGTGAATAGTACAGATCATTTCGTTTGGCACGAAAACGTAAACCAATGGTTTCCAGCAATACTTTGTCTTGATCCGTCATACAACGAATTGAATGACAATTTGCGCAAAATATCGTTTATTATTTTATTTAAAATTTTGTTCTATTTATTTTTGTTTTTTATATTTGTTATAACAAATGATATGAGCCCAAGTGAGGTTCAGATCCTACGTCACCCACCTATGTAAGTAGTCTATGATATTTTATAGTCATACAAACATAGGGAAATGAAAAACGAAATATTATAAGCGATATTGACAATTTACCTGGCTTCGGTTTCCAAGAATCCGTCAAGTTCCGCCGGAGCCGTGGTAAGTTGTTCAGCAAATCAGCACGAAGACCAATTTCGGTCAAATTCTATCAGGTTATATGACGACACAAGTCGACTTCCCCAGCTTCGGTTTCTGAGAATCAATTCTCTGTATCCCGTTCAACCGGAGCCCTGATTAAGTTGTTTGTTATCGTCCACTCATAAAATAATAGAGCAGATAAAATACGATCAAAACACATACTGCGATAATGAGGGTACGCTTAATATTTCGACCGGCGGGTGCATCATCTTTTTCTTCGACAGCTACATTGGGTAATTTTTCCTCCTGTTTTTGATCGCTATGTTCGGGGGTATCATATTTATTTTCCATCGTTCAAATTGTTTGTTATTATGAATAGAACAGCGGTGGTTGACAAATCGTTGAATCTGACTTATTATAATTTCTATGAAAGTACGTTTGTGATGCTGAGCAGATGATGTGGACAAATAAAACGGGAAAAGCATTGTGTTTTTTAGAGTATTTGCATACATTGCAGCTACATTTAACGCGATAAACCTAAACAACCTGTAAACGCTGTGTTTACATATAATTGCGTTGAACGAAGTCTATAATAAATAATTGAGCACTAAATGAAAAGAAGAACTCTTATCGGAACATTGGTAGCTGGATGTATGATGTTGGCAGTAAGTCCAACATTTGCACAACAAAAAGCTGCAAAAAAAGAAATTGGTTTACAGTTATATTCTGTACGTGAAGAAATAGGTAAAAATCCAAATTTCGACCAGATTCTACAAAAGATCTCAGCATTGGGGTATACAGGAGTGGAAGCCGCTGGATACAAAGATGGTAAATTATATAACTTGAGCCCACAGGAGTTTAAAGCCAAGGTAGAAAAGGCTGGGATGAAAGTGATTTCATCACACGCGACGAAGACTTTATCGGAACAAGAGCTTGCCTCTGGAGATTTTACTGAATCCCTAAAATGGTGGGATGAATGTATTGCTACGCACAAAGCTGCGGGAATGAAATACATCGTTACGCCTTGGATGGATGTGCCCAAAACACTTAAAGATCTAGAAACGCAATGCCGTTATCTGGATGCGGTGGGAGCTAAATGCCGCCAGCAAGGGATCGTATATGGTTATCACAACCACTCACACGAGTTTAGAAAAGTGGAAGACAAAGTGATGTACGATTACATGATAGAGCATACAAATCCTGAGAATGTATTTTTCGAGATGGACGTCTATTGGGCGGTAATGGGACAGGTAAGTCCAGTTGACTATTTCAATAAATATTCCGGCAGATTTAAGGCTTTACATATAAAGGACCACCGTGAAATCGGTCAAAGTGGCATGGTCGGTTTTGATGCAATCTTTAACAATTCAAAAGCTGCCGGATTACAATATATCTTTGTTGAGCTGGAAGAAACACGTAACGATATTTATACGGGTTTACAACAAAGTATCGATTATTTGAAAAAGGCTTCTTTTGTAAAAACAAGCTACATAAAATAGCCAGAAATCGGGAGAAAATTGACCCTGTCGAGACAATTCTCCGTTTGATAGATTTATTATTTTTCGTTAACTTGAATGTAATAAAAATGGATTTTTTATTGAATTATATCAGACCATATGAAACGGATTATTGTTGCCACAGACTATGCTGAAGAGGCTGAACATGCCTTAAAGTTTATCATGGAAGTTTTTGAAGGAAAAGAATATGAGCTTGTCTTGTTTTCTCTTCAGAATCCGTCCATTCACGCGATGAACGCTCGACTTTCTCCCGATTCTATGTTCAAAATATTTGAACATCAAAGTAAGGTTTTACGGCGTAAAGCTGAGGCGATTACAGCAGAACGTGGTGTTTTGACTACTCCATATCTCGCTGCGGGTCTGTTTTATGACCAGATTACAAAATGTATTCAAGAGACAAATGCGGATTTACTGGTTATGGGAATGGCCAAACGCTCTTTCGATCAAGATATGCTAGGCAATACCACTACGGCGGCTATCAGTAAATTAAAAATACCAATCCTTTCAGTTCCTCTAGGAGCAAAATTTACTGGTTTGGAGCATATTTTATTTGCCTGTGATATTGTTCGTGGCGTGCAAAAAGAAATTCTTGAAAAAGTAAAGGATTTTGCCACTGAGTTCGGTGCGGTACTGGAGGTACTCAATATTCGTAAAACAGTGGAGCAGCTGAATGAGGAGAAGGGAAAAGAAACGCGTGAAGCGATCAACGACGTGATGGGAATTGTAAGCTATTATTACAAAAATGTAACCTCCAATGAGGTCGTGAAAGCCATCCGGGACGAGGTCAGGGAAAGTAGTACAGATCTGCTGGTCATGATCCCCTATAAGTATGGTTTTTGGAGCTCATTGACCCACCGTAGCAAAACGCGTATGATGGCGTCGGGGCTGGATGTTCCTTTACTGACAATTTCGATCTGATTCTTTTTACCATAAAATCCCAGTTGAGCCAAAATCAACTGGGATTTACTTTTGTTGCACTTATTGAAGAATAGGGATTATTCTGTCCCAAATCTGCTGATAGGCACTATTTTCCCGAAGGATACCCTTATCCTCGTCATAATAATTAGGTGAGTCAAAGCTACCACCTTTGCGACGTTCAATTAAAAATATATTGAGGATTATCTTTGAACCTCCATCTTTTAAGGGACTTATCAAAAAATTAGAGATCAATTTTTCACCTTCTTTATTGCTAAGAAACTTATTATTTTTCAGGTACATGCTGGTCTGAATGAATCCCGAGGGTCGATCGAGCTGTGCAATAAAATAACCGCCACCCTGAAGCGCTTGTATTATCTTGCTATATGCCGAATCACTTGGGATAGGGATAGTTTTAGTACGCTCGGGATTTTGTGCCAGCAAGCTACTTGAAAAAAAAAGCAAATAAACCGTCAACAGCAAAGAGAATTGGATTAAATGTTTCATATTACCGAATTAAAGATCTTATCTAGTTCATCCTTTAATTTAACAATTTTATTTTTGGTGACAGCTAGTTTTGAGCATCGTGCTGTTATTTAATTCGTATACCCAATATTTTTAGACTCCGTTCTTCCTGATCTAAGGTTGCTATATTGGGTAAGTTGGCCCATTCCTGGAAACCCATTTTTTCAAATAATGTGATGCTTGGAAGATTGTGTGCAAAGATAAATCCCAATAAGGTATGTACGCCTAAACTTGGGGCTTTATCAATGCAGTACTGTAGAATTTGCTTCCCCAGACCTCTGCCTCGTTGCTGTTCGTCCAGATAGATACTGATTTCTACCGTTGCATCATAGGCTGGACGCCCATAGAACGATTGAAAACTTACCCAGCCAAGTACCTGATTATTTTCATCTTCCACCAGCCATAGTGGTCTTTTCGAAGAGTTATGTTCGTCAAACCATTTTTGTCTACTGGCAACAGATACAGGTGCAGTGTCTGCTGTGACCATGCGGGAGGCAATTGTCGAATTGTATATTTCTACAATGCGCGGTAAATCTTGTTGTGATGCGTCACGAAATTTTAATTGATTCATGGTTTGTACTGTTTAATTGTTGTTTGCTGTGGGTTTGGCTCTAATGCCCAAACTAAAAATGCATTCATAACCTCGTTCCAATGAGGCTTGCTGTAATCGGGCCGGCCATCGTTCTGAACTTCAAAATAATTGTGCTCCTGATTATAATATCGTTTTATAGTCAGGTTGTCTTTGTGATTTCTTATAAAATAGAGAGGTACCAGGTCATTTAATTCAGATACAATATCTTCTGTACCGAAAACGAGATAGATGGGTTTATTAAAGCCCAATAGGTCGTCAATAGCAGGTTGTGAAAATGACTTCCAGGAACGTAAATTTGGATTGTTTTTTAATTTTTCTGGATTGTTGGCATCTTGATAAAAGGCATAGGTTTGTTCAATTTTTTGAGAGGCTTGTTGCCAGGAAATTTTTCCTTTTTGCACATCGCGTTTTGCTTGCCGTATATCTTGGTCTACCCGTCCGAATATATTGGTTCCCGATAGACCTAATTTACTTATTTTTTTATAGCGATTGGCTAGTTTGGTGGCTACGTGTCCACCTTGAGAGTGACCAAATACAACTAGTTGTGAATTATCTACCCAGGGTTTTCCGCTAAGATAATCTAATACAGCAATCGCCCGGTCTACATAATTATCGAGATAGTCTGCTTTTTGGTATGCTATACTCGGGATATTTTTATCTTTTGAGTCACCATAATACCAATAAGAATCATTAAGCTGAGATTCATCGACGATAACAGGCGTTTCTGGCATGGAAATAACGACGAGATGGTACGATTTAATAATATCCTGGTAGTTAAAGTTGGTTAATCCTCCCCCAAAAAGACTTAAACCTTCTTTTTTATAATTAAAGTATAGAGGTATGGGTAACGATCCCTGACAAAACAAAAATAGCGGTTTCTTACTTTCTGGCGCAGGATCAATGACTAAAAAATCAATTTTACCGTTTGGGTTATCTAGTTCAAAAAGGGTGGATTCATGATTGATGACTCTGGTATTCTGTCCGAAGATAGTCTGTGGTGTGAATAATAAGCATATAAAAAGAATGTATTTCATGAAGATCGGCCGTATGTAAATTTGTTTTGCCAAACTTAGATAAATTGCTTTTGATATCCAATATAATTACGATTCATAGCTAGTGAAATCGTTCGGCTGTAGTTTTTCTCTATAGGGGTACATCATTATCTCCCACAGACCGATTAGTAATATATGGACACGTTCTTGTATCTTCAGAATAAAATTTACACTAATTTGAATAATTATTTCACTATTTATTGGTATTTTTTTTTCATCTTAGATTATTCAAAAAGAAGCATCAGCCACCAAATTCCGGTCGCCATAAAATCACTAAAAACTATCTAAGAAGAATATGGGAAGAGATTGGCTAAGCAGCTACGCTGATAGCCGCTTTTTTACACATAGAATCAATTATGAACGCATTGCAAACTGTACCTACAATCCGAATCCGTTCAATGGATGTCATGCGTGGTTTCACGCTGTTTTTGATGTTATTTGTCAATGACTTGTTTATTCCTGGTGTACCGAAATGGCTGGTGCATACGGAAGCAGATGAGGACGGGATGGGGTTGGCGGATTGGGTATTTCCGGGGTTTCTTTTTATGGTTGGCATGGCGGTGCCATATGCTGTTGCGGCGAGGGAAAAGATAGGTTCATCGGCAACCGTAATCTTTGTACATGTTCTGCTGAGAACTTTGAGTTTGCTGCTGATTGGCGTGTTGATTCTAAGTGGTGCACGTGTATCTCCTGATTTGACGGGGATGTCACATTTGTTGTGGTTAGCACTGCTGTATGTATTCGTTTTTCTGATTTGGAATCGTTATCCAAAAGATAAGCAATATCAGTCCATTTATAAGGGGGGGCGTATAGCCGGCATCATGGGGATTATTTACCTCATATATATTTTCAAAGCCTCTGATGGTAAGGGCTTGGAAGTAGGGTGGTGGGGGATTTTAGGGCTGATTGGTTGGGGATATTTTGCTGCAGCTTCTATTTTTTTATTGTGCAGGGGAAGGATAATGGTGGTTGCATGTGGTTGGTTAGTGTTTTTGATACTCAATATTCTGAGCCAAACGGAATTTAAAGTTGAATTCCCCGGTATCGGAAGATATTTACATGTACTTCTAGCTGGCAATATACCCTGTATTGTGCTGGGCGGAACAATCATAGGTATGCTTATGAAACGTTATGCGGCCACTCCACGGGTACTATTGCGTTTTTTACTTGTTATTGGCATGATTTGGCTAGTTACAGGTTTTGTCTTACGTTTTTGGTTTATTTTATCCAAAATCCATGGTACACCGAGCTGGGCATTGGTCTGTTGTGGAATTAGTGTATTGCTTTTGATCCCCATATATTATTTCATTGATGTGAAAGGCTACCATCGCGGGATAGGATTGTTTGAAGAGGCTGGAAAGAATTCCTTGACTACTTACCTTGCTCCTGATCTGATCTACTTCGTCTGTTGGGGCTTTCATATTCCATTGTTCTTTTATAAACAACCGGGACACATGGTGCTAGCGGTTGCTGGTTCACTGCTTTGGGCTTTAGCCATGTTGTGGTATGCAATCTTGCTGAAGAAGCTAAATGTCTATTTGAAACTGTAGCGAGCCAGTGATTATCAAGCACAAATGCTTTAGTTATTAAGTCTTAGGAAGTCTAATATCATCAAAAAACAAACAAAACTGCAAATATGGAATGTAAATTGAAATCAATATTTAGTCAGGCCTTCATTGTCCTGTTACTGACGTTATTAATATACCCAAGTGTCAGTCGTGCACGGGTCAAAAATAAGAAAGTGGTTATAGCCTATGTTACATCTTGGTCCAAAGTGATGCCTGATCCAACTTATCTGACACATATCAATTACGCCTTTGCACATGTCAGTGATAGCTTTGACGGCTTGCGTATCGATAATGAATCCAGGTTGAGGGCTATTACGGATCTCAAGAAAGCATATCCACATCTAAAGGTATTGTTGTCCGTTGGCGGCTGGGGGAGTGGTCGGTTTAGCGAAATGGCTGCTGATAAATCCAATCGGAAAAAATTTGCCCAAGACTGCTTGCGTGTGGTGCGGGAATTTAATCTCGATGGTATAGATATTGACTGGGAGTACCCGACAAATTCCTCTGCTGGGATTTCGTCCTCTTTAGCCGATACCGAAAATTTCACTTTACTCATGCATGATATCCGGAAATCTATTGGTAAGAAGAAACTGCTGACCTTGGCTTCGGTTGCGAACGGTAAGTATATCGCCTTTGATAAGATTAAGAAAGAGGTGGATTTTGTAAATATCATGACCTATGATTCGGGTCATCCACCTTATCATCATGCAAGCTTACACCGTTCCCCCTTATCGGGACATACAACTTGTGTGGAGGCCGTGAAGGCCCATGTCGATGCGGGGATGCCTATTGAAAAATTGGTGCTGGGAATTCCATTCTATGGCAGGGGCAATAAAACTGAAGTCAAGGGTTTTATCGATTATAAAGATCTGCTTGCGTTGCAGGGCTTTGAGCAGAAATGGGACGATGAAGCGAAAGCGCCTTATCTTGTCAACGATAAAGGGGAGTTTGTGTTAACCTATGAAACGCCAGAATCTATTGCACATAAATGTGACTATGTGCATGCTGCGGGCTTGCTTGGTGCGATGTATTGGGAATATGCCGGGGACACGGACGCTGGTATTTTGCGGGATGCGGTTTATAAAGGAATTTTGCAATAAACAAAAAAGCCTAACTTACGTTAGGCTTTTTTGTTTGTGGAGCTGGAGAGATTCGAACTCTCGTCCAGTCATGGTACTGTATACGCTTTCTACATGTTTAGCTTCTCTTTAATTGTCGGGCGAGGGAAGGTGAGTCGCTTACCTATACCGTACGCCGTAGTTGCTGTTTCTCACAAGTGCTTAGCAACATCACACTTGCCAGTTCTATTGTTCGATGCCCCGAATGTTAAACCAAAGA
>JAIRVH010000154.1 GCA_031253985.1 Sphingobacterium sp.
TGCCTTTAAATTTCGATTCACAATTGGTTAGGTAATTTCTTTCAAGTTTTAAGACTTTGGGGTCTATCATATTTGGTTTGAAATTTCGGTGTATTTAAAGCGGTAAGTATTTACTAACCCTACCATCTTCTATTTTTTCATCTCCCTTACACTACAAACATAGGAATACTTAAAAAACTGACAAAATAACTTTTAAAAATAAAGTGAGTGGTTACTTATAAAATGTGTTTATCGCGATTTAACAAACTTTTAACATTTTATTTTTTTTGTAACAGCCCTTTTTTCTGTCTGAATATTTCTTTTTGAACCAGAATTGTCGTCCTGAAATGTCTGCAATCTTTGCATTGATATAACCAATTGCAATTGGTATTTTTGTAAAAATTGTATTTGATAGAATTATCAGGGGCCTCGATCAACGCTAAACCGACCTCAGGCTTTTGATAAGGCAGTATCAGCAAAGAAATTATACGAATGAAAATCTGGCAAAAAAATATAGATGTCGATTCTTTTGTGGAATCGTTTACCGTAGGCAATGACCGGGTCATGGACCTGCAACTTGCGGCTGCGGATGTCTTGGGCTCATTGGCCCATACGCGTATGTTGAACAGCATAGACCTGATGACCGATGCGGATCTTGCACTCGTGCAAAAAGAACTGAAAAATATCTATAAAGAAATCCTTGCTGGTGATTTTCGCATTGAAGACTCCGTAGAAGACGTGCATTCGCAGGTTGAAATGCTGCTTACGCAACGTATCGGTGAGGCGGGTAAAAAAATCCATTCCGGCAGATCCCGTAATGATCAGGTATTAGTGGATTTAAAATTATACTTCCGTTCCGAAATTCAGCATATCATCGAAAATACAGAAGCGCTTTTTAACCAACTGATACAACTCAGCGAACGATACAAGCATATTCTGATCCCGGGTTATACCCACTTGCAGATTGCGATGCCTTCGTCGTTTGGATTATGGTTTGGTGCTTATGCCGAGAGTCTTGTTGATGATCTGGAGATGATGCGTGCAGCCTGGAAGGTTTGTAATAAGAATCCTTTAGGATCTGCTGCGGGCTATGGGTCATCTTTTCCGTTAAATAGAACGATGACGACGCAATTGCTGGGATTCGAAGACTTAAATTACAATGTGGTTTACGCACAAATGGGAAGAGGTAAGACCGAACGTATCTTAGCACAGGGGATGAGCTCCATCGCAGCGACATTGGCAAAGTTTGCAATGGACGTATGTCTGTATATTAACCAAAATTTTGGCTTCATCTCATTTCCGGCACATTTGACGACCGGATCGAGTATCATGCCGCATAAGAAGAATCCCGATGTCTTTGAGTTGATCCGTTCGCGCTGTAATAAAATCCAGGCACTGCCTAATGAAATAGCGTTAATGACAACCAACCTGCCGTCTGGTTACCATAGAGATCTTCAATTGTTAAAGGAGAATTTATTCCCTGCTTTTAAATCGCTTAATGAATGTCTTGACATAGCAACTTTCATGTTGGAAAATATTTCCGTTAAAGAGAATATACTTGACGATCCAAAATATGATTATTTGTTCTCCGTCGAAGTGGTGAATAATGAGGTCCTAAAAGGGGTGCCGTTCCGTGAAGCCTATCGGACTATCGGTATCGATATCGACGAGGGACGTTTCAAACCATCAAAAGAGGTAAACCATACCCACGAAGGCAGCATCGGAAATCTGTGCAATGATCAGATTCAACGTATGTTTGGACAAGTGAAAGCGACTTTTGGGTTTGAGAAGGTCCAAACAGCATTAGATGATCTTTTGGCATAAAAAATAGGATCTGTCATCCTCGGATGAACAATTGAAATAAAAAGAAAACGGCTGATAAGCACTTCATTATCGGCCGTTTTCTTTTTATTATTTTTTTATGGAGAACTTAAAGTGTGTCTCGGAGTCGAATGATTCGCCTGCTTTCAACAAGGTTGAAGGAAATTCCGCTTGATTGGGCGTATCCGGAAAGTGCTGTGTTTCCAGGCAGAATCCTGCATATGGGAGATACTTATAACCTCTTTTGCCAAAATCATTTCCCGTCATCCAGTTGGCTGTATAGAGTTGTACGCCTGGTTCAGTCGTAAATACATCCAGCTGAATTCCTGTGTTTTTTGAATATACCGTTGCGCAGGGTTGTGAAATAGGCTGGTTGTTTACATAGCAATGATCATATCCCTTGGCCGCAATAAGTTGTTCATTATTCGCTGTGATATCTTGGACAATAGGTTTAGGGATACGGAAGTCGAAGGCTGTGCCTTCAACCGGTACGACCGCATTTGGTATCTGATTTTCGTCTACAAAGAGAACCTCATCCGAATTGATCTGAAGCACCTGCTGCAATACATCCCCACTGCCTTCTCCATCCAGATTGAAATACGTATGGTTGGTCAGGTTTACATGGGTATCGGCATCCGATTGCGCATGGTATTTAATGATGATCTCATTATTTCTCGTCAGGGTATAGGAAACCATTACTTTTAGATTTCCTGGAAAGCCTTCTTCACCATCCGGGGAAACATAATAAAATTCGACATGCGATTGGTAAGTTACTCTTCTGTCCCAAACCTTGTCATGGAAACCCGAGATACCGCCATGAAGACAATTGTTTCCATTGTTTTGAGGAAGTGTATAGTATTTTCCGTTGATCTCAAATTTGCCTTCAGCAATGCGATTTGCGAAACGTCCGGCAGTACAGCCATGGTATTTTTCATCAGAGTCCAAATAAGCTTGAATGGAATCGAAGCCCAAAGCTACATCCACCAAATTCCCCTTGTTATCAGGTACCAGAATACTGACGATACGTGCACCATAATCTGTTAAGAGTACTTGCATGCCCCCTTCATTTTTTAACAAGAGCAAATGCGTGTTTTTGCCATCGATTGTACCTTCAAAATGTTTTGGAATAAGTGTTTGATATTTCGTCATGATGATCCCTATTGGTATTTAGGTTAAAGATACAGAATATAACCAGTATAAAAATGACTTTGATAACAGCTGTTTGTAAAATTTGTCATTTTGAAATGTAATCAGAGATACTGCTGAAAAAATGATTCCTTTACCGGCATATCGCCGTCGTAAACTATCTATATGCACGAACGTATATTGTACCGTTTTTGGAACAGATCTGCTGTGATTATAATTGTATTTAAAAGCAAATTTATCTAAGTTTGCGCTATGTCTGAAAAAATGAATTGGAAAGATTTGCTCTCTGCAAAGCGCTGGGGTTATGAAGATCGGAGCGTAGATAGTTACCTTGTGGCCCGGTCGGAATTTCAACGGGATTATGATCGTCTGATCTTTTCTTCCCCATTTCGTAGATTACAGAATAAAACGCAGGTTTTCCCACTTCCTGGCGCTGTATTCGTCCACAATAGATTGACGCACAGTTTGGAAGTCGCCAGTGTGGGACGCTCTTTGGGCCGTATGTTTTATGCGCAGTTAAAAGAGGAAAACCCTAATCTAGATGTGGAATATCCCTTTTTACAGGAAGTTGGAAATATTATCTCCGCCGCATGTCTTTCCCATGATCTGGGCAATCCGGCATTTGGCCACTCTGGAGAATCTGCGATCTCTACCTATTTCACAGACGGCGACGGACGTAAATATCAAGAACAGGTTACTGCAGAAGAATGGGCCGATCTGACCCATTTTGAAGGAAATGCCAATGCCTTGCGCATTTTAACGCATGCGTTTCAGGGAAAAGATCCCAAAGGATTTGCATTGACCTATACATCCTTAGCTTCCATTGTAAAATATCCCTGTTTGGCAATTGATGGCCATCTCAAGAAAAACCATCATCGCAAAAAATATGGCTTTTTTACAGAAGAGCAAAAAGCATTTGAGAAGATTGCCAATGAGCTAGGATTGTTGAAAGATCCTTCTAACCCAAAAGGCTATCTGAGACATCCATTGGTTTATCTGGTGGAAGCGGCAGATGATATTTGCTACAATATTATCGATTTGGAAGATGCGCATCATCTTAAAATACTATCTTATCAGGAAGTAGAAGAACTCTTGCTGCCATTGTGTGGTAAGGAGAATCTGCGCGACCGGCTTGATGGTTTGCTGGATACCCCCAGCCGGGTGGCTTTGTTGCGGGCAAAAGCAATCAATACGCTCATAAAAGGTTGTGTAGATGTCTTTGTCCGTGAGCAGGAGAAATTTTTGGCAGGAACATTTACATCGGCTTTGATGGACGCATTGGATGAGGATATCGTTAAGCAAATGAGCAAAATTTCAAAAATTTCCATCGCCAAAATCTATAATGCCCCAACGGTTGTGCAGATTGAGATTGCCGGTTACCGCGTGATGGATGCATTGTTAAAAGAGTTCGTGCCAGCCTACCTGAAGAAGAACAAAAATAATTACGATAAAAAACTGGTTGCTCTAATTCCAGCACAATTTTATACAGATAAACAAGATTCGTATTCGAAAATTCGCTGTGTTTTAGACTTTGTTTCGGGAATGACTGATGTTTACGCCATTGAACTTTATCGTAAGATCCAGGGAATAACAATACCAAGTATCGAATAACTTTGTAAAGTTTTTAATTTGCTGACAAAATAAAAACTTTACAAAAATTAAAAAATGAAGACGCGTGGTAAGCCTAAGGCTTGAACGAAATATGTCTTTACTCTTTGTTCTTTACTCTTTGTTCTAAAATCTCAATACGTTAAAAATGAAAGTTGTAATAGCTGAAAAGCCCTCTGTGGCGCGTGATCTGGCTCGAGTGATGGGGGCGAAAGAAGTCAAAGACGGTTATATCGCCGGCAATGGCTATGCTTTTACGTATGCTTTTGGCCATTTAGTGCAACTCTGTACACCACAGGCTTATGGATATAATTCGTGGACAGTTTCAAATTTGCCGATCATTCCGCCAAAATTTAAGCTGGAGTCGAAGAAGGTGAAGCGGGATGGCAAGCAAATGGATGATACAGGGGCTGTGAAACAGCTCAACATCATCAAATCACTTTTAGAACAAGCCGAAGAAATCATTGTGGCTACGGATGCTGGACGTGAAGGTGAATTGATCTTTCGCAATATTTACTATTTTTTAGGTTCTAAAGTACCTTTTAAACGTCTGTGGATCTCCAGCCAAACCGATAAAGCTATTAAGGAGGGATTTGCCAATTTAAAAGCAGGCACGGAGTACGATAGTCTTTATATGTCTGCCCGTTCGCGCTCAGAGTCGGACTGGCTGATCGGCATCAATGCAACACAGGCGATCACGTTGGCGGCAGGCAATAAAGGGCTGCTTTCTTTAGGACGTGTACAGACACCCACTTTGGCGATGATCTGTTCGCGGTATCTGGAAAATAAAGACTTTAAGCCGCAGGCATTCTATAAAATTCAGGCGGGATTTGAAAAAGATAACATCAGTTTTAAGGCAACTTCAAATAAAATTGATAAGAAAGACGTCGCTGAACAAACTATTGCGAGACTGACTGTCGGTTCCAATGCACGTGTTGCAAAAGTAGAAGCCAAAGAGACAAAGGAACAGCCGCCGCTACTATTTGATTTAACATCCCTTCAACAGGATGCAAATAAAAAATACGGTTATTCGGCAGATCAGACACTAAGTATTGCGCAGACCCTTTATGAGAAAAAAGTCATCACCTATCCACGTACCGGTTCCCGTTACATTGGTGAGGATGTCTTCGAGAAGATTGAAGAGCTTTTTCAGCATCTATCCGATACCGCAGAAGAATCCATCGCCTCAATAGCTAAAAATCTGATCGGTGCAAAGTTGAATAAACGTTCTGTCGATGATAAAAAAGTCACCGATCACCACGCCTTGCTGGTGACGGATGAAAAGCCGGGACCGATGCTGAAAGAACAGCAGAATATCTACAATATGATCGCCAAACGCATGGTCGAAAGCTTCTCGGAAGTCTGTATAAAAGATATTACTACAGTGACAATCGATGCACAGGGCGTTGAATTGATCGCCAAAGGTACGGTGATCAAACAATATGGCTGGCGTCTTTCTGCTGAACAGATCGAAGCCCCCGATGAAGATAAGAACAACGACGACCAGGATAACGAAAATGCGCAGTTACCGAAGCTATTAGCTGAGGAAATCTTGCAGATTCTGACCTTGGAGCTTGCCGAACGTTTTACCAAAGCAAGGCCCATACATACCGAAGCATCCTTGCTAAAGGCAATGGAAACTTCTGGAAAGGAAATCGAAGATGATGAGATGCGCCAGGCCATGAAAGACTGTGGACTTGGTACTCCGGCTACACGGGCTGCAACTATTGAAACACTTTTTCAACGCGATTATATCAAGCGTGATAAGAAAAAGCTTATTCCGACTGAAAAAGGGCTGGCGGTATACCATCTCGTAAAAGATCGTTCCATTGCAAAGGTAACACTAACCGGTAAATGGGAACAAAAGCTGGAAGAAATGCGGGCCAATAAGGTTTCTTACGATGTTTTTATGAAACATATTAAGGACTATACAGCCAAAATCACCAAAGAGCTGCTGACATTGCGGATTTCTTTGGCACAGGAAGAAGTGAAACCCCAGCAGAAAGGAAAGATAAAATGTCCGAAATGTGAGAAGGGATTGATTCTGCTGTATGATAAGGTGGCACAATGCGATCACTATGCCCGTGGATGTGATTTTAAAATCTGGCGAACCTTAAATGGTATTTTTCTGGACGAAAAAGAAATGAAGAACCTGCTGGAAAAAGGGAAGACTTCTGCGTTTAAAGGCGTGAAAAATAACGAAGGTGCAATTGTAACCGCGCCGCTTGTGTTCGAGAATTTTAAAGTTAACGTGGGATAAGTTGGTTTACCCCACGTTTTGACCTTATAAACCTTTAACTACGCTGTAGAATATCCTGCAAAGCAGCAGAAATCGTCGGATATTTAAATGTATATCCATTATTTTCCAGCCTTTCCGGCAATACCCAACGACTTTTCAAAAGGAGTTCTGTTTCTGTACCGATCAAAGCAGCTCCTATCTCCAGCAGCCATTTGGGAGAAGGTAGACCGATTTTACGATGCATGGTCTGCCTAAAGGTCTCCATAAAGATTTTGTTTGTAATCGGATGGGGGGCTGCGCAATTGATAACACCACTCATATCTCCATGGCTTTGTAAGAACAGGATGATCTGGAAAATATCTTCAATATGGATCCAGCTAAAATATTGCCTGCCATTACCTTGTATGCCACCGAGTCCAAAACGGACCAGGTTCTTAAAAGGATGTATAACGCCACCATCCGGTCCCAGTACAATGGCCATACGGAGTGCTACCTGTCGAGTCTGCGGTAATTTAAAATCGAAAAAGGTTTTTTCCCATAACGTGGCAACATCAACGGAAAATCCTGTTCCGATATCACCCGAACTTTCAGTCATCGGACGGTCCTCAGCGTGACGGTAAATAGTCGCCGTACTTGAATTTAGCCACAACTTTGGCGGATTGTTAGCGGCTGATATGATTTCGCCGAGTATTTTTGTCGTTGCTGTTCTCGAAGAAAATATTTCGGCCTTGTTCTTTTCGTTATACCGACAGTTGACAGACTTTCCAGCTAGATTGATGAGTAAGTCTGCGTTTTCCAATGCTTCGGCAATGCCGCGACGATCTGACCAGAGAACATCAGCCCGTTGTCGGCCTATGATAATAACCTGGTGTCCCAATGCCCGGAATTTTTGGGAAAGATATTGGCCAACAAAACCTGTTCCCCCAGCAATAACTATCTTATTCATGGCTTTTTTTATTTACTTAAGGATTGACCGTTGAACTTAGTGTTCTCCTTTGCTTTGCAATGCGTTTACCTCTAAAGAAGAGAAACATATTGAGAAAAAGCATGACACCTAAATAGATACTAAACCCACCGATTTTATAACTCAGGCGTTCGATGAGTTCTTGGATGCTGGGCTTGTAAAGGCTGATTTCGAGAATGTAGAGTGCAAATCCAAGATTCATCAGATAGAATCCGATGCGAAAGAGATTATTTGTTGCATTGGCGACCTCTGGCCTTCCGGCAAAGATATCATTCATGTAGACAATGCTATTTTTGAATAGCACATAGGCGACATAATAGGTTAATCCTATTGCAATGGGTAGATAAATAAAGTACCCGATAACTGTTAAATTTCCCATGATATTAATGTTTAATGGTTAATGAGTTTTTCCTTTTTGCGAAGAGGTAAATACCGAGCATATTCAAGTAATGTAAGCTAACAAGTACAAAAAGCAATCGGCCTGTTTTTAGCGCAATACTGCTGATCAGTTCATCAACGGATTGAATTTGGTTCCAATAGCTAAATTGTATAATGGCATAGCCGATGTTGAACAGGTAATATCCCATAAGCAATAGATTATTTGTCGTATCAGCCAGGCTGGTGTCCTGTCCAAAAAGAGATACGATAAAAGTCCGGCCGTTTCGATGAAACTGCCGACCGACCCAAAGGATGATATAAGAGGTCAACAGGCCGTAGATGATATATGCCAGGATATTAAAGTTCATGATACTACATCATTAGTTTGATCAATTTAATGAGTAAATCTCCTCCACTTGTATTGAAGATCTTATTGGCAATTGTTTCGAGCTGATCCGTCAGATTCTGGATATCCTTTACGGTTTTGTGAAACTCTTTGCCTTCTGCTGTCTGATCCTTTTCGGTATTTCGGCTTATCTCCTTCAGAATATCCATTACTGGATCAAGTTCTTTTTGTTTGCGCATGACCGCGATTTTCATTGCCCATTTTAAGACCTCCTTTTCAGCGACAAAATATTCCTTTCTGTCACCAGCGATATGCTTTTTATAAACGATGCCATAATCGATCAACTGGCGGATGCTCATATTGGCGTTCCCCCTGGAAATAACCAGCTTTTCCATAATCTCGTCTGTGGACATCGGATTACTCGCAGAGAGGAGCAGTGCATGAACCTGCGCCACGGACTTGTTGATGCCCCATTCGGAACCCAAGGCTCCCCATGTGTCGATAAACTGTTGTTTTGCTTCTTGTAATTCCATTATGCTTTCTATTATTTGACCTTTATTTATTTTTTCTTCTCATGTTATCGAAGCTTTTATAGCTATTTAGATCTTCTATATCCAATAGTATATCAACCTCTTCTCATGCTATCGAAGCTTTCAGATCTATTTAGATCCCCTTATATCCAACAATATATCAAAAGTATTAATAGTTTTTGAATTTTCAAAAATTTCTGAAAATAAAATAAGTTTAAAAGGGCGAGTCACCTTATCGTAATAAGAATTCGCTTTTCTTGTGGACTTTTCGATTTGTTTTAACTTTGCCTGCATTATGGCGACAACTTTGTATAATCCTTTCAAACAATTTCAGTTTGATTCAGATATTTGTTTTTTAACGGGAAATAAGCTTCAGTCGGAAGAAGAGTCTATTCAGGTTTTTCCTGTGTGGATGATGAAATCTTTTCAATTGGAAGATAAGCCTTTTAAAATGCTGGACGAGAATCTGGTCACCTACAAATCGTTGAAACTACCTTGTTCTATGGCAGCTGCCGAGGCGATTGAGCAGATGGAACGCGCTGTTGAGCAATCATTTGAACAGGGATATGACGCCGTGAAACAATTGGACCCTTTACTCTTGTTTCAATGGATGACAAAAATCATCTATGGGGTGGTTTTTAATGAGATTCTTGCGGGAATTCGTCAGCAAAAAGCTTCTGGGGAAGATATGAACTTTTCGCAGGCACTTGCGCAGCGTTTTACAAATCTTCACGCGATGTTGCAATCGCTGGTAGTGCCCATGGAATTTGAGAATACCTTTCCCTTTTCGTTGGTTGTTGTACCTGTTGAGAATGCGCCGGATACATTTATGTATCGGGATGAAATCAATACACTGATCTTCTCTATCCGGATGAAAGATTTCGCGGTAGTTGCCTGTCTTCAGGATAATGCCACCAATAATATTTATCACGAAGATGTGCTGAAAGCAATTGATGGAAAAATCCTGCACCCTATTCAGTTTGAAGAATTGTGTGCACGTTATTTCTATTCAGCGTATTTATTTAATCGTTTACCCGATTATACCTATTTAAATACTCCACAAAAAGTGTATGTGGAACCTATGCCTTTAGCTGATATGTCGATGAAGCCCATATTTGACCATTGGCAGAATAAGACCTATGGGCAAGTGCTGGAAAATTTTTGGAAACCTTGGGGCTTGACCTTATTTGAGATTATCAAAGATCCAGAGCATCCGATTAGCTTCCTTTTAGATGCGGATGGAAACTTCGTGTCTAAGGTTGATATGCCCTTAAATTAGCATTAGAAATCCGTATAGCAATAAAGTATTTTATTCTATCGTTAAATGGTACGATTATGGATAGGGTAGGTTATGCATTTAACAGGTTTCAAGACTATTTTTTCAATTCTGGTTTTTATAATAATGTGCTCTTCTGTAGAAGCACAGATCATTGCTAAGCGCGATATTCCCGCAGATAGTTTAGTTCAAAATGTCGACGATTTTCCTTATTTTAAAGGCGGCGTAGTTGCCTGGTCCAGATTCTTGCAAAATAATCTGGATTTGTCACGGACAGTAGGTGCAATGGATAGCGTAGCTTACGCCCGATACGGATCACGGCAGACAGCGGTACTGAAATTTATTGTTTGCGAAGACGGATCAATCTGTAACATTGAAATCGAGAACCCTGATAAAATAAGTCCAGAGTTTGCAAAAGCTGTATTGTCTGCCATGCGAAAATCGCCACCGTGGATGCCAGGGCAAGTCAAAGGAAAACCAGTTAAAACAAGATTCAGACAGCCCGTAGTTGCTGTAATTGAATAAATTTGAATAGCAAAATAGGTCTAAAATTTTCACCATTTATAGGATAATATGTCATTCTGGGATAAAGTCAAAAAAATTATGAGTAGCGGAGCGGAAGAATCTTCGCCTGAAAAAAAAGATACCGAAATTACTGCCGGAGGATCTACAGTATATCGCTATGAAGATCAACCCGAGGAAAAGGATCCAAAAAACCTATTCCCTGCGGTGCAATGTGTTTATCTTGATGAAATAGAAGAGCACCTGACAAAGCACATTGCAGCACCTGATATGGTGTTCCATGAGATAATTTCAGAACTTGTACACATTGATGTCCATTGGATCAAACCAAGCGCAGACTATCCCTATCATATCTTGGTTACTTCGGGGATGAGTGATCTGCCTATGCATGTTCCGGATGAGGTAGAAAATAAGGAGGTCTATGAGCGCGCCGAGTTAATGGTCGTGTTGCCTGCAGATTGGAAAATAGGAGAGGAAGAGTTTCAGGACGATGATAATTATTGGCCTGTTTACTTCTTAAAGCGGTTAGCTCGGTTCCCGCATGAGTACAAAACCTGGTTGGGTTATGGACATACAATTCCGAATGGGATGGAAGCCGAAGATATTGCAAACACCGGATTTGGTTGTATGTTGCTGCTTCCGCCTATGCTAAGTTTTGATGAAGAGTTTTTGGAATTAAAAACCAAAGATGGCAATATCATCAATTTTTATGCGATGATTCCGGTTTATAAAGAAGAAATGGATTATAAACTTGAAGAGGGTACGGATGCACTCTTGGATCTCTTTGATGAATACGGAATTTCGGAACTGGTTGATATTGATCGTCCAAATGTCTGCCGCGACCGGTAGTTTATAACAAAAGCGAGTCAATAGGCATCGTCTATTGAAGACGTTGGTATTGACTCGCTTTTTTTCTGAAAGTGTCTGTTTTCAAAGGTCATCAAGAACTTTCATGCCTGTTGTTGATCCAAAGGAATCATGAAAGTTTTTATTTTGTAAATCAAATCCGTCACCTAGAACGGATAGCCGATGGCTAAGTTGAACATCAGGTTATCCTTGCGCCATTTTGAACTTCCAAAGTCAATATCCTTAAACACCCAACGCTCTCCTTTGGGAAGATAGGGGATACGGAACGGTATTGACATATCTGTACGGATGATTAAGAATGTAAAATCAAAGCGCAATCCTGCTCCACCACCAACGGCTAATTCATTTAAAAAGTTCTTGCTGAACTTGCCGCCCGGTTTGTTGACATCTTCTCGCTGTAACCATACGTTACCCGCATCGATGAAGGCAGCCCAGTGGACAAAGCCCGCTAGCTTGGCTCGATATTCGGTATTTAGTTCGAGTTTAATATCACCAGTCTGGTCGGCATAGAAGAGTCCGTTGCTTAATTTTTCGGGAGCTACTGTTCCCGGGCCGATCGCACGGGCACCAAAGGCACGGATACTATTTGGACCACCTACATAATATTGTTTTAAATAGGGAAGTGAGCGCGAGTTGCCGTAGGAATAACTTAAGCCCAGACTGACCCGTGAAGCAAGCTGCGAATTCTCGGATAATTTGAGATAGTGCCTGCCATCACCACTGATCTTGATATATTGTGAGAAATACGCATCAAACAATTTGAAAGTTTTTCCTTTATTGAAATCTGCTCCTTTTATCAATCCGAGTATATTTCCCGATAGATCCAGATTTCCTTTGAAATAAAAGGTGTTTTTCAAATGCTGCTTCATCGTATTTTGAAACGTGAAGTTGTAGTTTGGACCAATCGTAAATTGTGGGTCGATAGCATGTCTTAAGGCCGGAATAGTATCCATTTGCTTTTGATAGTTTTCCGAGATACCTTTAGGTTGGACATAGGTAATCTCCATTAAAGCAAGATCGTGCTGCTTTTCCTCAGACTCTTGCCAGATATAACCGTAATCCAGTGCGATGGAGTTGAGGGTATAGGCTTTACGACGGTTTAAAAATTCATAGCGACCTTTTACGTAGGTCTTCGGGATAAAACGTCGTGTAGGTGAAATCCTTCCAAAAGGGGATAATATGCGTGGGAAGGTTAAAGTAGCCTCCATACCGTAGCGATAATAACTCGAATTGAGATCCGCAGATCCACCTGTCTGCGTTTCATAGCCCCCGAACACATTAAAACTTAATTGCTCTGCGCCTTTAAACGCATTGCGTAAAGTCCAGTTCACATTGACCTCGGTACCATTGTACACCGAAGCCATTTTTCCCAAAAGTTCTACCCGAAGTGATTTTTTTGGAAATGGTGTTAGGTAATAATAGACATCCAATGCATTCGGCACTTCTTTACTGTCCACAAAATTGTTTTTAACAAATTTCCAGCTATTCAGATTCACCAGATGGCTGATGGTCTGGTTATGTGCATTACGGTTGTAGACATCACCGGGATGGAAGAAGATATGATTCGCGATAACAGGCTTTCTGTAAAGATGCTGGCGGTCTATAAAATAGTAGCTGCTATCATACAGTTCTGCATTACGGGTAGACCTTTGATAACCCGTGCTTGTTTCCGTGTAGTTGGGGTAAATGTAGATTTTATTAATCTTTGACGGAACTTTCGCTTGCGCCGGTGTTTCCTTCTTCACCGTAACATACATGTCGACCCTGTTGTTCCGATTCGAACTGTCTACCTGAACAAGGATGTAGTCGGGGCTGAAATAATAATACCCTTTATTCTTAAGGTCATTATCGATACGGTCACGCTCATTTAGGATAACATCTAAGCTGTAATTCTTACCCACTTGTAAGAGCGTTTTGTCAGCGCTTGAACGGATATCTTTACCCAGCTGCGTTGTACTGTCAATATCAAATTTAACCGATCGTATTCGGTAGATCAGATTGGGCTTTGCCGTATAATTGATCGTTGCTTTTTTATTTTCAACTAATGTGTCAGATTTTACTTCCGCGTTAAAGAAACCGAAGTTCTCCAGGCGATTGCGCAATAGATTTTCATTGTACTCACGATTGACATCGCTTAATAACACCGGTTCTTCACCGATTTTTTTAAAGAATTTTTTGATGATGTTCTTCCCTGCGGAATCTCCGGCCATATTGTTGAAGTACAGCTTGAATGGCACCCCTGCGAGTCGTTTATTAGGCTTTGGCATCAGCACAGCTTCTAGATGGGTCGCAATCTTTTCCTTATTTTCTTTGGAGATGGTGTCCGAATCGACGATGACATTGCCCTTCACATATAAGCTTTCTCCTTCTTTCAGATTCTTGGTAGAAGAACAGGACGCTATAAACGCAACCAGGGATACTATTCCAATAATATGCTTTAGTTTAGCTTGCATGATAACTCCTTTCCTCGTCTTCATTTTTTATCGCTGTCGTTCTGATCGTATCTAAATTTGATTTTGGACTATCGCTTTTCGGCGTCCTTTTAGTGGAGTCCAACTGTTGTTTACGTTTCTCTTTTTCTCTATCTTCCATGCGTTTTCTGTATTCCGGGCTGTGGATCATCAAACTGTCCCGGATGACTGTGCGTACACTGTCACGATAGACCGAATCGGTTTCCATACGTTCCACATCAAAGCGTTTTCTGAACCCTTTGCTATTGGTATCATAGTACTCCTTGAGCTTTTTCGAACTCATCCAGATTTCCTTAAATCTGTTGTAATCCATATTGATGATAAATCCAATACCTGTCTCTACATATTGACCCTGGAGTGTAACTTGATATTGATTTTTACGATACACCCGTGCAAAATAGCGGCCATCTTGTGACAGTTGATAATCCAATTGAATATCGCCAGCAATATTGTTGGCTGTTTCGCCCGGACGTGTATTTCCCTCCACTTCAAAGTTAGAACCCACCGTAATTTTTAACCGGTCGTTTAAGAGCATCTTAGATACGCCGATATTCAGATCAGTCCGGGTTTGTCCGGCTCCGGTGGCGTAATCCTCTTCTGAAGTCAGGTTGAAGTCGAGTTCTACCCCTGTGATGAGTTCGGACGCTAAACGGTTCAGTTGACCACTGAGGAATGAGCTGATGCTATTTCTAACAATGGCTTCGGTACCACCGCCGCCAGATAAACTCTCAAACGGATTGGTCGACATAAAGCGTCCCAAAACGATTAGTGAAAATACCTGTTTGTTGAGTTCCGAAGGATTTTCACGTAAAGTGGTCAGTGCATTATTGACTTTGCTGATCACATCCTGGGAAACGACAGAATTGTTTTCATCCAGATCAATATCAAAATTAAGCTGCGGTTGGAACAATTTATCTGTTATTTTCAATAATACGTTGAAAGGTATACGTTGCTTGTACAGGTTTGCATTTTCCGATCCCAGCTGCGTTGCTACAAGTTCCAGTGTCGGTGCTTTCGTCGTATATGCTGCCGTAATATTAAGCTGGGCATCCAATGGATCGCCGTTCCAGGTGATGGTACTACCTTTGCGGAAAGTAAAGTCTTTTTTCACTGGACCAAAACTAAATGAGTAGCTACCTTTATCTACAGTGAATGTTCCTGAAAGTGTAATTTTACTACTCGCATCAATACCTGCGTTCAGCTCCGCTTCACCTTGAATATTCAGTGCATCCTGTGAACCCGCATCCAAGAGTATCTTAAACTTGGCGTCTTTATCCGTTTGAAGATTAAGATCCACATCCATTCCCGTTAACCGGGTTACAGTCATGGAATCCAATTTGGCAAATACATTGGCTCTGGTAGTGTCACTTTTATCCACAAATTCAACAACGCCTTTGCGGTCTGCCATTCCCGGATCCTCATTTGGCATCACGAAGGTGAAGTCTGTATCGTCCAATACTTTGATTGTTCCATCAACGACAGGTTTATCGAGATTTCCTCTGATACGGAGGTTAGAGGTAAGATACATTTTACCGTAGAACATGTCGTTGTCACTTTGCGTTGAATTGAGTACCTCGAAATTGTCGGTGTTGACATTGAGATTAAAATCAAAATCAGTGTATGTTTTGGTCTCAATGGACCCCGTTACTTTGGCAATATTTCCTTTTTTATCTTCCAGTGCAAATTTAGGGAATGTAATACCTCTTTCATCCAAGTGAATGGTTTCGTCTTTGGCTTTGAAGAGCGCATTTAGCATCGCAATATTGAATTGTGCCTCTTTAAACTTGACATCGCCATTAATAAGCGGTTTTGACGGTGATCCGGTTATTTTTAACTGACCTTCCAGATTTCCCTTAGCATCTTTCAGATACCCTAAGCTGAATGCTTGAACCGTCTGCATGGTAAGCGGAGCAATATCTAAGGTGAAATCTAAGCTTGCCTCTCCCTTGGGCGGATTGACAAAATCACCGCTTAAAACCACGTTATTGCCATTTTCACTGATGCTGATATTGGCATTATACGTGTTTTCTTTTTCATTATTCACTTTAATGTTGACATTACCAACCGTGTCCTTTCCAATATAGAACTTTTCGATCACCAGGTCTGATACAAATACCGGGCTACTTTCTAAACGTGATATAGTTGCCTGACCGTTTACTCCACCACCAAGATCCACAGTCTCACTTTCGAGCATTTTACTTAACGTCTCTATGCGGAAATTCTTAAATGCAATGTTGAGCGGTGAGTTGAGGACGCTGTCCTGCGATGATATACTCAGCTCCTGTCCTTTATTGCTTAAAATAAATTCATTGGCCTGAATACCTGTACTCCCGAATTTGAGCAGGTTGTTTGGATTTATCGTCCACTTTTCGTAATTCAGCATAAGCCCATCTTGCAGTAAACTGAAAACAAATGCGCCATTATCAACACGCATATTGGCGCCCAGATGATACTGCTCTTTCTCTTTCTTATCCTTGATCCAAAGTCCAAAGTCCAAATTGTTTTGGATGACTTTACCACTGAATACTGTATTTACCAATTCAATATTGCTCACTTTGATTTTATTGATCAGTGCCGAATAATAGAGCGTGCTGTCCAGGGTATTGATATCTAAGGTAACGTTGTTGATCTCGGTACCATTATAAATAATCTTGGGTGCGTCCAATTTGGCGAGAATGGTTTTTGATTGACTGTTGAACATACCATCCAACGTAATATCAGACATTTCAGTCAGTTCTGGTAAGAAATCTTTGATAAATTTGGTTCTGGTCAATTGAGCCGAAAACTCGATATTCTGAGGTTCGTACTTGGCAACTTTAGCCGCTTTGCCTGGTTGGTAGTATACCTGCAAGATGTCTTGAATGGCATTCTGCAATTCTAAAATTTTGTATTTTCCGACTAAGTGGGCATTGAGAAAGTCCGATTTTAAAAGCAGCAAGTTGCGGCTTGTATCCGCTTTTGCAATCAGTGAAATGCTGTCTAGCGAGTAATAAGCATCATTGTAAACAATAGATGAATTGGTAATATGCGCTTCTCCATTTAGGAAATTCGGATCAGCTGAACTAAAGTTTCCGACAAGTTTACCGTGGTACTTGAATTCGTCGTCCATTAATTTTAAATTTTTAAGATTAATGGTATCCACCATAAGTTCGAAATCCACCTGTGGATACTTGGATTTCATGTTAGCCGTCGCATCCAGCTTGAGCTGAATATTGGGGTCTGGGCTGACAACAGAGGCTTTAATATCTCCTTTGTCTGCGGTAAGGTTCATGTCGATATTCTGATAACGATAGCCCATTGCATCCATTCGGTTTACTTTACCATCGAAGTTGGCCACAAGCTTCTTGGGATCGGTACCATGGCCTTTAATTTTTCCTTCGAAGGAAAGTATCCCCAATGTACTGTCCATTTTCATGATCTTACCGATATCAAAATCACGGATGCTCACATAGGCATCATACGTTGTATCCCGGCCGATCATGCCAACTTTACCATTGAACTTGGCTGTTCCCTTCTCTGTTACTAAAGAAAGGTTGGTGTTAAAAGCGTTCATGCCGCCATTAAACGTCCCGGTAAGCCCGATGGTATTCGGTAGTTCTATTCCACTTGGAAGCATCTTTTTTGAAACCAGCTTTTCGATATCTGAACGGCCTGTGGTCAATTTCTTTAAATTAAGATCCATTGACATTTTATCGACGTTGGGTAGACCCTTTAAGTGCAGGCTGGCAATGACTCGTGTATTAGATAAGGTTTGAAAATCAATTGCTGGAATATTTAGATCATTGACCTTACCCACAACGCGTCCATCTATTGCAAATTTTTTGTCCATCAGGGGTTTCATAACCTGCATAGTATCCAAAAACGGTGCAAAGTAGTAGATATCGCGCATATCAACATGACTCTTTTTAATTGTTGCATTCACGTAGAGCAGTTCGGGTTTTTTGGCGATAATATCCAAAGAGGGATAGGTTACTTTGATGTAATCCCGCAGGAGAGTACGTGGTGTCTCTGCGTAAAGATTTTTGATCTCCGCACCGGTATTCGTATACTTAAAATCACCTTTCAATTGCTTGATCACAAAACCAGACTGATCTGATGCGACGAGCTCCTTTAATGATCCGCTGATAGAATCGGCACTGTAGTAAAGATCGTTGAGACTGGTTTTCATCCCGGGAATCTTCATGTTGAAATAATCAAAGCCTTTCATACGCGCCTGATTATCGTCCCGGTAAGCTAGGCTTGTCTTATTGATTTGAATATCTTTGGCTGATACAATCCAGTTTACTTTGCTGCTGTCTGCTGTGTTTTTCTCCGTGCTGTTCGCTTTTTTCTGAATCTTTCCAAAGAGCACAGAATTATCCGATCCATCCAGGTTGATCGTTTGAATGTCAACGATCTCTTTGTTGAGGTCGATCTTATTAATGTCCGCGTGAAGATTTTTGATATAAAACTTGGTGTTCAATAGGCTGGATTTATCCTCATAACGAACCAGTATATTGGTTAGATCTGCAATTTGCAGGCCGACCTCGGGAAGTAATGTCGTTGTCTGTGCTGTTTTGTCGGTAATCCCAAAGTCTTTGACGGATGGCGCTGCCCCTTCAACAACTGGTCGCCATTGTTTTACTGTAGCGCTCAAACCATCAATCTTTACTTTGGGGAGGTCAAAGGCCATGTTTTTTGTGAGATCAAATTTCTTAACGTTCGTGTTCAAGCTGCCGAGATAAACATCGGCACTGGTGCCGATAACATCATCGGCATAGACAATATGAAATTTGTCAAATTTGACTTTATCCAAATTAAATAGGAGGGCTGAACTGCTGTCTGCCGTTGGTTTGCTTTCTTTTTGAGAGGCGAAAGCTTTGATAATATAATCAAAGTTGAACGAGCTGTCGGGCAGCGTACGGCGAATTTTTGCAGTGATTCCTTCTGCTTCAAGACTCTGAATTTCAACGGTGTTTTTCAGAAGTTTGAGCATGTTGATATCCACTGCTATGCTTTTTCCAGCAACCAAGGTGTCTTTACTCTGGTCAGCTAAGTAAACGTCCTCTAAAACCAGTTTTTTAGGAAAATCAATATTGATATAGCCAATTTTTACAGGAGTACCAATCTTTCCTTCTACATATTGAGTTACTTTGCCAGCAATATAGTTCTGGACGGAAGGTAGTCTGATTAAGAATACGATTAGAATAGCCAGCGCAATTATTACTCCAATAATCCACAATATTGTTTTAAAAGCAATTCGGGTAAATCTGTTCAACGTATAATTTGATTTAAGTATCTATTAATAAAAATTAAAACGGGAAAAAGTTTGCTTCGTTTTCAGCTATATAACTTATATCGCCACTATTTCAGCAAACTAAGATAAATTTGCTTGTAAATGCAAGTTTAATTTATGCGTTATACCTATTTAAGCAAATCTTAACAGTTTTTCATTCCCACACTAAAAGAAAAGTCTTTTGTTGCGAGGATGGTATAAAAACACATCAAATAATTGACCAAACCATTATCGTCTTATAAAGTTTTTCGTTTTTTAATTTTATGGTAATAAAAGCATGAAATACCTATCAATTTATTAAAGAAATAGGTATTTAACATACTACATATTCTTATCTATAGCACCTGGAGATGAGAATAGATCATTATTCCATCAGTTTCCTGTATTTACCCCAGTTTTCAAATACGACCCATAACCAAATAATGAAAAGTACAGCCCAGATGATTAATCCCATTTGGCTATAGAAAATCATATTATGGGTAAAAATGCCAATGAGTATCGGAAAGATAACCAATGCACCTAAAGTCCTTGTTTTTGGAAAAATAAACAATAAGCCACCCAGGAGTTCGATAATTCCGACTAGCGGCATTAGCCATTTTATCGTGGCAAAGGCCTCAAATACTTTTTTCATGTCCATATCCATTGGCGGCGTAGGCATATAATGAAAAAGTTTATCCAGCCCTGCATTGATAAATAGCAAGGCAAATAAAATGCAAAGTATGTTTTTAAAGATCTTCATAACGGTCAATTTCAAATTGATTATTTTACAGTTATTGTTGTCGGTGGATCAGTGCTGTTATCTTCTTTGTCTTCTTCGTCTTTGTTTGTATTGCGCTCTACGGTGATCGTACATTCTGTAAGCAATGCTGCTACGGCGCCAATTGCGGCAAAGACAGGTGCTAAGATCAAGCCTATTGCGCCTATAGTGACAGGAAAGCTCATAATTTCCTTGCCATGTTTGTCCGAAATGCTGATTTTGCTAACATTGCCCTCAGCAATGATTTCTTTGATCTTCTGTAAAAGGTTTTCACCGTTAATCTGAAATGTTTCTTTGAATCCCATAATGATATAATTTAAGTTCGCTCTTATAAAGTTATTCATTTTTTACAGGAATTTATAAAGTAACCGCATTGTTTGTCTATCAATTAGTTATAAACTGCTTTTAACAGATAGAAGGTGCAGATGATTCTCTTGTTTTTCAGTTTAGGTTTTAAATTCCCTTGAAGCAGATATCATGAGTCGTTCAAGCATGGTTCCAGTATGGTTGATGTACAGTTCCAGTATTGATAAGATAGCCGTAGGTAATACAAAGGTTGTATGGTATTTTCGGATAGGGATTACTAACATGGACTATTAGTGATATTTATCGATGTAGCCTGTATGGATACATTTCGGCTATTGTTGGAATGTTGCTCGAGTATTGTTCGGTGGTTGTTCGGGATTGCCTTAGGACTGGGCCGGGACAGCGTTGGGAATGCCCTGCCATTTGTTCGGCAGTTGTTCGGCTGCGGGTCGATGCGTTGCCGAGCGTTAGCCAAACGTAGGCCGAAGCTCTCCCGACCTTGTCTCGAAGCTGTCCCGAGTCAGTCTCGGAGCGTTCCCGAATAACGTAGGGACTTGAGGGGACTTGAGGGGACATGAAGGGAGTTCTGCTTATTTCTCGGTTAAAAAAAAGTCCCGCGTAAGGCGCGGGACTTTTAAAAGATGTATTGAATAGGTCTTAACCTAATGCTACTAAGCTTTCTTGAAGAATTTTAATCTTTGCTTCGGCATCTGCTTTTTTACTTTTTTCGTTTTCAACAATTTCAGGCTTAGCATTTTGCACAAACCGCTCATTGGAAAGCTTTTTGTCTACAGATACAAGGAAACCTTTTAAGTATTCCAATTCTTTTTCGATACGTTCACGCTCGGCATCGACATCAATATTGTTTTCTAACGTAACATAACACTCATCTTTACCGGCAAGGAAGCTCATTGCTCCTGCTACTTTCTCAGAAACAAAAGTTACGCCTTCCAAGTTTGCAATCTTGGTAATGATATCAATATATTGTGCTAAATTAATGTTCGACTGTTGATTGATCGCCAATGGCAATGCAACCTTAGGGGAAATACCTTTAGAATTGCGAATATTACGAACTTCCGAAATGATCTGTTGAGCGATCGCGAAATCTTTTATTAACTGTTCGTCAAACTCATCCGCCGTAGGATAAGCGGCTACGATAATGCAATCTTTCTCGTCTTTTACGCCAAACAATTCGTCATGCCATAATTCTTCGGTCAAGAAAGGCATGAACGGGTGTACTAGCGTAAGAATGCGTTGGAAGAAAGATTTGACCGTTTCTAAAGTTTCTGCAGAGATAGGAGAACCATAAGCCGGTTTAACCAATTCAAGATACCATGCACAGAAGTCGTCCCATACCAATTTGTAGGTTGTCATGAGTGCATCTGACAAACGATAGTGTTTGAAGTTTTCTTCGATATCGACCAGGGCTTGATTTAATCTCGCCTTAAACCAGGATGCTGCTATTTTATCCGAGTCAGAAGCTGCAGCAGTTGTAATTTCCCAACCTTTTACCAAACGGAAGGCATTCCAGATCTTGTTTGCAAAATTACGGCCCTGTACACAAAGCTCAACGTCAAAAGGAAGGTCGTTACCTGCCGGAGCAGTCAGCAACATGCCCATTCTTGTGGCATCGGCCCCGTATTCGTTCATCAGATCAATTGGGTCAGGTGAATTACCCAGTGATTTGGACATTTTACGGCCTAGTTTATCACGTACAATACCGGTGAAATAAACATTTTCAAAAGGTAATTGTCCGCGGAATTCATATCCCGATACGATCATGCGTGCCACCCAAAAGAAAATGATATCTGGAGCGGTCACCAAATCTTGCGTCGGGTAGTAATAGTTGATTTCGGCATTCTCAGGTTCATTGATGCCATTGAATACGGAGATTGGCCATAACCATGCTGAGAACCACGTGTCCAGAACATCTTCATCTTGACGGAGATCCGCTGCCCGAAGATCTGCATTGCCTGATTTTTCTTGCGCTAATACAAGTGCTTCTTCAATTGTTTGTGCAACAACAAAATCTTCGTTCCCATCGCCATAGAAATAAGCTGGTATTTGATGTCCCCACCACAATTGTCTTGAGATGTTCCAGTCTGTCACATTCTCCATCCAGTTGCGGTAAATATTTTTGAATTTTGTCGGATGGAACTTAATCGTATCGTCCATGACATTATCCAATGCTGGTTTTGCCAGATCTTCCATTTTAAGGAACCACTGATTGGAGATTTTAGGCTCAATGACAGCACCGGTTCGCTCCGAAGTACCGACATTATTGGTATAGTTTTCGACTTTTTCTAATAACCCTTTTTCCTCAAGCTCTTTCTCAATCTCTTTGCGCACTTTAAAACGATCCATACCTGCATAGTGCAGGCCATTGTCATTTAGCTTTGCTTCATCCGTGAAGATATCCACAAATTCCAGGTTGTGTTTTTTGCCCAAAGCATAGTCATTCACGTCATGCGCTGGTGTTACTTTAAGGCATCCGGTACCAAATTCCAGATCAACATATTCATCTTCAATGATATTGACTCTTCTTCCGACGATAGGCACAATCACCTGCTTTCCTTTCAGCCAGGTGTAGCGTTCATCATTGGGATTGATGCACACCGCAGTATCACCAAAGATGGTCTCAGGACGGGTTGTCGCCACTACGATGTATTGGTCTGTCCCTTCAACCTGATATTTTAGGTGGTATAATTTGCCGTTTTTCTCTTTATAAATAACTTCTTCGTCGGAGATATTTGTTTTTGCTTCAGGGTCCCAATTAACCATGCGGTAACCACGATAGATCAATCCTTTATTGTACAGATCGACAAATACACGGATAACAGATTGGTATAATTCCGGATCCATGGTAAAACGTGTACGATCCCAGTCACAGGAAGCGCCAAGTTTTTCGAGTTGTTTTAGAATAATACCACCGTATTTTTCCTTCCATTCCCAAGCATGTTTCAAGAAATCTTCACGCGATAAAGAGCGTTTGTCAATTCCCTGTTCCTTCAACATAGCGACGACTTTAGCTTCAGTGGCGATAGAGGCGTGGTCGGTTCCCGGTACCCAGCAGGCGTTTTTCCCCTGCATACGTGCCCGGCGAATCAAAACGTCTTGAATGGTATTATTTAGCATATGCCCCATGTGCAATACTCCAGTGACATTCGGAGGAGGCATCACAATCGTGTAAGGTTCACGTTCGTCAGGGGTGGAACGGAAAAATCCATTCGCTTTCCAATAGCTGTACCATTTTTCTTCAGCTTCTTTTGGATTGTAAGTTTTCGCTATGCTCATTTTAAATTTTTGTATTCAAACTTTTTAGGAACACAAAAGTAAGGAATTCTATGTTATTTTCCTTAGTTATCCATTGATCTTGTTCTCAAAGAAAAAGAAGCCATAAATAAAGGCTAAGTAATACGGTTAATGATGTTATTCCTGAGCATAAGAGGAGGTTATTGTAGCGAGGTAAAGCATAACGCAAGATTTATACTTTTTTAATCTTTTCTTCATATTACTAAGTTATTAGCCTGTATTTCATGTAAATTAATGTAAATTTGCCTGTTTTATTTTTATACGAAGGGATGCAACGATTTGCTAATGAGCTTAAAGCCTTAACACAGTATTTTTTATTTTGGTTAATTGTCTGTTTTATAGATAGATTGATTTTTGTTACTGCTTTTTTTGAGAAAATAGGTTTTTCCAATTTTACGGAAGTTTTCAGAATTTATTACCACGGTCTGAATCTGGATTTTTCTGCTGTTTCCTACATATGTGCTTTGCCGTTTCTTGTATATTGCGTGTTAAGTTTTTTCCCAAAACTGAAACCCAAGAGACTGATCTTGGATATCTATACCGTTATCGTCCTGGTTTTATTTTTTGTGACAAGCTTTATCAATGTCAATATCTATCGTGAATGGGGCGACAAGATTTCTAAACGTGCTATCGATGCATTTTTTGCTTCGCCTTCGGGTGCCGTAGCATCGGCAGAGTCTACGCCAGTATTTCTTCCCATAGTGGGCATGTTGATCGGCATATTCTGCGGTTATTTTCTATACCGCTGGATGTTTAAAAAGGTCTCTTTTTTCAATATCAAGTCGCCTGTTGGCAATTTTTTCAAATTAGCAATCGGGGTTTTTGTGCTTTTTACCTTTATCCGTGGCGGCTATGGAAGAGCAACGTTAAACCCTAGCAAAGCCTATTATTCCGAAGAAACATTTTACAACCATGCCGCGGTTAATACGCAATGGTCTTTTTTAAGGGATTTCTTTGCTGAAAGTACCAAACTGAAAAATCCATATAGTTACTATGCTGATCAGAAGGAGATCCAAGACAAGTTGCGTCCTGCCTTTCAAAGTCAGCCTGATTCGGCACTTGAGGTACTTTCCACTACACGGCCAAATGTCGTTATTATAATGTTGGAGAGTTTTGTTGGGGATCTCATTCAGTCTCTTGGAGGCGAAAAGGGAATTACGCCTCATATGGAAGAATTGATTAAGGGCGGTATTTTGTTCGATCACATTTATTCAGCTGCTGACCGATCCGATAAAGGTATGGTAGCGGTACTAAGTGGTTTTCCGGCACAGGGGCCCGAGAGCATTATCAAGTATATAGATAAACACGAAAATATGCCCGCGATAGGACAGGAGTTCGACCATGCCGGCTACGAAACATCATTTTATCATGGTGGTCAGAGTGAGTTTTATAATTTTAAATCGTATATGCTGACTCATGGGATGTCGAGGGTTGTGGATAATGCCAATTTTGGGTTAGATGCAGAACGTGCCTCGTGGGGAGTATATGATCATGTGGTCTTTAATCAGATGATCAAGGATTTTAGAAAGGAAAAACAACCGTTCTTCTCGACCATTTTTACCTTGATTAATCACGAACCATTTGAATTAAAACACGGCTATAAATTTGGTAATGCCACCAATGCGGATAAATTCAGAAGTACGGCAAATTATACAGATTCGGCCGTTTTTGACTTTATCAATAAAGCTAAAAAGGAAGCTTGGTATAAAAATACGCTTTTCGTTATTGTGGCCGATCATGGACATCGCCTTCCCTCAGAAAAATGGGAGCTATTTCACCCCAATCGCTTTCATATTCCGCTGATCTTTTTCGGTGATGTGATCAAACCTGAATATCGTGGAAAAATATTCAATAGAATCGGTAACCAAACGGATTTGGCGGCTACCTTATTGACACAATTGAAGCTTCCCACAGAGCGTTATCATTGGAGCCGGGATCTGTTTAACCCGACGACTCCTCAGATCGCATTCTATAATTCGAAGGATGCCTTTGGTGTAATTACACCACAACAGGCGGTTTCTTTCGATAATGTTGGAAGGATTATCAATTACAGATCAAATAAAGAATATCCTACTGGCAAAACTGACAGCTTATTGAATATCGGCAAAGCGTATTATCAAGACGTATATCGTGAATTTTTAAAATATTAGGGCTATGAAATTAAAAGGAGTATTTGCACCTTATTTTGCTGTCGCAATTCGTTTTATCTTTCTATTAGTCATCTATGCATTATTGCGGTTGGGGTTTTATGGCATCAATGCTTCCTTATTTCCTCATGTCGATGCCGGAAAGCTCCTGGTGATGTTTGCTGGTGGTGTACGCTTCGACATTGTAGCCCTGCTGTATTTGAATATTCTTTATATTGTGATGCTGACTGTTCCGGGCCCGTTTAAGGATAACCGGACCTACCAGCAAATTGCCAAATGGATCTTTATTGTGGTCAATTCACTTGGTATAGCGTTAAACCTGATTGACTTCGCCTATTATCCATTTACACTTAAAAGAACCACCGGGACGGTGATCGACCAGTTTTCCAATGAATCTAACCTCATGAAATTGGCTTTTGATTTCTGTCTGGATTATTGGTATCTCATCATCCTATTGATCCTGATTGTCTATGGTTTGATTAAATCCTATAAACTTATTCAGATTGAAAAGACTACGAAATATAGCTGGAAGTCATTTTTGATCCAATTGCCTTTATTTTTATTGACGGCTTTTCTTTTCATCGGTGGTGTACGTGGGGGCTGGGCGCATAGCACCCGTCCCATTACATTAAGCAATGCCGGGGATTATGTAGAGACACCAGAAGAAATGAATATTGTACTGAACACACCATTCAGTATATTGAAAACATTAAAGGCTGTCAATCTTAAACCTGTTCATTATTATTCCGAACAAGAGCTTGAGCAGTTATACAATCCTATTCATATACCAAAAGCAGACCAGCCTTTTGCAAAGAAAAATGTCGTCGTTCTGATATTGGAGAGTTTTGCGAAAGAGCATTTTGGTGAATTGAATAAAGATATCCAAGGTGGAAAATACAAAGGTTATACACCTTTTTTGGATTCATTGATCCGCAATGCTTACACATTTACAGATACCTATGCCAATGGTCGTAAATCAATTGATGCACTACCATCAGTCATTACGGGGATTCCTTCCGTAGGTGAGCCTTTTGTACTTTCGATATATTCTGGCAATGAAACCACCAGTTTAGCGAAGCTCTTAGGAAAAAAGGGCTATGAGACTGCTTTTTTTCACGGGGCACCCAATGGTAGCATGGGCTTTTCAGCTTATATGAAACTGGCAGGTATCCAGCATTATTTTGGTAAAAATGAATATAACAATGACGCTGATTTTGATGGTATATGGGGAATTTGGGATGAGCCGTTTTTGCAATTTGTAGCGAATAAGATCAATACTTTTCACCAGCCATTTTTTGCTAGTTTCTTCTCCTTATCTTCGCATCATCCATTTAAGGTGCCTGAAAAGTATCAGGGAAAATTTCCTAAAGGACCTTTGCCCGTGCAGGAGCCAATTGGATATACGGATAATGCGCTGCGTGAGTTTTTTGCAACGGCATCCAAAATGCCTTGGTACAAGAATACCGTATTCGTTATCTGCGCAGACCATGCTACTGTAAGCTACCTGCCGGAATATCAAACGGCAGCAGGGGGCTTCCAAATTCCGATTATATTTTATGCACCAGGCGATAACCTAGTTGGCAAAGCGGATAAACTGGTACAGCAAATAGATATTATGCCGACCATTTTGAATTATTTGCATTACGATGAACCTTATTTTGCCTTTGGTTCAGATGCTTTCCAACCAGGTAAGGATAACTTTGTGCTCAATAACAATGCGGGGAGCTATAACCTCTATTATAAAGATTATATGATGTCTTATGATGGACTGAAAGTGACATCATTTTATGACTTAAAGAAAGACCGCTTGATGAAACAGGATCTGCTGAAACAGCATCCCGCGGTATTGGATACGATGGAGACCAAGATGAAAGCATTTATTCAGCAGTACAACAACCGTATGATTGAAAATAAGCTAACTTATAAAAAGTAGGCTGCTGGTTTTCTAGGTGGGGGACCTTGATCGAATACTTCTGTCGATAACAAATAAAACCAAGTCGTAAACGAGGTAGATCAAGGGTAAGGTGACGATGACTAGCAGCATAAAGCCCCGGGACTTTTCGTCAAATGAACCGTTGATCAGGTAGTTGGCCAGACTGGACCAGAACCAGCAGAAGAAATAAAAGGAGCTTGGAATAATTAGGTTCCCAACTAGTAGTGCATAGCGGTATTTGCCAATTTTGTATTTTAGATAAATGCATCGGATATGTAGGTAGAGCAAAAATAGCGATCCGATCAGCGCAAGCAGTTCGGGGTGTACCCAAAGAATTGCTTTTGCTAGCAGGGAGGTTTTCTGGCCGACTTCTATATGAAAACTCTCTTTTTTTTCTACCTGATCAATGACCCAGTGCGTGATCGAATCCGTTTGTAATTTGGCAGTTCCTAAGTCCTGCGCAAGGACTTCCATGTCACCGTTTAGGTGTAGATACAGGTCAATCGGGCCAAAGGAAGACCAGTATCTGGAAGGAAATAAGAGGTAATCAATTTCGTATCTGGTATGGATATCGCGTCGGTCATAACCCATATAAGCGCTATATCGAACCTGAATACTGTTTTCACCTTTATGTAGCTTAGCGGTAAAATAAAATGCATCATTCAAAGAGATACGCTTCCATTCATCACTGTCATAACTGATTTCATAATAGCCATCCTTTAAACGTAAAAAAGGGAACTTCGAACCGGGCTGATCCATCGTCTTTGCTTTTATTTCTTTCCGATTGACAAGTACCTGATCCAATCCGTCCATATTTAGCGCGAGAAATACGAGCGGCAATTCGATATCTTGTTCAGCATGGATATTATATACAATACTGAAGTGGCTACGATAGTCCGAATAATCATCCGAAGTGTCCGCTACAAGGCGGATGTCTATACGCTCATGGGTGACTTTCACCTTACCGGCAGGAACGAGCTGTCCTGTTATGCTGTGCGGACTTCTTGGGTTCGCCATGTTGGCAAACAATGTCGTTACAGTGAGTAAAAGATATGCAGCTGTTATTAAAATTTTCATTTTGTTTGATAAGGTCTACTTAATCGTCAATTCCATGTTCGCATAAGAGCTTTTACGTTATAGAGGCTACTGTATATTAAGATATGCTTGATCTTTAACAAGATGAAAGTAGAAATTAAAAGGGAGAAATTAAAAAGGCGATTTATATTCGGCTACCTCTGATTTATATTCGTTAAGTAGATCGTTTCTTTCCTGAAGGTTCTTTCTGGCCCATAAGATCAGTCACTTTCAGAAAAAAAAAGACCTATACCACAAAGGGATAGGTCTTTTTTATATTTCCATACTTTATTGTGGTTTAAACACCCAACAATAAACGAGCTGGATCTTCCAATAATTGTTTTACACGAACCAGGAAGCTTACTGATTCACGACCATCGATGATGCGGTGATCGTAAGAAAGCGCGATGTACATCATTGGACGGATCACTACTTGGCCATTTTCAGCGATAGGACGTTGGATGATGTTGTGCATACCCAGGATTGCCGATTGTGGTGCATTGATGATCGGCGTAGACATCATTGATCCGAATACACCACCGTTGGTAATTGTAAATGTACCACCAGTCATTTCGTCGATCGTTAATTTGTTGTCACGCGCTTTACCTGCCAATGCAGCGATCGCTTTTTCGATTTGTTCCAATGACATGGCATCAGCGTTACGGATAACTGGAACAACCAAACCTTTAGGTGCAGAAACCGCGATTGAGACATCTGCGAAATCAGAATATACAATTTCGTTATCTTCAATACGAGCATTTACTGCAGGCCATTCAGCCAATGCAGTTGTTACTGCTTTTGTAAAGAATGACATGAAACCTAGACCGATTCCAAATTTCTCTTTGAAGGTATCTTTGTATTTAGCACGTAGATCCATGATCGGCTGCATATTGACTTCATTGAATGTTGTCAACATCGCTGTTTCGTTTTTAACGGCAACTAGGCGTTTTGCGATCGTTTTACGTAATGAAGATAATTTCTCACGACGTTCGTTTCTAGAACCCGCCACAGGAGCAACTGTCGCAGCTGGAGCCGCAGCAGGTTTTGCAGCTGGCGCAGCAGCTTTAGCAACAGGTTGCGCTTTCTCGGCATCTTCTTTTGTGATGCGACCTTCTTTACCTGTTCCTTTTATTGTAGAAGGATCAATTCCTTTTTCTCTTAAAATTTTTGCAGCAGCAGGAGAAGCTGTGCCAGCAGCGTAGCTATCTGGATCTTCATCTTTTGCAGCGGCAGCCGCAACTGGAGCTGCATTTGATGCTTCTGCAGCAGGGGCAGCAGCTTCAGCTGAACCACCAGCAGGAGCAGCACCTTCTTCAATTGTACAAACAACAGCACCGATTTCTAAAGTATCACCTTCTTGTGCAATGATTCTTAAGATACCCGCTTTTTCAGCTGGTAATTCAAACGTTGCTTTGTCTGATTCCAGTTCGGCGATGTTTTCATCCATCTCCACATAATCGCCATCTTGTTTCAACCATTGTGATAAGGTTACCTCCGTGATTGATTCACCTACGGTTGGTACTTTAATTTCTAAGCTCATATATAATGTTCTTTATTGACAATTGCGTCCTATAGATAAGACGCAATTGATTTTAAATTGTTTTTATTCGAATGATTTATTTAAGATTTCTGCTTGTTGTGCAACGTGTTGTTTCATGTAACCTGTCGCTGTACTTCCACTTTCTTTACGGGCAACAAAACCTGTAAATGCAATCTCAGTACCCATTAGTTTACGGCAGTAGTAAGACCATGCACCCATGTTCTCATTTTCTTCCTGAACCCAAACAAATTCTTTTGCTTTGTTGTATTTTTTACGGATTGCTTTCAATTGATCCGTAGGAATTGGGAACAATTGTTCCAATCTTACGATAGCGATATCTTTGCGTTTGTCCGCTTCTTGTTTCTCTAATAAGTCGTAGTAAACTTTACCCGAACAGAATAACACGCGTTTAACGTCTTTCGCTGCAACATTGGCATCATCGATCACTTCTTGGAAGGCTCCTTCTGTAAAGTCTTTCAATGGCGATACCACTTTTGGATGGCGCAACAATGATTTTGGTGTAAATACAACCAATGGTTTACGGAATTCACGTACCAGCTGACGGCGCAACAAGTGGAAATAGTTAGCAGGAGTAGTACAGTTTGCTAAGATCATATTCTCATCTGCACATAACTCTAAGAATCTTTCGATACGTGCCGAAGAGTGCTCAGGACCTTGACCTTCCATACCATGAGGAAGCATCATGACCAAACCGTTAGAACGTTTCCATTTTGTCTCTGCACTCGATAGATATTGATCTACAATGATTTGAGCACCATTATAGAAATCTCCGAATTGCGCTTCCCAAATGGTCAATGAATTTGGATTAGAAGATGCATAACCATATTCAAAGCCCAAAACAGCATATTCTGAAAGTAATGAATTGTAGATAGAGAATTTATCACCCCCTTTAATATTGGCTAAAGGAACATATTTCTCTTCGGAATCTTCCAGTGTCAATACCGCATGACGATGTGAGAATGTACCACGTTGTACATCTTGACCCGAGATACGAACACGGTTACCTTGATCCAATAAAGTCGCATAAGCCATCAATTCGCCCATTGCCCAATCGTATGAATCAGCCGTGATCATTTTGGCACGGTCTTCAAATAAACGTGTAATCTTACGGAAGAATTTTTTGTCTGCAGGTAAGGTGGTGATTTCTTTCGCTAATTTTAAGAATAAATCCTTTGCAACTTTCGTCTTATCTGAAGTTGTTAATACTTCCCCTTTTCTGGCAGGACGCAATCCTTCCCATGCACCTTTAAACATCGGAATCTCTTCAGTCAATACCTCAACTGTTTTCGATTCCTCAAATTTAGTCTGTAATTCAGCTTTAAATTCCTTCTCGATATTTTTAGAATATGCCTCATCAATACTACCTTCAGTAATTAATTTTTTAGCATATACTTCTTTCGGATTTGGATGTTTTTCGATGATTTTGTACAGCAATGGCTGCGTGAATTTCGGTTCATCTGCTTCATTGTGTCCAAATCTTCTATAACATAATAGATCGATAAATACGTCTGTTTTATATTTTTGACGGTATTCAACCGCTAAATTAATCGCATAGACGACTGCTTCAGCGTCATCACCGTTCACATGAAATACGGGTGAAGATGTGATTTTTGCTACGTCTGTACAGTATGTTCCAGAACGAGCATCCTTGTAGTTCGTTGTAAAACCGATTTGGTTGTTGATCACAATATGTACAGTACCACCAGTTTTGTAACCATCTAATTTCGACATTTGAGTTACTTCGTACACAACACCTTGACCAGCAATTGCTGCGTCACCATGGATGATGATCGGTGCGATTTTAGAAGAGTCACCTTCGTATTTGAAGTCAATTTTAGAACGAACCATACCTTCAACGATCGGATCTACAGTTTCCAGGTGTGAAGGGTTAGGAGCCAAACTTAGGTGGACAGATTTGCCATCGTTTGTTTTCACCTCAGATGAAAAGCCTAAGTGGTATTTTACGTCACCGCCAAAGTTTACTTCAGGATCATCCGCATAAGTTTTACCTTCAAATTCAGAGAATACTGATTTGTAAGATTTACCCATGATATTGGTCAATACATTCAGACGACCACGGTGAGCCATACCGATAACAAATTCCTGAATGCCGATTTCTGCACCTTTTTCAATGACAGAATCCAATGCCGGAATTAAACTTTCGGCACCTTCCAACGAAAAACGTTTTTGACCTAAAAACTTAGTACCTAAGAAGTTTTCGAAGACGACGGCGTGGTTTAATTTGTTTAGGATTCTCTTTTTTGTGTCCAAAGAGAATTTAGGCATATTGCGATCCGCTTCCATGCGGTCCTGTAACCATTTAATTTTCTCTGGGTTACGGATATATTTGAATTCTGCACCAATAGAACGGCAGTAAGTATCCTCTACCAGCTGACGGATGTCTTTCAATGTTGCTGGACCTAAACCGACTTCAACACCTGCATTGAAAACAGTGTTCATGTCTGCTTCAGCAAGACCAAACGTTTCTAATTCCTTGCCAGGATAGTATTTACGTCTTTCACGAACAGGGTTAGTGTGTGTGAACAGGTGGCCGCGATCGCGGTAGCCATTGATCATGTTCAGCACATTGATTTCTTTCAATACGTGCTCAGGAGTAGCTTCACCTACTGAACTTGTTGTTCCACCAGCATTTTGACCGAAATCAAAACCTTCAAAGAATTTTTGCCATCCGAAATCTACCGATTGGGGATCTTGCTTGTACGATTGATATAAGCCATCGAC
>JAIRVH010000155.1 GCA_031253985.1 Sphingobacterium sp.
AGAATCTTACTACAAAGTAAACAGCGAATGTAATAAGTATAAATTTTAAAAATGCCATAGTTAATTCGTTGCTATTTTCTCAAATTTAACCAATAACTCGATAAACTGTTGTCTTTAAATTGTCAGATAAGAAATTATTAACAAATTTTAAGACTTTCCTAATTTTCCTTTTGTTTCCACAATAACACGATATAACTCTTCCTGCCGCTGTGTTCCCAATACATAGGTAAGGCCATCTTTATCTGTTAAAAAAACGGCATTTTTGCCACCAGCAAAGAATTTGATCTTTCCTTTTGTATGTAAATTGTAAACTGGATTATTGAAAAAGAATGTACTATATGGTGCTTTTTCTATTTTTGTAATGGACGCAAGATCAATTTTAACAACCCGGGTAGACCAAAGTCCGCTAATGAGAACGTGGTCTTGAAATACCTCTATACGGAACAATACCATATACATCATAACGATAGATGTAATAATTATACCTACCCCTACAATAAAGAACAATTGACTCGAGATCAAATGATCTAAATTGAGATAAAATGCAGTAAAACAAAAAAGCACGAGTACCAAACGCACACTGATCCAAACACGGTCACGTCCTAAATATTGATTTTCCGAATAGAGTACACCTTCTTTCATTGACTTGAGATTTAGATTTTACTTTGGAGATCTTACACACATCATGTGCTTACAGTTCAGCTCCCAAATAATATCATTTTGTTTCTATAGAATTTGCGTCACAACAGCATGATCGAACAGGTTAGTTTAAACAAATTGTCCGATTATCCATTTTATATTTTTTCGTCATAGACATAATCAGCATTTTTTCATACTAATCAATTCTGCAAACTAAAGTAAGGACTTTTTTTGTATTGGAGGTAATTTTATAACGATTGTCCATGCGATAATTGGCGATCCACAGGATATCGCCATTTCCATTTACCACCAGCGGAATATTTTCTTTTTCAAAAAGACTGATCTTTTTATTGATAAAGAAATCACTCAGCTTCTTCCGCCCTTCCATACCTAAAGGATAAAAACTATCTCCGACTTTCCAGGACCGAATTGTCAGTGGGAATACCAATAAATCATAATCCAGTTTAGCAAGATCAGGCGTTCGGACAATAGTTATATCCGTAGAAACCTCGGCGTGGAAACAATACCGCTTCCACTCAACGGTCGAAGTTTCGGAGGTTATCAAAGCCTCATCCTGGGAAATAAATTCTTTTTCCCGAATAAAAAGTTCATTTCGATCCAACAGCATATGATAACAATCGGATTGAAAAACACGGCCCGATTCTTTCACCCAAGCTTGTTGGAGGTCGCTCAGTACAGCTTTTGAAAAATTAAAGGCTGAAAATAATTCATAAAGCAATGGCAAATTATCCAGATAAGGCTCTAGGTCTTCTTTCCGGACCCCCCACCCCTCATAGTTAGGATAAAAAAGCTTTTTCCGAATAGGTTCCACAAATTGCTGTAATAGTTGATAGGACTCTTTAAAGTGATTGATATTTTGTTCGAATACCATTTCAAAGTCGGGCTGAAGTTTTTTGAAATGTGGTATAATATCAATTCTTATCTTATTACGCGCATATTTTGTTGAAAAATTAGATTGGTCATCTCGATAAGTAATACCGTACATCTTGACAAAATGTTCGATTTCACTGGCTTTCAAAAAAAGAAGTGGTCGGATAATACGTTCCCGAATCGGAAAAATACCCTGAAGCCCCTGAAGACCAGTTCCACGTGAAAGGTTAAGAAGTACCGTTTCGATATGGTCATTCAAATGCTGGGCTACGGCAATTCGATCAAACTGCAGTTCGTGCCTAAGTTTTTCAAACCAGGCATAACGTAATTCTCGAGCAGCCATTTGAATTGAAATCTGTTGCTCCTTTGCGTAAGCTTTTGTATCAAAGTGCTTCACAAATATTGGAATACCATTTTCCGTTGCAAACTTTCTCACCAACGCTTCGTCTTGCTCCGAATCTTCCCCTCTTAATTGAAAATTACAGTGTGCAATAGCAATGTGATATCCGGATTTTGCGAACAAATGTGCCATTAACATGGAGTCCTTTCCGCCACTTACTGTAAGCAATATTTTATCATGAGGCATCAACAAATGCTCCTTTTCAATATAGCCCATTAGTCTTTCCAGCACATTCATATAACAAAGTTACGGTATATTTTGGCCGAATGATAAATTCAACTCTTAAAATTTGTGAAATCCAGTAAAGTAGCAATTAAAATCCATATTTTTGCCCTTGTGAAACAATACATTTATACGCTTATTGTATTTATTTTAACTGGCTTGTCGGTCCAAGCCCAGAAGAAGGATGAATTAAAGCTTCTGTCATCATCCCATATTATTACTGGAAAAGATGGCAATATCTTATTTTATCGTCCGGTATACGAACACGTGGGCTCAACACTATCCTCAGATAGTGGCTATTTACACGATGATAAGATTGGCCGACAATATTTCGAAGCCTACGGAAACGTCATCATCACTCAGCCGGATGGTACCCAAATATTTTCCAATAAATTACACTATGAAGCGGCCATGCAGCTTGCTACACTTACAGGCGCTGTTCGTATGGTCAGCACCAGTGGATCTATACTGACAACCGATCACCTCGTCTATAATATGCGCAGCAAGATAGGAAATTACTACAGCGGCGGACGTATTCTGTCAGGAAGTGATACAATTACCAGTCAGCGGGCAACTTATTTCGAAAATACAGGCGAATCCTATTTCAATCAAAAAGTTGTCGTCAGATCAACCAATGTTAAAGTCTATACAGACTCCATGAAATACAATGGTAATACACGGATTACCGAATTCTATGGCCCCACGAATATCAAAGGAAATAAGGGGGAAAATTTATATACTGAAAAAGGCCGATACCATATGGCAACAGGCCAAGCCTATTTTTCTAAAAATAATCTCTACACAGAAGGAACAAAATTTCTCAAGGGAGATAGTCTATTCTACGACAGACAAGTGGGCATTGGTAAAGCTGTAAAAAATGTGGTCTTTGTGGACACCTTAGACAAATTTTATGCTTATGGCGGATTTGGCTTATACAACGGGAGGAACGAATCCATTACAATGACAGATAAACCCCTGATCATTTCGGTTGTCAAAAAAGATTCAACACAAAAAGATTCTGTATCTTCTCTGTCTCCTGTCCAACAGAAATCGGAGAAAGAGCTCAAAAAAGAAGCTAAAGAATTAAAGAAGACTGAGAAAGAGGAACAGAAAGATCACCTCAAATCAAACAGAACCGCATCGGAAGGAATTCTCGAAGAAAAGGATCATCCGGCTAAAAACACCAAAAGCAGCAAAAAAGAACAACTCAAGGATGACGCACAAGTAGATTCTGTTTTTATGACCGCTGATACGCTGTTCTCGCAAATGATATTCCGCAGAGACTATATCCCCAAAGATTTCAAATTGAATCGTGAAGGTGGCGCAATCGAGGATGATAACGAGGTCGATTATGGTGACCAGGATTCAACATCAACACAGATTGATTCTACGGGTACACTAAAAACCGTTGCGGATAGTCTCCAAAAAGACCTAGATAGTCTTCATAAAAAAGATATCCAAAAACCGGCACCGGGAAAAAATACAAACAAAGTACAGGATACCCTGACGAATAAGAAGCCGGTTGCTCCGAAGAAAACACCTGTCATAGTTGGTGATCAAAATAAAATAGAAATTGAGAAAAACCTAAAAGCTGACAGTGTATTGCGCAAAAAAGCAGTCATCCCGCAAGGCGGTGAATCAGAAAAACTGATGGGGGCTGCATTAAAAAATGCCCAAGAGGGAAAACGAGATTCTCTTTCCCAAGATACGGCCAAAACAAGAATTATAAAGGCCTACTATAATGCTCGGTTATTTAAATCCGATTTACAAGCTGTAGCCGATTCCATGTATTATGGGATGCAAGATTCCATGTTCAGACTGATGGGAAAACCAATGATGTGGGCCGAAAACTCACAGATCTCGGGAGACACCATATTTCTGCAAGTAAAGAACCAAAAGCTGGACAATTCACTGCTTGTGGGCAATGCCTTTATGGTAAACGCGACAAGTGACTCTTTAAAATTTAATCAGATTAAGGGACGAAAAATTACAAGCTTTTTCACCAATAACCGCATGGAGCGCCTTTTTGTAGATGGTAATGCGGAAAACATTTTCTACAATATTGATGAGAAGACCAATGTAACCACAGAGCTTGTCCATGATCGCAGCAGTCGTTTCAAGATTTTAATGGAAGACAATAAGTTGAAGGAATATGTGTCCATCCGGAAAGTGGACGGCAAGGTCTATCCTATTGCTGAAGTCACCGCCGATAAGGAATTCCTTCCGAATTTCACTTGGCGACCTGAAGACCGTCCTAAGTCGAAAGACGATTTATTAAATCGAAAAAGAGATCTTTCAAAAGCTTCATTTACGGTTCCTACTGCACCAGAAGGTGAGGAATCAGGGACAATGAAAACCATTAGCAAAGGTGATAAAAACACAGGGCCACAAAAGGGTACTACCAAGAAAGCGAATACAATTGGAAGTGCCGATAAAGTAAAAGATACCGAAGGCGACAAGGCAAGCGCTACAACAAAAACAGCTAAGCCATCGGAAACAACAGATAAAGCTAACAGTACAAAAACAAATGTTAAGACTGCAGCCGACAAAGCAACTGCAAAGTCGGACTCAACAATTAATAAATCGGCGATAACACCGGCACAAGATAGTACACAGACAAAAGTAAAAGCTAAATAACCGCCAATACTGGGTCGCACAAAAAAGCAGCGCAAAACAAATTGTTTTGCGCTGCTTTTTTGATTTAAGCCTATCTGCTGATCCTCTCAGATACGCTCATTCCTTATCTTTAAATAAATAGAAACTTCTATTTATAACTCAAATCAGATCGTAACTAACTTACTTCGTTTTTAAATATGCAGCAAGTTTACCAACAGCAATCGCACGATGGCTTATGCTGTTTTTTTCCTCTGCAGTCATTTCCGCAAAAGTTTTGTCATAGCCATTTGGGATAAAGATGGGGTCATAGCCAAAACCATCAACACCTCTGCGTTTCTCAATAATTTTCCCTTCAATACTTCCCTCAAAGAAGTGCTGCTGCTCATTCAGATACAAGGAAATAACTGTTTTAAATCTCGCCGTGCGGTTGAGCGTATCACCTAATTTTTGCAGGACAAGATCAATATTCTTTTCCATATCCCTTGATCCGGAATAACGTGCCGAATAAACGCCCGGTTCGCCATTTAATGCGTCTATCTCCAATCCGGAATCATCACCAAAGCAGTAAAGACCATATTTGTTAACCAAATAATCTGTTTTCTGTTGTGCATTTTCCTCAAATGTTACGCCGGTTTCTGGAATATCATCCTGACAGTCAATATCGTTTAAACTCTTAATAACAAAAGCGTTCCCCACGATCGCTTGGACCTCTTCCAGTTTATGGGCATTATTGGTTGCAAACACAAGTTCTAGCATCTTCTATTTTATTTTGATATTCCATCAAAAATATGCATTCTTATCCATATTAACATTCCTGTACCTACATTTTAGAAATTGCTTACTTTTTCATAACTTAATACAAATTATGAAAAGTGTATTCCAATTACTCCTCACATTAATCTTATTAAGCCTGAATAATGTGAAAGCTCAATATTATCTGGATAAATCAGGAGATCTGACCACAGATATGAAAAAGGCCTATTACTCCAGAAAAGTTACCCCTGAATTTAAAGATGGAAGAAGGCAATATGTTTTCTTAGAAAAATTTGCAAACAATGATCAGATCAAAACAAAAGGCATATCATTAACCGATAAAGCGCCATATGCCTTTGTTGGAAAAAAGGAAACCTACTACCCAAATGGAAAGCTCAAAAGCACAGAAACTTTTTCAGATAAAGCACTATTGATTGACACGGCTTATTACTACTATCCGTCAGGAACACTCTATTTAAAAACCCATAATAATGGACGCGAAGAACAGTTTTCCAAATACAACACCTCAACAACGCAGTACATTGTCTATTATGACTCCTTGGGAATAAAAAGATTAGAACATGGAAATGGATTTCTTCGCCTAACTAATCTCGAGAATGAAGACTATGAAGAAGGGGCCTTAGTTTCCAATAAACGTGAAGGAGAATGGATTGGAAAATCAAGCGATTCTCCCAAAAAGCCATATACGTTTAAAGAATATTATGAAAAAGGCCACTTAATACGAGGCGAGAAAATAAAGGACAATGGTAAAATTATCTTTTACGACTCTACCAACTATCAAACCAACCCAATCTATTCAGAGGGAATGGACAGCTTTATGCGCTTCATCGCCGAGAATTATAAATATCCGATTGATGCAATGAAAAATGGTGTGAATGGAATCGTCTACATCAGTTTTATCGTAGAGAAAGATGGTAGCCTATCCAATATTAAGATCCAAAAAGATCTAGGATACGGAACAGGTGCTGCAGGAGTTGAAGTGATCAAAAAGTCAAAAAAATGGATTCCGGGAACACTTCGCGGAGAAGCGGTACGTATTGCTTATACTTTACCGATTCGACTAAATCTGAGATAACTTATTAACAGCGATCTATTATATTCTATAAAATTAAGAAACAATAAAGGTCTTAAATTCGTTCCAGAACAACTTCTTTTTATTCACATCAACAAACATCTCTTCAAAACTGAACGTATTAAAAACCGTCGCAATACGGCCCTTCATATAGGAATTATGTTCAATAAAAGGTAGTTTCAAAGAGGCCGGTTCCACTCCCAACAAAATAATCTTCGTCGGCTGGAAAAATTGCATGATCCGCTTAAAATCATTTGGATTATGGCTATTCGCCAAATTAAGCACTGCAACGGTCTCTTTTGTCAATTTCAAGGCGCCAATTGTTTTCTCGAAAGCGTCAAGTGCCGCTGGTGAGAAGTAAGGATATTGCTCGTATCGCAGAATAAAAAGTATTCCTTGCTCCTTGTTTCCCTGGTAGATAAACTCCCCACCCAATACCTCAAGATGGTTAACAGCATGGCTTCCGCTGACTACCTGGCTAGGAACAGCTTGTTGGGCTTCCCCTATCCCCACAGCTACATACGAAGTGTCCTTCATTTCCGATGATGTTTGTACAACTGCTTGCACATGAGCATTGCTCTCCTCCTGCATTGGATATATCGGCAATTCGGATTGAAAATCAAAACCATTTCCAAAGATTGTTTCATCCATTAAGGCCTGAAGTGCAACGGGATTATCTGTTGTAAGATTGCTCATTGGGAAAAGAAATATTAGACAGCAAAGATAAAGAAGAATAAGGAAAAGAAAAAGGAGCGAAAAATCGCTCCTTTCTGTATGTCAAAAAGATTAATGACCTAAGATATACGAGAAGATCAATGGCGCAACGATTGTTGCGTCAGATTCTACAATAAATTTAGGCGTATCAATATCTAACTTACCCCAAGTGATTTTCTCGTTTGGAACAGCGCCTGAGTAAGAACCATACGAAGTTGTTGAATCAGAGATCTGACAGAAATAAGCCCAGAAAGGTACTTCTTCCCATTCAAGATCTTGATACATCATCGGAACTACACAGATTGGAAAGTCACCAGAAATACCACCGGCGATTTGAAAAAATCCAACACCTTTACCTGCTGAGTTGTTACGGTACCACTCTGTCAAGTAAATCATGTACTCAATACCAGACTTAACTGTACTCGCTTTCAATTTACCTTTAATCACATTGGATGCGAAGATATTACCTGTGGTTGAATCTTCCCAACCCGGACATACAATCGGTAAATTTTTCTCAGCAGCAGCAACAATCCAGGAATCTTTTGGGTCGATTTCATAATATTGCTCCAATACACCTGAGTTAACGACTTGATAAAGGAATTCATGCGGCAAGTAACGCTCACCTTTTGCTTCAGCAGCATGCCAGACATCTTCAAGATGCTTCTGCAAACGACGGAAAGCTTCCTCTTCAGGAATACAAGTATCTGTCACCCGGTTATAGTGATTATCCAATAGCTCTCTTTCTTGCTCAGCTGTCAAATCTCTATAATTAGGGATTCTTTTGTAGTGTGAGTGTGCCACAAGGTTCATCACATCCTCTTCCAAATTAGCACCAGTACAAGAAATAAAGTGTACTTTATCTTGACGGATCATTTCTGCTAAAGAAACACCCAATTCAGCTGTAGACATTGCACCTCCTAAAGAGATCAACATTTTTCCACCATCCAACAGATGTTCCTCGTAACCTTTTGCAGCATCTACTAATGCCGCTGCGTTAAAGTGACGGTAATTATGCTCAATAAATTGAGAAATAGGTCCTTTTTGAGTACTCATGATATTTTCTAACTTTTATAAAATAATAAGTACCGCAAAGGTACTGAATATAAT
>JAIRVH010000179.1 GCA_031253985.1 Sphingobacterium sp.
TACATTAACTAAATTACACAAATTTACTCAAAAAACATCATTTACCTGCAACGTTTATGAAAGATTATGTGATTGATATTGAAGCAGAAAACAAAGAGATAAGGAAACGTTACCGTGCACTGTTACGCGCTTGTAAACCTACTTTACAACGCGGAGACAAGCAAGAGATCCGAAAGGCATTTGATTTAGCGTTGGATAGTCATAAAGAGATGCGTCGCAAATCAGGGGAGCCTTATATCTATCACCCGATTGCTGTTGCCCAGATTGCTGCCGAAGAAATTGGCTTAGGAACAACGTCAATTGTATGTGCCTTACTCCATGATGTAGTTGAGGATACCAATGTTACGTTGGATGAAATTGAAGAAATGTTTGGTAAAAAAGTTCGCCGTATCATCGATGGACTTACCAAGATTTCAGGGATTTTTGACCCCAATAGTTCGATGCAGGCCGAGAACTTTAGGAAAATGCTGCTGACACTTGCCGACGACGTCCGTGTAATTCTAATCAAATTGGCTGACAGGTTGCATAATATGCGTACCATGGAGTTTATGGCGAGAGACAAGCAGCTAAAGATCGCTTCAGAAACGAGTTATCTGTATGCACCTTTAGCGCATCGTCTGGGACTCTATGCTATTAAATCCGAATTGGAAGATCTTTCAATGAAATACACCGATCCGGATACCTATAAATTCATTGCGCGAAAACTGAATGAGAAGAAAGCGGAACGTGAACGGTTTATTGATGACTTTATTGGTCCTATTAAGGAGATTTTGGAGGAACAAGGTATTATGGCCTCTGTCTTTGGGCGACCAAAGTCTATTCATTCTATTTGGAATAAGATGCGGAAGAAGTCGATTCCTTTTGAGGAAGTTTATGATCTTTTTGCAATTCGTATCGTCATAGATGCTGTTGATGAAAAGGAAAAGACCGAATGCTGGAAAGTCTATTCTATTGTGACAGATCTATATCGTCCTAATCCAGACCGTCTACGGGATTGGATATCCTCACCTAAAGGAAATGGTTATGAATCATTGCACACCACAGTAATGGGGCCAAAAGGACAATGGGTTGAAGTTCAGATTCGGACCAAACGCATGAATGAGATTGCCGAAAAAGGTTTTGCTGCGCATTGGAAGTACAAAGAATCAAATTCTGATTCGGGTTTGGACCAATGGATTAAGAAAATACGCGATGTATTGAGCAGCCCGGACCAGAATGCTATGGATTTTGTGGATGATTTTAAAATGAATCTGTTTTCCGATGAGATCTTTATATTCACCCCGAAGGGAACTTTGATTCAGTTGCCAAATAGTGCAACCGCCTTGGATTTTGCATTTGAAATACACTCCGATATTGGCGCTAGCTGTATTGGTGCTAAAGTAAATCACAAGCTTGTTCCTTTGAGCCATATTTTACAAAATGGAGATCAGGTGGAGATTATTACTTCGAGCAAACAGTCGCCTAAAGAAGATTGGTTAAATTTTGTGGTGACTGCAAAAGCCAAATCTAAAATTAGATCTTCTTTAAAAGAGGAAAAGCGAAGAGTTGCGGAGGATGGAAAAGAGATTTTGGAACGTAAGTTAAAATCCCTAAAAGTCACGTATAATACGGATAATATTAATAAAATTGCCAACTTTTTGAAATATCCAAGTTCTCAGGATCTTTTCTATAATGTTGCTAAGGGAGTTGTTGACATCAGGCAGCTAAGAGAATATGTGGCGCATGAAAAAGCGGTTGAAATTAATACAAGTTCCTCATCCGGGAATCAATTCAATACCCATATTGGCGGTTTGGTCGAAAAGATCAATAAGAAGGAATTCGATACAATCTTAATTGGTGACGACATGCAGAAAGTCGATTATACCTTAGCGCCATGTTGCAACCCAATCCCTGGTGATGATGTTTTTGGCTTTTTAACTGTCAATGATGGGATAAAAATCCACCGTACGAGTTGTCCAAATGCGTCCAAATTGATGGCTAATTATGGCTATAGAATTCTAAAGGCACGCTGGGCTTCAACAAAAGATTCTGCATTCTTGACAGGTTTACACATTGTTGGCATAGATGATGTTGGATTAGTTAATAAGATTACAACTGTTATTTCACAAGAATTTGCTGTTAATATTCGTTCGTTGTCCATTTCAAGCAACGAAGGTATTTTTGACGGTAATATTATGGTCTATGTGAATGATACTGCCCAACTTGAAAGTTTAATGAAAAATTTAAAGCAAGTCAGAGGAATAACGGGAGTGAATCGATACGAATCGGAAAATTAATAGCCAATGCTTGGATTAATGATTATGCTAGAACGACTGCTTCTGCACCCTATTTTTAATAGAGGAAATATCAATCTTAATTGGTAAATTTGTACAAGAATATTTTTACTATGAATCAAGCTGAAAATTTTGCAACTGTAAAAAAGATCTTTGAAGCCTACTTAGAAAATAAAAATCTAAGAAAAACACCAGAACGCTATGCGATTTTGGAAGAGATTTATTCCCGTACTGATCACTTTGATGTAGAGTCTTTGTATATTCATATGAAGAACAAGAAATATCGTGTTAGTCGTGCTACAGTTTATAATACCCTAGAACTCTTGGTGTCTTGTGACTTGGTTACAAAACACCAGTTTGGAAGGAACATGGCGCAATTTGAGAAATCTTATGGTTTCAAACAACACGATCACGTGATCTGTATTGAATGTAATAAGGTCGTTGAATTCTGCGACCCACGTATCAATCAAATTCAGAGTCTGATGGGTGATCTTTTAAAATTTGACATTAAGCATCACTCGCTCAATTTGTACGGTGTATGCCAAGATTGCCAAATTAAGAACAAAAAGGAAGAGACCATAGCTCATGAAGCTATTTCAAATTAATCTTATATTTTCTTAAATATAATAGTACATTTGTTCAGGAATGTTCAGGGGGAAAATTCCTGAACATTTTATTTTTAGATAGAGTCTATTTTATTAATAACATTTTAATTACTATACTTTAAAAGCTATGCAAGTTGATGTGCTTTTGGGCTTACAATGGGGTGACGAGGGTAAAGGTAAAATCGTAGACGTATTTTGTCCAAAATACGATTTAATCGCTCGTTTCCAAGGCGGCCCTAACGCCGGACACACGTTGGAATTCGATAACAAGAAATTCGTACTCAACACAATTCCATCTGGTATCTTCAATGAAGGTACACTAAATCTTATTGGTAATGGCGTCGTTATCGATCCAATTATCTTAAAAAGAGAGTTAGACAACCTGAAGACGGCTGGTTTTGATCCGGTGGGTAAAGGCAATTTGGTTTTGGCGCGTAAAGCACACCTTATTCTGCCAACACACCAATTATTGGATGCTGCTTCCGAATCAAAAATGGGTGCAGGAAAAATTGGGTCTACCTTAAAGGGTATCGGCCCGACTTACATGGATAAAACAGGAAGAAATGGTTTACGTGTAGGTGATACCACTCTTCCAGATTTTCAAGAGCGTTACCAAAAATTGAAGGAAAAGCATCTTAGCATTCTTTCGCACTATGGTGAGATACCTGATTTCAGTGAAAAAGAGAAAGCATTCTTAGATGCGATTGAATTTATTAAGTCCATCCCACACGTGGATTCAGAACATTTGGTTAATCAATATCTGAAAGATGGCAAACGAGTGTTAGCTGAAGGTGCACAAGGGACACTTTTGGATGTTGATTTCGGTTCATATCCATTTGTTACTTCATCGAACACTACAACAGCGGGTGCTTGTACTGGTCTTGGTATTGCTCCGAATAAAATAGGCAAGGTATACGGTATCTTTAAGGCATATGCTACTCGTGTGGGTGGTGGTCCCTTCCCTACTGAACTTCATGATGAAACTGGTGAAAAATTACGTCAATTAGGTCATGAATTCGGAGCGACTACTGGTCGTGCTCGTCGTACAGGATGGATTGACATTCCGGCATTGAAATATGCGATTATGCTAAATGGTGTGACAGATCTGATTATGATGAAGGCAGACGTATTGGATACCTTCGACAAAATTTACGCATGTACACACTATAAATACAATGGTGAAGTGATTGATTATATGCCTTATGAAATCATCACACATCAAGCAGAGCCTATCCTGGAAGAAATCGAAGGCTGGAAGCAAGATTTGACAGGAATAACATCCGAAGGAGAAATACCTGAAGCATTAAAGAATTATATTTCTTATTTAGAAAAAGCCCTCGAAGTGCCTATCACGATCTTATCGGTAGGTCCTGATCGTAAACAAACATTAGCTTTATCAAAATAAACTATGCGGATCGAAAGTTTTGATCTTCTCGATTCTAAAGATAAATTTCATCAAAAAGCCCTGCATTGGTCGGGGCAATTTGATGA
>JAIRVH010000003.1 GCA_031253985.1 Sphingobacterium sp.
GATCACAGATTTAAATAAAAGGTCAACTGGTGCCATAGCTCAGCTGGTAGAGCAAAGGACTGAAAATCCTTGTGTCCCTGGTTCGAACCCAGGTGGCACCACAAAAAAAGCTTGTTCAAATGAACAAGCTTTTTTTGTTTTAGCTAACTTTTTGTATCATCAGCAATCCCTAAAATACGGCATCAAAGCTTTTGCCCCACTATAGCGATTTTAAAAAAAATGGAGCTTTGGCCTGAGTCAGGCTAAAGCTCCATTTTTTTAAAACCCGATTACATTCTTTTACGATTCAGCAATAATAGAGCGATCCAGATGCACATACCCGCCATCTACGTGGATCAATTGACCTGTAGTATGGCTTGACTTGCTCGATAAAAGAAATACAGTTGTATCTGCTATTTCTTCCGCAGTCGTCATCCGATGCTCCAATGGAATGCGGTCCGTAATTTTCTTCAATGTCTCCTCCGGATTTGATAAGGTTTGGATCCAGGTATCGTATTGTGGTGTTGCACATTCTGCCACAATAATAGCATTTACACGAATGGAGTAAGGCAACAATTCTACGGCCCACTCGCGTGTCAATGCATTACGTCCACCATTCGATGCGGCATAAGCTGACGTATTCCCTTGTCCTGTTTCTCCAGTTTTAGAAGAAATATTCACGATGCTCCCTTTTGACGCTTTCAAAGCATCCAAAGCGTGATGTGCCATCAGGTAGTAGTGGATTAAGTTCTTATGCAGAGAAGCAACAAACTTTTCATAATTACCCGAAGCTAATCCGACCCCATCATTCTGTCCGGCATTATTCACCAAACCATCAATACGGCCATAGACTTCCAATGTCTTTCGGACAGCTCGTTCACAATCTTCGGGTTTAGACAACTCTGCTTCAATACAGAGTGCATCCACGCCAAACTGTTTAATCTCTTCTTTCACTTTTTCATTATCGGCCTGTTTACGGCCAACAATGACTGGAATAGCCTGTTCTTTTGCCAACGTGTGGACCACAGCCCGCCCGATTCCTTTCGCTCCGCCGGTAACAATAACAACTTTATCTTTTAAATGAAGATCCATAATACTTTTATTGAATGGTTTGTTTCATTAATTGTGGTTAACATTCGCAACAATGAACTCGTTTCACTGGTTATTGATTAATTTATATTGACGTCATTATGCCTATTATCTAGCGTCATGACCAACAAAAACTTCAGCATGCTATTTTTCCCTTTCATAACATGCTGAAGCTTTTCTTTTTAAAGATTATAAACGCGTATAGCGTTCTCTGCCCAAAAAGCAGTCTTTTCTGCCGTTGTAAACTGCCCCAATTTATCCTCAACGATCGCAATGCTCTCTTCATATGAAGCCGCCAGGAGACATACCGGCCAATCCGACCCGTACATAATGCGCTCCTTGCCGAAACGTGCAAAAATATGTTCCAGATATTGCTTAAAATCGTCAAGCTTCCATCCCTCCCAATCAGCTTCTGTTGCAAGTCCGGAAACTTTACAGACCACATTCGGAAAAGCAGCAAGTGCGTCGATAAATGCAGCCCACTCATCAAATGCTTTCGATTTGATCGGTGGCTTGGCAATATGATCCAATACAAATTGGAGATCCGGATTTTGCCGCACGCAATCCAGCGTTGCCGAATAATGACGCGGACGGATCAACAGATCATAAGTATAGCCATAATCGGCTAAAGCTTTAAGCCCATTTAATACCGCAGGGCGGATAAGAAAATCAGGATCCGCTTCCGCCTCAACAACATGGCGAAAACCCTTGATAACAGTATGGGCCCGATACGCCTCCAATTGTTGCCGGATATCAGCTGCCTGCAGATCAATCCAGCCTACTACCCCCTTAATAAAAGGATAATCTGCCGCCAGCTGAACCAAAAAAGCGGTCTCGTCTTTGGATTGATCTGCTTGCACAGCCACACTCCCTCCGAATCCGTTCCGTTCAAGTACAAACTGAATATCTAAAGGTGTAAAATCTCGTCTTATGACCTGCATCTCTTCTGTAATCCAACTGTCTCTGATCGGATCGAATTTCCAGAAATGCTGATGGGTATCTATACGCATAGTGAAAAGAAAAACCTGATGAATAATTAATTTTTTGAATACGCGACAACAGTTTGACGGGATTCTCCAAGACCATCGGCTCCCAACTCGATAACATCGCCGGGTTTCAAATAAATCGGCGGATTAAATCCTAATCCAACACCTGCAGGTGTACCTGTTGAAATAACATCACCAGGCAACAATGTCATAAATTTAGATACATACGATACCACATGTGCCACCGAAAAGATCAAATCCTTCGTATTGCCATCTTGGTACGTCTTTCCGTTTACTTTTAACCACAGACGCACATTATTGATGTCTTTGATCTCTTCTTTTGTCGCCATGAAAGGCCCCATCGGAGCAAAAGTATCACATCCTTTTCCTTTATCCCAGGTGCCGCCACGCTCCAGCTGATACTCACGTTCAGAAACATCATTATGCAACACATAGCCTACAACATAATCTAAAGCCTCATGTTCTTCTACATAAGATGCTTTTTTACCGATGACAATACAAAACTCCACTTCCCAGTCGGTTTTAAGCGAATCTTTAGGAATCATCACTTCATCATATGGACCCACCAACGAAGTGGTCGATTTCATAAAGATGATCGGCTCAGCTGGAATGGGTGCATTTGTTTCCTTGGCGTGATCAAGATAATTTAATCCAATACAAACAATTTTGGATGGGCGGGCAAAAGGTGCGCCGATACGCTCTCCTTGAGAAACTTCAATCAACTTACCTTCATTTGCTTTTACAAATTCTTCTAGACGGGCTACACCATCTTCAGCAAAGAACTGCTCATTATAATCACCACCAAATGCACTTACATCATAATTTACACCATCGATCTGAACACCGATTTTTTCTCTGCCTTGAGCTCCAAAACGTATTAATTTCATTTTTATAGTATTGAGATAATAATATTTTATTTAAACTTTCTAGTTATTCAATTTAATAAAACCACCATCAATTGGATAGTCATTTCCAGTAATAAAGCCTGCATCATCACTACATAGGAAAAGTGCTAATTTAGCAATTTCTTCAGGCTGTGCCATACGGCCTATTGGCTGACTAGCCGATAGTTTTTCGAACATTTCCTCCTCTTTTCCAGGATAGTTTTTTGCGATAAATCCGTCCACGAATGGTGTATGTACGCGCGCTGGAGAAATACTATTGCAACGTATACCATAAGCCATGTAATCCCTTGCAACGGACATGGACATCGCATAAATAGCACCCTTGCTCATTGAATATGCAAACCGATCTGTGATGCCCACCCATGCGGCAATGGAAGCAAGATTAAGAATTGCACCCGAACCCTGTGCTTTCATGATAGGCACGATGGCATGCAATGCATTATAAGCTCCCTTAACATTCACATTAAAAACACGGTCAAAATCTTCTGATTGGCAATTCTCCAAATTACCAACATGAGCGATACCAGCATTATTTACTAAAATATCAATTTTTCCGATATTTTGTGCTATAGCGGTAATTTCTTGTTGGTCAGTTACATTACAACGGCTGAATGCTGCCTGACCGCCAGACGCCAAAATTTCATCCACAACAGCTTTTCCGCCTTCTTCATTTAAATCCAGAATGTGAACTTTTGCTCCTTCCGCAGCAAATTGCAAACTGATCGCACGACCTATCCCACTACCACCACCAGTAATAACAGCTACTTTTTGTTCTAATTTTCCCATTGTTATTTAATTGTTAATGTCAATACTAAATCCGCCTCATCCGAAGAGCTAGGCAAATCCAATCGTAGACTATTGTTTTTATGACTAAACTTAATCTCTTTATTTCCGATAAACGTTTTTACTTTTTTCACCTGATAAGGAAGATTACTGATCGACAATTCCTTCTTATCTGTTTTGAACACATGCAAATACACCTGATTTCCTTTTTTCGTCAGTGCATACTCCTCTGTTGGCGACACCGCTCCGCCTTCAGTTCCATAGATGGTCTCTCCATAGACTTCCAGCCATTTCCCAAGTTCTTTCAACCTTTCTTGTTGATAGTCCTGAATTTCACCATTCGGCATCGGTCCTACATTGAGTAACAAGTTGGAACCGTGGCCCGCAGCCTTGACCAGATATTTCAGCACTTCCTGAAATGATTTTCGCGTCCGATCTTTTAGCTCAAATCCCCATGAACCTGCAATTGTTCCACAGACCTCTTTCGGTAACTTCCCGACATCATGTGCCTTCGTCCCAAAACCGGTGGTGTTCTCGCCGGGCAGATCACGCTCGAACATCTGAAAATCCTCACCTTCGAAGGGAGCTAAATGGTGATTATTCCCCACCAAACATTGAGGTTGTAGCTTGTGGATCAATTCATAAATTTCTTTGAAATGCCAATCCTCATTGGGTTTATCCCAATGACCATCAAACCAGATCCCGTCGATCTGACCATAATTGCTCAAAAGTTCGGTCAATTGACTTTTCATAAACTGTACATAATGATTCCAGTCGCCCTTTGTAGAATCACGGCCGGCAATACCGCCGCCCGTCTTACCAACAGGTAAATAGTCATCCCGGTGCCAATCTAACAGTGAATAATAGAACATCACTTTTATGCCTTCGGCATGACAGGCTTCCACCAATTCCTTTACGATATCACGTTTGAACGGTGATTTCTTCACCACGTTATAGTCTGAAGCCTGACTGTTCCACATCGAGAATCCATCGTGGTGTCTGGTTGTAAAGGTGATATACTTTGCGCCAGCCTGCTTGAACAATCTCGCCCATTCTTTTGCATCAAAAGAAATTGGATTGAAAAATTTAGGCAGCAGGGCATATTCATCCAAACTGATATTCTGGTTATTCATGACCCATTCACCATCACCCAACACACTGTATACCCCCCAATGGATAAAAACACCAAATCGAGATTGATCAAACCATTCCCTATTTTTTAGATTTTCGGGACTTGGCTGATAAGGTTGCTGGCTATAGCTAGCGGATACAGATCCGATCAGCAAGGCCAAACCACAGATAACATGTCTAAGATTCATATATTAAATCATTATTGATCTACAAGGAAACACCTCTACGCCAAGGGATGAAATCGTCTTGCCCCAACAGTACAGCCTTGGGTTTAATTTCACCCGAAGCAACCTCAATCACATAATCCAGAATACGGTGTGCGGCCTCCTCAATAGTCTCCGTGCCTTCGATAATGGTACCACAGTTCAAATCCAGGATATCCGGCATTTTCTCAAAAGTCTTGGTATTTGTTGAAAGTTTGATAACCGGTGTAATCGGGTTACCTGTAGGTGTACCCAGGCCAGTAGTAAACAAGACAATATTGGCACCTGCAGCCACTTCTGCAGTTGTACTTTCTACATCATTCCCCGGAGTGCACAGCAAGTTTAACCCCGGACCGTTAGCCAATTCAGGATAATCGATCACCGCAGCAACAGGCGAAGTTCCGCCTTTCTTAGCGGCACCCGCAGATTTAATGGCATCGGTAATTAAACCATCGCGAATATTGCCCGGAGAGGGATTCATGTAGAAACCCGAACCATCTGCTTCCGCTTTTGCATTGTAGGTACGCATCAGCGACATGAAACGTTCCGCTGTTGGTTCATCGACACAGCGGTCGCTCAACTCCTGTTCCACACCACATAATTCTGGGAATTCCGCCAAGATCACCGATCCGCCTAAAGTCACCAAAATATCCGATACAAAACCCAGCGCCGGATTGGCAGAGATGCCCGAGAAACCATCCGAACCACCACATTCCAGACCTATACACAATTTGTCCAATGTGGCTGGTTTGCGCTCATTTTTATCCGCTTGCATCATCCCCGCAAAAGTTGCCTTAATAGCCTTTTGCATCAATTCTTTCTCGGTTCCTTCTTTCTGCTGTTCGAAAATATACAAAGGACGGTCAAAACCCGGACTTCGCTTTTCAATTTCAGCCTTCAGAATAGAAGCCTGCGCATGCTGGCATCCTAAACTCAATACGGTCGCACCAGCGACATTCGGATGCGTGATATAGCCGGCCAAAAGACCACATAAAGCATCCGAGTCCATGCGTGTCCCGCCACATCCCATTTCATGGTTCAAAAACTTGATTCCATCAACATTTTTGAATAGACGTTCCTGCTCACTTGAAGTTGAATTAGCAAGTAGATCCTGGTTGAGAATCTGGTTTACATCGGCACCAGACTTATACAGACCAATCAGATCTTCGACTTCGGATATGTAATTATTAGCTTTTACTTTATAACCCAGTTTTTCCTCAAAAGCAGCCTTTAAAGTCAATACATTTCTATTTTCACAAAAAACCAATGGAATAACCAACCAGTAATTTGCCGTTCCAACCGTCCCGTTTGAGCGATGAAATCCATTGAACGTTTTATCTTTAAATGCAGAAACATCAGGTTTTGTCCAGGCTGTTTTGCGGTTTCCCATTCTGAAATCTTCCGACGCATGGCGCAAATTTTCAGTCGTAATAAGCTCCCCCTCAGCTAAGGAAGTATTCAATTTTCCAACCAGAACGCCATACATTAATATCTCCGTATCTTGTTCCATTGGCTGGATGGTAAATTTATGTTTGGCAGCAACAGCCTGCTTTAATGTAAATTCCTTACCTTCAAAAACAATCGTTGTTCCTTCCGCCAAGTCCTGTAATGCAACAAGGACATTATCCATTGGATGGATCTGTAAATAGCGCTGTATAGCCATAATTATACTAATTCAAATATTTTGGTCATCATTACCCATTTCTCCCCCGGTTTTGCCCCCGGAATAGCCGCCTGATATTTCCACATCAGCTGTTCCCATTCTTGCACTTTTTCGTTGGCAGCATCCATAGCCGATTTTTTTTCAAATGAAAAGTCGTCGCCTACCTCCATGTTCATAAACAATCTATTTTCAAAACGATAGATTTCCATCTGCTCAACCCCAGCATCCAGAATCGAACGCTTTATTTCTGGCCACACTTCACGGTGGTAATCCTCATATTCTTTGATCAATTGTGGATCGTCCACCAGATCCAAAGCCATGACATATCTTTTCATTGTAAACTAATTAATGTGATTTAAGATTTTCTGTTTCCGCAATACTGACCTTCCTATTTTGGAATGCAAACAGCAAGACTACAATAAAACAAACCAATGGTACAAAATAACCATATTGAAAATGGCCCGTTTTATCTGAAATAAAGCCCAGAATCGGGGGTAACAACGCGCCACCAACAATGGACATCACGATGAGGCTGGAAGCCGATTTTGTATCTGCACCGATCCCCTGTACACCAAAGGCGAAAATCGTCGGGAAGATAATAGACATAAAAAAAGCGATACCGATGAGCGCGTATAGGGTCTGGATACCAGATCCGAAAATCACGAATAGGGACAAAATAATCGCTACAAACGAATAAATGATCAGCAGTTTCGATGCGGATATAAAACGCATAAAAAATGTTCCGATAAAGCGGCCTAACATAAAAGCCAGTCCAGCAAATCCGGCATAGTCAGCCCCATCCTTACCTGATATTCCGGCAGCTTCCGTTGCATACAAAACCAAAAAGCTTAAAATACAAACTTGCGCTCCAACATAAAAAAATTGAGCGACCACAGCCCAGCGTACATTTTTATGGCGCAACGCATGGAAGAAACCCGACTTCCCCCCTTCTTCGGCATCTTTGATATCAGGCAATTTGGTAAAGAAAAATAAGGCAGCAATCAATAAGATCAATATGCCCAATACCACATAAGGCAATTTTACAGAAGCTGTTTCCGACTGTATATATGCCATTTTTGCCTGCTCAGCCATTTGCGCCAGTTCCTCCTGTGACTTAGGCTCATGGGATAGAATAAACTTTCCACCGAAAATCGGTGCTACAAAGGCTGCTAGCCCATTAAAGGACTGCGCAAAGTTAAGCCGTTGCGCCGACGATGCCGGATCACCCAATATCGCAACATACGGGTTTGCAGCAGTTTCCAGAATGGTAAGACCACAGGCAACTACAAATAATGCGCCCAAAAAGAAAATATAACTTATTGTATTGGCCGCAGGCACAAAAAGAAAACAGCCAATGGCAAAAAAGATCAATCCGATCAAAATACCAGCTTTATAGCCGTATTTTTTCATAATAATTCCGGCAGGAATCGCCATCACAAAATAAGCGATAAATACAGCCGAATCGACCAATGAAGCCTGGAAATGGGATAAACTGAACGCATTTCTCAAATGCGGAATCAAGATTGGATCGAGGTTATGGATAAATCCCCAAAAAAAGAACAAGGACGTTACCAAAATCAACGCAAATGTGTAACTCTTTTTATTCGTCATATTTTTCAAATGGTTATAAGTAGTTATTTAATGTAAAATAAGCTTAAATATGCTAGACAATATTCAGGTATATTATCAAATTATTAAGCTATATTACCATAAGCAAACAGAAATCTGTAACTTTACTGCATATATTTCACAATTATGAAAGCACAGCTACTTCATTTAAACAGTAATCTTGAGCATTCATTCAACGCAAGAAGAGACGATACGCCGCAGTACCACAACCTTTGGCACTACCATGAAGAATTGGAATTGATTTATTTTGCAAAGGGATCTGGAACACAGTTTATTGGCGATAGCGTTCGTCGCTTTGAATCGGGAGATATTACCTTAGTTGGTTCAAACTTGCCTCACTATTGGTTATTCGATGAAATTTACCTCCGCGAGGAGGAAGCAGAACCAGCAGACATCCGTGTACTCCATTTTAAAGAGAACTTTTGGGGAAATGATTTTATTAATTTACCTGAAAACAAATCCATCAGAGACCTTATACGTGTATCAAAAAGAGGCATTTCATTATCGGAAACCAGCCGATTAAAAACAGCCCAATTAATCGATGCAATTTTGGTTTCAACCGGCACCGCACGCATTATTCATTTGTTGGAAATCTTACAGCGCATGGCAACCGAAGGACAGCATGATCTATTGACTAGTCCCACTTTTTCCATCCAGCTACAGGATCAGGACGCCAACCGCATGCAGATCGCCATGCAATATATCGGTGAAAACTACCGCGATCAGATACGTCTACAGGAACTCGCATCCTTAACAGGGATGACACCGAATTCCTTCTGCCGCTATTTCAAATCGCAGATCGGAAAAACGCTCTTTCAATTTCTGATTGAAATGCGCGTGAAGACCGCCTGCAATTTATTGATGGAAAACAAACATACGGTAAAACAGATCTGCTTTGAAGCGGGATTTCAAAACTTCTCGAGCTTCCATAAATACTTCAAAAATGTAACGGGTACGACCCCACTCAGCTTTCAGCGATCAAAAACTTAAGACTATTTTACCCAATAAGCTTGAATCTTCCATCATTCGATGTGCCTCTGACGCTTCAGCAAAAGGAAGAATACGGTATATCGTAGGTTTAAACTCTCCGGCGCTAAGTTTGGGCCATACCTGAGACCAGATATCATCGCGCAGTGTCTGTTTAAATTCACGGTCTCTGGCACGCAGTGTACTGCCTGTTAAAACAATCCGTTTTTGCATCAATTTCAGTAGGTTCAATTCAACTTTTGCACGTTCCATTGCGTTGATGTATACCAAACGACCATCAGGGCTCAAAAGGTTGATATTCTTTTCAAAATAGGAGCCACCAATACTATCTAAGATAACATCAATACCTAAAGGCATGAGCTGCTCCTGAAAATCCTCGTTTTTATAATTGATCGCTTTGATGGCGCCCAATGACTCACAAAAAGCAGCTTTTTCGGGTGAACTGACCGTCGTATAGACAGCTGCGCCAAACAATGCGCCCAGTTGAATTGCCGTACTGCCAATGCCACCGGCACCACCGTGTACCAGAAAGTGTTCTCCAGCCTGCAGCTTCCCGCGTCGAAAGACATTGTCCCACACAGTAAAGATAGTCTCCGGCAACGAAGCTGCTTCCGCAAAGTCCAGATGATCCGGAATCGGCAAACAATGTCCCTGATAGACTTTCGCATAGGCAGCATAACCTCCTCCAGCCACAAGGGCGCATACACGATCACCAATATGCCAATCGACAACATCTTTTCCTTTGGCAACAATAGTTCCTGCGATTTCTAGTCCCGGAATACGCGGGTCCACACCTGCTGGTGCCGGATAATTTCCTTTCCGCTGGAAAACATCGGGTCTATTGACTCCTGCAGCCTTTACTTCCACTAAAACTTCCAGCTCTCCAAGCTGGGGCATCTCCACATCGTGGACTTCCAATACTTCCGGTCCACCGGGTTCAGTAATAATTACGGCTTTCATCATGATTTTTTAGGATATTTCTGTAATCTAATATTGAGCGAAAGCATAAAATAACGGGCTAAGCGATTATTCTGAACATCCAAAATATCATTACCAACAACTGCCCGCGAAATACCCGTATTTTGGTTCATTAAATCGAATCCCTGAAATCTCAGCATACCTAGATTGTTTCTACCAAACGTATATTCCATATAGGCGTTGATGATCGTCGGATTGATATTACTCCATGAACTCGAATAACCCGCATTAAATTTTTGAGAAAGCTCAAGTCCCATGGTGAAATGTTTTCCTAAATAAGCTTTTGACCCCAAGCCAACGATTCCGGAATGTGCCGTTATATTATCTTGCACCGGCCAGTCGAAGGTTGCGCGGTTCAAGGAATAGTTTCCATTTAATTCAGCCTCGAAAATATCACTCCAGCTATAACGGAATTGGATCGCCTGTGTAAACAAAAAGTGTCCACCGAAGCTCTTCTTATCATTGATGTAGGAGATGTTATTGTAATAGTCTGCATTTCCGTTCAAGCTCATCTGCAAGTTGTCCGACAATAATGAAGCCGTAAATAGGTAATAACTTTTAACGTCATAATAACCTTCTGTATTGCGATAAGTGGTCTTCTGAATCGTCGAATTGGGCTCAATGGTCCGATTGGCGACAATCTTATCATTCACGAGGTTAAAAGCAAGACTGGCTTCTAAATATTGTCCTCGTCCTGTAATGGATTTGCGATATTTGGAGATAATACTATGGGCAAACTCCGATTTCAGATCCTTGTTCCCAACCACAATATTCTGGGTATTGGTATTATCCACAACAGGTTGTATCTGATAGAAGCTCGGCTGATTATTGCGGCCATAGTAGTCCATAGAGAGATCTTCCTCTTTTGTAAATTTCCATTTCAACCCTGCAGAAGGCACCAGATTGACATTTGAATAGGAGGTTTTTATCAGCTTATCTGTCGAACTTCCTGTCAGTTCCGAAGGCTGAACCGCAAAACCAAAGCTCACTTTCACTTTTTCGCTTAAATCCTGCCGATAAATCATGCCAACTTTGTTACTTGCAAAAGAGTAGTCGTATTTCAAACTTAGTGAGTCTACAAGAATGGGACCGTTGTTAAAGTTATTATTATTGTCAAAAGTAGATCGTCTCGCATCGATTTTAGTATAGTCAAAATCGTAATTGATTTCCAGGGTACCTCCTAAATCCACGGGTTCGACCAAAGACAGACGACTTTGGATATTTTTATTCTCATTGCTGGAACGGATCATCTGATTGAGGTAGGTCTCTGTTATCTTGGGTATGTTGGTACTGCTGTCAATCGCTCTATTAAAATCGCGGACCTCCTCATCCTTGTCCAGGGAATTAAAATCTGTATGCAAAGTATAGAGCACCTTTCGCCCAGGCTTGGCAAAACTTCGTACGTAAAAAAGATCCAAAGCCGCCGCGGGACTTTCGGTGCTATTGGCTGCACCATAGTTCCCCGTACTGCTCAATCTGTTATTTTGTATCCGTCTATCTTTTAACGTATTGCTTGTTGAGTTGGTCCAGGACAGCTTGGGCGATATTTTAAGCTGATCTTTGGGAGACAGCTTCATATCAAAATCCCAGTCCATTTTGTGTGTACGATCGATTGATTTTATTTTATAATCTTCAAAATTACTAATCAGATTATTAGGGCCTTTGCCATATCCGTAGACTGATTGCAATAGGGAATTTCCCTGAATATAGTTATTGCGTTGCGTAAAACCATATTTACCGCTTGCTGTTACCGTTTTAGAAAGGGGACTGGAAAAGCTACCACCAATAGATCCAATTCGATTGAGGCCATCCGTAGGGTCTGCAAAGTCGGCCAGTTCGCCCATCTCTCTTTCCCGCTCACCACCATTGGGCGAACCGAAAGAAAAGAGATTTGTATTGGTATTATTAACAGAGGTGATAATGGAATACTCTTTTCCATCATTGAAGCGATTCAGCCCGGCGCTACCCAGATAACGGTCCACCGAACCGCCCCCTAGGGTCGCTTGGCCAAAAGTAATTTTCTTCTTATCGTCTTTGAGAACTATATTCAGGACTTTCTCAGATTCGGTACTTTTAATCCCTTTTGCGGTTGCCTCATCGCCATAAAAATCAATCACCTGTACACTTTTCACAAAATCTGCGGGAAGATTGCGCGTGGCCGTCAGCACATCTCCACCAAAAAATTTCTTTCCATCCACCTTGACGGAAGATATGGGCTTGCCAAAGGCATAGACCGAGCCGTCACGGGAGACCTGTATATTTGGTAATGCTTTGAGAGCCTCCTCTAAAAGCGCCCGTCTGTCAAACTGAAAGGCATCCAGGTTAAATTGAACGGTATCCTGCTTATAGACAATCGGTTTATATTTTAATACAACCACTTCTTTTAAGAGGGATACATGGGGGAACATCGTCAACTTTCCGACATCCAATTTAGCGGTCGTACTATTGTAGAGTGGATAGCTCCGTTCTAATATGCTCAAGCCCAACTGGCTGCAACTGATCCGGATATCATTCCCCTGCACACGACTAAAATGGAAAGAACCTGTTGTGGAGGTCGATGAAAACAAGGTATCGCGGGAACTCGTCAGATGGACACTGACGCCACTTAGGGGTCTTCCTGCCGTATCTACAACAATCCCGTAAACTTCTTTTCTTGACACCTGCCCGAAAGCATTTTTGGGTAAAAAAAACAAGCTCGTTATAGCTAAAAAAAGTACTAACCGGATAATATTCCCGCCCCTTAGTTCCATCAAATAGACTTTGCAATAATACAATTCAATATAAGAATTCTTAAGCTATTAACGTAAAAAGTTGTGATTTTGTATATAAAAAAAACGAGCTGT
>JAIRVH010000028.1 GCA_031253985.1 Sphingobacterium sp.
TATGCCTTTAAGGGATTTTTTATGACGGGAGCAACCGAAAGGGCGCTGCCTTATTTTAAGTATTACTCTTCGATGCGTCTTTTGGGCGATCATGTACCCTATCCGGTTGAGGCTTGGCCCGAAGGTGGACAAAGGCATTTAAGTGCCGAAAGTGCTTTGTATTGCCGGGTCATAACAGAAGGATTATTTCATATTGTACCCACTGGTTTTCGAAAGTTCAGTATAAGTCCCAGTTTGCCAAAGGAATGGAAGTATATGCGGCTTAGACGTATAAAGGCCTTTGAACGGGTGTTTGATATTGAGGTATCCCGGAAAGGCAAACAAGAGTTTCTTATCGTGAAACAGCAAGATGGGCTAGTCATTCAAAAACCAATTTTGAGCCAGCAGGCAATCAGTATCACCTTAAATTAACAAAAATCTCCACAAACGATCCTAGTTTTGTGGAGATTTTTTTTCAGTCAAGCCACAGTGGTCACCTTAGCGGATCTATTCTTTTTCGGAATAGCTAAATTGAACAAACGGTTGCGTTTTGATCAGAGTTGTCAATGCTGATAATTCTCTTTATTATCGTAAGGTTATAGTCTGTTCGTAAGTAGAATGACTAGAACTTGTTCGACTAATAAAATAAGAAAATTGTGAAAAAATATCTATTTCTTGCAGGTATTCAGGTAATGTCAGCGCTAGGGCTATCGGCTCAGACGACGAAGTCAGATGTACCATTACAGCTATTGGGTACGCGGAGTTGGATCCGTGTGGACCTGAATGATAATCAATCGAATATGGTAGGGGCAAAAGTCTTCTGGGCGAAAACGAATAAGAAACCGCAGACAGCCAATGCGGTATTGGCTGATGGGGCCAAACGATATTATATTCAACAGGTCGATCCCGAAACCACCTATTATATCTGGATAGAATCTGCAACAGGAAAATCGTTGGCAAAAGGAAAAGCATATACAAGCAAGAGATGGCAGCTGGATAGTACCGAGCTGGATGAAGTGCAGAAAAATCCAAGCTCAAGAGCGGTACCGTTAGGTATGGAAGTCTATTGGCAGGACGAGTTTAATGACCAATTGCTTAACCGCAATAAATGGACGACTAACTATTTTTCGTCGTTGAATTATCTCAATGCAAAATCTAGGGATGAGATGTTACATGATCGTCTGCCGCAACCAGCTTATACCTTAAATGGATCGGCAATCAATCTGTATGTCAATGATACCATTCCCAAGCGGATCTTTACGGAAGGTGGCAACCAAAAGATTTCCTCCATCCAGACTTATGATTGGAAGTCCAATGAAAATCTGCTGGACAACAGCAGAGGCGGCTACTTTGAAGTGAAAGTAAGACGTAACCGCCAGGGGAATCCAAAGGGAACAAATACCGCTTTTTGGTTTGATTCACCCGGACCGGACATTCGCTACTATTTACAGGAAGGAGGGGAAGCCGATGGTATTCAAGGCATCCGTCCAAAGGGACAGCTTTTTGAAATCGACGTTTTCGAGTACATCACGGCCCAGTTTGTGATTCATGGACACGTTGACTCAAAAGGCGTATTTCAGCGCAATCTAGCCACCCATATAGCAGAAGGTTATGAGCATGTAGGGCAATGGGTAACACATGGGGTTTTGTGGACACCGACAAGTATTAAACATTATATCAATGGAGACCTCATTAAAGAATATACAAATAAACATCAGATTTACGCACCAAATCATTTTTTGAATGTATTCCTTGGTGCCTATGGTTCCGAAGGGAGTGTCAATATGGAGGTTGATTATATCAGGGCGTATAACTGGCCATTAAAAGATGGCAATGAATTGCCTAATCCAGATTTTGAGGGTAAAGCCGGGCTTGCACCCTGGGAAGGAGAAGCGACGGTTGAAGCTGGAAGCGGCGAAAAAGGGAGTCAAGCTGTCGTGCTGGAACCTGGACAGAAAATAGAACAATATGTTTATTTGGATCCCCAGCGAGATTTCAAACTTGGGTATTGGAGCAAAGGTGACAAAATCCGAGCGGATATAGATGATGTCACTATTGTGACCGGAGAATTGTCGAATTTAGAGACATGGGTATCTGATCAAACTAAAAAAGGCGGAAAACATGAATTAAATTTTCTTACCGGTCGGGAGATTCACCCGAATAAAAAGATTGTAAGGATTGCATTTACCAATATAGGGAAGGAAAAAGCCTTTTTGGATAATATTACTTTGAAGAAAAAATAGCCTATAAGAAGCTTTTCCTAGAATCGAGATGGCTCCACGTGTATTACGCTGGAGCCTTTTTTTTATTTTTGGTGATAAGTTGATTGCATTTGATAGGCTGATGGAGAAATATTTGTCCGTTGTTTGAAGAAATGAGAGAATGTAGAGAAGTCTGCAAAACCTAATTCAATGATGGTGGACTTGATAGGATTGGAGTTCGAACGCAGTAGATGTTGCGCCTCCTTTAGCAAGCGGTCGTGAATTAGTTTGAGCGGCTTAACCTGCATGTGTCGGCGCGTTAGCTTAGAAAGATAATTTGAGGTGACATTTAGGGCAGATGCATAATAGCTGACCTGGTGTTGCTGTTTGTAATGTTGTTCAATCAACTCGAGAAATCTATTCAGCATGGGAGGATAGGTGTAGGCTGTTAAATTATCGATTTGACGGGTTATGAAATGCTTAATTTCATGTAAAATAGTCTCAATACGTGTTGCAATGAGCGATAATGGCGGCTGGAAATGACAGAGTTCTATACGGATCTTATTGAATTCATGCCGGAGTGTCTCAAATTTAGCTGGAGAGATCTGGAGTATCGGATAATCTTTAAAGAGTTTTATATTGATTGAAAGGGTGTGACATAGTTTTTCAAAATTTTGCCAGGAAATTCTAATCTGATAAGCAGAGGTTTCCTCGAGAAAATAAAAATAACTTGACTGTTTCGGAAAAGTGAGATGAATTTGATAACCTGCCATGTTATGTTGCTGCTGATCAATATAATGGGTACCTCCTTTCGAATGTATCAAGGTAAGCCTTAGATCTTTGCTTTCGATCTGCGGACTTGTGTATTTCCTGACATTCCACATTCGATATAAAAAACCGAGGTGTTCGACATGTTCGCCGCATGTTGCTATATTTCCGGCGTTAAATTTAGTGTACCTAAGCACGATATATTGAATTTAGTTTTCTACGATTATTATTTAGCGGCTATAAGGATATTCCTGTATCCAGTTAAACTTACGCCGCATTAATTCGAATGCTTGTGGATCCTGTTTCACAAGTCTAATTTCTTCTGTATGGTTGTCAAAGGTTTTTGTCAGGCGAATATTTCCGTCGGGATTGATCCGATAATCAAATTCATAATTGTTTAGGGTAATTTTCCTTCCGGCTGCATCAATAACAACGCTTTCTGTTTGTGGACTATAATCCGTGTTGCGTATTAAGACTTTATAGTTGTCAGACTCGAAAACAATAAATCGCCAATTTTCGGGGATTGATTTGCGTTGTATTCCCGTTTGTTCGATACGGTAAATTCCATATAAGGGTGATTTTTTTTGATATTCATCGATCAATTTTTGGGTACTGGATAAGGATGTGATCTCTTGTATTGAAAAGATGATCAAAAGGACTAATTTAGCAACAGATAAACTTTTTCTTTTCCAGTTCTGATTGAATACGGGTTGTTGGGGAGTGGTTAACTGCACAGGCCTACCAGTGATAAAGAACGTGAACAGCGATTTTATGTAGGGAAGGAGCAGAAATATTGAAAATAACAGGAGCGCTGTCGAGATCATCTTAACGGGGACGTCATAAAAATAATTGACCGCCATAATATTGATACTTGTCGCAACTGTAATCAGTGCGCCAATAACCATCGTCTTTCTGAAAAGTAATAAGCCCGACAATATTTCTACCAGACCAATAAGCAGGTTGTAGCCCTTGGAATAACCGATATAAGTCCATGCCAGGCCCATGGGCGAATACTCACCCAAGGGTTGCAGGAGCTGTGTTAACCTAGGCGGCTGCATTTGCATATGGAAAATTTTGACCAGGCCATAGTTAATAAGCATAAACGCAATATAATAACGTATCGCTGTCGTTAACCAATACAAAAGGACCGTATAGTTGGTTCTTCTTCGATCCAGGATGGACCAGATAAAGGCACTAATTAACGCGATGAAGAATAGGACCAATAAGGATACCCAGGCATAGGAGGTGTCTCCGCTACCGTTGACGAAGATGCTGTGATCATAAGAATAGCGCAATACATTTTCAGAAAACCAAGGGACGAACCTTTGCATAAGACGGGTAAGTGGCTGGCTGAGATATCCATATAGTGGGTAGGTGCCATTATTGAAAACAAGGATAAAAGAAAAAATAAAAACAAATGAAAATCGAAACGCCAATTTCCTAAATGCTGACCATGTTTCAGGACTGTTTTCGCTAAGAATATACATAATTAAAGTTTACGGTATTTAAGTTAATATTTTTTGATAAAATAGACGGTATGTTTGTTAAAATAAATAATCGATTAAATAATAAATGATCATTGCAACTTATTTGACCGGAAGTTTTTATCTTGTTCTTAAAGAAATATGAATCATGGACAGGATCAAACAATATTTTGACTCGCTCGTTGTCATGAGTGATACGGACTGGGAATTATTTTCCGCTAAGCTTGTTAAGACGGAGTTTCCAAAAAAATCGCTGATTTTGGAAATCGGAAAAACGGAGCAGTACCTATCTTTTATCGAGAAAGGAATTGTACGTTTCAATATCCCGAAACTCGATTATGATTTTACTTTTGGCTTTGCGTTCGAGAACTCCTTTGTGAGCGGGTACGATTCTTTTTTGACGCAGGAGCCTTCATCTTATCGTCTGGAGGCAATAACCGATTGTATTCTATGGCGGATATCTTATTCGGATCTTCACCTGATCTACGAAACGACCCAAGTGGGGAATTTTATCGGGCGGAAAGCAATTGAGGATATTTTCCTTAAAAAAATGAAACGTGAAATCACGCTATTGGAAGATTCTGCGAAAACAAGATACCTGAATTTGATGCAGGAACAACCTGAGCTGATTCGGAATATTCCTTTAAAATATCTTGCTTCCTATATTGGTATCAGACCACAGTCGTTAAGCCGGATACGGAAGGAAATTTATTAACAATTGTTCATTGATAAAGGAAAGAAAGGGACTTAATTTTGAAATAAAAACATGAAACCACTCTTTGTATTGATCGTTGTCTTTGTTGTTTCCAATTTAAGCACCCTGTTGTTGAAGGGCACGGTGGATTATTTTCTTTCGGGCAAAATAGCACTGGCCGTCATGTTGCTGTTTACCTCATTGGGACATTTATTGTATACGAAAGGAATGATGTTGATGCTGCCGGAATTTATTCCATTTAAAAAGGAAGTGATCTATATAACTGGACTGTTGGAAGTCCTTGCAGCTATTGGGCTATTTGTTCCACAGGTAAGCCGTATAACCGGGATACTCTTGTTCGTGTTTTTTCTGTTGATATTGCCCACAAACATCCTTGCAAACTTGAAACATCTGAATTATGAGACGGCTACTTTCGATGGTCCCGGTCCAAACTATCTATGGTTTCGTATTCCTTTTCAAATCTTACTTATTGCTTGGACCTATTATTTTGTGATTCGTTAAATCAGGTTTCTTAACCAAAAGATAGCATTAAATTAATATGGGTGTGTTTAGTTTTATTTAACAATTTTTTATTTTTGCTAAACTTTTAGGTCCGATAAAATGAAAGAAGTAATCAAGATGGTCGTATTTGACATGGCAGGTACGACAGTGAACGAAAATAATATTGTCTATAAGACGCTTAGAAATTCAATAAATACCGTAGGAGGTTATGGACTTACATTAACGGAAGTATTGGCCCATGGTGCAGGTAAGGAAAAGTTGCAAGCGATCAAAACTGTGCTTAAAAATAGCCTGGATCTTGTTGATGATGAATTAGCCCAGCGCATGTTTACTTTGTTTTTAGCGGAGCTGGAACATGCTTATGAAGTGGAAGAAATTTACCCTAATGCCAATGCAGAGGAGCTTTTTGCTATCTTGAAAGATCATGACATCTTACGTGTGCTTAATACGGGATATGACCGAAAAACTGCAGAGTCCCTTTTAGAAAAGCTTAACTGGAAAGTGGGAAAGGAAATCGACGCATTAATTACGGCGTCAGATGTACCTCGAAACAGGCCATATCCAGATATGATTGAACGAGCGATGCAACAATTTGAAATCGCTGATCCCGGTGTTGTCGTAAAGATTGGCGATTCGATTATCGATATACAGGAGGGGCAGCAAGCAGGCTGTGGTTTGAGTATCGGTATCACAACCGGTGCACATGATGTCGCTCAGCTTACATCAGCAAATCCTGATTATGTGATCAACGATCTACTGGAGATCGTTCCGATCATTGAAAACTATACGATAACCAACCAGGTGGGCTGATGTTATTATCTCTTCAACGAAAAGCGGGTGTTTCAAACAAGAAACACCCGCTTTTCGTTGATAGACTCACAACTATTATTGCATTTGTATACCTTCCATTGAATTCTGGTTTTTGTTTTTCTTAAACATATTCATGTCCATTTTTCCGAAACGATAGGAAAGATTCAATTTGATCAACTGTGGATTGGAAAGGCGATAATAGGTTTGAGAGAATCCTTCACCAGATGAAACAATGGTATTGCCACGCGTTCTAAAGATATCATTGATAGCCAGTGTTGCTGAGGCAGCCTGATTTTTCAAGAAGCTTTTCTTGATGGCAAAGTCGATACCATAGAATGGTTTGATATAGCCCTGTGAAGAGCTTTGCGCCTGGTTCATTGGTGGGCCGAATGTTTGACCTTGTGTAACTGGCATATTTGTTTTGCCTTGATATTCAAACGCTAGCTGTAGATTCCAGTTTTTCTGTAAGTTGAAGGTATTGTTCAATTTTCCAAATACTGTCCACATACCTTCAGATGGTGTTTTCTCATCCACTTCAATTTTAGAATTGTAGAAGTTGAGGTCTGCTGTCAGATCCCACCATTTTTTGAGATTATTGGTATAAGTGAATTCGGCCCCATAATTTTTGCTGGAATTGGCATTGATATAGGTGTTGATGAAATCCATTTTGTTCGTCACCGGATTAAGTTCCTGTGTCAGGTAACGTGTAATTAAGTTATTTGTAGATTTATAGTATACCGTTGCTAGAAATGTACCTTTTCCATGTGTACGACTGTAGGAAAGTTCGCCGGATGTTGTGAATTCGGGAACAAGATCAGGGTTACCGCGTGTAATATTCAAGCTATCCGTGTAATCAACAAATGGGATGAGCTGAAAGAAGTTTGGACGGTTGACACGACGGGTTACGCTCATCTGTATTTGGTCTTTTTCGGTCAGCTTTTTGCTTAAGAACAAAGAAGGAAATAAGCTAAGGGGATACTTGTTGTGAAACTTTTCGTTTGTATTCAAAAGTTCGCCGTCGTAGGTGGAGCTTTCTGCGCGTAAACCGATTTTATAGGATACCCAGTCTTTGAAATTCCCTCCAAGTGAGGCATAGGCTGCATAGACGCTGTTTTTATTGTTATAGTTGGCTGAAGCTGCGGTGATATTCTCAAAATCATCTTTGTCCACTGCTTTTAAGGAATTATTGTTGAGATTTTTGAGTTTATTGATCTGTGCACGCACACCGGTTTCGAGTTTCATGCCATTTTTGAATGGTTTTACATAATCTGCCTGCACCGTCATGAACTGATTATCGCCGGAGCCGATGTTTTTTTGGATCTGTGTTCCGGTGATCGCTTTGTCTAGGTTGCGATAATTGGTGGTATATAGCCCATTGGATGTGTTGGTACCGCCAAAATAATTAAAATCGACAGATAATTCCTCACCTTCAGTCTTGAATTTTTGGACAAGACCGGCTTGCAATCCGCGTGGTTTAAAGCTTCTTTCAGATTCGGAAATCCGGTCGCTAAATGACTTATTGGCACCGGTAGTGGTTGAGATTGACGAGTTTTCATTCGGCTTAAATTTACCCTGAACCAACACTCCGGCGACAGATAATGTTGTTTTGGGACTTAAGTCGTAATCTACGCCGAGCCGGCCGAAGGTAATCATACCTTTTGTTTTGCCTTCAATATCTTGATCTACTGTTGATTCTACGCCATTAATTGTACTGGTACGGTGGCTGTCGCCCTCCGTGTTGGTCCGCATGCGCATATTCATTCCCGTCAGTGAAATGTTGAATTTATTTTGACGCAGATTTAAACTACCCATAAAGTTGGTTCCGCCAAAGCGATCCCCACCTAAGGTGACCATACCATTGTATCCAGCTTTCTTATTTTTTTTCAGAATAATATTGAGGATACCGGCCATACTTCCCGAAGCGTCATATTTGGCAGATGGATTTGTGATGACCTCGATTTTATCAATGACATCAGCCGGAATTTGATCCGGTGTAAGAGTGGTCGGTTTTCCATCTACAAAAATTGTCGGCGCTGCATTCCTCAGTTTTACGTTTCCGTCGATATCTACTTGAACAGAAGGCATATTTCGGAGTACATCGATCGCTGTACCACCGGCTGCAACGATATTTTTCTCAACGTTGAATACTTTTTTGTCGATGTCCATTTCCAGTAGTGCCTTGCGGCCAGTCACGGTGACTTCTTCGAGCTTACGGTTGTCATTTTCCAGTTTAATCGCGCCGAGATCTTTGGTTGTTGTTTTGCTATCGCTATAGTCTACAGCTAGATCGATCGGTGCATAGCCTACAGAGCTAATTTTTAGCTTCCATTTTTCTTTTGGTGAAATGGCTGCAAAATTAAATTTTCCATTTTCTGAAGAGCTGGTACTTTTTACGAGAATTTCCCTTTCTTTACCCGTAGCTTGGTCCTTGATGACCTTCAATAAATTCACGGAAGCTTGTGCGATAGGTTTCCCGGTGTTGTCCACAATTTGGCCCGAGAGCTGACCCTCGGACATGGCGAAAGCAGGACGACCGCCTGCAGGGGCTTGAGCGTGTACAGAAGCAACCGCAGTTGCCATTAGCGCTATTGCTATAAATCTTTTCATTTTTTCTTTGCTATTCTATCGGCTACGCGGATTAGGCTGTTCGATAGTACGCAAATTTGAAAAGGATTTTTTAGCTATGCAATCATCTGTAGACCGAAGCGGCGAATGTGTAGACGAACGGATAATTGTATCGATTCAATTTGCTGCGATGGTATTAGATAAACTGTTCGATATTTTTGATATATTTTTTACCGATAGGGAGTGCGGTTTCGGGTAAGGTGAGTTTGCTTTGGGCGATTTGCTCAATACGATTTTTATTGACAATAAAGGAATTATGTATCCGTAGGAAGTCTACTGTAGGTAATATTTTTTCCATTCCCCTGAGGTTGCTACGCGTAAGAAGCGGTGATTCACGGTCCACCAGGTATATTTTTACATAGTCTTTCAGGCCTTCGATGTAACTGATTTCATGGAGAAAAATTTTCGTCTTTTTGTATTCTACATTAACGATAATATGGTCCTGTTCGGTTACCTGTTTGGTACGAAGCAGCATGCTGTCTTCCACTTTTTTTATCGCCGCGGCAAGACGTTCTTTCGAAATAGGTTTCAGCAGATAATCTATCGCATTTAATTCAAAGCCTTCAACGGCATATTGATGATAGGCGGTCGTGAAGATGACCAAAGGGCGTGGGGTAAGCTCGCGGATAAATTGCGTTCCCAATTGATCGGGCATCTGAATGTCCAGAAAAATAAGGTCTACAGCGTTTTCTTTTAAATAATCGCCTGCTTCGGCAGTTGCATTAAATTTGCGTAAGACCTCAATTTGCCCAAAATGCAATAAGTCATCTTCGAGGATATTGAGCGCAAATGGTTCATCATCAATTAATATGCATTTAATCTTCATCGGTCATCAGTTTGAGGGTTACTTCAAAATCTCCTGTATCGGTTTTTGTGATCCTGAGATCATGTCTATTGGGATACAATAGCTGCAGGCGTCGGCGTACATTGGCCAACCCTATTCCTTCGTTGGGTTTTAGCTCTGTATGCTGGAGAATGGCATTGCGGGAAATGAATGCAATGCCGCCTGAAATTTCTTTGAAATGGAATGCTATCTGCGGGGCTGTTTTACTGTCAACACCATATTTAAACGCATTTTCCACAAAATGGATAAATAACAAAGGCGGGACCATCCTATTTTTGACTGAGCTTCCAATGTCGAGGGTCACATTTCCTTTAACGGGAAGCCGCAGTGTCTGTAAAGCAATGAAATTGCGCATGTGATCGATTTCTTTGAAAAGTTCAACTTGAGGTCCATCCACTTCGTAAAGGATGTAGCGGAGCATTTCGGATAGCTTTACAATTGTACCTTCAGAATCTGGCGACTGTTTGCGAATTAGCCAACGGATATTATTGAGGGTATTGAATAAGAAATGGGGACTTATCTGCAACTTTAATATGGTTAGTTCTGCGGTTGTTTTTTCCAGAGCGATCTGTTTGTTGAGCTCTTTTTGCCGGGCCTGTTCATCATAAAGGAAGATCATGGAAGAGGTGATCATGCAGAGCGAATAGATGATTCCCGGCCCGATGACCAGACGTACAAAAAGGATATTTTCCTTCATCAGGTGCGCAAGCTCACGATCAGGATTAAAATAAACAATGATATAATTTAGTGCTACATAGGTCGAAAATCCAAGAGCCATTAAAAGGATAAAGATCTTTCTGCGGCCGAAGAAGTAGGTGGGTGCAACAACGTAGCAATGCAGGTAAAAATGTGTGGCCAAGAATAGTATATTTACCAAGTGAGAAAGGGCAGAATAGAGTTTGAAATCCGCGATCTTATCAGGTTGATAGAGATAGGTGATAAATGGCAATAACAGTAATATGGTCCAGATGACGATATGTAAGTAAAATTTTCTGAAAAATCTGCCGACCATGTTATATTGAATTAGTTGCTGTTATGTTGGATATTGTCAAACTTAGATAAATTGCTTTTTATATGCAATATAAATACGTTTCAACGCGCAAACAATCACTCTATTGACACTTATTTTGAAAAATAAACAGTTGACCGTAGGCAATTTTTTTTCTTTTCGACCTAATGAGATTAAAAAGGTTAACAAAGCTGTCTGTTGGAAATAGTTTTGTATTTTGCATCTATAAACTTTATAAACGTGGCATTCAATCCAAACCGATATCTAAACATGTCCTACAGACGTTGTGGGAAAAGTGGTGTGTTCCTTCCTGCAATTTCACTTGGGCTGTGGCAGAATTTTGGGGCAATCGATACTCGATCAGTATTTCGTGAAACCCTCCTAACGGCTTTTGACCATGGGATCACTCATTTTGATCTGGCTAACAATTATGGACCGCCTCCGGGAAGTGCAGAGCAAAACCTCGGCGATATACTCCATTCGGATTTTGTCGGCTATCGCGATGAGCTACTCATCTCAACAAAAGCAGGCTATACCATGTGGCCGGGGCCATATGGTGATTGGGGCAGCCGGAAATATCTGATGGCGAGCCTACATCAAAGCTTAAGACGGATGAAGCTTGAATATGTGGACATCTTTTACCATCACCGGCCTGATCCGAATACACCTTTAGAGGAGACAATGGCTGCCTTGCGGGATATTGTTCAGCAAGGAAAGGCACTTTATGTAGGTTTATCCAATTATCCGCCCGATCTGGCAAAGAAAGCCGCTATGCTATTGAAATCAATGGGTACAGCCTGTCTCATCCATCAGCCAAAATATTCAATGTTGGTGCGTACGCCCGAAGAAGGTCTGTTGGATGTGCTTCAACAAGAGGGAATTGGCACTATAGCATTCTCTCCTTTAGCACAGGGCCTTTTGACAGACAAGTATCTTCGGGGCATTCCGACGGATTCGCGTGCATCGAAAGAACACTTTTTGAAAAGTGAAATGATTACTGCTGCATTGATAGACAAGATTGGCCGCTTAAATAATCTTGCTTCCCAAAGAGGGCAAACATTGGCACAAATGGCGATAGCTTGGCTGTTGAAGGATGAACGGGTAAGTTCAGTTTTAGTTGGTGCGAGAAACAGCGATCAATTGCTTGATTCGCTCAAGGCGTTGGACAATCTGAACTTCGGTGCAGATGAGTTGGAAGAAATAGAGCAATGTTAGTTTTTAAAGCCCAATTAGAAATCATAGGTATCAATCCTTTTGTTTTTGTTCCTACTCATATTTTGGAAAGTTTATTTAGGGATGCGGGCATAAGTAAAGGCTATATTCCTGTGAAGGGAAAGGTGAATGACAGGGAATATGTTCAGACATTATTGCGGTTTAAAGGGGAATGGAGATTGTATATCAATACGATGATGTTGCCCAATTCACCCAAACGAGTGGGGGAGCTATTGGATATAACAGTTGCTTTTGACCCTGAAGACAGAACACTCCAGACGCATCCGGAGCTCGAAGCTGCGCTTGCATTGAATGCGAAAGCAAAACAGGTCTTCGATGGATTATCTCCTTCTAAGCGAAAAGAGATTATCCGTTATATTTCCTCTTTAAAAACGGCGGAAAGCAGAAGGAGCAATATTCAGAAGGCCATTGGTTTTCTATTAGGAAAAAATAGATTTGTGGGACGTGAGAAGCCCTGATCAATCGCTGCCGTTTGCTCTGAAACTAATATGAATAGGTTTTTAGGAAGGGGCTTAATGGGTATATGGACTATAATTTTTTAAGTATCGCATGGAGAATCCTAAAATAGTATGGGGAATTATTGGTTGTGGTGATGTCACGGAAAAAAAGAGCGGACCGGCCTTCAATCTCATCGAAGACAGTCAATTATTGGCGGTAATGCGAAGGGACGCGGTGAAAGCTGCCGATTATGCGAGTCGACATCAAGTGCCGATGTGGTATTCGAAAGCTGATGACCTGCTGGGTAACTCCCAACTGAATGCGGTTTATGTTGCTACGCCACCGTCTTCCCATCTTGAATATGCAGTTTCGGCCTTAAGAAGCGGGAAGTCTGTATATGTAGAAAAACCTGTTACCTTGAATTCGTCAGAAGCGGAATTATTATTGGCAGTGTTAAACAACACAGGGGGGAAGCTGGTGGTTGCCCATTATAGGCGCAGATTACCGTTATTTCTCAAGGTAAAGGAACTTATTAAAACGGGAGAAATTGGTGAAGTAAGGACAGTACAATTGCGTTTATGGCAAAGTAGATCTCCGGAACTTGTAACTAAGGCGGCCGGAAACTGGCGTACCGATCCCGCGGTTTCGGGCGGGGGGTATTTTTTTGATCTAGCTCCCCACCAACTTGACTTAATGCTCTATTTCTTTGGAATGCCAGTTTCTTATCACGGTCTTAGCTTGATTCAGGATTCAGAAAGCACGGTTGCAGATCAGACCAGCGGGGCCATTTTGTTTGAAAATCAGGTTGTTTTCAATGGAAGTTGGTGTTTTAATGTAAGTCCGGAAAATCAGGCAGATCGTTGTGAAATCGTGGGAAACTTAGGTAGCATTACTTTTTCTATTTTTGGAAATTCACTTGTTGTCAAGACATTGAGTGGAGAACAAGAATTATTTTTTGATCCTCCTGAACATATACAATTGCCGATGATTTCAAGTACTGTGGATTATTTTTTAGATAGGGGACCCAATCCATCGTCTATTGAAGAAGCCGTTGTGCTGATGAAGATTATAGATGAATTTTCGAAAGTAAGGCAAATTTAGGGTACGTAGGAGCTGTTTAAAGCGGGCTTCAGGGGATTTATCAAGATAGCATATTCAACAAAATAATAACGATGGAGACTATGGAACAATTTAAGCCTGATGTTATCATTATTGGTGCTGGCCTAGCAGGTCTTACGGCGGCTATGGAAGTAACAGACGTTGGAAAGAGAGTCCTTATGGTGGATCAGGAAACGGAGGAAAATCTAGGTGGTCAGGCATACTGGTCCTTTGGAGGACTTTTTCTTGTCAACTCACCACAGCAGCGTCGTATGGGAATAAAGGATTCGTGGGAACTGGCGCGGCAGGACTGGATGGGAACGGCGGCTTTTGATCGTGAGGAGGATTACTGGCCAACGCAATGGGCGGAAGCTTACCTGAAATTTGCCGCGGAAGAGAAGTATGCTTATATCACTAAGCTTGGCATTAAACCGATGTTTATGGTTGGTTGGGCCGAGCGGGGCGACGGTTCGGCAACGGGTCATGGTAATTCAGTTCCGAGATTTCACGTTAGCTGGGGGACCGGAACAGGCGTCATAAAACCTTTTGTGGAGAAGGCCTATGCTGCAAAAGAAAAGGGCCTGCTCGCGTTTTGCTTTAGACATCGTGTGACAAAATTGATCGTTCAACATGGTGAAATTAGGGGAGTCGAGGGCGATGTGCTGGCAGTAGACAATAAACCTAGAGGGGTCGCGACCAATAGAGATGTTATCGCTCATTTTGAATATGCTGCTAAGCAGGTCGTTATTGCTTCGGGTGGGATTGGTGCAAACCATGAATTGGTACGAGAAAATTGGCCGGAAAGATTGGGTGTACCACCTGAACAGATGATCTCCGGTGTTCCGGCTTATGTAGACGGAAAAATGATCGGAATTGCCGAAGAAATAGGAGCTCACATGATTAACCGGGATCGGATGTGGCATTATACCGAAGGTATTGAAAATTGGAATCCAATATGGCCAAATCATGGTATCCGTATTTTACCCGGGCCATCCTCCCTATGGTTCGACGCTCTTGGGAACAGGCTCCCAGCTCCTTATTTGCCCGGATTTGACACCCTGGGTACCCTCAAGTATCTGCAAGATACCGGTTTCTCTTATTCCTGGTTTATTCTGACGCAGAAAATTATCAAAAAGGAGTTTGCACTGTCAGGTTCAGAGCAGAATCCGGATATTACCAACAAGGATTATAAATTGTTTCTGAAACGTATTTTTGGAAAGAATGCGCCTGGGCCTGTTGAAGCCTTTAAGGAAAAGGGAACCGACTTTGTGGTATCGGACAATCTGTACGATTTAGTGGAGCGGATGAATAGCTTGACCGGGGAGCATCGGCTGAATTATGAATCTATCAAAACACAGATTGAGGCGAGGGATCGGGAGCTGGAAAATAAATTTTCAAAGGATACTCAGGTAAACTACATTCGGAATACGCGAAACTATCTTGGTGATAAATTAGGCCGCGTAGCCCCGCTACATAAAATACTGGATTCCAAAAATGGGCCTCTCATTGCCGTACGTCTCCATGTGCTGACGCGCAAAACGTTGGGTGGACTTAAAACGAATCTTAATGCGCAGGTGCTGACGAAAGATGGCGAAGTCATCCGCGGCTTGTATGCTGTCGGTGAGGTTGCGGGTTTTGGAGGCGGTGGCATGCATGGTTACCGTGCTTTGGAAGGGACTTTTCTGGGGGGATGTATTTTTTCTGGAATGAAAGCCGGAAAGTATATCGCCAGCTTGCCCTAGTCCGCATTTTGTGATAACAGCTATCCAAATGCCTTTCTATTGATTTTAAACGTTATTCCACAGAAAAGCAATTTTGTTAATTGCCTGAGATTCCGTTATGCTTTTTTTCGAATGGAGAGCATTGTTTGCAGGAGCACGGATATGAGTACAAAAGCGAGTCCAAAATAGAAGGAGGCATTTACTTGTTTGCCTTCGTTGAAGAATAAAAAAGCAATGATAATGGAATAGATGGGTTCAAGATTGAAACTCAGATTGACGGTGAACGCAGAAAGTTTTTTCAGCGATTCGGCAAAGAGTACATACAGACCAACAGTACAGAATAAAGCTAATAGCATGAGATAGATACCATCAGCAACACTCGGTATAAAACGCTCTTCGGGAAAGAAGAAGTAGAAAATCGGTAGAGCCAGCCCCAGCACCACTGTACCACTGAGCATCTGATAATAATTGAGCAATTTACTGTCATATTGTTTGACCAATCGTTCATTGTAAATGGTGTATAAGGCCGCGAAAATGGCTGAAATTACGCCCAAGATAATACCCAGTTGATAGGAACTGTCAAAATGAAAGATTAAGCTGATACCGATCAAGGTCAGCATGCTTAACATCAGCTGCACCGTGCTAAATCTTTTTTTATTGATGACAGGTTCCAGCACGGCTGTAAAGAAACTGGTGAGGCAATAGCATACTACTCCAATGGAAATATTGGAAAACTTGATACTGCCATAGAAAAATATCCAATGAATGGTGATCAATAGCCCTACTCTGGCAATTTTCAGGATTTCTTTCGTTGATTTTAATCGCTCAATCTTGAATAATTTGAGAACAACAAATAGAATGAGTGCTGAAAGTAATACCCGAAACCACACGAGCGGTATCTGATTGAGGGTAATAAGTTTGCCAAAAACACCTGTGAAGCCTGCTAGCAGTACGGCGGTGTGCAATACTAAATATGATTTTTTCATGGAAACATTGTCTTTCCTATAAAGGGAAAATTAAAAGCTAAATAAATATTTACTCCTGACGTCGTTCGAATTCGGCTCGATTGTATACCGTTATTCGTTTGGCAGTGATGTATATTATTTTGCAGGGGGGGAAAGACAAGTTCTTCGATTCATGGTTGTCGGATTGTTTTAACAAATATAAAAATTATCTACAGCATTCAAAGTGCTTTATTTCAGGTATTTTGTTTGTAGTAAATTCTTCATCCTAAAGACTAAATGTTATATTAGTAATCTCACTAGGGGTGTACCAATGACAATCGTCTTTCTAGTGTTAAATACAAAATATCAATATAAACCAAACTAAACAATGAAGAGAAAAGAGTTTATCAAAAGTACAGGTCTTTTGGCTGCGTCTGCACTTTTTGCACAGGCAAAAGTTTTCGGTTTTCAATCGGATACAGTCCGTGTTGGGTTGATCGGTACAAATGGCATGGGCTGGTCTAACCTCAATGCTATTCTAAAAGTTCCGGGAGTAGTATGTACAGCACTGTGTGATGTGGATGAAAATGTTTTGAAGAATCGTGTTGCGGAATTAGCGAAACGGGATATCAAGGTAAAGACCTATATCGATTATAAAGACCTCTTGAAAGCGAATGATGTTGACGTTGTGATTGTCGCTACGCCGGATCATTGGCACTGTATGCAGATGGTTGATGCGGTTGCGGCTGGTAAAGATGTATATGTAGAAAAGCCTATTGGCAACTCCATTCGGGAATGCGAAATCATGGTAGCTGCGGCCAAAAAACACAAACGTATCGTGCAGGTGGGACAATGGCAACGGAGTCAGCAGCATTTTAGAGATGCGATGGACTTTGTTCATAGCGGGAAATTAGGGAAAATACGTCTTGTAAAGGCTTGGGCTTACCAAGGCTGGATGAAGAGCATTCCCGTGCAGGCAGATGCTCCGGTTCCTACTGGGGTGCATTATGATGAATGGTTGGGACCAGCTCCAAAGCGGCCTTTCAACCCTAATCGTTTTCACTTTAATTTTAGATGGTACTGGGATTATGCTGGTGGTCTGATGACCGACTGGGGCGTTCATATGTTGGATTATGCGCTGATCGGAATGAAGGTGTCAGATCCTGTTTCGGTTATGGCTGCTGGGGGGAAATTTGCTTATCCTGACGATGCCGCTGAAACACCAGATAGCCTAACAACGGTATATGAGTTTGATGGATTTAATGTTCAATGGGAGCAGGCAACAGGTATAGATTTGGGTCCTTACCAAAAGACGCACGGAGTTGCCTTTATTGGTAATAACGGTACGTTGGTTGTCAATCGCGAAGGCTGGGAGGTAATTCCGGAGAAGGGAAGAATGGATGCTGTCTCTTTTCAGCGTTCTCAAGACAATGGATTGGACAAGCATATGGTTAATTTTGTCTCCGCAGTCAGACAAAAGTCAGTTGAGGGACTGCATGCTCCAATAGAAGCTGGGGCACATATCGCCATATTCTCGCAGATGGGAAATATTGCTTATCGGACCAAAAAGAAATTATTCTGGGATAAACAAAAGCGCAGTTTCAATGATAAGGATGCAGACCGGTACTTAGCTAAAGTTTATCACAACGGTTATCATCTGCCCAAAGTCTAAGGAAATATGGGTGTCAAAGGTATTGTATTTGGCCTCGCTCTGGCAGCATTGACTACGAAGCAAGTTTCGGCGCAACAGATGGAAAAAATGTGGGATGGTCAAGGGGGGAACAATTCGATTTCCCAAAATCGAGGTAAGTTGTTCCGTGACGGCAAATATGCGATGTTTATCCATTGGGGGATCTATTCGCAGCTGGCAAATACCTGGAAGGGGAAAACGTTTTATGGTATAGGAGAATGGCTCATGAACAAGAGCATGGCCAATATTCCTGTTGCTGACTATATGGCTGCGGCTTCGCTGTTCCATCCGGATCATTTTGACGCAAAAGCTATTGTACAGCTAGCAAACGATGCAGGGATGCGTTATATCGTTATTACGAGTAAACATCACGATGGATTTTCGATGTTTCATTCTAAAGTGAACCCATTCAATATTGTAGAGGCTACGGATTTTAAGCGTGATCCAATGATTGAACTTGCAAAGGCGTGTAAGGAAGGTGGGATTGGCTTTGGCTTTTATTATTCACAAAATCAGGATTGGACTTATCCTGGGGGAAATGGAGGACCTAAGACGGATGCATCTGGTCGGGAGAAAACATTCGATGATTACTTTTGGGAGAAATGTTATCCTGAAGTAGAGCAGATCACGACACAGTATGGGCCTATAGAACTGGTTTGGTTTGATACACCTGGCGGGATGGATAAGAAGTATGCCCAAAAGCTTGTTGATCTAGTTCATAAAAATCAGCCTGGCGCCTATGTCTCCGGGCGAGTAGGGCATGGACTTGGTGATTATTCCACTTTGGGTGATATGGAAGTGCCGCGACAGAACGTACCGGGACTCTGGGAAGCTGTGGATGTAACAAATGATTCCTGGGGTTATGCTTGGTACGACAACAACTGGAAGAGTGCCCGTGAGATCCTATTACGTACTTTGTCGACTATTGGTCGAGGTGGGACTTACATGTTAAATGTCGGACCTAAGCCGGATGGATCTATTCCAGAACCGGCGATCTTGGCTTTGCGGGGTGCCGGTGCCTGGATCAGGAAATATCCACAGACTGTTTACAGCGCTCAGGCTTCTCCCTGGGGACGTGCTTTGCCGTGGGGTGATGCCACGGTGCAGGGAAATAAAATTTCATTGCTGGTTTATCACTGGCCGAGCAATGGAATGCTGTTTGTCCCTGGGTTGACAAGCGATATAAAGTCAATCAGTCTACTACAATCTACAGGTAAGAAGCCCCTAACATATACCGTCGAAGGAAAATGGTTAAAAATCAATACACCGTTGGTGGCTTCTGATCCTCTTGTTTCTGTTATTGAAGTTGATCTTAAAGAAAAACCCCGCATCGAAAATATGCTTGGTATTGACCCTGCTATAGAAACGATTGTTCCTGTTGATTTTGCTCAGGCAGAAGAATGCAATAAAAAAGGGAAATCCTGGATGGAGAAATTTGCGAATGGAAGCATGTTGTGCAGGTAGGACAATGGAACGATAAAAGTCGTCTAACATACGAAATTGATGTTGCCAAACCTGGATATTATCAATTGGATTTAAATTACGCGGGTGAGGGCAGGGTGGTGTGGAAGATCGAAAGTTCGTCTGGGGAGCTGTTGCAGAACCAGCAGGTGGCAGCTTCTATTTACAATTGGTATCCTTGGGGTTGGATGAAATTTAACACGGCAGGACGTCATAAAATTACTGTTTCATTTCTAGAGGGAAATGGCAATAAGGCCAGCCTCTGTGCTCTTCGATTTAAACCTGTAGAATAGACTATAAGTAATCTATTCTACAGATGCTTCGACAATTACTTTTCGATGGTCTCTGCCCCAATTGATCATCTCTTGAATAATATTTCCGAAGGTCCGGCAGTAGGCTGTCGGCACGTATTCGATGAGTACCGGAGTATCCGGGTAAACTTTTCTGCTCACCAGTTTATTGAGTTCCATATCTTTCAATTCTTTGGATAGCATTCGGGTTGTGATACCCGGAATACTTCTTTCAATTTCTCTAAATCTTTTATTGCCGTTACAGAGCGAATTTATAATGGGAATCCGCCATTTCCCACCTATAAAATATAAGGTATCTTGTAATGCTCTTAATTCTTCTACTTGATCTCTTTCCATGTTGAATGTTGATATACTCTGTTATACTGGTAACAAATGTATATCAAATACGCGATATATTTGTTAAAAAATTATAACAATGAGAAATTTAGAAAACAAAGTCGTCTTAGTTACAGGCGGAAATAGTGGAATTGGTTTTGCAACAGCAAAGGAGTTTATCGAAAATGGTGCTAAGGTTATCATCACAGGCAGAAGAAGGGGGGCTGTTGAGCAAGCTGCTGACGAGATTGGAGCAATAGGTTATGTTGCGGATCAAGCTTCTCTACCGGATATTGAGAACCTATCTTTAGAGATTAAGAGCCGGTTTGGAAATATTGATATATTATTTATCAATGCTGGTATCACCGGTGAAGGAAGTTTGATAGATACAGCATCCGAAGTGAATTTTGATGCTGTTATGGATATTAATTTAAAAGGTTCATATTTTACGTTGAGCCGCTTTATTCCACTGCTTCGGTACGGTGGATCTGTGGTTATTCTTTCATCGAATGTAGCCTCATTAAATATGCCGCAAAGCTCTATTTATCAAGCAAGCAAAGCTGCTGTTAATTCGATTGCCAGGACTGCCGCGATGGAACTTGCCGGTCGCAAAATCCGGGTGAATACGGTCAGCCCTGGTCCGACGCGTACAGAGGTGCTTAACAAGAATTATGATCAGCAGACTGTCGAAGACATTTGGAATCACTTGGCTGCATCATCTCCGCTACAAAAAATAGGAACCGCTGAAGATGTCGCAAAAATGGTTGTTTATTTGAGCAGTGATGCAGCATCCTATATCACTGGTGCCGATTTTGTTTTGGACGGAGGAATGCGAATTAAACATTCATAACTTGCCGTTATAGCGCTATTAAAGAGCTTGAAGCAATAGATTTATCCTTCCTATGGTACTGTCGCATACGAAGGATAAAAATTTAACTTATTTCGTTCTGTGATTTAATTATTTACTGAAAATATACTATTCGGTAATGTACGTATTATTGCATCAATGTTTGTATTTTTTCGATAGAATCTTCATTCTCCAAAAACTCAACATAAGGTAATAAGGGTTCAATATCCTTTTTGTCCATTGTTTCGATGTCTTCAAATAGCGCATTGACAAAATCATTGCAAAAAGATTTGCCAAAGCTGTACGTGTTGATTCTATCAAGATCCTCACAATTTATTTCAGTAGCGTTCAGATTAAATACGACTTCAGGTATTTCGTAGTCGCCTTCGCCTGGATAACCAATATATCTGAACATTCTTTCTTTCCATACCCGAAATAAAATCTGATGGGACACATGTTTTCCAAAGTATTCGTATACGTTGGAAAGTAGATCGGCAGCAATTTCTTTTTCGAAAATACCAGTGACACTTTTATCAATCAATTCGGCATAAGGAATAAAAACTGAGCTGTTGAAATGAGCATCGAAATTAGCGGTAAGCATTGCCAATATGTGTTCTTTGGGCTGGGTTCTTAAGAGTTGTCTTGCGGTCAATGAGGTTAAGTTGTGCTTTTGTTCTCTACCGTGACTGTCGGGGATGAGTACGGTATATTCTTTATCGAGGAGTGAGATGACGTATTTCCAATCCTCAGGCCTTTTGAGAATCCTGCAGTTTTGGGCGAGGTAACCATTCCTTTTGGGATCAGGTTTTTTATCGCCGACAATCACTTCTCCAGGTTGAATAATATGTTCTGGAGGGACTTTAAACCTACGTATATGCACAAAAAGTTCTTCTCCGGAAGGTAACGCAAGTGTACCAAATCCTTTGTTATTGTCGAACCATTTGACAGCGCCGATAAACATGGCTGGAGTTGAGTTTTGTTTCAATAACATAAAGGTAATGAATAAATGCCTTTATTAGGTATTGAAAATGAAATATTTGCAATTATTTGTTGTAAAAGACTGTCTTTTTCTAAAAATTTATCTACTTCATGGGCTGTGGGAAAGATTTTCGAAAGGCTAGGGGGGACATATTTGTTTTGGCTTTAAAAAGTTTGTTAAAAGATTGTGGATGCCCAAATCCTAATCCATAGGCGACCTCACTAACCGATAGGTTGGTGACGGACAGCTGCTCTTTCGCTCTCTCAATAATCTTTTGCTGTATAAAATGCTGAGTGTTTTCACCAGTCTGGAGACGTAGCATATCTGTTAGGTAACTAGCGGAAATATGCAGCTGCTGAGCAAGATACTGTACTGTAGGAATGCCTTGTTCGATCGACTTATTGCTTGAGAAATATTCTTCAAGTAGTCCTTCCAGCTTTGCAATGAGCTCATTATTGACTGCTTTTCTGGTAATAAACTGCCGTTTATAAAAACGATTGGCATAGTTTAATAATAATTCTATATACGAAATTATAACATCTTGGCTAAAGTCGTCGATTCGGTTTGCTAATTCCTCTTCAATACGCTGGAAGATAGCAATGATGCTTTCTTTTTCCTTCTCGGATAAATGCAGGGCTTCATTTGTTGAATAAGAAAAGAAGCCATAATACTTTATTTTCTTTGCCAGGGGATAATTCCATAGAAAATCCGGGTGTATCAAAAGGGTGTATCGGGAGCATACCTCACCATCATTGGTACCATGGTTTCCAATGATCTGATTTGGAGCTGCAAACAGAAGGCCACCTTGGTCAAAATCGTAATAACCTTGTCCATATAGCAGTTTTCCTGTAACAGGTGGTTTATAGGATATTTTATAAAAATTAAGCACATGCGGTTGAGGCATGCGATTTAACAGAACTTGATTGGTCGTTCCATTGACGATACTGACCAAAGGGTGCGCAGGCATGGGGAGACCAAAGGCACGATGAATATCGGATAAAGATTCCATTTTTTTTGGAAAGGCTTTTTGTTCTTTTTTCATTCTTGAATTTACATAATTCTCGTTTACGATAAAACCTATCGTAAACGAGAATGAATAATTGACTTACAGATTATATGGAAAGTCCTTGTGCTTGGGCCGAAATTGCATCCCATTCTTCCCAGGTATTTATTCTTTGAGCGTAGATGTCACGTACCCAAGATAAGTTTCCTTTTCCAAGATTGAGCCTCAATGGAGGATTTACTGTATCAACTATACTGAAGATCGCAGCAGGTGTTGCATTTGGATCACCTTTTTGCATCTGACCTAATTCATTGAAAAAATGACTTTTGAAATCGCGGTAGATATCAAGTCCCGCAGCGAATTGTAATGACTCCTGACTTCCAAATTCGGTGGCATAAGCCCCGGGTTCTATAATCGTGACGTTGATCCCAAAATCTTTAACTTCCAGTGCCAGGCTTTCGTGTATGGCTTCAAAGGCCCATTTTGAGGAACAGTAGTAACCGATGACGGGTAATGTGACGTGTCCAAGGTTACTTGATGTCCCTAGAATATGACCATGTCCTTGTTTGCGTAGAATGGGTAAAACAGCTTGGATAACAGCTACTGGGCCAAGGATATTGGTTTCGTATAGTTTTCTGATGTCATCCATGTTCGCCTCTTCGATTGTCCCAACTAGCGAATAGCCCGCATTATTAAGGACAATGTCTAAGCGCCCAAAATGCTCATATCCTTGTTCTACTGCGGTCTTCACTTTTTCAGTATCGGTCACATCGAGTTCCAGCGACAATACATTATCGCCATATTTTTCGTTGAGATGCGCTATTGCCGAAAGTTTTCGAGCTGTCGCAATGACCTTGTCGCCTCTTTTAAGGGCTGCTTCTGTCCAGATTTTTCCAAATCCACGCGAGCTTCCGGTTATAAACCAGATTTTATTTTCAGATTGTTGTGCCATATTTTTTCTTTTGGTAACACAAATTTCTAGAAACCGCAATCAAAAAAATTAGCCCAATTAGGGTGATGTGTAGCCGAAACGAGTTTTGGTAGGAATTCATGGAAAATTCCTTCTTTTATAGAAAGGCATTTTGCGAAAAAGGCGAGGCTACATGGTCTACAATATGGGCCAAAACATCGGCGGTTAAGAAAATGTGACTGCGGGGAACCTTATAAGATTGATGAACTGTCTTCTGTTTTTAAGTTGTTGTTGTGTAGGGTTATATGGTGTAAAAAAGTCATTTAATTTATTTTTCGTACCTTTGTACTGTCAAAAGACAGCATAGCGTGAGTTTATTCCGCTATTGCCGATGCGCCTGAATGGCAGGGTTTAGGTTGTTCGTAATACTTGTTGAAGTATATTTTGGAGATGCTTTAGTGCATTTCGTCTTTAAAAGATTAGTTTCTTTTTCATCATTGCTCTTATCGAACGGAGAGTAAAGTATGTTAGTTATAAGTTGATTGAACTGAATAGTAGGATTTCGATCACACGAACTCGACTGTAGGGATATTTTTATTTCAATGAATACAACGTAGGTGTTTAACCTTAGTGGATTACTTATGTCCGGATGGTTTACCGATGTTTAAAAAAATTAAAGAATGGATAAAACTAGAAATATAAAAGTAAAAGTGGAGGACTTAGTGCTTGTTTTTGGAAAACAGAAGAAGCAAGCTCTGAAATTGCTGAATGAAGGTTTCTCCAAAAAGGAGATCTTAGCAAAAACGGATTGTACGATTGGGATCAATAAAGCTAATTTTGAAATTTTCGAAGGGGAATTTTTTGTTATCATGGGACTTTCTGGCAGCGGTAAATCTACCTTGCTTCGATGCCTCAATCGTTTGAATGAGCCGACATCGGGTAAAGTATTTATTAATGGTGAGGATATTACGGGAAAAAATAATAAGGACCTCCTTGAGGTTCGCCGAACAGAAATGAGTATGGTTTTTCAGAAGTTTGGGTTGTTGCCCCACCACACAGTACTGAGCAATGCTGCCTTCGGTTTGGAACTCAGGGGGGAGGAAAAGGAGAAACGCGAATCTAAAGCCCAAAAGGCGCTTGATATAGTTGGTTTGAATGGATTCGAGCAACAGCTGCCCGCTCAGCTCTCTGGCGGTATGCAGCAGCGTGTCGGTTTAGCCCGTGCGCTTGCAAATGATCCCGAAGTATTACTGATGGATGAAGCATTTTCAGCATTGGATCCCCTGATTAAAACTGAAATGCAGGATCAGCTGCTTGAGCTCCAGGATAATCTGCAAAAAACAATTGTATTTATTACGCATGATCTGGATGAAGCAATCAAATTAGGCGATCGTATTGCCATTATGAAGGATGGCGTTATTGAGCAGATCGGTACAGCGGAAGATATTCTTACAAATCCGGCAAGCGAGTATGTTAAAGCTTTTGTGGAAAAGGTAGATCGTAAATCCATTATTTCAGCAGGATCGCTGATGTTTGAAAAACCCACTGTCGTGCGTTTCAAAAAAGACGGTCCAGAGGGGGCTTTGCGGAAAATGAGAGCTACTGGAATAGAAATTCTGCCTGTAGTGGATGCACATGATACTTTTCTTGGATTTGTTCACATAAATGAAGTTATTCAGTCGGCAAAGCGCAAGGATCCTACTGTAGAATCCATTATACATACCAATGTTCCAACGGTATCAAAGGAAGTGACCGTAGAAGAAATGCTACCCTTGATATCGGAGGTCAGATCGCCTATTGCTGTTGTGAATGAACACAGTCGCTTATTGGGTATCGTTACACAGACCTCCTTGATTATCGAGGCCACAAAATATAATGAAGAAGAAATTATTGAATTAAAAGAGAAAGCAAATAATCAGTAGAAATGAATAAAGTAATCGATATAGGACAATACATAGCTGTAGCCGTCAATTGGCTGACAGATCATTTAGAACCATTTTTTAACTTGATAAAAAATACGGGGAATGCATCCATTATTGGACTGGAATGGGTGCTAACGACGATACCTTTTTTTATTATCATCGCTTTGTTTACGGCATTAGCCTGGTGGAAATCGGGTAAAGGGGTTGCATTGACAACATTGGTGGGATTAACATTGATCTATCTGATGGGATTTTGGATTGCAACGATGGAGACTTTGGCCCTAGTGTTGGTCGCTACACTGACAGCATTGGTTATATCAGTTCCTTTGGGCGTGTGGGCTGCAAAAAATAAGTTGGCTGCAAAAATCATTCGGCCCTTACTTGACTTGATGCAGACAATGCCAGCGTTTGTCTATTTGATTCCGGCAGTATTATTTTTTAGTATTGGTAAAGTCCCGGGAGCTTTTGCTACCATTATTTTCGCTATGCCACCTGCTGTCCGTTTGACGACTTTAGGGATTGATGCGGTTCCAAAAGATATCGTGGAAGCTGCACGTTCATTTGGAGCAACCAATAGTCAGATCTTATTTAAAGTAGAGCTGCCCTTGGCTACAAAAACAATCTTAGCAGGGATCAATCAGACCATATTACTGTCTTTATCGATGGTTGTTATTGCCGGAATGATTGCTGCTGGTGGCTTGGGAGAAAAAGTGCTTGAGGGTATTAACAACTTGGATATTGGTCTTGGTTTTGAAAGTGGTTTGTCCGTTGTGATTCTCGCTATTATTTTGGATCGAATCACGCAGGGCTTTGTAAAAAAGAAAGCATAGTATGAGGAAAATTAAAAGTATGGTATTGTGTCTGATGGTGTTGTTGCTTGCGTCATGTACCACAGGACGGAATAAAAATATTATTCATATCGGTATGGTCGATGGCTGGGCCGAAGGAGTCGCAATGACAGAGGTCGCAAAAGTTATTATGGAAGAAAAGGGGTATCATGTCGTTATCCAACGCGCTACACCAGATATGATCTTAGCCTCGATGAATAATGGTGATACAGATCTATATATGGATGTCTGGCTACCTTTGACCCATGGAAGTAAAGTGGCTAAGTTCACCAATATTGAAGAGCTTGGAACGAGTTATAATCATGCGCGAAATGGACTTGTTGTACCGGATTACGTAACAATTGATGGAATTGAAGAGTTGAAAAGACATGAAAAAGAGTTTGATAAAAGGATCATTGGTATAGAAAAGGGAGCTGGAATAACACGTGCAGTGGACCAGGTGATTAAGGATTACGAACTCGGTTATAATCATGTTAACTCATCTACCATAGCTATGATTACGGAATTGCAAAACGCAATCAAAGCAAAACGTTGGATTGTGGTAGCTGGCTGGCAGCCGCATTGGATGTTTGCTAAAATGAAATTGAAGTTTTTGGATGACCCCAAAAAGACATTGGGTGATGCCGAGCAAATTAAAATTTTTGCACGGGGAGACTTTAGCCTAGAGCAGCCGGAGCTAGCCCGATTTTTCTCCAAAGTCTACTTTGATGAATCAACAATGGCTGATTTGTTGTCACAAATGCAAGGAAGCCAGAACAAAGCAATTACGGCAAAAGAATGGGTCAATAAACATAACGATCTCGTAAAGGGCTGGTTACAGTAAACTGCGGCAATTCATAGTTATGCAACCGCAGCATGCTTTAAAGCATAGCATGAGGAGGGCATTGTCATTGCGACAATGCCCTTAAAAATTTACGGGCCAGTTGGATTTGTTGTTGTTGTATGCTGGATAAAGGATATCTGCTATCATCAATCCATGTGTCGAGCCCCTTTGGAAATTCCCAGGCGAAATCTAAGACTTTAGCTTTTTCTGCAGCTAAAATAATGTCATGTTTCGTTGCATTTGGATTGGCAATCTTGATGTTATTATAAATGCTATCGTGGATGAGTGGAAAGTTGTCTGCCATATCCTGATTTCTATTTGTACCCATAGTGAATTATTTTTAAAATAATTAAGAATGATTCTAAATAATTTTATACTTTAGTCAAAGATAGCAGTTATTCTATTGTTATGGGGTCTGCATAAAGGAGTAAAATGTCCGTCGAAGGGAATATTCTGCTAAGATATATTGCCTATTGTGCGTAAGACTATTGGAATCCTAAAAGGAATTAAAAATGGCACTAAGATTATATGATATTGATTCACCCAGTTTATTATTGGAGCGGACTTACCCAAGTACCTGCTTTTCCGTCGACACGGGAATTTATGAATCTGTAACACATTTAGATACTACATTTGGGAAAGGTTTTTATAAGGAGGTTTTCTTCGATGGTATTCATATTGGTTACGGTCATGCACAGTTATTTAAACGGATGCGGTTTCGTTTTGAAAGTGATTTTGAAACAGTTGAAATGCACTTTGCTTTAAAAGGCAATAGTCAGGCGAGTGGCGAAATGATGCCATTAGGTGTAAATTTTGAGACCTACCAGCATAATATTATTTACGGAAATTCAATGTGTGGTCAAATGGAGTGGGGGAATCAGGAGTTTCAGTTATGTGAAATAAACTTATCGCCCGAATTTTTTAAAAGATTCTTGCCCGAAGATTCTAAATTCTTTGCAGCATTTCGGAATGCTATTGACCGTGGTAAATCGGGATTGCTGACCGATATGCATAGACGGATTACTCACGATATGTATGAAATTATCAACGATGTAATCAATTGCCAACGAAAGGGAATTTTTAAGAAAATTTTCCTGGAAGCAAAGATTATGGAGCTCTTGCTTCTTCAATTGGAACAGTTTCAGGAAGAGGGTTTTGTAGCAGTTTCGTTAAAAAAAGCCGACATCGATAAGATATATGCCGTTCGTGAGTTTCTTCTAAAAAATATGGACAGCAATAGTACATTGGTCAATCTCGCACATTTGGTGGGTACCAATGAATTTACCTTGAAAAAAGGCTTTAAGGAGCTCTTTGGTACGACTGTTTTCGGTTTTTGGCATGACGCAAAAATGGAGCATGCTAAGAAGTTGATCCTAGATGAAGATCGAACAATCGGTGAAGTCTCTGATTTGGTTGGTTACAAAAATCAACGCCATTTTTCGGACGCCTTCAAACGTAAATTTGGCATCCCACCAAGTAAGCTGAAAAATGCCTTCTAATAGGGAAGAGTTTTTTCACACTTTACGGACTTTTTATTCCTTTTTACGGAAGTTTTAGTAGCACATGAATTGGTTTGATAAAAACCGAATAATTACCTTTGTTTAGAAAGATTCTTAATAACAATCTTTTGATCAAATAGGTATGTAATTAGAAAATCATGGGAAAAACTGAAATGAAAGTAATACAGCTCGCCCTGACTGTAAGTAGAAAGGAATATCTGACACCACATTATATTCGTGTGTATTTGACTGGTGATGGTGTAGATCAAATCGCAAATACGACCGTCGGAGTCAATAATAAGATTTTGATTCCGCCAAAGCATGTAGATCGTATTTATTTTCCGGAATTTGATTATGAACGCGGGCAGTGGAAGCCGATGGATGAAGCGATCAGGCCAACAGTTCGAACTTACACACATCGCGGTATCAACCTTCATAGAAATGAGGTATGGATTGATTTCGTTGCCCATGGTGATGAGGGGCCAGCTTCCGCTTGGGCGATGGCTGCAAAACCTGGCGATGCGCTCGGGATTCTAATGAAAGCAGGTAAGACGCCACTCTATGAAGTTGCAGCGAACTATCTGCTTGTTGGGGATGCGACTGCAATTCCTGTTTTGGGTGCAATCTTAGAAGATTTGCCACCTTCGGCAAAGGGAATCTGTATGATTGAAGTACATGGTAGCGAAGATATACAGCAATTGAAGACTAAGGCTGCTATTGATTTTATCTGGATACATAATGATACGCCACAGGAAGGTAGCCTTTTGGCGGATTTGGTGAAGATCAGATCCTTGCCTACACAGGACAAATTTGCTTATATAGCTGCTGAATTTTCGACAGTTAAGGAGATTCGCAATTTTTTGCGTAAGGATCTCGGTTGGGGAAGAGCGGAGCTTTATGCTTATTCGTATTGGAAAGCTGGAGTTGCTGAAGATAAATCTGCTACAGATCGCCGTAGTGAGAGTGAAGAAATCCAGGCCTAATGTTTACGATAGGTTATGGAGAAACAGAGACAACTGATCTTAAACGGTAAGTTAAGTAGGGTGATGTGGCAGATGTCGTGGCCAGCCGTGATTGCAATGGTCCTGTATGGACTGAACAATTTTCTGGATGGTATTTTTGTTGGTCATCTGATTAACAATACAGCTTTGGCAGCAGTGGGTGTAACCTATCCTTTAGCCCAATTTGCGCAAGGTTTTGGTACCCTGATCGGAACAGGTATGGGGGCAGCAATTAGTATTTGGATAGGTGGGGATCAACTTGAGAAATTACATAGGTCATTTGGTACGGTGCATTTTTTGACTATTATTTTCTCTCTTATAATTACGCTCCCTTGTTATGTATTAGCCGACAGATTGGTCTATATGATGGGCGGTCGAGGTGAGATATTGGCCCTTGGGGTCGATTACTTTCGAGCAACCATATTGGGTAGTTTTTTCTGGATTTATGGCTTGGCCCTCAATATGATCATTCGTGCGGAGGGTCGTATGAAAACTGCGGCCTGGATGATTGCAATAGGATTGCTTGTTGATGTCTTACTTAAACCAGTTTTTATACAACATTTTGGTTGGGGTGTTTCAGGAGCAGCCTGGGCAACCAATATATCGATGATCATCTATACATTTTTAGGTGTATGGTATTACGCCGGGGGAAAGGCTTCATTCAAAACAAAATTTTGGTCTTTATCTTGGGATTTGTCGATTTTAAAAGAGACGTTTTCGTTAGGCATGCCTGGTTTTGTCATGATGGTCATGATTGTAATCCAGAATATTGTTGTCTTCAACGCATTGGCCAATTACGGGAATGATATGGACATTACGTTTTTTACAGCGGTCAATAGGCTTTATATTTTATTAAACACCCCACTATGGGGGCTTATGCGGGCTTTGCAGCCTGTAACTGGGATGAACTATGGTGCTGGTCAGTATAGGAGAAGTATCAATTCGTACCGTTTATTTGCCATTACTGGACTGCTAATTCTACTTCCATTCTGGTTGCTGGTGATGTTTCATCCCGTTGCTGTGCTATCGATCATGATACCAGGATCTACTTTTTCGATACAGCAGCTAATGGATTTCAGAATTTATATGAGTGTTTTATTGGCTCTTCCATTTATTTTTATGGCGATGGTGTGGTTTCCTTCCATTGATCATGCCAAGCCTGCGACTTTTATCAGTGTATTGCGGCAGGTTGTATTTTATATTCCTATCTTAATTATTGCGCCAAAATATTTTGGTGTACACAGCATTTACGTAGCGAGCGCGGCGATAGATTGGATTATTTTCATTCTAGTCATCTATGCGGTTCGACGAAGCATGCGGAAACTCAATATGCAAGCTGATGTATAAGACATTGCAGCGCGAACGATATTAATGTTAAGTTAAGCAATCTTTAAGATTACTTTGTTAATATACTACTCATCTTCTAGTAATATAGGTTTCATTTTTTTGGCGAAAATTCAAAATAATGAAACCTATTAAACTACCTCAATTTAGGAAAACAGCCCAGGTCACTCTAGCTATCGCATTGCTGAATGCAGCACATGTCGATAGCGTATGGGCAAATCCAGCGACTGAAACTACTAAACTCGAAATTAAAGACCAATCTACCATTAAGGGGATTGTTAAGGATCAGGACGGCAAACCTATTGACGGCGGTACGATCATCAACGAAACCAGCAAACAGAGTACACGTACGGAGTTTAATGGTAAATTTAATCTGAAAGGTCAGGTTGGTGACCAAATCCGTGTTTCTTCTTTAGGGTATAAAACAATTACAATCACTGCTACAGATGGGGATCTTATGGTGATTTTGGAAAAAGATGATTCAAAGTTGGATGAGGTTGTTGTCACAGCAATTGGTATCAAGCAACAAAAGAAGCAAATTGGTTACGCTACCCAAGAAGTCAAATTAGACGTACTCAAAGAGTCTAAAACAATGAATATTGGTACAGCCCTAACGGGACAAGTATCGGGTCTGATTGTTAACAATCCAACGGGAATTTTTCAGGCACCATCTTTTCAATTGCGCGGTAAGACTCCGCTTATTGTCGTAGATGGTATTCCTGTAGAATCTGATTTTTACGACATGTCCAGCCAAAACATTGAGAATATCAACGTGTTGAAGGGAACAGCCGCTTCATCTTTATATGGATCACGCGGTAAGAACGGCGCTATCTTAATTACAACCAAAAGTGCGAAAAGCGATAGACTGGAATTTTCGGTTGGAACCAGTAATATGTTCTCTGCAGGATTTACGGTTTTTCCTGAATCACAAAAGGAGTTTGGAAGTGGATCTAACGGTAAATATGAGTTTTGGGATGGTGCTGATGGAGGGATTTCAGATGGGGATATGACATGGGGGCCTAAATTGAACTCCGGAATAAAGGTTGCGCAATGGAACAGTCCGATTCGCGATAAGCAAACAGGCGAAGTGATTCCTTGGTGGGGTGATGTGAGTGGAACCAAGTATAACGATAAGTCACGTTATGAAAGAGTACCGATTGATTGGGTTGCACATAACAATTTAGAGGATTTCCTTGGGACTGGACTGATTACCGAAAATAATGCGACGTTATCGTATCGTTCGGAAAAGGTAAGCATATTTGGAACAGGAAAATATGCCTATCAAAAGGGTCAGGTACCCAATACAAAACTTTCTACCGGTGGATTAAATTTGAATACCTCTTACCGTTTTACTCCTGAGGTACAATTAGATCTTAACTTATCCTATAATAAAGTAAAATCTCCAAATTATCCAAGGTATGGATATGGGCCTAAAAATCATATGTATACGATTTTGCTGTGGATGGGAAATGATGTAAATGGACAAGAATTAAAGGATCACCTCTATATTCCGGGACAGGAAGGCTATCGTCAAGCAAACTATAACTATGCTTGGTACAACAACCCTTACTTTGCAGCCAATGAGCTGAATCAGGTATACGACCAGGATATTTTGGCCGGGCAGACTGCTTTAACTTGGCGTATCTCACCTGAATTTACCGTCAAAGGTCGCGCTGCAGCAAGACAAAAAAATCTATTCCAGGATATGCAGAGTCCGAAGTCTTACATGAATTATGGCGATTCACGGAATGGAGATTATAAAAACTGGGACAGCAAGCAGCTTAATTTTGATGCTGACGTTTTAGCGACCTATATTAAGCAGTTGTCTGATAATTTCGGTGTAACGGTTAATGCGGGATCCTCCACTTTCAAAAGGGATTATCGTGAACTTTATCAAACTACGGATGGTTTGGTTGTGCCATTTGTCTACAACTTAGGCAATACCCAAGGCCCAGTTAAGGCAACAAATACAACAACTGAAAAAATAATCCGAAGTGCTTATGCGTCGGTAAATTTAAATGTGTTTAAGTCGACCTATCTGAATTTTTCAGGAAGAAATGACTGGTCATCCACATTATCAAAGGCAAATCAGTCATTCTTTTATCCATCGGTTTCGTTAAGTAGTGTTATCTCCGATTATTTTAAACTGCCAGCGCAAATTGACTTTGTTAAATTGTACAGTTCCTGGGCATCGGTATCTTCTGATCTGGATCCTTATAGCATTGCTGCGACTTATAAAAAGGATGTTACCTATGGTTCGACGCCATCAGTAACCTATCCTGCAGGTATTATTAATCCTGATATCCTTCCGCAGCAGTCCATTTCTTTAGAAATTGGTGCTTCTATGGCTTTCTTTAAAAATAGGCTTTCGGCTGATGTGACGTACTATAATGTTGTGGATAAAAATCAGATCATCGATTTGAGTATTTCTCAGGCATCCGCTTTTACTTCGCGTAAAGTAAATGGAAATAAATACCGTACAAAAGGATTGGAGATTTCTTTGACAGGAAATATAATTAAAAATGACCAATTTTCGTGGACGTCTACTGTAAACTGGTCTCGTGCAATTCAGCGTTTGGAAGAAATTTATAATAACCAAGCGAAATACGGTAATCTTAAAAAAGGTGATCGTGCAGATAGCTACTATGGTACTGTCTGGGAAAAATCGGCTGATGGTAAGGTTATCTTGAATCCGAATACGGGTATGCCGACCAAAAATCCATTTCCACAATATTTAGGTTACTTTCAACCGGACTGGCAATTTGGTTTCGCAAACCAGTTTAAATTTAAGGGATTTCAGGTAAACCTTGATTTCGACGGATCTATCGGCGGTGTCATGAATTCGACTACGATAGAAAAAATGTGGTGGGGTGGAAAGCATCCTTCATCAGTTTTATATCGTCAGGAACAATATGATGCAGGGAAACCAGTTTTTGTGCCAGATGGGGTGATCGTAACAGGAGGTGAACTTACCCGTGACGTGAACGGTAATATTACTTCAGATACCCGAACGTATACAAGTAATACGAAAGCTGTTGATTGGCAGGCTTGGAGTCAAAATTATCCTTACCAGGCTAGAGTTACAGAATCTGAAAGTAAACTGTTTGCCAATGTATTTGATCGATCATTTGTAAAACTGCGTCGGCTTTCGGTCGGTTACGATGTCAATAAAGTGTTTAAATTAAAACAGCTTACGGCACTAAATGCATCACTATTTGGCTATAATTTAGCCATGTGGAAGAAAGTACCTTATATCGATCCTGATTTTGGCGTTGGAAATGATGGAAACTTACAAGATCCTTCCACACGATATATTGGTTTTTCTCTAGATTTTAAGTTTTAATAAAGTAGTACGATGAAATTATTTAATAAACATATATTTCTTGGATTATTTTCGCTTTCAATGATGACTTCTTGTCAGAAATTGACTGAAGTAAATGTTAATCCAAATGAAGCGACAACAACTCACCCGCAAGCTTTATTGACGAAGGTAGAATGGGATGCTTTTCGGACTTGGCACGGTACCTCACCACTATATGCCTTGAAAATGATTGTGCAAACGGATGGTGAAAATGCGAATCAAATTTATAATTGGCAAAGGGGAAGCTTTGAGCAATATGGTAATCTTCGCAATATTACCAAGATGACCGAAGAAGCTGAACGTATTGGCGCTGAAAGTTATTTGGCATTAGCAAAATTTTTCCGTGCGTATTATTTTTATAATCTTACCTTAACGTTTGGTGATGTTCCCTATTCAGAAGCAGCAAAGGGTGAAAATTCGGCAATTTTTGCACCGAAATACGATACACAGAAAGACGTTTTGGTGGGTGTATTGAAGGAGCTTGAGGAAGCAAGTATTATTCTGAAGAAGAACAATAACACCATAAATGGGGATATTATTTATGGTGGAAATAGTGGCAATTGGAACAAACTAGTCAATTCATTTCGCCTAAAAGTATTATTGACGCTTTCGAAGAAAACGACTGATCTCCCATTTAATGCAGCGACAGAATTTTCGAAAATATTTACCAATGAGTCCCGGATCACTGATGTTAGCGGAGCTGAAGATGGACAGCTCGTCTTTTTGAATCAAGAAGGTAATCGATATCCAGAATTTAACTCAAGCGGTTATGGATCGGGAATGTATATGGATTCAACTTTTATCCAACGGTTGCAGGATCTGAAAGATCCACGGTTATTTGCTGTCGCAACACAAACAAGACTAGGCAAAGAAGCGGGTAAAGCGATTAATGACTTTACGGCTTATGAAGGCGGAGATCCGATTGTTCCTTATGCACAGGTGAATGCAAAAGCCGTATTAGGTAAATTATCGAAAGTCCACGAACGATTTTATCAAGATCCTACAGCTGAGCCATTGGTCTTATTGGGCTGTTCGGAAATGCAGTTTATTTTGGCTGAAGCCATTTTGAAAGGTTGGATAACGGGCGATCTCAATGCAACGTATACCAAAGGAGTACAGGCATCGTTCAAATTTTATGAAAAGTATGCGAAAAATTTGGGAACTTATACAAATGAAGCACAAGCGGCCAAATATCTTGTACAAAACTCGGTAAGTCTTGACGGAGCTAGCTCAAATGAGCAAAAGCTAGAGCGTATCTTGATGCAGAAATACCTGCGCTCATTTCATCAGGGGGGATACTCGGCTTATTTTGATCATTTGCGCACGGGATATCCGAGTTTCCGTAAATCTGCGAATGTGAAAACAGCCTATCGCTGGATGTATCCTCAAGATGAGTACAATAATAATACTACGAATGTATCTGATGCGATCAAATCACAATTTGGTGGAAATGACAATATTAATTTACAGACTTGGTGGTTAAAATAATGGATTCAAGAAGGGTATTCTTAAAAAAAGCAGCCATGCTGGCTGGGAGTACGGTAGCGATGAACTGGGTACCTGAATCGATACAAAAAGCCTTGGCGATTGAAGCTTCAAATGGATCAACTTTTTTGGATGCCGAACATGTTGTCTTTTTGATGCAGGAAAATAGATCGTTTGACCATTGTTTTGGAACTTTGAAGGGCGTACGTGGCTTTAACGATCCCCGCGCGATGAAATTGCCGAATGGTCTACCTGTATGGGTACAGGGAAATAAAGAAGGTGCATATTTTGCACCTTTCCATTTAGATATCGTCAATAGTAAATCGACTTGGATGGGGTCGCTTCCGCATGGCTGGCGTGATATGGTCGCGGCTCGTCATGACGGGAAAATGGATAATTGGTTGGAAGCAAAGAGCTCTGGTAATTCAGAATATAAGCATTTGCCTTTAACAATGGGTTATTATAACCGTGCAGATATTCCTTTTTATTATGCTTTTGCAGATGCATTTACGGTTTGTGACCAGCATTTTTGTTCTTCACTGACGGGAACGAGCGCTAATCGATCGTATTTTTGGACTGGTACAGTGCGCGAAGAACCCCGTAATCCCGAATCTGTTGCGCATGTAGACAACGGGCAAATCAACTACAAGGATGTCAAATGGAAAACCTATCCTGAACGACTGCAAAAAGCAGGGGTCTCGTGGAAAGTTTATCAAAATGAACTAAGTTTACCAGTAGGCTTTAAAGGAGAGGAGGAAGATTGGTTGGCCAATTTTACAGATAACAACCTGGAGTTTCACCAACAATATGGTGTAAGATATCATTTGGCACATTATCAGTGGATGAAAGAACGGGTAAATGAGTTGCATAAATTTTTGGAAACAAATCAAAAAGAAGAATTGCTGCACAAAGCCAAAGCTGAATTGGAGGATTTGAAAAGAGATGTCATTCATTATACTCCCGAAAACTTTGAAAAGCTACCCCAATTTGAAAAAGATATTCATCGTAATGCTTTTGTAACTAACTTGGGCGATCCTAAATTTCACAAACTTGAAAAGATAAATTATCGTGGGGAAAGTAAACATCAAGAAATAGAGGTTCCCGCGGGGGATATTTTCTATCAGTTTCGAAAAGATGTTGAAGATCGCCAATTACCTACGGTGTCATGGTTAGTGGCACCTTGTCGTTTCTCGGATCATCCGGGCTCACCTTGGTATGGGGCATGGTACGTATCCGAAGTCCTCGATATATTGACCAAAGACCCTGAGGTTTGGAAAGAGACGATTTTCATCTTAACTTATGACGAAAATGATGGATATTTTGACCATATCGCTCCTTTTGTTCCGCCATTGAGCACGAACAAAGATCAGGGTGCCGTGTCAGAAATCGACACTTCGGATGAATATGTTACGCTAGAACAGGAGCGAAAAAGGAAAAATAGTAATCATGTAAGTTTTGAAAGTCCTATTGGTTTGGGCTATCGAGTACCAATGGTGATAGCCTCACCCTGGTCTAAGGGTGGTTGGGTCAATTCCGAAGTTTTTGACCACACCTCCTGTCTTCAATTTTTAGAACATTTTTTGGAGAAGAAAACGGGTAAGGTGGTACGGGAAGAAAACATCAGTCAATGGCGAAGAATGGTCTGTGGCGACTTAACAACTTCTTTTCGTCCTGTAGATAACATTGCCAAAACAAGGCTTAATCCGGTAGACAGAGACGGATATGTTGAACGTATATTCTCCGCTAGGAATAAAAAGCTCCCAACAGATTTTGTGAAAATCGATAGCCAAAAACAGGAGGAAATCAAATCGACAGGTCAGTATCATGCAGCTATGCAGATGCAAGAGCAGGGGTGGAAGGATGCCTGTGCTTTACCTTATGAATTGCAGTTAAAAGTGCGGCAAACATCAACTGCGTTTTCCATCGCTTCAACTTTGGAAAGGAGGCTCAATACCGCTAAAGCGGGATCGGGTTTGCCTTATCAGGTTATTTCCTACTTGGCTTATGATGGACATCCGGTGGGTAAAGTTTGGAATTTTACGGTACGGGAAGGGGATCAATTAACGTATGACTGGGAATTTGATAAAATTGCAGGAGAGTACATATCATTTGCATTGCATGGCCCTAATGGGTTTTATCGCGCGATCGAAGCCGCAAAGTCACATCTTCCTACAATTGATGTGTATACAAAAGTTGTCGCTGGAAAGCCTATTCTTTGTGTACAATCCGTGTCGCTAATTTTGGATTTACTTCTTAGGGACTGTTCCTATAATCTTTTCGATGCGAAGGCAATGCGCAGTGATGAACCTGCTTTGGTTGAAATTGATTGCAGCAAAAGTGAAGGTTGGTATGATATTGAAATAACGAGTTCAGAAGATCATGCGGTCAAATTCCGCTATGCTGGACATATAGAGACGGGTAAATCAAGTAAGACGGATCCGTTGATGGGTAAAGTAAAATTATAGCTGAATCAATTTATGATTAGGGCGAAAGCGCTGTTTCACGATCGATGAATACAGCGCTTTTGCTTTTGGAAAATAGAGTAATATTCTTTTTGTGTAGATTTTGGTAAAAATGGGATTTGTGTCTCTTGTGTCAAAACGTTATTTTTATGGTTTGGATCGTAGCGCACGAAACGGGCTACACATCATAACGAATATGGAGGAGCAAAAAATTATTTTGGTAGAGGACGAACAGGATGTTGCTGATCTGATCGTGCAAGGCTTGAGCGAGGATGGCTATAGGGTCATTCATCTGGGGCGTTCGGAAGGTTTGGAACAGCTTTTGGCGAAGCAAGATATCTCCCTTGTATTACTGGACATTCTTTTGCCGGGAACGAATGGCCTGGATATCTGTAAGCAGATTCGGCAATGGGGCTATACAGATTTACCTGTTATGATGTTGACCGCACTTGGAACCCCGGAGAATGTGGTGCTCGGACTCGATAATGGTGCTGATGATTATCTTTCCAAACCCTTTAAGCTTATTGAACTGAAAGCTCGGATACGTTCATTGATCCGCAGGCAGCAATCCATTGTACAGGCTACCCAACGCGAGTTACAACCATCAAAAGATATCTTTAGTTACGGTTTTCTAAGTATAGATGATTATAAAAAAGTGGCCTATTGTGAAGGGCAGGAACTCAATTTGACAAGTACAGAGTATCGTTTGCTTTTGTTGTTTATTCAGAGCCCCAAAAAGGTATTTGAGCGAACAGAGCTTTTGGATAAAATATGGGGGATAAATTTCGATATCGGATCAAATGTTGTCGATGTTTATGTGAATTATTTGAGAAAAAAGATTGAAAAAGTAACGAGTAAGAAAGCGATCCATACGGTTATAGGTATGGGATATGTTTTAAAGATTGAAGACTGAATAGTTAAAAATGCATAATTATAACCGAAAGCTTATTTATCTCATAGCGATTCTCGTTGTCTATGTGAGTTGTTTTGTAGGATTTATCTTTTATTCCATAACGAATTTTGCGTTTACAGATTTCTATAAACGTTTGGATCTGCGAAGAAATATAGCCGCTGAAAAATTTTTAAATAGCAAATCTGCAAACCAAACTGATCAATGGAGCCTTGATTTTATTGAGAATCTCAATAATCAGCATGAGTTTTTAGTGGAGTTTGATAGCAGAGGCACCATTTTAAGAAGTCAGGGGTTTCACCACGAGCTATGGGATAAAATCGATAGAAAAGGAAGTTCCAATTTCAAGTCGGGCAATCAATTTTATTCGACTAAATATTTCTCCCAAAATGGTCGCCACTATATTGTTGGCGCCTCTGCTGAAAATTACTTTTATACACATCATTTGGCCTATCTTCGGAATCTGCTTATTATCAGTCTGATTTTGGGAATCCTTTTTATTTTTGTGGTTTCGGTTTTTATGAAACGCTCATTCTTAAAACCGATATTAACCATGATGAAGGAAGTTCAGGAAATCGGTTCGGAAAATCTTTATAAGCGATTGGATGAGGATAAATATAAAGGGGAGCTGCATGCATTGGCACTGACATTTAACCGCATGCTTACACGTTTAGAAACTTCTTTTGAGACACAGAAGAACTTTATCAGCAATGCTTCACATGAATTAAATACACCTTTAACCTCCATTATCGGGCAAGCTGACCTGGCGCTGTCCAAAGAACGCAGCACCGAAGAGTATCAGCGAACATTATTTAAGATTATCGAATCTGCCGAGCATCTGGAGAAAAAAACGAAAGCCCTTTTACTTCTTGCGCGCACCGGTTTTGTTAATAATGCGACTGCATTTAATCCTGTTCGTATCGACCAGATCGTCATGGATGCCGAGTTGACTGTCAAGGCTATCAATGACAAATTTAAGATTGTTACTGACTTTAGCCTGCTGCCAGACGATAGCATGCGCCTCAAAGTGAATGGGAATGCGGTTTTGCTTCAACTTGCACTATCCAATATTATTAGCAATGCCTGTAAATATTCTCCCGATAGAACTGCCTATATCGCTTTGGGAGCATTGGACAATAAAGTATTTATTCTCATAAAGGACAAGGGGATTGGAATTCCCTCCCGGGAATTGGATCATATTTATGATCCTTATTTTAGAGCCTCCAACACAAGTGGAATTGATGGTTATGGTATCGGTCTCCCGTTGGCTAGAAATATTATTAAGCTTCATGGTGGAACGTTAAAGGTCAACTCTGTTGTTGGGGAAGGTACAACTGTAGAAATTGAATTGCCCACTTATCTACGATTTTAATGCAGTTTTAATTTTGATCGTACTTCTAATCTCATTTTAATACTGTTGCTCGCTTTCTAATGGAAAGCTAATTTTAGATTCATTCCGTTGCCATATGTGCGTTTTAACTTTGCTAAAAAAAAGCATGGCTAAAACAACACGCATATTAATCCCTAGCGATTTTACCCTTGAGTCGCTCGATTTTGTAAGTCAAAGTATCGACGAGTCTACTGCAGATCAGATTGATATAATCCTTGTGTACGGCAATCGAAACAGTACTTCTGCGAGTGAATTGTTGGGGATTGGATTGGAAGATCAGCTGGATGTACTCCAATCGGCATCTTTTCTAAAGGCTTGCAGCACTATGTATCAACGTTATCAAACCCGGAAGCTCAGTATTTTTGCAGATATTTTGGGTACTGATAACGGTCATTATTTGCAGCACTATCTCAAAGGACAGTCCGTCGACGAAATCATCATACCGAGCGGTTATAACTACAAAAAGAAGACACGGAACTTTTTTAATGTAGCCGATGCACTGCGCAATGTACAGCATCAGATCCGTCCTACCATTTCATTTAAGGAGCAGCGGCATAATAGAAAAAGTGAAGTCTTACTTGCCGTAGGATAGGGCAGTATTATCCATATTGTTTTAGCTGAAAATCATCACTTTTAAATTAACATCTATTTATTTTTATGGGACACATTCAAGGCGGGCCATCGCCCTTGCAGCGTCTGGCAAGCCTATTACATACCGAGCGGAAAACGATCAATTATATCTTTATTTATGCTATCGTGATCGGTATTTTTAGTTTGACTATTCCAATTGGAATAACAGCTATTTTTAATTTTCTGAGCAATGGGGCAATGTATAGCTCTACCTATATCTTAATCGCTTTTGTTTTATTTGGCGTGGTTGTGGCTGGTACGCTATTGATCGGACAAATGACCTTAGTAGAGTATTTGGAACAGAAAATCTTTCTAAAATCAGCAATTGAATTTTCTTATCGTCTTCCAAGAATTAAACCTAAAGAGTTACGTGGCAAAAACCTGGTAGAATTGGTCAACCGATTTTTTGATGTCATCATAATTCAAAAAGGAATTATAAAGCTTTTGATAGACATTATCGCGGCTGTGATGACAATATTCTTTAGCGTGGTTTTATTATCTTTTTATCATCCCGCATTTTTAGCCTTTGGTTTGATTGTAATCCTCTCTGTAATTGCCATCCTGCTCCTATACTATAAAAGAGGGTTGAGAACGAGTATTGAAGAGTCTGAATACAAATATGAGACCGTAGCCTATTTGGAAACTGTAGCCGGACAAATCGACCGTTATCGTGGTGACGAGGTTAAAATGAAAGAGGTGACAAATACAGCTGATTATATTGTCAGTAAATATTTGGGGGCGAGGAACGATCATTTTAAAGTTTTGAAACGTTTTTTTATAGGTTCGGTTATGCTTCGTACACTGTTATTTGGAGCAATGCTTTTGCTGGGATCTTATTTTGTGGTGGAGCGGCAAATGACTTTTGGTCAATTTGTGGCAGCCGAGGTTGTGATCGTTCAAATAGGTTATGCAATTGAAAAACTAATGACAAATTTAAATACGATTTTTGATATGTTGACTGGGGTTGTCAAATTGGCGGCAGTAACGGATCTTGCGTTGGAGGAGGACGCTGCGATTTATGTTGATTAATAAAGACCGGCCGGATCAGCAAACCGTGACCTGGAAAGTTCTCTCTATCGATGCAGCGAGTGCTTTATTAAAAGAAAGAGGATCATTAGTGCTGGGGCGTATTTTAGTAATTTCTGGGATTGTTTTTGCTTTATCACTGTTTCTCCCATGGAGACAGACAATACCGGGAATAGGAACAGTTACTGCGTTACGTCCCCAGGATAGACCGCAGACCATACAAAATCAAATTGGTGGCCGCATCGAATATTGGGCGGTAACCGAAGGACAGGAAGTAAAAAAAGGTGATACTATTTTGGTCCTCTCCGAAACCGCACAATCTTATTTTGACCCGATGCTGCCCTTACGATTAGAGGAGCAATTGCATGCTAAGAGAAGCGGTGCAGATGCTGCTGATCAGAAGATGAAAGCTTCCGAAGCACAAATAGATGCCCTGCGAACCGGATTGGATTTTCAGCTGGAATCGGCTAAAAATAAAGTAATACAATCTCAAAATCTGGTGAAAATTGACAGTGCAGAATTAGTCGCTGTCCTGAGCTTTTTTGAGACGAGTGAAAAGCGGCTAAAACGTTACGAAGAGGGGTACCGCGATGGGCTGTTTTCATTGACTGATATCGAAACGAGACGCTTAAATTTACAAAATGACCGCGCGAAAGTCGTAAGTGCGGAAAATAAATTGTCGAATTCAAGGCAGTCATTGGTGAATGCCGGCATCGAGTTAAATAATATCCGTGCAAAATATAATGAGTCACTGGCGAAAGCACAGTCCGATTTAAGTTCAGCTTTTTCCTCCAAAGCTTCGGTGCAGGGAGATATTGCCAAATTGAAAAATGAGATATCCAATATGGATGTTAGACGTGGCTTATATATCGTTAGAGCTCCACAGGATGGCTTTATTGTAAAAACGTTCAAGGCGGGAATTGGCGAAAATATGAAGGAAGGTGAATCAGTTGCTACACTACAGCCCAAAAAGCCTTTGCTTGCTGTAGAACTTTATGTGAATGCGATGGATGTACCGCTCATAGAATCCGAAAGTGATGTGCGTTTGCAGTTTGATGGCTGGCCATCCATTCAATTCTCCGGCTGGCCTTCGGTTGCTGTAGGAACATTTGCGGGTAAGGTTTCAGTAATCGATAAAGTGAGCAGTACGAACGGTAAATTTAGGATTTTGATACGGGCAACAGATCCAGTTCCTGAAGGTGATGAAGCTTGGCCTGTGCAGTTAAATCAAGGGTCGGGTGCATACGGCAGGGTCATTCTCGATAAAGTACCCTTATGGTATGAAATCTGGAGGCAATTGAACGGTTTTCCACCAAGTTTAGAACGCGAGCCAAAGGAAAGTGGGAAAAAGTAATTATTGTATGAACAAATTGAAATTCATTGTTATCGTACTGTGCCTTTTTAGCTTCCGTAATATCCAGGCACAGGAAAAGGAAGACAGGTTGGAGAAAACCTTTACACTTGAGGACATGGAGGAACTTTTAATGGCCAATCACCCTATAGTCAAACAAGTGACCCTATTGAGTGAAACTGCCAAAGCCCAGGTGACGCAGGCATTAGGAAAGTTTGATCCCACAGTCTCCGCCAGTTTTAAAAATAAGTATTTTGGAAACACTGACTATTATAACCAATGGAATAGCGAATTAAAGATTCCGCTTTGGCTGGCTGGTGCCGATCTGAAAATTGCCTATGATAGGAATGTCGGCGATTATACAAATCCTCAATCCAGAACAAACAATGCTGGTCTTTCTGCAATCGGTTTAAGTATTCCGTTAGGACAGGGATTAATCGTTGACAGCAGGAGAAATACATTGGCGCAGGCAAAGGCCATGATCAATTATCTGGAAGGCGAAAAGATTAAGCAAATAAATGCTATTTGGTTTCAGGCACTATCAGACTACTGGAACTGGTATTTTGCCTATCAGCAATATCAGCTTCTGCAGGAGGGGGTAAAATTAGCTGATCAACGCTTTAAAGCCATCAGTGAACAAACCATTCTAGGCGATAAGCCCACAATTGATTCCATCGAAGCTTTGGTCGTGGTCAAGGAGCGGAAAATAGAGCTTTCAAAATATGCCGTTGAACTTAAAAACGCAAGAATAGTATTGTCGAACCATTTGTGGAACGACCAGCAGTTTCCTGTAGAGCTTCCAGAATACGCAATACCAGAAAAAATAGAACGTGCTATTAGTTTGCCAGATAATAAAGTGATCTCTGGGCTACTTGACTCAGCCAAAATTGCTCATCCTGAAATGATCAAGCTGGCTAGTAAAAGCCAGCAGTTAATGTTTGAAGAACGGTATCGAAAGGAAATGCTGAAGCCAAGATTTACGGTTTCAGGTACGCTCATTTCGAGCCGTCGTGGTATAAATGAAGTTATACCACCCCAGTATGATTTTAATTGGCGTAATTATAAATTAGGTTTTGAATTTGGGTTTCCTCTTTTCATCCGTGCTGAACGTGGAAAATTGAGAGAAGTAAGGATTAAACAAGATCAATTACGATTTGAACAGGTGGTTACCGAAAGAAATATCTATAATGATATTATAAAAAAGTACAATGACTTAAACGCTTATAGTCAGCAGATTGATCTGCAGTCTGTGAATGTGAGCAATCAGGAATTCCTGCTCAAAGGAGAATTGAATAAGTTTGAACTTGGTGAGTCGACGTTGTTCGTTATCAATACTAGAGAAAATAAATTGATCGAAATGCGTATAAAACAAGAAAAGCTGCTAACGGATTATCGGAAAGCATTAGCAGAATTATATTACAAAGCTGGAACCAAATTTTAATCCTATTCTAATCTATAGTTTCATTTTAATCCCATTTTAATGTGCGTCTTAAAATTCTAATAGAAAGTTAATTTCATATTCATTCCGTTGCCATGGCGCCGTATTAATTTTGTATAAAAATAATTGGATATGGCAAAGGCAACACGTGTATTGATTCCAAGTGATTTTACGATCGATTCGCTGTTTTTTGTGATTCATACGATAGAGCAATCGGCCGCTGAAGAGCTGGATCTGGTATTAGTGTATGGTAATAAGAGCAGTACTTCAATTAGTGAGTTATTAGGGATTACACTGGAAGATCAGCTTAATAAGCTCCAGTCGGAAGATTTTTTGAAAGCCTGTCAAATGATATGTCATCGTTATGAAAATCGCAAGTTAACCATTTATACGGATATCATTGGATCTGACAATCTCAATTATTTACAACATTATTTGCGCGGAGCCCAGATTGATGAAGTCAAGGTTCCCACAGATTATGAATTTGAAAAAAGAACAAGGCATTTTTTCGACGTCGGAAGGGCTTTGCTTCACTTGAATAAAAGTAAGCAGAAGAATGTCTCGATTGTTGAAAGACCTGGGACAAACAAAACCGGAGGAAATGTTTTGGCGGATTTATTTTTTAACAAGAAATGGGATGTTAATTATTAATAGAAAAATATTGGCACGGTTCAACTTTGTTTTGTTGTCCTTTTTACTTTTGGGAGCGAGCTCCATGGTGATGTTTTATGAAAATCCAGAGCGACTTTTAGAAGGAGAGTGGGAGGAGCAGGGCTGGTACTTTGAGAAAGTGGAGAAATCGCCAACATTCAAAAAACAGGCAATTATTCATGAGGGGATAAAAGATGCGGCCATTGCGCATCTTCCACCATTACAGGATGGATTGTGGCATTTTGAAAAAATGGGTGATAAAAACTTTATTGCTCATCATGAGGATAAGCAATACAATTGGTTTTTAAAGGGGCGCGGACATATCCTGGAGCTTCGCAAGAACGATGAGCTTGTGGAGAGTTTTGTGATTCAGAAATTAAATAAAAACCAGTTGATTCTGCACCTTAATTTAGACATGCAGACGAAGGGGATCGCACGTATCGTGCTGAAAAAAGGAGGAAAGGAAAAATATGCTGAGAAAATATAGCAATCATAGGACGATTCAGGATAATATTAAATTAGGGGGAATTACCGCATTTTCTGCAGGTATGGTCAATGTCGCTTCCGTCATTGTCTTTTTCTCATTTACGTCCAATGTAACCGGCTATTATGCTGTTTTTGCACAGGAGGTAGCCAAAGGGAATTGGTATCAAGGAGCCGTCGTGCTATTCTGGATTTTACTTTTTTTGGTCGGGAGCATGCTTTCAAACCTTATTATTATTCATGGCAAGGGACGTTTTAGCTCGTATCTGACACATTCTATTCCGCTGGTACTGGAAATTCTGAGTATATTATTTGTCGGGATATATCTGGATGTATTTTATGAGGATTCTTTGAAAGAAACAGAAATACTTGTTGGGGCATTATTGTTTGCTATGGGACTGCAGAATGGTTTGACGGCAAGTATATCCAATTCGGTGGTGAAAACGACACACTTGACGGGGCTAACGACAGATTTAGCCATATTAATCTCCATGTTTACAAAGGAGAGTAATCGGAGCAATAAAGCATTGGTAGACAAATTCCATTTATTGCTGAGTATTGTAGGTGCCTATGTTCTGGGAGGGCTGGTAAGTGGAATTTCATTTACCTATTTATCAAATAAGACTTTTTACGTGGTTTGTTTTGTTCTTTTAATCATTGGTTTATATGATCATTACAAATTGTACCTATTGAAGAAACAATTTGTGAATCGCCATCGACAGCCAATGACGGCCTAGTTAACAGAGTTAAGTCTTGATCAACTGAGCTTTAAGGCAATCTGTTTAATCGCATTTTTTTAAATGCGATTTTTTTTGTTCAAAAATTCTTATCTTCAACCTCAGTTATCACGCTCTACCAAGCGAAGGAAAAACTACATAATCAATTTAAAACCACATCATGTTCAAAATTTTTCACTTTCGGCCCTTTTTGGCACTATCTCTAATTTCTATTTCAACAGTATCCCTTTGTGTAGAAAAGGTTTATGCGCAGGAGGTCCAGCGCCAAATATCAGTAAATAATCAGCATAAAAATCAGCAGAATCTTTTGCGGGCGATCCAGCTGATCGATCGGTCAATGGAAGTTTATTTTTCAGATGACGATATGAAAATGCACCGTTTCTATAATCCGTTTACCAAAATCAGGTCGGAAGAAAAGGCGAGCGTATGGATGTATTCTGCTTCGATTGAAGCTGTTAATGCTGTGCTGAGCGGGTTGAAAAAACAACAAAAAGAGGGCAACGGTAAATTTTATAAAACGTATTATGCCCGCTATGTGGATTTGTTGGCCAAGCTCCATGCAAATGCAGCGTACTATTTAGGTACTTTCACGTTAACATCCTTTACCCAGCATAAAGAATGGACGGTGTATGCTGTGGATCGCGCCCGGGAAAAAGGCAAAGCAAATGTCGCTGGGGTATTGAATGTTTATGATGACCAGATGTGGTTGCTAAAAGAGCTGCTGGAAGCCTATCATTTGACTGGGCAAGAGCATTATCTGGAAGAAGCTGAGTACCTCACTGCCTATGTGCTGGATGGTTGGGATTGCACCTTGGACGAGAAAGGGAAGGAGCATGGAGGAATCCCGTGGGGGCCGGGATACGTCACTAAACATGCCTGTAGTAATGCGCCTATTATTAGCCCACTTGTTACGTTGTATGAAATTTATAAAAAGAAGGATGATCAAATACTCGCACATTCGATAGACCCCAAAGATAAATTAACACGTATTGCTAAAAAAGAGAAAAAGAGTGTTTTTTATCTCAGTTATGCTAAAAGGATTTATGATTGGCAAAAAGCACACCTGCTTAATGAGAATGGAGTTTATGCTGATATGATGGGAGATTGTTTTCCAGATTGTTCCATTGCCTACGAAACCGTAAATGGCATACAATATCGGAAAAATACCGAATTGAGAAAAGCAGTCGGAACGGCATTTTCCTACAATAGTGGAACGATGCTTTCGGGAGCAGCGGATCTATATCGTGTCACAAAAATGAAAAACTATTTGGATGACGGCAAAAAACTTGCTGATGCAAGCTTTAGCTACTTTGGAAAGCTGGGCGTACAGATTCCCGAGCATTATACCTATGCTACGGATGGATTTAATAACTGGTTTAATGGAATCTTATTAAGAGGGTTCTCTGCGATGTATCCACTGTATGGGAAGGCAGGTGCTTATCTGGATGCCTTTCAGAAAAATTTAGATTATGGATATACGCACTTTCTACAGGACGGTTTCCTACCGACTGACCTGCTTGGCGGTTGGAAAAATGATAAAAGTAGGAATGATCTGGAGGGAATGTTTATGTTCACCTATGCAGCACAATATGCAACGCTAGCACAGATTCAATCAACCCAATAGGCGCTGTAAAAAAGCACCTATTGGGTTTATATATTATTTTGTTCGATTATGATCTGGATAGAGCAGCTTGTGAGTCTTGAAATTCAGTTGGGCTTTGTCCAAACTGTTTTTGAAAATTACGCGAGAAATGGGTTGCGGAACTGTAACCCAGTAAATTAGAAATTTCGTAGACTTTATACTGTTTTTGAATAAGAAGTTCTGCCGCTTTTCGAAGTCGCGTGAGATTTATCAATTCATTGGGTGAGAGACTCGATACAACATTGATTTTGCGGTACAGTGTAGGTCTGCTCATACAGAGTATGTCGGCCATTCGATCCACATTGAACTGCGGATCATCGAGGTGCTGCATAATAATTTCTTCAATCTTCAGTAAGAATTCCTGTTCACTTTGATTCTGGCCGATCTGTTGTATTTGCGACATCGGATTTTTGATGAAAAATTCCTTCACTTTAACCCTGTTTTTTAATAAGCTAGCTATTTGCGCTCTTAAAAAAGCAGGCGAGAAAGGTTTTTCAATGTAAGCGTCGGCACCAAATTCTAAACCCTGAATTTTTGATTCAATACTATTTTTTGCCGTCAAAAGTATAACTGGAATATGCGCATAAGCGATATCTTCCTTAATTTTTTGACAGAGCTCAAAACCATCCATTTCTGGCATCATTACATCACTTACGATCAGATCGAAATATTCAGAGGCCAATAAATCTAGGGCTTCCCTTCCATTAGAACTCGTCGTTATCTGATAATCCTCATTGAGATCATCTGCAATAAATTCAAGCAGTTCAGTATGATCATCTACTAATAATAAATTGGATTTGGCATTCATAATTATGGGTTTGTATTGTGATTCAAAGGTAACGTCAAGCTAAATACGTTCAATTGGAGGTCGTTTGTACTATATAACAAGGTACCTTGGTGTTTTAAGGTTAAGGATCTTGTCAATGCTAAGCCTAAACCACTTCCCGGAACATTCTTATTTTGCTTTAAACGATTGAATGGTTCAAAAATTCTTTCCCTTTCTTCTGAAGGAATTAAAGCTCCGTCGTTTTTCACGGTCAATATAAAGATATTTTTCTGTTTATCCATATCTAAATTTACCTCAATGTAGTTTGAAGAATATTTAAGCGCGTTATTCAATAAATTATTGCATATTTTGTCAAAGGCATCAATATCGACCTGCCCCATGATATCAGATCCAATGTTTGAGACAATCTGCTTGCCCTGCGCCTGGAGTGTGATACTAAAATTATTAATGATTTCCTGCACAGTCTGGCTTATATTTTCTAATTCGAAGTGCAATTTAAATCCTTCCGTTTCGACCTGTCTAAAATCCAGCAATTGATTGCTGAGTGCAATCAGCTTTTCGGTGTTGTTTTGCATGGTCAGCAGCAGCTTATCCGTTATAGGATTGTGATCGACCTTATCCATCAGCTTTTCCAAAGGGGCTTTAATCAATGTTAATGGCGTACGTATCTCATGAGCGACATCCGTGTAAAAATTGATCTTTGAACGGTAGAGTTCTTGCTCGCGGAGATTTTGTACGGTTAAAATGTGCTGTCGATTGCGTTGCTTAATCTTTTCATTGAAATGATGAATAATAAAGATAATGAGTCCAGCAAGAATCAGTGCGTAGCAGATAAAAGCCGGTATACTCGCCCAGATTGGGGGAAGAATGGTGATTTTAAGACTGGCAAAAGTAGGAATCGTATTCCCATTTGGGTCTTCCGCTTTTACAGTAAAAACATAGTTGCCGGGAGCAAGTTTGGTAAAATAAGCGCGTTGATTGCTTGTAATATCGATCCAGTTATCGTCAAGCCCATCCATTTTATAACTATAGTGAATAGAATGTGGGGCCTGGTAATGTAATGCTGCAAAATCAAGGCTGAAAGATGATTCGTCGTGTTTTAGCTTGATTTTATCGGTGTACAGAATTGATTTGGACAGAATATCTGCATCGGTATACTGATTGATCGCTCTATTGTTGATGTAAAAATTAGTAATGTAAATTGGAATTTGATTCTTGTAGTTGATCTGGTTTAGCTTTTCTGGATTGAAACGTATAAGCCCGTTGATGGTGCCGAAGTAGAAGTTTCCATTACCGTCATCAAAGGATGAATTGTAATTGAACTGAATAGTTGGTAAACCTGACTCCAAATTGAAAATCCGTTTTCTGCCGTTGGGAAGATGGTAGCGTACCAGACCTTTTGAAGTACTCACCCAGAGGTTATTTTGTTTGTCTTCTAAAAAGGCGAGTGTCACATTACTGGGCATTCCTTCTTCTATACCAATGTTTTCAAAGCTTTCCTGATTTGATTTTTTCTTTGCCATTCCGCCTTCTGTGGCTATCCAGATCTGGTTACGCGAGTCCTCAAATAAGCTATTAATCCTATTGTTAGGTAAGGAATTGGGATCGTTCTGGCGATGGGTAAAATGTTTACAGTCCTTGGTTTTTGGATTATAACAAAATAGCCCATCGCGCCATGTACCCACCCAGATATTCCCTTCTTTATCTTCCAAAATGGTCGTATAAAACATGTATTCAGGAACATTGTCAATCAGATGGAATGATTTTTTTTCGAGATCAAAGCGGTATAATCCACGCGTTGAAGCTGCGAGAATTTCGCCTTTTCGAGTTTTATAGAGATAAAAAAGAAAATTACTTTGGAGATCGGACGATGTTACATTGCTGTTGCGATCGATGTGATAGATAACTTTTTGAAGTTTTGGCGAAAAAATATCGAGACCATTGACGAACGTACCTATCAGCAGTTTGTCAGACATAGGGAGAATACCGTGGATGTTGTTATTTGCCAGGTTCCCTTGTTTGTCAGAGAAGTTTTGAATTTTACCCGATATGGGGTCGAGTTTTGATAACCCGCCATTTTCGGTGCCTATCCAGATGTTGTGGTCGATATCCTTTCTGATAATGCGTACGACAGATCCTTTTAGGCTTCCCGGGCGATCTTGTGGCAGGAACTTTTCGATTATACTGTTGTTTTTATGATAATAGTTAATCCCGCCAAAATAGGTTCCCAGCCAAATGCCCTCATCTTTATCCTGTAAGATGTTATAAATGGCATTGTCGGATATCCCCCATGGGTTTTCCTGTTCTTTTTGAATATTGATATATTGTCGGTTAGCAATTTGATAAATAAAAAGACCAGATTCCGTTGCAAACCAATATTCATGATCATTTGGCTGTATAATATCTCTCACATAAAGAAATGTATGCAATTGATCCGGACCAAGGATGGATTTGAGCGACTTGTCTTTAAAATTGTAGCTGTAAACACCAGTTTTTGAAGTGCCAATCAACAAATCTCCCTGACGATTTTCTGTTATTTTCTCAATACTAAACCAATCTTTAGCACCATATTTTGCCTGAAAGTCAAGCATGAGAACAGGTTTTCCAGAAGAGTTTATTTGGAATATCTTACCTTCAGGAGTTCCAAAAAAAACTGTTCCATTTTTTGTGCAGCTAATGGAGGTGATGTAGAGGTTTGATTGGGTAAATTGCTGGGTTTTATGACTGACCAAATCATGGCAGTAGAGCATTCCATTGGATATAAACCAAATCCTTTTGCGTTGATCGGTAATGATAACAGGGACATCGGCATTTTCGAATTGTTTGCTCAAGAGTCTAAATTGTTCATCGACGGGATCATAACAATAGATTCCCTGATCTGTACCAATCCATATTCTTTTTCGAAAATCTTCTTTCAATGAGATAATATTATTACCGCCAAGGCTATTTTTTCCAGATTTGGAGGCGTCAAAATGTTTGAAATTATTGCCGTCAAAGCGATTTAGTCCATCTTTTGTGCCAAACCATAGAAAACCCCGACTATCTTGCATACTGCAGATGACCGCATTATTTGACAATCCTTCATTGATTTGATAATGATTAAAATAATACGGTTGTGCGTAGAGCAACCTCGGAAGCAACAGAAAGAATAGAAAACGTAAAGACTTCAGGTTGATCATGATCATTTGGTTATTGATACAAAATAGTGCTAAAATGAAACAATTTAATCTTAAAATTTCTAAAAAAATTAAGACTTTAGCTTATATATTGTAATCGCTAAAATTATAAAAAATCTAGAAAAGGACGCAAGTCCTATCCAAACAAAGATTATAAACCATTTAAAATATTACGAATGAAAGGAAAAATGACCTTGCTTGGTCTTTCTGCAATGCTTGCTATTACCGTATCTTGTCAGCAACCGACTGGTTCTAAAACCTCAAAAGCAGATTCTTTATCGGCCTTAATGGATACCGCACAGTTTAGGGCAACGGTCGATCAGAAACAAGCTTATCTCTATGAATTGAGTAATAAAAATGGCGTACAGGCTTATTTTACCAATTTTGGCGCACGGTTGGTGGGCTTGTGGGTTCCGGACAATAAAGGAGAGCTACGCGATGTGGTCTTAGGCTTTTCGAAAGCATCTGACTATAATAATCCAAAAGAGCCATTTTTTGGAACCATCGTTGGTCCTTTTGGTAACCGGATTGCTAAAGGAAAATTTAAACTGGATGATAAAACCTATAGATTGGCGGTAAATAATGGGCCCAATACGTTACATGGAGGTTTCAAAGGAGTGCATTTTGCCAATTGGACATTAAAATCCTCAGATCAATCATCGCTTACTTTTGCATATACGTTGCCGGACGGGCAGGAAGGCTTTCCGGGAAATATCCAGATGGAGGTGACTTATACGCTTAACGATAATAATGAATTGATGATTGCTTATCGGGCTACTTCCGATAAAAAGACGGTAATCAATTTGACCAATCATGCTTACTTTAATTTAAATGGCGAGGGAAGTGGTGCCATTTTGGATCATCAGCTTCAATTGTTTGCAAATCAATACACTCCAGTAGATAGCACCCTAATACCGACAGGACAATTAGCATCGGTAAAGGGGACAGCTTTTGATTTTACGAGCTTGAAGTCAATAGGAAAAGATATTAATGCCAATGATCAGCAACTTGCTTTCGGAAAAGGTTATGACCACAATTTTGTCTTGAGTAAAGAGAAAGATGGCGACTGGTTTAAAGCAGCCCATGTGATTGGAGATAAATCGGGTATTGTTATGGATATTCTGACCGCCGAACCCGGGATACAATTTTATAGCGGTAATTTTATGAACGATCACGTGCAATTGAAGAACGGTAAAAAGGACTCCTTCCGTACAGCTTTTTGCCTTGAGCCGCAGCATTTTCCGGATGCCCCGAATCAGCCTGCTTTTCCAACAACTGTCCTAAACCCCGGACAAGTTTATCAAACGAAATCCCTGTATCGTTTTTCGGTAAAATAATACATATTTAATAATGATTGGTTTGAAAGTACACCACTGAAAAGAGGTGTACTTTCTTTATTTTAAAGACCTTTAAAACGTTTTAGGTTTGTTTCATTTATTTGATACAAATAGGCAGTTTTTTGAGAAAAAACGAAAGTCTGCAAGATTGAATATACCTTAATTTTGGACAAATCAATTATACAAACTAATCAATCTAGGTATGTTTAAGGGTCTTAAATGTCTGCCAATATCTGCTACATTGCTCTGCTGTGCGAGCAGTTTTATTCCCTTAGCAAAGGGAGCTAATTTAATTCCAGTTTCTTCTGATGGGATCGAGTTGCAAAAAGCAATTAAAGGGGTTGTTAAGGACAAAGAGGGCAATCCGATCGTGGGGGCAACAGTCGCATTGAAATTCAAACCCAGTATTGCAGTCTCAACAGATGCGAAAGGTAATTTTAGTCTGACAGGTGTCAATGTCGGAGAACTTTTGACTGTAAGATCTGTAGGCTATCTTTCCAAAGAAGTAATGGCAATCGCTGATATGGCAATTACGCTGGAAGATGAGAATGCACGTATGGATGAAGTTGTCGTGGTGGGGTATGGTACGCAAAAGAAAGAATCTGTTACCGGTGCAATCACCGCAATTTCTTCGCAGGATATTTCACGATCGGTGGCAACAACAACTTCTGGAGCCCTAGTCGGGAAGATCGCCGGTGTTAACAGCCGCATGTCCGATGGGCGTCCCGGAGCTGCTACGGGAATCAGTATCCGGAATATGGGAACACCCTTATATGTGATCGACGGAGTTCAAAAAGACGAAGGACAATTTAATAATTTAGACTTCAATGATATTGAATCGGTTTCGGTATTGAAGGATGCATCGGCCGCTATTTATGGTGTACGTGCGGCCAATGGTGTTGTTGTAGTGACGACAAAGAAGGGGAAGCGGGGCGATAATAATACCTTTAATATCAATTCGTATTATGGCTGGCAGAGCATGTTCCGCTTTCCCAAACCGGCCGATGCCAGTACTTATATCAAAAGCTATATTCAGTCGGATGCTATTCTCGGAACCGAACATCCACAGTATACATTGGCAGATCTTGAAAAGTGGCAACAAGGTACCGAAAAAGGATATCGTCCTTTTGATTGGTATGATTATATTCTCAAAACCAGCCCACAAACCTATATTTCGGGGAATGTCAGTGGTGGATCAGAAAAAATTAATTATTACCTGAGTGTGGGGCATCTGGACCAGCAATCTATCATCCGTAATTACGGCGGTTTTAATCGTACCAATGTGCAGATGAATATTGACGCGAATGTATCCAAAAGATTAAAAATTGGTGCCAATTTGAATGGGCGGATCGAGCAGCGCAAACAGCCAGGCGTACCCGGCGCTGACGATACCTGGCAGGCGTTATTTGCGATATATCGCAATCTGCCTACTGCACGGCCTTTTGCCAACGACAATCCTTTGTATCCAACGCAGACATCGCCAAATGCGGAAACCAACTTTGCGATGCTGAATTATGATCTGTCCGGTACATTTCAGGAAAAATGGCGGGTGATGCAGTTAAATTTTAATGCGGAATATAAGATCACAAATGATTTGATCGCTAAGGGAACAGTAGGCTATTATCTGGCCAATAAATGGATGGATAATCAGGAGTTTACCTATAAACTCTATGGCTACGATGAGAAGACAGATACTTACCCGGTTACTTTTAGCATGGACAATCCTTGGCGGGAAAGATCTATTTCGCAGGTTGAAGAAATTTCCACCCAATTTACCTTAAACTATAACAAGCGATTCGGCAGACATGGCATTAATGCTGTGCTTGCTGCTGAGTCCATAAAAAGGGATAATCCGGATGTTTATGTGCACGATCGCCCAGCCTCCAATGCCTTGAGTCTGATCTATTTTCAAACGATGGACACCTACAATGATACGGGCGTGAATACCCAGGCGAGAGCCGGTTTTGCAGGCAGGGTCAATTATGATTATGATCAGAAATATCTTTTGGAGCTTTCTTCGCGCTATGACGGTTCTTGGAAATTCGCTCCGGGAAGCCGATGGGGATTTTTTCCTTCGGTATCTGCAGGTTGGCGTATTTCATCTGAAAAGTTTTGGTCTGAAGGTATGAAAAAGGTATTGGACGATGTGAAGTTAAGAGGATCTTACGGTGTATTGGGCGATGATAATTTGGATGCCTGGGATTATTTTGCTTTTGGTTATCTAAGTGGATATAATTATTTCCGAAAACCAGTCCGTGATGGCTATCAGAATATCGTCGGTTCAACAATTGACGGAAAGTATGTGATAGGTTCTCAGGCGCGTGGTCTTCCTGTTAAAACACTTTCTTGGATTCAGGCTCATATGCTAAATGTTGGTTTGGACTTTAGTACGCTAAAAGGGAAATTAACAGGTTCGGTAGATTTGTTCCGTCGAAAAAGAACAGGACTGCCCGCGAAGCGAGAAGATGTATTGATACCGAATGAAGTAGGCTTTAGTTTACCTTATGAAAATCTGAATTCAGATATTCACCAGGGTATCGATGGATCTTTAATGTGGCGGAGTAGCGTCAATGGATTTAACTATTTCGTAGGCGGTAATTTTACTTTCGCACGGCAAACTGATGGTGAGCAATATAAACCACGTTTCGGAAACTCCTTGGATCAATATCGAAAATCGATCTACGACCGTTATGCCTTTCTCAATTGGGGATTACATTCCATTGGACAATTCCAGTCTTGGGAAGAAATTGCAAATTATGATATAGACAATGACCGTAAAGGTAACTCATCATTACGGCCAGGCGATATCAAATACGAAGATATTAATGGCGATAAAGTGATCAATGAGTTGGATGAACGACCAATCGGATATCGGCAGGGTGGTCTTCCTTATTTCAATTATGGGATTAACCTTGGTGGCCAATTTAAGGGATTTGATTTGGCAATGGATTTTACCGGAGCAGCTTTTGCTTCCTTTAATCCGAGTTATGAGGCCGTATTCCCTTTTCATGATGGGGGCAACAATCCGCAGTACTATATGGAAAACCAGTGGATGTTGAGTGATATAACGAATCCAAACAGTGCACTGATCCCCGGGAAATACCCGACGTTAATTAAAGGAAATAGAGATCATAGCAATTATTGGCATAGTGACTTTTGGCTTACCAATGTCAATTATCTGAAATTAAGAAATCTGCAGATCGGATATACTTTACCGGAGAAATGGATGAAACCCCGAGGAATTCAGAAATTGAGGGTATACACCATGATGCAGAATCTGTTTAGCATAGATAATTTGGGGGATATGAAGATCGATCCCGAAATCACAAGCGATTCAGGTGTTCAATACCCTACAAATCGAGTTATAAACGTTGGTGTTACCTTAACTTTTTAATGAAGATGATAAAGAAGAAAGTTATTTTATTGGGTGTATGTTTGGTATGTACATTTTCAAGTTGCAATAAGTTTTTGGAGAGGGAATCACAGGCTATTTTTACAGACGATCAGATATTTTCGGATCAGAATATGATAAAATCTGTACTGGCTAACTATTATGGACGGATTAGCTGGGGACAGCAATTTGGTGACAATGGATCTTTTGCGATGTTGGACGAGGCCGGATTTTCAAGCGGTGGCCCCAATACAATGCAGGAATTTCCAAATGACTTTTGGCGAATGTATGACTATGAACTGATTCGCAATCTGAATCAGTTTATCGTAGGTGTTCGTCAATCATCATTGGACGAAAATAATAAAAAGAGCATCGAAGGCGAGGCGAGATTTATTCGTGCCTGGACCTACTTCAATATGATTAAGCGTTTGGGAGGTGTGCCTTTGGTGGGGGATAAGATCTATGATTATACGGGTGGGATGGATCCGGCAGAGTTGCAGACACCCCGGTCAACAGAAGCCGAGAGTTATAATTACGTGATTAGCGAATGTACCGAGGCGGCTAAAATGCTCGGTATAGAGAAAACCATCAATTCAGCTAGAGCGAATAAATGGACAGCTTTGGCACTCAAGGCGCGGGCAAGTCTGTACGCTGCTTCTATAGCGAATTATAATTATAAAACGCCAGATGTCAAAACAGCAGGTAATGAGGTGGGGATTCCGGCAGCGCAAGCCAATGCATATTACCAGATAGCCTATGAATCCGCATTGGATATTATCAGCAATAGCCCTTATGCGCTCTATAATGGAAATGCCGACAAAGGAAAGAACTTCTACCTTGCCGTAAGTTCAAAATCAAGCAGCAATGAAGTTATTTGGGCGAAGGATTATGCGTATCCCGGTGAAACACATTTTTTTACCAACAATAACATTGCCTCTTCCGTACGAGGAGATATTGATGCCAATTTTGTTACGCCTGTTCTAAATCTGGTGGAAGCATTTGAATATACAAATGATCGGAATGGTACGTTGAAAACGAAGACTGCCACGGGAGATTACATTTACTACAATAACCCAGAAGAGTTATTCGCCCATAAAGATGCACGCCTGTATGGTACTGTAATCTACTCTGGTTCTGATTTTGCCGGTACAAAAATCACTTATCAAGCAGGTGTTCGATACAAAGAGGGCGGAGTATGGAAGACGATGACCGCAATACCCGGTGCGTCTGATTCCAAATTTGGAGGAATTATCACAAGCAAAGATGGCCCAACGACTTCCAACGATATGTATGTCAACAAAACCGGGTTTAATATCAGGAAGTTTATTGACGAAAACAAAGATGCTTCTACCCGCGGGCGGGGTTCGGATATTTGGTTTGTTCGTTTTCGTTATGCGGAATTTCTGCTGATTGCCGCAGAGGCCGGACTTGAACTTGGTAAACCGCAAGCCGAGTTAACGGGATATGTCAATAAGATCAGGGAGCGCGCGGGAATACAGCCATTGACGACGATTTCTTTGAATGATATCATTCAGGAGCGCCGGGTTGAATTTGCCTTCGAAGATCATCGTTATTGGGATCTGAAGCGTTTGCGGATTGCCCATGAGATCTGGAACGGAAGCGCTGATAATTACAATGCGGTGCACTATGCCCTATTTCCATATAAAATATATGCTCCGGGGGATCCAAATGATGGTAAATGGGTTTTTGAGAAACAGAAATCCAGTCATACACTCTATCCAAGAAATTTTAAATATCAGAACTATTACAATTTCATCGATCAAGGCTGGATTAATAATAATCCTAAGTTAGTTCGAAATCCTTATCAATAGCATTAGTCTTATGAAAACTTTTTTTTGTAAATTAATAGTCAGTTTGTGTTTGATCGTAGGTGTATTTGCTTGTGGCAAAGATAACTATGAGGCACCCAAAAGTACACTGAGTGGGCGGGTAACCTACAATTCAGAACCTCTGGGAGTAAGGGGATCTAATCAGTCTGTTTCACTTCAGTTGTGGCAAGATGGTTTTCCCCTTCGATCGGCTATCAATGTGTATGTGACACAGGACGGTTCATTTGCGGCAAAGCTCTTCGATGGGCAGTACAAATTGGTGGCAACGAGCGGAAATGGCCCTTGGTTGAATAGTACCGATACCGTGCTGGTGGATGTACGGGGCAATACAACCATCGAGTACCCAGTTAAACCTTATTATACCATGAGTAATATTACCGATAATGTTCAGGGAAATGTTCTGAAAGCTTCTTTCGATCTTAAGGCAATAGATGCTTCAAGAACGATTGATTTTGCAACCTTATTGGTCAATGATACAAAATTCGTGGATTTGGGTCAATATACCTATAAAATGGAAAAAACTGGAATGAGTACGGGGCATGTCAACCTGGAGCTGGATATCAAAGATATTTTGACCAAGAGTGCTGCAGTATATGCGCGTGTGGGCTTGAAGATAAGCGGTATCACCGAGGCGCTATACGATAGTTCACCTAAGAAATTGAAATAGCAATGATCAAAAGAACTAGCTTTTTAAGCCTATTCATGGGCATCTGTCTCGCTACCTCTGCGCAAACAGGAATAGCAACAGCTGTAGACCAATTACCATTAACCGGTAAGAATACACAATATGTTAATAATAGGGCTCCTTTAAGACAGAATGCCTTGACAAAATTACCGGTGGGCAGCATCGTCCCGGAAGGTTGGCTCGGGAAGTATCTGGAGCTGCAGAAAGATGGTCTTACAGGCCATCTGGGCGAAATTAGTGCCTGGTTGTCTAAAAAAAATAACGCTTGGTTAAGTACGGATGGGAAAGGAGATTATGGCTGGGAAGAAGTTCCTTATTGGTTAAAAGGCTACGCTAATTTGGGCTACATCTTGAAAGATCCTAAGATAATAGCAGAGTCAAAAATCTGGTTAGAGGCTGCGCTAAAAAGCCAGCGTCCTGATGGATACTTTGGACCATTGATCCTACGTAATAACAAACCGGATCTTTGGGGAAATATGTTGATGCTATGGTGTTTGCAATCTTACTATGAATATAGCGGTGACCAACGTGTTTTAACGTTGATGACCAATTATTTTAAATGGCAGGCCAATTTGCCAGATAGTTTTTTTCTCAAGGACTACTGGGAGAATAGCCGTGGTGGTGACAATTTGCTATCCGTATATTGGCTCTATAATAGAACGCAAGGGAATGAATGGTTGATGGATTTAGCGGATAAAATCCATCGGAATACCGCCAATTGGCGCCAGAAAGACGATTTGCCGAATTGGCATAATGTCAATGTTGCACAATGTTTTAGGGAGCCAGCAACCTATTATCTGAAAAGCCAGTCGAATGAAGATCTGAAAGCAACATACGCTAACTTTCATTATGTCAGGCAGGTATTTGGTCAGGTCCCGGGCGGCATGTTCGGTGCGGATGAAAATGCCCGTCCAGGATATACAGATCCACGTCAAGGAGTGGAGACCTGTGGCATGGTCGAGCAGATGGCCTCCAATGAAATCCTTCTTGGAATAACCGGAGATCCATTTTGGGCAGACCATGCCGAAGAGGTGGCATTTAATACCTATCCCGCCGCGGTAACAGCCGATTTTAAAGCTCTTCGGTATATCACTAGTCCTAATATGACCATCAGCGACAGCCATAATCATGCACCGGGAATAGATAATAATGGACCGTTTTTAATGATGAATCCTTTCAGTTCACGCTGCTGTCAGCACAATCATAGTCAGGGTTGGCCATATTATGCTGAACATCTGTACATGGCAACCAATGACAATGGTATTGCGGCAGTGTTATATGCCGCATCGAAGGCTGAAGTCAAAGTCGGAGACAACCAAGCTGTTCAGATCAGACAACAGTCCAATTACCCTTTTGAAGAGTCTTTGCGGTTTGAAATAGGCACACAGGGTAAAACTGTTGATTTCCCATTTTATCTTCGCATACCAGCCTGGGCCAAGCAAGCGAAAATCACTGTAAACGGTAAAAGCCAGTCCGTTGAATCTGGGGCAAAATACATTCGGATCAACAGGAGCTGGAAAGATGGTGACAAAGTTGAACTTTCGTTACCGATGTCTATTGATTTAAAAACATGGACTGCCAACAAAAATGCTGTTAGTATTCAGCGGGGACCATTGACCTATGCGCTTAAAATAAAAGAGAATTATGTGAAAAAGGACAGTAAAGCCTCCGCAATCGGAGATTCAAAATGGCAGGAAACTGCGGATCCCTCCAAGTGGCCTTCTTATGAAATCCTTCCCGCAAGTGAGTGGAACTATGGACTTGTACAAAATCAGCTACAAGCTGTTGATCAATTAAAAGTTGTCAAACGGACATGGCCTAAAGATGCCTTTCCCTTTGATGCAGATGCCGTGCCTATCTCTATTTTTGTCAAAGCAAAACGTATTGACGGGTGGAAAATTGATGAAAATGGTCTGACAGGCGTATTGCCAGTTAGTCCAATGGAAAGTAATGGCGAGATCCGGGAAGTTGAACTGATTCCGATGGGAGCAGCACGTTTACGCATTGCTGCTTTTCCAACTGTGAAATAATGTAAATACGCTATAAATAAATGACTTAACGATTTTTTATGATGAAGAAAACCCTATTTTTTGCCAGTTTGATGATGGCAGCACAATTGAACTTTGCTCAGGATTGGAAACCCGCAGGGTCACATATATTAACCCCTTGGGGCGAGAAAGTAACGGCACAAAAGCCACATCCTGAATATCCAAGACCACAATTAACCAGAACCAATAACTGGCAGAATTTAAATGGACTCTGGAAATATGCGGTCACTCCAGTAGGCACGAAAGAGATTCCTCGTCAATGGGACGGAAATATCCTTGTTCCTTTTGCTATTGAATCGGCATTGTCTGGTGTTGGTAAAGAGGTGGGGAAAGATAAAGCCTTATGGTATAATAATACCATAACATTGGACAAGTCTGTCAATAAAAATAAAGTCCTGTTGCATTTTGGCGCGGTAGATTGGCAATGTGATGTTTATATAAATAACCAATTGGTCGGAAGACATGAGGGGGGCTTTGACCCTTTTTCAATGGATGTGACAAGCTTTTTAAAGAAGGGTGCAAAACAGGAAATTGCCATCCGCGTATGGGATCCCACGGATGATGGGCCTCAACCAAGAGGCAAGCAAGTGAATAAACCCAATGGTATCTGGTACACACCAGTCACAGGAATCTGGCAGACTGTGTGGCTGGAAACCGTTCCGCAATCTTATATCGTTAAAACCAAACAAACACCGCGATTGGATGAAGGGATCTTAGCATTCCAGGCGACTGTCGAAGGAAGCCAAACCGGCGATGAAATAAAGGTCCGAGCATTGGATGGAGGGAAAGTTGTGAAAGAACAGGTAGGGCAGCCCAATGAATCTTTTGATCTTTCAGTACCTAATTTGCAGCCATGGTCACCAAGCAACCCTAAACTTTATGACTTAGAAATCCAGTTAATTCGTAAGGGCAAGATTGTTGATCAAGCAAAGAGCTATTTTGCGATGCGGAAAATAGCGATGCAAAAAGACGAAAATGGTATTCAACGGTTGATGCTGAATAATCATTTTAGCTTCCAATATGGCCCATTGGATCAAGGCTGGTGGCCGGATGGACTACATACAGCCCCAACGGATGAGGCTTTGAAATTTGATGTTATCAAAACAAAGGAAATGGGATTCAATATGATCCGCAAGCATATCAAAGTAGAGCCGGCGCGTTGGTACCGTTACTGTGACAGTATAGGTATGCTCGTGTGGCAAGATATGCCTAGTGGTGACCTCGGCGGAAACCATTGGGATATGCAGCCAGGAAAAATTTCAGGTGGCAATCGGGATAAACAACGTTCCCAGGAATCTGAGGGTTACTACCGAAAAGAGTGGAAAACCATTATGGAGGTATTGCACAACTATCCAAGTATTGTCATCTGGGTGCCGTTTAATGAGGCTTGGGGGCAATTTAAAACGAAGGAAATTACGGAATGGACGATGGCTAATGACCCTTCAAGACTGGTCAATAGTGCCAGTGGTGGTAACTTCATGGAAACAGGGCATATTTTGGATATCCACAATTACCCAGATGCAGCCATGCCTGATCCAAATTTGTTTGGTGCCAAACAAGTGCTTGCATTGGGTGAATTTGGAGGTTTAGGATTGCCGATAGATGGACATTCCTGGCAACAAAAAGATAATTGGGGCTACCAAAGTTTTAAAAATAAAACCGAGTTGTTAGAACGATACAAACGCTTGATTCATGATTTGACGCGTCTGATTCCGATGGGATTGTCTGCCGCTGTTTATACACAGACAACAGACGTGGAAGTGGAAACAAATGGTTTGATGACTTATGACCGCAAAGTTGTTAAAATGCCTGAAGCAGAGTTGAAATCAGCCCATCAGACACTTTATAGTGCACCTACCAAATAATTGATATCTAGATGGCCGCAACTCCGTTTGCGGCCTCAATTTTATAGGTAGAAACGTGCTTTTCAACCTAAACCTATTTTATATTAAACCAATGAAATTAAGATTACTAGTTGCAACGGCTATTTTATGTCAATCTGTAGCATCGTTCGCACAAAAACAGCTTCCTAAAAATGACCTTCGGGCGCCTGCCTATCCTTTAGTAACAATAGATCCCAATACGAGTGCTTGGTCCTATAGCAACGAATTGAATGCTGATGTTGTCCGCCATTGGACAGGAAAGTCTTTTCCTTTATTAGGTGTCCTCAAAGTTGATGGGAAATCCTATCGCTTTTTAGGTAAAGAAGAAGCTGAGCTCTTGCCTTTGGCACGGATGGGCGAACATGCGGCTTGGAGGGGAAGTTACGTTGTCAGCGAACCCGCCTCCGACTGGATGAAGCTTTCATACGATGCACAGCAATGGAAAACTGGCGCCGCTCCTTTCGGTACCAAGGACAAAGAACCCAATGTGGAGACTGATTGGCAGGAACCTAAAATTTGGATTAGAAGAGAAGTTGAACTGAGTGAGGATCTTACAGGTAAATCCGTGTATATAGAATTTACACATGACGATGATGCTATTTTGTACGTCAACGGCATTGAAGTTGTTAATACAGGTAATTCGACGGGTAAAAATAGTCGGGTCAAGCTGCCGGAACATGTCGTAAAGACATTGAAGAAAGGAAAAAATATACTCGCGGGTTATTGCTATAATAGGGTAGCGAATGGATATTTTGATTTTGGACTCTTTACAGAAAAAGAAGGTAGTATTCAATTTGACAATGGAGCAAAACAGATTTCCGCCAATGTTCAGTCGACGCAGACACATTATACTTTAGATTGCGGTCCAGTCAATCTAAAGATTACTTTTATGGCGCCGATGTTCATGGACAAATTGGACTTAATGACACGGCCTGTAAATTATCTTTCGTATGAAATCCAGGTGAAGGATGGCAAAAAACATCAGGTGCAGCTTTATTTGGAAGCTGCACCAAATTGGGCTTTGAATTCTCCGCTACAGGACGCTGTGAGCAGCTCATTCCGCAGCGGAAACTTGCAGTTTGTAAAGACAGGAAGTAAAAGTCAACAGATTCTCGGTAAAAAGGGGGATGATTTACGAATTGATTGGGGATATTTTTATATGGCCGGTACCGCTGCGAAAACGAAATCTATTGTCGGGAACAGTCTGGAATTACGCAGTAAATTTCTAAAAAACGAACATATCTCACCTTCAAAAGAAGGCAAGCAGCTGGCCTTGATACAAACATTCGATGTCTCGTCAATCTACAGAGATAAAATTCTGCTAGGTTATGATGACCTGTATGCCATCCAATATTTTGGACAAAATTTACGGCCTTATTGGAATACTAGTGGAAATAGTACAATTGAGAAGCAATTTGAACTGGCCGACAAAGAGTATGCTGCTCTCAAAAAGGCTGCTGATAAATTTGATGCCGAATTATGGGGTACAGCTCTGCGCAACGGAGGTGGGGACTATGCCGCACTATGTGCCTTGGCGTATAGACAGGCAATCGCTGCCCATAAACTTGTCAAGGCACCCAATGGTGATCTGCTTTTACTGTCCAAAGAAAATGACAGCAATGGGTCAATAGGAACGGTTGATGTCACCTATCCTTCAGCTCCGATTTTCCTATACTATAATCCAGAATTGGCAAAAGCGCTCATGAACGCTATTTTTTATTACAGTGAAAGCAATAAGTGGACAAAGCCATTTGCTGCACATGATGTTGGGACCTACCCTTTGGCGAATGGCCAAACCTATGGTGGCGATATGCCTGTGGAAGAATCGGGAAATATGCTGATATTAACTTATGCTTTAGCGAAGGTCGAAGGAAATGCGGCTTATGCCAAAAAACATTGGAAAGTGCTGTCTACCTGGGTAGATTATCTCGTGGACAAAGGTCTTGACCCCGAAAATCAGTTGTGTACAGATGATTTTGCAGGCCATTTTGCGCATAATGCGAATTTATCGATTAAAGCTATTTTGGGTATTGCTTCTTATGGTTATCTGGCCGAAATGCTCGGTGATGCGTCTATAGCAAAAAAGTATCTGACGGAAGCGAAAGCGATGGCTAAGAAATGGGAGAATATGGCCAAAGATGGGGATCACTATAAGTTGACTTTTGATAAAAGTGGAACCTGGAGTCAAAAGTATAATATGGTCTGGGATAAATTGCTTAAGATGGATATTTTCGACCCTGCCATCCGTGAAACTGAAATTAAATACTATCTCGGCAAACAAAATAAATACGGACTTCCCTTGGACAATCGTCAGCCTTATACCAAAACCGATTGGATTATTTGGACGGCGACAATGGCAGGTGATAAACCTACATTTGAAGAATTTGTAAAACCAGTATATCGTTTTATGAATGAAACAACAGACCGTGTTCCGATGTCCGACTGGACGTATACAGACCGTCCTAAAAGAGCTGGATTTAAAGCAAGATCTGTTGTTGGCGGGTATTTTATCAAAATGTTGGAAGAGAAATTAGGAAAGGGGAAATAGATGTTGAATTCAAAGTTTTTAAACTATTGGATCGGGGCACTAGGTGTACTGAATCTGATGAGCTCCTGTGGAAGCTCTTCAGGTTCAGTTAAGCAACCTGGCCAGACGACAAATGCAATGGCTCATAAGGTTCAGCACAAGACCTATATCAATCCGGTTTTTGAGCCTATACTTGCTGACCCTACAGTCCTTCGAGACCCCCAGAGCAAAATGTTTTATGCGTATGGAACAGCCGACAATTGGGGGGACGGAAAAGGGCAACGTCTCGTATCCATTCTACAATCGGCTGATCTTGCTCATTGGACCTGGATTGGCACGGCTTTCAGCTCAAAACCCAGCTGGAAAGCCGAAGGTGGAATCTGGGCACCCGATGTGGTACAACTCAATGGGAAATACATGCTGTATTATGCCTATTCGACATGGGGAGATCCTAATCCGGGGATAGGAGTTGCTCTTGCAGATAGACCGGAAGGACCCTTTTCGGATCAAGGTAAACTTTTTGATAGCAAGCAGATCAACGTGCCAAATTCAATTGATCCTTACTTTTTTACGGAGAATGGACAAAACTACCTGTTCTGGGGGAGTTTTAGCGATGCAGATACGCAGGGCACTTATGGTGTGGAATTGGATAAGAATGGAACCGCGGTACTTGATTTAAATCAAAAATTTAAAGTTGCTGCAGGTGATTTTGAGGCTGTTGTTATTCATAAGCGGAAAGGATATTACTACTTTATCGGATCCAAAGGATCTTGTTGCGAAGGAGAGAAAAGCAGCTATCATGTCCTTGTTGGCCGCTCTCGCTATCTGAAAGGGCCCTATATTGATCAAGAGGGCCGCAATCTTACACAGCGGGGGAGCGGAACGTTGTTGTTAAAGGGAAATGATAAATTTGTAGGGACGGGTCATACTTCGCGCATTATAACAGATGACAAGGGAAATGATTGGATACTCTATCATGCTATGGATCCAAAGCATCCTCGTGTTTCCAGTGGCGGTAACCGTCGTATGTTGCTTTTAGATCAGGTTGTCTGGGACAAAGGCTGGCCTGTCATTGATGGGGCAAGTAGCAGTGTTGAAGAAAAACCAGCGCCAAAATTTTACTAAAAACTGTCAATTTCTATCAGCGGATGATCCACCTTTATCGGGTAGGATTTCCGCTGTCTATACAACATATAATACAGTAAACGAGAAACCTCTTGGGCGCCTTGGGTGATATCCGCGGGCTGGCCAGCTATTATCGATCTTCCTGTCTTATTTCATCTTTAAATAGCTAGATGAACCGATTCGGAAATATTTGGGACCGAAACTAAGCTAAATGGGTATGTAGCCAGCTGCTGATAAACTGGAATACTTCTATTTTGCTGTCTTCATTTAGAATTTCATGGCGCATCCCCGGATATAATTTAACCGTAACATCTTCTTGTCCTTGGCTGCGGAGCTGATTGGCACTTTTTTCAACTCCGATGCCAAAATCTCCAATTGGATCATCCTGTCCACTGATAAATGCTATCGGGAGTGTTTTTGGGATATGCCCTGTAGCCGTGGGATCTGTCGCCTGTAACGAAAGATCCAGTACCGTATGAAACCCATTATTGGTAAACAAACCTCCACAGAGTGGATCTTCCAAAAAGGCAATACGATTTGTCTTATTAACGCTTAGCCAATTGCTGTTACTTTGGTTCGGTTCGCTTTTAAAACGGGCATTGTTGCGCTGGTCAAAAATGCGATTGATCAATTTACTCCTTTTTTTGGGTGCAACAGTATTTAGAAGAGCAAGTAAAATGCGAAAAGCGGAGGAACCCTTTTGACGCTGTCCGGTACCGACAATTATGGCTCCCTTAAATTGGCCCCCAATTTTTTGTAAAACGCAACGTGTAACAAAGGAACCCATGGAATGCCCTAAAATAAATTGCTGCGCTTGTGGATAAGCTTCACGTAGAAAATTACTCATCGCAATTGCGTCATCGACGAGTTGTTCTTTCGCCTTTTCCTTTTGGAAGTAACCCAAAAGATCAGGATGTGAAGCGGTCTTTCCATGCCCCAATTGATCATAAGTTAAAACTGCGAATTGCTGTGTCGTCAAATAATTCGCCAATTCCTGATACCGACCGCTATGCTCTTGCATGCCATGGACGATGAGGATCGTTGCCAATACCGGATTTTCCGTAGGCTCATAGAGACTATAAAAAATCTTATGCTTACTTTTTTCAGTATTGATCGGGTAAAAATCTGACGATACCTTATTCATGATGCGTGTTTATATAGATAGAAAACTAAGACAAATTTATGGTATTTACAAGTTCAATAATCTTTATCGCGTTCAAGAACAGTACCGTAATTGCTTAATCGAAGAACAAAAAAATAGCGCTATTAATTTTTGTGGTTTGGGAATATTTTTTAGATTTGCATTAATTTAGAATTAATTTAAATAAAGTAGTTGATCTATTTTGAGCATAGGCTTACCTGAATGAAGATTTTGCATCGTAAATCAACTTCAGACGGCTTCAATGTCCCTAAAATATACGCATATATACTTGTATTCTGATGAGATCAACCCAATGTATTCGAATCCTGTTTATTGAATGGCAGTAGCCATTTGAGCTGAATAATTAGGATGGGAATTAAAGGTATGATTGCTTCATCATCTTAAAAGACAAATAAAAGGATGAAAAAGACACTTTTAGCAGCTTTATTATTAGCCGCATCTTACGCACAGGCGCAGACAAATTCGTTAATGAATGGCGAGTTTTGGAAAGGCAAACCTACATTGACAATTGTTAAAGAAGAAATCAGCAAAGGAAATAGCCCTTCTCAGCCTAATGCGGCATCCTTTGATCCGGTTACTATGGCTATATTAAACGGTGCCCCGACTGACGTTGTTAAGTTTATGATCGAACAGGAAGGGAATAGCGTCACGAAGAAGACACACCACAGCCGCAGTTATTTGCATTGGGCAGCATCCAGTGGAAATGCAGAGCTAGTCGATTATTTGATTGCAAAAGGATCAGATGTAAACTACCAGGATAGCCATGGCTATCCAATTGTCGCTTATGCAGCTTCTAGTGGGAATACAAATACTGCCGTATATGATGCATTGTTTAAAGCTGGTGTGAATCCCAAGCAGAAATATGAAGGTGGTGCCACGCTAATGATGCTTGCTGCTTCTGCGGACAATGATTTGGTATTAACGGATTATTTTATTAAAAAAGGGTTATCCATTCAAGATAAAGATGAATCTGGTCGTACGGTGGCAGATTATGCGGCTAAACTTGGAAATACTGCGCTTATCGAAAAATTCATTGCCCGTGGTGTAAAACCGACAAACAATGCGTTGTTTTTTGCGACCCAAGGCTCAAGACAGGCATCTAATGGTTTGCCTGTTTACACCTATTTGGTTGAAAAATTCAAATTAGATCCCAAAGCAGTAAACAAGGAAGGCGCTACGGTACTACATTCTTTAGTTCGCAGACCAGATATGTCCGTAATCAACTATTTTTTAGATAAGGGAGTAGATGTGGCAAAAGCGGATAACGAGGGGAATACAGCTCTTATGGTGGCAGCCAATGGTAAAGATGTTAAATTGGTCGAATTGCTGCTTGCCAAAGCGAAAAATGTAAATGCGGTCAATGAAAAAGGCGAATCAGCATTGACGAAAGCGATCGCAAATGGTTCTCCTGAAATTGCAGCGATTTTAATTAAAAACGGAGCTGATATCAAACTATTGGATAAAGATGGAAATAACTTAGCCTTCTACTGGTTTAATTCTTACAAAGAATTGCCACAGGGGGGGAGACCGGGCGGACAGGCAGCTGTTGCTCCAGGAGATGAATTTAAAGAAAAATTGACGATTCTTAAGGCGAGCGGACTAGATGTTGTTACTCCACAGAAAAACGGTAGTACATTGTATCATTTGGCTGTCGCCAAAGAAAATGTCAAGTTGATCCAAACAGCAAATGAACTTGGCGTAGATATCAATACACAGGATAAAGAAGGCGCTACAGCATTACATAAAGCAGCCCTCATAGCAAAAGATGATTCTTTATTAAAGACATTGGTCGCTCTTGGTGCAAAAAAAGAATTGAAAACTGAATTCGATGAGACAGCTTACGACTTGGCTAAAGAGAACGATTTCTTGTCTAAATCGAATGTACAGCTTGATTTCTTGAAATAGAGAGATCGTATGTTCCATCAATCGGATGACGGAATATCTTAATAAATATTACAATATTAGGTAACGCTGAAGATAGCGCGAATACCATAAATTAGATACAATTGAAGATGAACAACATTTTTAAAACAACGATAGCCACTCTTTTATTTTCCATGGTAGCCCTAAGCTCTTTTGCGCAGGCGGCTAAATATAAGTGCATGATCCAAATGAATGCCTACGAAGGTGAAAAAGCCTATGTCGTGATTTCCCTGATTAACCCTAGCGGGGCATACGATAAGACACTAGCCGTATTGGGATCCGATAAACAATGGTATAATACGCTCAAGGAATGGTATAAATTTCAAAATAAAACCAAGGAAAAACTTAATGCCGTGACCGGTGCCTCAGTTGGGGGCGGTGACCGTGCCATGCGTACCTTGGATATTGATGAGACAAAGTTTAACAAAGGGTATAAACTTCGCTTTGAATCAGCGGTGGAGGAACAAAAATACCACACTGCAGACCTTGAGATCCCTTTGACAAAAGAGGCTGTTACTGAGAAAGCAAATGGCAAAGGGTATATCAAGCTCGTCAAATTAAGTAAAGTACAATAAGAAAAGGGATAGAAATGCTGGTATCTATTTGGAGGTATGCACATTTAGCCTTAGCTATTGTTTCTTCTGTTTTTTTACTTTTATTATCGATAACTGGAGTCATATTGGCCGTTGATGCGGTCAATGAAAAAATTCCACCTTATCGAATACAGCATATTGAAGACCTAAACCTTGCGCAGACGGTAAGTTCGTTGCGCAAGGTTTATCCTGAAATCATGGAGATTTCAGTAGATCACAATCAATTTGTGAGTATTGATGCCATAGACGCGGATGGTAATACGGTGAAAGGTTATATTGATCAGAATACGGGTCGTCTACTTGGCCCTCAACTGAATAAATCCCAATTTGTTCAATGGGTGACAGCTTTGCACCGTTCCCTCTTTCTTAAAGTGACCGGCCGGGTAATTATTGGTGTTGTTTCATTTCTGTTATTTCTTATTACCATTTCAGGAATTATTCTGATTGTCAAGCGTCAACAGGGCGTGCGGCATTTCTTTGCCAAAATCAATAGGGACTTTTTCGCGCAATATTTCCATGTCGTTTCCGGACGTATCTTTTTAATACCAATTCTGATATTGGCCCTAACCGGTACCTATCTATTTTTGGTGCGTATTGAAATCTTAAAAAAGCCGAATCAAACAATTGAATATTCCAATAAGGGGAAGGACGATATCGAATTGGGAGTCGAAAAATTCTCGATATTTCAACAGACGAAACTGGTCGATTTGACGAAGTTGGAGTTCCCATTTATGGAAGGCGATCCTGATGAGTTTTTTATACTAAAGCTTCGTGACCGTGAATTGACCATAAATCAGTTGAACGGAAGTTTGCATAAAGAAGTCAAGTATCCGTTTACGGCATTAGCGGAACAGTTTTCTTTGAACCTCCATACGGGTAAGACCAATATTGTATGGGCGATTATATTAGGACTGGCTTCTTTGAATATTGTGTTCTTTATTTATACAGGATTTCTCATTACATTCAAGCGCACAAGTACTAAAATCAAGAATAAATACCGAGCTGAAGAAGCAGAAATTGTTATCCTTTTTGGAACGGAAAATGGAAGCACCCTGTTTTTTGCTAATCAGATTCATAAACAACTTTTGGCGGATGGACAAAAATCGCTGTTGCTCGGAATGAATCAATATCAATGCTTTCCGAATGCTAAACAGCTGCTTGTATTTACCTCAACATATGGGTTGGGAACAGCTCCCTCCAATGCACTTCAATTTGAACAAAAGTTAAATGGCTGTCCACAAGAGCAAGATGTACATTTTTCGGTTCTTGGCTTTGGTTCGAAAGCCTATACTGATTTTTGCGCCTACGCCAAAGAGATTGACGATTTGCTGGAAAAACAGGCCTGGGCTTCTCGTTTAATGGAGTTACATACAGTCAATGACAAGAATATTGATGAACTTATTTCATGGATACATCACTGGTCAGAAAAGACTGATATCGCATTGGCTTCTGCCCCCGCTATTTATAGTTCCAAAGTCGTCGGAACGACAAAGTTCAAAGTGATCGCGAAGTCAACTGTTTCGGCGACTAATACCACCTTTACTTTATTATTGAAGCCTTTGAGTAAGGTTAAAATACAGTCCGGAGATTTATTGGCCATCTATCCCTCACAAGATCAACGAGAACGTTTTTACTCCATCGGTTACAAAGAGGGTATGGTTCAACTTGTGGTGAAATTATTCCCCGATGGATTTGGATCTGGCTTCCTTTATCAATTGGAAGCCAATCAGACCTTGCAGGCGCGTGTTATGGTCAATCCAAGTTTTCATTTTCCAAAAGAAGCAGCGGCGGTTGCTTTAATTGCCAATGGAACCGGAGTAGCACCGTTTCTTGGTATGATTTCGGAAAATAAAAGTATGATACCCGTACGTCTGTATGCTGGTTTTCGACATCAAAATGAAATGACTGCGCGCTATGTGGAGTTTGCTGATGAACAGATAAAGCAGGGCTACCTGAAACAGTTTGAATTGGCCTTCTCCCGTGAACAGGATTCAAAATACGTCATGGATCTAATTCGCAGGGATGCATTATACTTTGTTGAATTGCTTGAAAAAGAAGGGTGTATTTTGCTCTGTGGTTCATTACGTATGCAGCATGATGTTGAACAGACGTTAGATGCGCTTCTTTTAGCACATGTCGGCAAAACTATTGCATTCTACAAAGAAAATGGACAGATCTTAACGGATTGTTATTAGTATATTCGTGCGACATTAGCAAACCCCATCACTAAGACTGCTTTTGGTATAAATCGACTTTACAATTTCTTTTTAGATCAATCTCATGAAGAAAAATAAACAATGTGGCCTATTTTTAATATTCTGCTTTTTATTCATTACTTCGGGTTTTTCGCAGGTATTGGTTAAGCGGCAGGTTACTCTGATGGGGTCTGTTTTTGAAATTAGCCTGGTGGATAGGAATAGCTCGATTGCAAATCAGCATATTGATGAAGTCATCTCAGAAATAGATCGAATAGAAAACTTGATTTCGGAATGGCGTCCACAAACGCAAATCGCAGAAGTAAACCGGAATGCCGGAATCGAACCCGTGAAGGTAGATCGGGAGGTATTTGAATTGACACAACGGGCAATCCAGTATGCGCAAAATTCGAACGGAGCTTTTGACATCAGTATTGTTGCCTTGGATAAGGTTTGGCTATTTGATGGAAGTATGACCACTATGCCCGCAGAAGAGTTCATTAAGAATTCAGTGGCGAAAGTAGGCTATAAGCATATCCGCCTCGACAGTGCAGCTTCGACAATTTTTCTGGAGTTGCCGGGTATGAAGATCGGTTTTGGTTCTATTGGAAAGGGATATGCTGCAGATCGGGGGCGACAAATAATGAAAGAGAAAGGAATTGTAGCGGGGATAGTGAATGCCTCAGGTGATCTGTCGGCTTGGGGAAATCCGCCCAATAGCGATGCATGGAAAATAGGAGTGAATAATCCGTTTAAGCCGCATCGGATGGTCAAGGTACTTCGCTTTAATGAAATGTCCGTAGCAACCTCTGGCAGCTATGAAAAATATGCAGAAATTAATGGCAAGCGTTACGCTCATATTATAAATCCAGTCACAGGTTATCCCGCTACAGGATTAACTTCGGTTACGATTTATGGTCCCTCAGCAGAAATAGCAAATGCTCTTAGCACGTCGATCATGGTGCTGGGGGAGAAAGAAGGAAAAAAATTAATTCAGCGTTTTCCAGCATACCATTATATTTTTATTACTGATCAAGGCAAAGTCATCCAGCAGCGGTAAAAGTTATAATCTTACACGTCATCATTTTTTTCTCGCGGTATAAACTGTACGAAAGGCCTATACTATTCTGCGATTATCTAGTATATTTATGCTAACAAAGCGCACACGAAATAAGGCCGGAAGGGACGTGTCATATTGTTCATAATGTAGAGTAAGCAAGACGTAGATTGATGAAAATAATTTAAAGTAAAAGTTTGGCTGATTCGTCTAGGCTGCTATGGACATTGCATACCAAAATCATATGGCAGAGAAAAATTCCAGATCATTTACGGATACCGTTAAAACTTATGGAAGTCAGCTGCTGCGTTTTGTTAAGGGGAAAGTAAAGAAAACGGAGGATGCAGAGGATATCTTACAGGAAGTGTGGTATCAATTCAGCCGTTTGACCAATATGGATGAATTGGAAAATGCGGGAGCTTGGCTTTATGCCGTTACACGCAATAAAATTACAGATAGCTACCGAAAAAAGAAAAGTGAATCGCTTGATGATCTGATCGAAGGTGACGATAATAGTGAACGTTCATTTCCCATTCGTCAGTTTCTTTTGGCTGATGACTCCAATAATCCCGAGCTAAAATTATTTAAGGATATTTTTTGGGACGAACTGATGAAAGCATTGGACGAATTACCGGAAAAGCAACGCCGGGTTTTTATGCTCAATGAGCTGGAAGACAAAACACTTCAAGAAATTGCAGTCCTGGAAAATGAGAACCTGAAGACGATCATCAGTCGAAAAGGCTATGCAGTGAAGCATCTGAGAGTACGGTTGCGCAGTTTGTATGAAGAATTAAAATTTTAAAGGATTAAGCTATGAATGGAAGAATGAAAAGACAACGGAAGGGTAAATTCGCTTTTATGTTTGTCGCTATTATCGTTGGTGTTTTTTTATTGGTAGCGTTGTTACAATATTTATGGAATACGTTGATGGTCGATATTTTCAATTTGAAAGCAATTACCTATTGGCAGGCATTAGGGCTCTTTGTTTTGTCCAGAATCCTGTTCGGCAGGGGCTTTGGTAAACCGGGAGGTGGGAGATTTCGGAAGGATTTTCCACGTCAAATGGAAAAAGGAGAAGATCTTTCCGAGGAGGAAAGGGAGCGTTTGCGTGAGGAATGGAAGCGTCGTTTTGGAGGACAATGCGGATTCTGAAAAAAGAATAAAAATTTTAAAGTAAAAACGGTTGTTGGGCGTCTTCTTCTATAAAGGCGCCTTTTTTATGTCGATATCCCGAAAGAAATAACAGAACGCGAGGATCTGTCAGAATGGATGTTGGCGAAAGCAATAGTTAATTATAAAATATGAAGGTCGAGGAAAGCGCAATTTTAAACAGATCAAAATGTTTGCTAACGGAAAACCTTAAAAAAAAGATGTATTCAAATGAAAAATAAACTTCGATTTATATTGCCGCGCCTGATCGTGCTTACGGCAATAGCAGGATTTGCAACCTTAATTATTGGGACGATCTTTAAGCTCTTATTGCTTGGAACGGTTCTGTTTGGGATAGGAAGCTTTGCCGCAGCAAGAATGCGCAGGAGAGATAAGCATTCATTCAAAATGGATAAGGCTCCAGTATACCCGAATGTTCAGCGTCACTATAACACAGTCGTAGCGATTGTGCCGTTAAATGGACAACAACGTTCGAAGAAGGCAACAATAGTTCCTGTTTATTAATATTAAAAAAATCGCAATAGTGGATGCAATCCCGCGATCCTTAATTCACAATTTATTATTCAATTATTAAAAATTAAAGACATGTTTAAAAGAGATAATTACAGCAGAGGGTATTCAATTCATAACAAATTTTGTGGACAGCATTTCAAAGATCGCTTTGAAAAATTTCAGCAGCATTTTTTTGCAGGTGAGCACAGTTCAGAAGGACAGCAGTTTGTCCCTGCCAATATCGCCGAGAATTCAGAATTTTACGAAGTTCAGCTTTTTGCTGCGGGACGCAAGAAAGAACAATTCCAAGTCAGCATAAATGATGGGATTTTAAAGATTTCTTGTACAGAAAATACACAGGACGGTGATATCGACTATATTTATAAAGAGCATGAAGGTCTGCCATTTGAACGTGAGTTCCAATTGAATGAACAAGTACTTACTGACAATGTGCATGCGAGTTTTGAGGATGGTGTCTTGACAGTTATTCTTCCGAAAGATCTCGAAAAGGTAAAACGGCCACAGGAAGTTGTTATTGATTAACAGGTCGTATATAAAATTAGAAGAATATCTGATGGGAAAAAGGACAGCATCGAAATTTGCTGTCCTTTTTTACAATTTATCGCTAGCTACCCCCCAAAGCAGCCTAAAGCGGAAGCATACTGATATCAAATTATAGCTAAAGACAATTTTTAATCAGTTTTTAGACAGTAATCGGCCAGTGGTTATTCAGCCTACACTGAGTCATCACTGAGCAAGCATTGAATGAGCACTGAACAAGCACTGTCTAAAGGCATATTTTGGTTGCCATAAGATCTTCGTTTGATGGGTCAGAAAGGTGGCGCGCCTATGTTGGTGAGACTTACTGTTATTGCTGATTGCAGCGAGCTGCGTCAAGTTTAGCCAGATGTTATGTTTTGACAGCTATTTAGTTCTTTTAAGTTTTCTATTGAGTTGCTCTTTGCCAAATCGCCAAAAGAAATAGAACAAGCCTACTACGACAATGATTGCCATAAATGGGACGAATATGGCTAATATTGTCAAGATGGTGGACCCTAAAGTTTCCATGGTTGAGATCACAAAATTACCAAAACCAGCAGTTCCAACCGAGGAGACTGCGCGCGTGCCAGCTAGGGCTGTGCTAATGGTTGCCGCGGTTCCACCGCCGGCTATAATTGCCATGGCCCAACGGAAAAACGGTGAAATATCTGTAAACTGTATCGCAAAAAGTAGGGTACCTGCTATCGTCGCTAGCGGAATTGAAATGGTATCCAATATGTTATCGATAAATGGAATGTAATATCCTGCTATTTCTAGGATCATAGCCACGCTTGTGGCAGCCAGAACAATAGGTGAACCTGCCCAAGATAATTCGTCACCAACTTGGAACAATTCTAGCCGACAGCCGAGACTCAATAAAAATAGGGGCATGAAAACTCGGAAGCCGGTCGCTGCAGCCAGACTTAGGCCTATAAATGCACTGACCAGATATGTGGATAGCTCACTCATGGTATATCGCTTTTAATCCAAGCTAATAATAGAATAGTAAAAGAATGGCTTTTGTTTTTAAAATAGATAAAAATCATTCTTTCTGTAAAAATACAGGTGGATGATTTTTAGTTTTATATATAATTTTAGGTTTGCTCTATAGATTTTGATTATAGTGTATCAAATCATTCGATGTAAAGGCAGGGGGATATTTGTGTACTTTTATGAAAGTAGAGGTCAAACAATTTGATCATTTAAGGTATTATACAATAAACTTTCTTTTCATATGGACAACAACGAAAAAGACATTAGCAAATGCCCATTTCACAATGGTACTATGCGCAGCGCCGTTGCGGGAGGTGGAACTCAGAATCAAGATTGGTGGCCAGATAGACTTCGTGTAGATCTTTTGAGACAACATGCGAGCAAATCAAATCCGATGGATGAAGGGTTTGATTATGCAGAAGCATTTAAACAATTGGATTTAGCGGCTGTAAAAAGGGATCTGCATGCCTTGATGACGGACTCGCAGGATTGGTGGCCTGCAGATTTTGGTCACTATGGGCCATTGTTTATCCGGATGGCTTGGCATAGTGCTGGAACCTACCGCGTTAGTGATGGTCGAGGTGGAGCGGGATCTGGGCAGCAGCGTTTTGCACCTTTGAATAGCTGGCCAGATAATGTTAGTTTGGATAAGGCACGTCGCTTGTTGTGGCCTATCAAACAAAAATATGGTAAGAACATTTCTTGGGCAGATTTATTGATCTTAACAGGCAATGTTGCTTTGGAATCCATGGGATTCAAAACTTTTGGTTTTTCAGGTGGACGTGTCGATGCATTTGAACCTGAATTGGACGTATATTGGGGTTCTGAAAAAACATGGCTGGGCGGTGATATCCGTTATGCCCATGGTTCAGAAGGGGTCGTTGAGCCACATGGTGTCCTGTCTGCTGACGATGATGCGGACGGCAAAGTGCATTCACGTGATCTTGAAAAGCCTCTAGCAGCGGTACAGATGGGTTTGATTTATGTGAATCCGGAAGGACCGGATGGAAATCCCGATCCTATCGCCGCAGCGAAAGATATACGGGATACTTTTGGACGTATGGCGATGGATGATGAAGAAACTGTAGCGCTGATTGCAGGGGGCCATACTTTTGGGAAAACACACGGAGCTGGTCCCGCCGACCATGTAGGTAAAGAGCCAGAAGCTGCAGGTATAGAGCAACAAGGCTTAGGTTGGAAAAGTACTTACGGAAGTGGAGTAGGGGCTGATGCCATTACCAGCGGATTGGAGGTTATCTGGACGCAAAAACCAACAGAGTGGACAAATCTCTTCTTTAAAAATCTTTTTGAACATGAGTGGGAATTAACAAAGAGCCCTGCTGGAGCACATCAATGGGTAGCAAAGAATGCTGACTCGAGTGTTCCTGATCCTTTTGATCCAAATAAAAAGCGTAGACCAACGATGCTAACGACTGACTTATCGCTTCGTTTTGATCCAATTTATGAAAAGATCTCACGTAAATTCTATGAGAATCAGGACGCGTTTGCGGATGCATTTTCTCGCGCTTGGTTTAAATTGACACACCGCGATTTAGGACCCCGCGAACGCTATTTGGGTGCCGAGGTTCCTGCTGAGGAATTATTGTGGCAAGATCCTATTCCAGCTGTTGACCATGTTTTGGTTGATTCGGATGATATTAGTGCATTAAAATTGGCTATATTGAATGCTGGTCTTAGTACTTCGGAGCTTATAACAACAGCTTGGGCTTCGGCGTCTACTTTCCGGGGCTCGGATAGGAGAGGCGGCGCAAATGGCGCTAGGATACGCTTAGCTCCGCAACGGTATTGGCAGGTAAATAATCCAGCCCAATTGCAGAAAGTGCTTGCTGCGTTGGAGCAAGTTCAACAGGATTTTAATGGAAAGCAACAAGGGGGAAAAAAAATCTCAATCGCAGATTTAATCGTTCTAGGTGGTGCTGCTGCTATAGAGCAGGCTGCTCGAGCTGCTGGACATGAGGTCTCAGTACCTTTCAATCCTGGTCGTATGGATGCGACACAGGAGCAAACTGATGTAGAATCCATGGGCTATCTTGAACCAATTGCTGATGGATTCAGAAACTATCGTAAAGGAGCGTATACGGTTTCGACAGAATCTCTATTGATCGACAAAGCACAGCTCTTAACGCTATCCGTTCCTGAACTAACGGTATTAATAGGTGGACTTCGTGTTCTGCAGGCAAATTTTGATGGATCCCAATTGGGGGTGATGACAGATCGTCCAGGGCAGCTTACCAACGACTTTTTTGTCAATCTATTGGATATGGGAACAGCTTGGAAAGCTATTTCCCAGGATCGGGAAGTTTTCGAAGGATCGGATCGTAAATCCGGCGCTAAAAAATGGGAAGCCGGACGGGCGGACCTTGTTTTTGGTTCGAATGCTGAACTAAGAGCTGTTGCGGAGATATATGGCAGTATCGATGCAAAAGATAAATTTGTACAAGATTTTGTGAAGGCATGGAATAAAGTGATGGAGCTGGATCGTTTCGATTTGCATCGCTAAGGAATAGGAACTAAATTTTTCAAGAAGCCAGTCTCAGCTCGAGACTGGCTTCTGCTATTTCATTTATTGAAAATCGCTATTTTTGGCCTCTAATACCATTTTAATCTCACCTTAACCAAATTTTAATTTAATATATAAAGAATTATGGAATTTTCTTTGGGTGTTTCCTATTTTGTGAAATAAAATTCAAGATTTGTGCTACTTTTTCTTCTTTG
>JAIRVH010000044.1 GCA_031253985.1 Sphingobacterium sp.
GGAGCCAGTGCGATCAGATTACTCCGATTATTGTCTGGAGATTTTATAAAATTGGTGTTTGTAGCCTTGGTCATTGCCACACCTGTTGCGTGGTGGGCAATGAACCAATGGCTTACTGATTTTAATTATCGAATCGAAATAAATTGGCTATACTTCATTCTCGCAGGTATAAGTGCCATTTTAATTGCTTTAGGTACAATCAGCTATCAGACTTGGAAAGCCATTCGCGCCAATCCTGTGGATAGTCTACGTGATGAATAAATACAAAAACCGTAAAAGACTTTTATTATGATAGGAAATAATTTAAAGATCGCTTGGCGAAATATGGCCAACAACAAACTTTACTCGATCATCAAGATCGGCGGGTTCGCTTTTAGTATTGCCATTTGCATTCTTATTGTACTGTACATTCGACATGAAACCAGTTATGACAAAATGTATCCTGACATGGACCGTGTTTTCCGTCTTATCGTTTCGGCACCCGATGGTGATAAAGTGAGGCAAACCTTTGCCTTTCCTGCCCCAGCAGCTAAAACCTTGCAAGAAGAAATCCCCAGTGTAGAATTAGCCGGGCGCATTTTACCCAATACCTTATTTGGTGCCGGAAGTAATCTGTTTACCGTAAATGGCCATGCGGAAAATTACCTTGATAAAGGGTTTGTTTATGTCGATCAGTCCATTTTGGAAATATTTCCGCTTCCGGTCGTACAAGGACAGTTATCACATGCGCTGGACAAACCCAATGCAATAGTGATTACCAAAAGTAGGGCTCAGAAATATTTCAAAGGAAATGCGGTAGGACAAACGATCTATTTGAACAATAATAAAAATGTTTTATACAACATAACGGCTGTGATCGACGATGTCCCGAGCAATTCCAGTCTCTATGGCTATGATTATTTTATTTCCCTAGCAGGGGAACCATTTTATCCTGGTGAGCAAAACAATTGGGGCGCGACAAATTACATTACCTACGTAAAACTGAAGGAGAATGCAGATATTGCAAACGCACAGCGTAGCATTTCAAAAAACTATATTCAGGACCATTATATTTTGCTCAACAAAAAAAATGGAATGAAAATATCGCCAGAAATGATGCAGTCAACCGTATTGCTTCAAAACGCCCTTGATATGCACCTCCACTCGAAGAATATTTCGGAATATGGAATGGCGACACAATATCAAGGTGACATTAAGATGGTCTGGATATTCGCAGGAATTGCATTTTTTATATTATTGATTGCCTGTATTAACTTCATCAACTTATCAACTGCGAATGCAGCAACGCGAGCCAAAGAAATCGGGATTCGAAAAACCATTGGATCAAATCGAAGGACACTGATTTTCCAATTTATGACCGAAGCGATATGTTACAGCCTTATTTCACTCCTTATAGGGTTATTATTAGCCTTCCTGTTATTACCTGTATTTAACAATCTAGCCAACAAAGCGCTGTTTATACCGTGGACAGTGTGGTACTTTGTGCCTTCGCTGATCTTGAGCATGTTGTTCATCGGCACCTTGGCAGGCTTATACCCGGCACTCTATTTATCAGGATTTCAACCGATCAATGCATTGAAGAGCAAATCGGTCACCAACCCTAAATCTTCGTTGTTACGCAATGGGCTGGTTATTTTTCAATTTTCGACTTCCATCATACTGATGATCAGCGCACTTATTGCGAATCAGCAAATCAGTTTCATGCTCAATAAGGATATTGGCTTCAACAAAGATCAGGTCATTGTACTCCGTGGCATAAATGGTATTGCTTCTCAGGTTAGAGAATTGAAAAATGAACTGAAAGCTATTCCATCCGTTAGTGATGTCTCCATAAGTGACTACTTGCCCGTCCAGTTAGAGGGAGCAAAAAGAAACGGGAATCTTTTCTGGGCCAAAGGAAAAGAAGATATCGAATTAGGAGAAGGCGGACAATTCTGGAATATCGACGAAAGTTACCTCACCACTTTTGGACTGAAACTTATAGCGGGCCGAAACTTCGATCCACATATCGCATCGGATAGCACCGGCGCGATTGTTAATAAACGAATGATAGCTGATCTGGGGATTAAAGGAAATCCCATTGGTACACAAATTACCAATGGCATGCCATGGACCATTATCGGTGTTGTCGACGATTTTATCTTTGAATCGATGAAGGATGAAGGGTACTATCCTCTTTGCATGACCCTCGCAAATAGCACTTCCATGCTTTCCATCAAGACCAAATCTAAGGACATGGCCAAAACGTTGGCCGACATTAATACCGTTTGGAACAAGTTTTCACCAAATCAAAAAATCGATTACAATTTCCTCGATGCCGGCTTCGCAGATCTATATCAAGATGTCCAACGGACGAAAAATATCTTCAGTTGCTTTGCTTTTGTAGCCATTTTTGTTGCAGCTTTGGGACTTTTCGGACTGGCGACCTATGTGACCCAGCAACGAACCAAGGAAATCGGTGTCCGCAAGGTCCTCGGCGCAAGTTCCATCCGATTACTCAAATTACTCTCCGGAGATTTTATAAAATTGGTGTTTGTAGCTTTGATCATTGCTACACCTGTAGCGTGGTGGGCAATGAATCAATGGTTGACAGATTTCAACTATCGAGTAGAAATCAATTGGTTCTACTTTGCTCTTGCAGGAATAAGTGCAATCTTAGTTGCATTTGGAACCATTAGCTATCAAACTTGGAAGGTTATTCGCGCCAATCCGGTAAATAGCCTCCGTGATGAATAAAGCATAATGGCTACTTTCGGATGTTCGATTCTGGACGTAAACTGTTCGAAATCGGACAACCGAAAATAAAAAAAACCACATAAAACACTTATAACAAAACAATTACAACAATGGCAAGGGGATTGCATTTTTAATTAGGTGAAATAGTTCGAATTGATTTAGACATACTTATCCAGCGTAAAATGGCAAAAAATGATTTCAAACTAGCTTGGCGTAAACTCCTAAAAAATAAAGGTTTTACTTTCTTAAATATTATTGGATTGACCCTGGGTTTTACAGGTTTTATCCTTTCGTATCAATACATCAATCGCGAAACGAGTTACGATAAATGGAATCCACATTATAAGGATATCTACCAAATTGGCCTTGAAGCAGAAGGTGCATTTACGGACGAAACGTCTCCTTCACTGGCTCCATTGTTAAAGCAAAATTTACAAGATATCATCTATGCAGGCCGGAAAATAGTCTACAACTACGGCAGTTACCCCCTTTTTGGTGAAAAAACAGTACTTATTAAAAATGCCGCCCTGATTGACTCCTCAGCCGCACGAATCTTTCACATCGGAAATGCGACTGGACCACTCTACAAAAACAAGGACCAAAAGGATGCGACCATGGTCAAAAGCCATATCGCCGAACAACTATTCAAAAAAGAGAACCTAAATTTTGATAGCCCCCAGTCGATTCCAACTCAAAGCCTTGCTCTAGGTGTCTACGAGACGATTTATGGCACCATCAAAGAACAAGGTCTGTCCATGATTGATTACGATCTCCTTATGATACGTGAACCGCAGGATCTCTTTGCCGATAATAACCCTTTTTTATACCAAACTTATATTCAAGTTCGCCCCGGCACAAATATCCCGAAGTTGACCAATCGCATCAATATTCTTTATCAGAAAGAAATTGCACCAAAAGATAAAATACGCTCATCCAGTTATGCCAAAGGGAAGATCTATTTAGATCCGCTTGCCAACCTTCACCTTCGACCAAAAACAGGAAGTAACACGGCTTATATCATGACGTGGATTATTGGTATTCTCTCCGTTTTGATTCTCTTACTTGCCTCTGCCAATTTTGCCAATATGATTATGGCACAGGCGGATCAGCGCATTAAGGAACTTGCACTCAAAAAAATATTGGGAAGCTCCCGCTGGGCTATCATCAGGCAATTGGTGCTGGAAGTATTTATCCTGACTTTCAGTGCTGCAATTCTAAGTTTCGTCACTTTGAGCCTCACAGGAAATATCCTCCAAAAATGGTTCAATGATGACCTTAAAGGCTATATTTTGAGTTCCGAGACAATCGCCCAACTTGCTATTGCCGTACTATTGACAACAATTCTATCGGCAATATACCCAGCTATCGTACTCTCTGGTTTCAAATCTGTCAATCTCCTAAAAGGTGGACTGACTTCTATTCTCAAAAAGGGCACATTTCGAAACGCACTGCTAACTTTCCAGATCAGTATGGCCATCCTATTTATCTCGGGCATGCTGGTTATCAGAGCACAGCTAAATTATATGCAGCAGGCGGATAAAGGATTTGAGCCTGCGCAGGTTGTCAATTTCAAAGGTGTAGGTATGTATTACAATAAAGACACCTTCAATCAACTAAAACGTCGATTAGAAAATGATCCGAGTATTGCATCTACCGCATCGGCGACAAATATCCCAGGAGAAGGCGAACAGCCCCCAAAGATGGAATTTTCCCATGCGCAGAAAAACATCTCATTGGCACATGTCGGCATTGATCCTGGATACTTCAAGACGTTAAATATCCCCAATCTAGCGGGTAATATCAATCTGTCAATGGATCAGTTACTCCGTGACTCTCTTTCCAACTATGCGGTCATCAATGAATCGGCAGCTAAAAATTTAGGGCTTGCAAACCCCATAGGCGCAAAAATCAAAGGCTGTGACATCAACTTTGAAATTGTTGGTCTGGTCAAAGACAGTAAAGCTTATGGCTTTGAAAATGTAGTTCAGCCGACGATATATTCATTTAAAAGTGAATGTGGTACTATGCGCTTTCAGGCAACACTCATGGTCAAAACAAAATCGGGAATGGTCGATCGGGCAATTCAAACGGTCAAAGCAGAATGGGCGAAAAACCCAACCGCAAAAGATCTGCCCCTTGACTATTCCTTTATGGATGAACAATATGCTTTACAGCATAAAAAACAACAAGAATTGCAGACTGCTTTTAATAGTTTCACCAGCCTTTCGGTTATCATCGCGGCATTAGGACTGTTCAGTATGGCGGCGTATCAGGCGGCATTACGAAAAAAGGAAATGAGCATCCGTAAAGTACTCGGAGCATCGGTACATCTGCTTTTTATTCAACTGAACAAGCCATTTTTCAAGCTCTTTTTAGTCGGGATCGGCATAGCCCTTCCAATAGCCTATCTACTCATGAATAGGTGGCTTTCCAATTTCGCCTATCACATTCAGCTATCCTTGTGGTCGTTTTTGATTCCAATATTTTGCATATTTATCCTCATATTAGTTTCCATCAGCTTCCAATCTATAAAAGGTGCAAAAACAAATCCAATAGATAGCCTGCGTGATGAATAAAAGATATTATGAGCGGTGAGGAGCCTTATTCAGCAGTCGAACAATAATTATGGTGACTAGAAAAAATATAAAATAAGAATATCTAAGATCTCAATACTAAAAAATGATACAATTAAAAAATTTATTCAAGTGGTATAATGTAGGTGGTACACGCTCATTCGTCCTTAAAGATGTAAGTCTCAATATCGCTGAAGGCGATTTTATCTCCATCATGGGGCCATCAGGGTCTGGAAAATCGACCTTATTGAATATTATAGGCATGCTTGATGAACCTGACGAAGGAGAATATATCTTTATGGGCGAGAATGTATTGGAAATGAAGGCGAAAAAAAGAACGCAGCTTTACCAATCCCATATTGGCTATGTATTTCAAGCATACCATCTGTTGGATGAATTGACCGTATATGAAAACATTGAAACACCCTTGATCTATAAGGACATTTCGAGCAAAGAAAGAAAAGCCATTGTGGCCGATATGCTCGATCGTTTTGGCATTGTCGGAAAGAAAGATCTATTTCCAGCACAACTATCGGGAGGGCAGCAACAGATTGTCGGTATTGCACGTGCATTGGCAGGTTCACCCAAATTATTACTTGCCGATGAACCTACGGGCAATTTAAACTCCAAACAGGGTGAAGAAATCATGGATCTATTCAAACAGCTCAATGATGATGGTGTTACAATTATACAGGTCACCCACTCTGAAAAGAATGCTGAATACGGGAAAAGAATTGTTAATATGCTGGATGGTCAGCTCAAATAATTGTATACCAATTTAACCTGAATAATCCCTATCCGACATATATATTGCGTTAGGGATTTTTTTATCTCATTTCTCGAATCAATTTTTTAACTTCGTTAGGATGAATGAGAGAGAGTTGAAATCGCTAATATCGCTGTTGGACGACACCGACCAACAGATTCTTCAGGAAGTGGAACATCAGTTAAAAAGCCAAGGTCCGGAGATCGTACCCTATTTAGAAAAATTTTGGGAATCAAGCTTCGATCCCAACATACAAGGACGATTAGAGAATATCATTCATGAAATTCAGTTTGATCAGACCAAAAATGAACTACAGATCTGGAACCTGAGCAACTCATTCAACTTACTGGAAGGATTAATTATCCTTAATAATTATCAATATCCTTCCTATGAGGATCACAAAATTGTTTTGGCAATAGAGGACCTCAAAACTGAGGTATGGCGGGGCCTACATTACGATATGAGTCCACTGGAGAAAGTGAACCTGATCAATCATGTTCTTTTTGGGTCTTTCGGCTTAGCAGGAAATACTAAAGATTATCATCACCCACAGAACTCCTATATCGGTCAGGTACTCGATACCAAACAGGGTAATCCACTAACCTTATCCTGTATCTATAGCATCATTGCACAAAAACTGGACATTCCAATCTACGGTGTTAATTTGCCTAAACATTTTGTATTGGCTTACATGGATACGGACGAAGATGGGAATGAAAATGTCCTGTTTTACATCAATGCCTTTAACCGCGGACAGGTTATGCAAAAAAGTGATGTAAATTCATTTTTGAAGCAACTGAACCTCAATCCGGATAGAGAGTTTACCTATCCCTGCGACAATGTGACCATCCTTAAACGCGCTTTGCGAAACCTGATGTCAGCCTACGAGGAACATGAAAGTTCGAGCAAGCAACAGGAAATCAAAGCACTGTTCGAATTGCTTGCTTAAACTAGCTATTAAAAGTTAGGAGTAGAGCGACCATCCAAAAAGATATAATTTGGATTCAAGGAACCATATGTTTTCGCGGCAATATCTGGTTTGATATTCCCTTCCCCTATCCCTACCAATGGAAAGCGCGAAATAGTATGGTTCGTTAGATCGGAAACATAGAAGAATTTCCCTTCATCGAGGCGATCATCAATAGCTACTCCCCAAGGTTTTAATAAACCTGTATTAGCACCACTGACAACATAATCCGGGTCCACATTCATTTTATCCTTCGCGCCACTAAATAAGGTTTTTGGATCTTTAAAAAACAATACTTCAGTACCCGATGTTACCGCCAATAATCCTTTATTAGGAGCATAAGATACCGGACCTAATTTGGTTTTACCCTTGACATAGACTCTCATCATAGGTTTAAAGTTATCAAAGTTAACTATGGTATCACGCGCCTTGTCGATTAGTTGTTGTTTTAATGCCGAATAAACTGCAAAGCCGCTTCCACTCTTTGTATCATCACTATCAAATCCTACAAGTACCAACTTTTCATTCTTATCATCTGTGTTGAGCAGCGTCAATGAACTAGCTACCATATTTCCGAGATTAATCTGTTTGTCTATAATTGGAGCCCCGCCTTTGGAACCTGTCTTTCCACTAGGTGTACTTACAGCATACAACATGGAGCTATTGCTTCCATTAGTTGTAACCGCCAAAAGAAATGGTATTGTAGCAGATCCAGAAGTACCATTTTGCTGGGCATAAGTATAATAAGCCAATCCCTTAACATTTGTAAAGCCGCGATATCCTATAGCGCCTGACGGACCTGGAATTCCATAAATATCATTTGCAAAAGGAATAACCTGTAGAAAGGTATCCTGAGCCGTAATACTTGCCTGGAAAACAGCCTTGGCATTAGCATCAAAAAGAATGGGTCCGCCACCCTTAGCCGGAGAGAGATATTGATAGAAATTGTCTAAATTGTTCGTATCTGCCGGATCAACAATCATCATATTCTTCAGGGAAGAATTATTCGGATCATAATCCAAGAAAGAGATATATAATCTTGATATCTGCGTGACACGTCCAATATTGCTTGGTTCGTCATCCAATTTCTTACAGGCGGTAAAACCTATTATACTGACAAAGAATAGAATAATACAGGATTGAAACGAAAATTTCATATATTTTTTATTAAAAATAGCATATTGCGTTAAACATACAAATCTACTAATATATGCAGAATATCAATGAATTTATATGATTCTTTTAAAGGCAAAACCTGATAAGTAAAACGGAAAGATTTGTCAATTCGCTACTTTTTGATTAAAATTGTCCTTGTTTTTGTTAGCACATACGATTATGGAAAATAAGGAATTTGTAAGGGAGACCTTGGCATTACCGGGAGAGGGCAAAAAATTACTTTTACACTCCTGTTGTGCTCCTTGTTCTGGAGAAGTGATGGAAGCGCTCATTGCTTCAAATATCGATTTTACGATTTATTTTTACAATCCCAATATTCATCCCCGCAAAGAATATGATTTACGTAAAGATGAGAACATCCGATTTGCGGAAAAACATAATATCCCATTTATAGATGCGGATTACGATGTTGACCATTGGTTTGAACTCGCCAAAGGGATGGAACAAGAACCCGAAAGAGGCATCCGTTGTACCATGTGTTTTGATATGCGGTTTGAAAAAACAGCTGAATATGCTGCTGCAAACGGTTTTGATGTGATCTCAAGTTCATTAGGTATCTCACGCTGGAAAAACATGGAACAGATCAATGACTGTGGTTTACGTGCGGCCTCCCGCCATGAAGGAATGGAATACTGGACCTTCAACTGGCGCAAGAAAGGCGGTTCGGCGCGTATGCTGGAAGTCTCTAAAAAGGAAAAGTTCTATATGCAGGAATACTGTGGCTGCGCATATTCGTTACGAGACACAAATAAGTGGCGTATGGCCAATGGGCGCGAAAAGATAGAGTTAGGTAAAAATTATTATGAATAACTCCTGTTACTGGCATGTATAATGCTTTGGTTCGGAATATTTAAAAAAATATTTCTATCCTAATGATTTTATACATACCTTTGCAGGCTCAAATGCAAGATTGTGAAACATCTAAAACAATACAGAATTCCCTTTTCGGGGCTCAACGCTGGAAAGCACAATTTTGAGTTTGACATTAATA
>JAIRVH010000073.1 GCA_031253985.1 Sphingobacterium sp.
CCTAAGAATGGAGATAATTATTTCTATTTGGGTCAAATTTATTTGGTAAACGACAGAGCGGATTCTGCCGCTGCGATTTTCAACCAAGGTTTGGCTGCTGATCCAAAGGCTACAATCAATAATGTAGGTTTGGGTTATGTTGACTTAATGAAAAAGGATAAAGCGAGCGCTGAATCTAAATTCGCTTTGGCAACTGCAAAATTAGGTAAAAAAGATTACGAGCCATTATTGGAAATCGGTCGTGCATATATTCATGCACCTGAGCCGGATTATGCAAAGGCATTGGAGTACCTGACTCAAGCGAAAGAGAAAAACAAAAAAGATGTTGCTATCCCTATCGCTTTAGGAGATGCGTACCGTGGCTTGAAAGAAGGTTCTTTGGCTTACACAAGCTATGGTGATGCAACAGATATCGATCCAAATTCGGTACAAGCGAAAGTTGGACAGGCAGTGATCGTACGTGGAGCACAGGCATTCGATGAAGCTATTACACAATTAGAAGCTATTGCTACAGAAACACCAACTTATGCCCCTACTTATCGTGAGTTGGCTGAAACATACAATCAATGGTCAAGATTACCGGGTACTTCTGATGAGAAATATGTGGAATTGAATAAAAAAGGTGTTGAGCAATACAAAAAATATCTTGAGGTAGCGGGTGATAATTCCTTAGAAGCTAAAATCCGTTATGCCGATTTCTTGGTATATGCACGTCAATATGATGATTTGAAAGTAGTTTCTGAAGAATTAGCGAAAAACCCTTCTGTGGATCCAAAAATCTATCGTTATTTGGGTTATATCGCATTCCAAAAAGCAAAGGATTATCCAAAAGCGCTTGAATACTTGAATCAGATGTTCAGCAAAATGGAGAAGGATCGTGTAATTCCTTTGGATTACATGTACCTAGGGATGTCTGAAATTGCAGCAAATAGTCCAAAACCAGCTGCAGCAGGTGCAGATAGCACGGCTACTGCGGCTCCGGTATTGACTGCTGAAAATACAGCCAATATTCAGAAGGGTATTGCTGATATTAAGAAAGCAATTGATTTGGACAAGGAATTGTTAGGAGAAACAGCAGAGCTTGCTTTTGCTAAATATCAAGAACAAGAACTTCAAACAGCGGCATCTTTATTCGAACTGGTTGCTTCTTACAAAGACAACAAAACGTATTTGTTTGATGCAAATTATTATGCAGGAGAAGCCTATTATCAAATTGGCGCTAAAGAAGATGCTGCTAGTAAGAATGAAGAACAGGTTGTCGTTAACCAGGACTTAAGAAACAAAGCAATTGCTGATTTGCAAAAAGCACAGACTTTCTTATCTGTCATTGAAACGACAGACAATAAAGAAGCGCAGGACAAATATTTGATTAATTCACTTTATTACAAAGCTTTTGCAGCGTTAACTGCGGATAATTTGGAACAACCCAAAGGTGATTTCGTAGCACCGTTCCAAAAATTGATCGAAACAATCAATCAACGCGGTGCGCAAGAGAAGAATAAAAACTATTTGATCGATGCAAATACATATATCGGTCTTTACTATTACGTGAAGCAAGATCTTCCTAAAGCGAAAGAAAGCTTCCAGAAAGTATTAGCGATAGATCCAGCAAATGAAGCTGTTAAAGGTTATTTGGAAGGCTTAAAATAAGCTTAAGTAAAATCATTCTAAATTAGGCGTAGATAGTAATATCTACGCCTTTTTTGTTTTGTTTTTTACTGTGGAATCTCTATATTTAAAGACAGTTACCAATATAAATTTTAATTGAGATGGAGCAAGCCAATAGTATGCCGATAGACTACTTGCCTATATTAATACAGCTTTTAGTTGCTGTAGGATTTGGGGTAAGTACCATAATTATTACACATCTTATCGGACCAAAAGTCCGCACAGAAAACAAGCTTGGAGCTTTTGAGTCGGGAATTGAAGTTGTTGGAAATGCCAGGCAGCCATTTTCAATAAAATATTTCTTGGTGGCTATCCTGTTTGTGATATTTGATGTTGAAGTGATTTTCATGTACCCGTGGGCTGTAAACTTCCGGGAGATGGGATTGCAGGGCTTGATTGAGATGTTTATTTTCATGGGATTGCTTCTGTTGGGCTTTATCTATGTGATCAAGAAGAAAGCATTGAATTGGGACTAAACGTCCCGCTGGTTGTTGGCTCTTTGGGTCAATGATACTTAAACCTATAAATCGACTTTTCATGAGTGATATAAAATTGGCAGAAGCTCCTCCGGGAGTAGAAGGCGCAGGTTTTTTTGCGACGAGTTTGGATAAAGCCATCGGGTTGGCCCGTGCCAACTCATTATGGCCTCTACCTTTCGCGACATCTTGTTGTGGTATTGAATTTATGGCAACGATGGGGTCTACCTACGATTTGGCAAGATTCGGTGCCGAACGTCCTAGTTTTTCACCGCGTCAGGCAGATATGTTATTGGTGATGGGAACCATCGCCAAGAAAATGGCTCCGGTGCTTAAGCAGGTGTATGTGCAAATGGCCGAGCCTCGTTGGGTTATCGCGGTAGGAGCTTGTGCATCCAGTGGAGGGATTTTTGATACTTATTCCGTTTTACAGGGAATCGACGAAATCATCCCGGTAGATGTTTATGTGCCGGGTTGTCCTCCTCGTCCAGAAGCAATTTTAGATGGTGTATTGCGCTTGCAGGATATCGTGAAGAATGAATCGTTGAACCGAAGAAATACACCTGAATACAAGGCCTTGCTTGAAAAGTACGGTATACATACAAATAAATAGATGATGGAAAACAGCTTTTTATTGGATAAGCTCCAAGGAAATTTTCCGGGAAGGATTATCGAAGTTCAGGATGCTCACAATCTATTGACGGTGGTTGTTGAGCAAGAAGATCTGATCGATGTGCTTCGTTTCTTGAAATCGAATAACGAATTGCAATTTATCCATCTAACGGATATTACGGCGGTACATTATCCGCATTTAGAAAAGGAGTTTGCTGTAGTTTATCATATTCACAGTCTCGTTCATAATATCCGGATCCGGGTGAAGGTCTTTCTGCATGGTCCGAATCCTGAGATTCCAACTGCAACGGTTGTTTGGAAGGGCGCGAACTGGATGGAGCGTGAAACCTTTGATTTTTTTGGTGTTAATTTTATTGGACATCCCGATTTGAGACGGATTTTGAATGTGGATGATATGGAGGTGTTTCCCATGCGCAAGGAGTATCCGCTGGAAGATCCGAATCGCGTAGATAAGAAAGATTTGTATTTCGGCCGTTAATTTATACGATATGAGCGAATTTATAAGCAAGATAACAGCTAATCAACCTGTCTTCGAGGATAACGATCCACAGGACGAGCTGATTACCCTAAATATTGGCCCGACGCATCCAGCTACACATGGTGTATTTCAAAACGTCGTGCAGATCGATGGCGAACGTATTGTAAGCGGTGTGTCTACAATCGGTTATATTCACCGTGCATTCGAGAAGATCGCTGAACATCGACCTTTTTACCAGATCACGCCTTTGACGGATCGTTTGAATTACTGTTCGGCTCCGATCAATAACATGGGCTGGCATATGACCGTTGAAAAGCTGCTCAAGATTGAGATTCCTAAACGTGTACAATATATGCGCGTTATTGTTATGGAGCTTGCCCGAATAGCAGATCATATTATTTGTAATGGAATTTTGGGTGTGGATACGGGAGCCTTTTCGGGCTTTTTGTACGTCATGCAGGAGCGTGAATTTATCTATGAGATTTTTGAAGAAATCTGTGGGGCACGTTTAACAACTAATATTGGTCGTATTGGTGGGTTCGAACGGGATTTCAATGCAATAGCCTTTGAAAAAATACGGGAATTCCTTAAACGTTATCCGCCGGTATTGCGGGAGTTTGAAGATATGTTTGTTCGCAACCGTATTTTTATTGAGCGGACTTCCGGCGTTGCCGCTGTGACAGCGGAAGATGCATTAGATTACAGCTGGTCTGGTCCTATCTTGCGGGCTGCTGGTGTGGATTATGATGTGCGCGTTCAGAACCCTTATTGTTCTTACGAAGAATTTGATTTCGATGTGCCAGTAGGTACAACAGGTGATGTCTATGATCGCTTTATGGTTCGGAATGCTGAAATGTGGCAATCGCTTCGGATTATCGAGCAGGCCTTGGATAAGATTGAGAAAGAACCCAAAGGAGTTTTCCATGCGGAGGTGCCCGATTTCTATTTGCCTCCAAAAGAACAGGTGTACACGAATATGGAAGCTTTAATCTATCACTTTAAAATTGTGATGGGTGAGGTGGATACACCAAAGGCAGAAGTCTATCATGCGGTAGAAGGAGCGAATGGTGAACTTGGTTTTTATCTGATCCATGATGGTGGGCGTTCACCTTATCGTCTGCATTTTAGAAGGCCTTCGTTTGTCAATTATCAGATGTTTGCGCCCATGAGTGCTGGAATGCTGATTTCTGATGCCATTATAAATATGAGTAGTCTTAACGTTATAGCCGGAGAATTAGATGCTTAGTGTAAAACAACATAATGAAAATGTAACGTTCTCTCCAGAGTTGCTGACCAAGTTTGGAGAAGTGGTAAGCCGTTATCCCGAAGGGAAGCAGAAATCTGGGTTATTGCCCATTTTACATTTGGTTCAAGCGGAATATGGCTGGGTAAGTGCGGATGCGATGGACAAAGTTGCTGTTTACCTGAATATATTACCGATTGAAGTATACGAAGTTGCGACATTCTATACGATGTTCCTGCTTCAGCCGAAAGGAAAATATGTATTAGAGATTTGTCGTACAGGTCCTTGTTGTTTAGTTGGTGCAGAACGTATTATGGGACATTTGCAACAAAAGCTAGGCGTGAAAGAAGGTGAAGTCACAGCAGATGGACTTTTTTCGTGGCGCGGTGTGGAATGTTTGGCGGCCTGCGGTTTTGGACCGGTCTTACAAATTGGGCCTGAATATACCTTCTATGAGAATTTGACAGAGGATAAAGTCGATGAATTGATTGATAATTTAAAAGCTAAAACAGAATAAATATGGCACGTAAACTTTTGTTGACTCATATCGATGTTCCTGGCATCAATACCTTTGAGGTCTATCGGCAAAAAGGTGGTTATGTTGCTGTTGAGAAAGTCTTGAAGACAATGTCTCCAGAAGATGTCGTGGAAGAAGTTAAAAAATCTGGGTTGCGTGGTCGTGGAGGAGCAGGTTTTCCAACGGGGATGAAATGGTCCTTTCTTGCCAAACCCGAAGGCGTGCCTCGTTATTTGGTTTGTAATGCTGATGAGTCTGAACCGGGTACATTCAAAGACCGTTATTTGATGACGCATATTCCCCATGCACTTATTGAGGGGATGATTGTATCCAGCTTTGCTTTGGGGGCACATACTTCTTATATCTATGTGCGTGGAGAGATGATGCCACAGATCAGGATTCTGGAGCGTGCTATTGCTGAAGCGAAGGAGAAAGGCTTTTTAGGAAAAAATATCTTAGGATCCGGATATGATCTGGAGATCTACGTTCAACCGGGAGGGGGAGCTTATATCTGCGGAGAGGAAACGGCCTTATTGGAATCCTTGGAGGGAAAACGTGGCAATCCACGCATTAAGCCTCCATTTCCGGCTATAGCGGGTTTATATAACTGCCCTACGGTGGTTAATAATGTGGAGTCTATTGCGACGACCGTTCCCATCATTAATTTGGGTGGAGAAGAGTATGCCAAGATCGGGGTGGAACGTAGTACCGGAACAAAATTGATTTCCGCTAGTGGAAATATTGTAAAACCGGGCGTTTATGAAATTGAACTCGGTCTACCTGTTGAAGAATTTATCTACTCGGACGAATATTGTGGCGGCATAGCCAATGGCAAGCGCATGAAAGCCGTCGTAGCCGGGGGCTCCTCAGTACCTATTCTACCCGCTAATCTAATTTTGAAAACAGCTGCAGGAAACAGTCGTTTGATGACCTATGAGTCGTTGGCTGACGGAGGTTTTCAAACCGGTACGATGCTTGGATCTGGCGGTTTCATTGTTTTTGATGAAGACCAGTGTGTAGTTCGCAATACATGGAATTTTGCCCGGTTCTACCATCACGAAAGCTGTGGACAATGTTCACCTTGTCGTGAAGGAACAGGCTGGATGGAGAAGGTACTGCATAAGATCGAGAGCGGCCATGGCTCGATGTCGGACATTGATTTGCTGTGGGATGTTCAGCGAAAAATTGAAGGAAATACAATCTGCCCATTGGGAGATGCGGCAGCATGGCCAGTCGCGGCAGCGATCAGGCATTTTAGGGATGAATTTGAATGGCATATCCTTCATCCGGAAGAATCACAGACGAGGAATTTTGGATTAGCGCATTATGCGGATCCTTTAGAACCAATAGTATCATAATAATAGCTGTAACGATAAATAAATCATATCATGGCAGAAGCGGAAGATGTAAAGTTTAAGGTCTCCATCGACGGTATACCTGTAGAGGTTGCTCCTGGGACAACCATATTAAATGCAGCGCGGCAAATTGGTGGGGATATCGTCCCTCCTGCAATGTGCTACTACTCTAAATTGGAGGGTAGTGGCGGTAAATGTCGTACCTGCTTAGTCAAAGTATCCAAAGGATCTGAAAAGGATCCAAGGCCTATGCCTAAATTGGTTGCTTCCTGCCGCACGACAGTGATGGACGGTATGGAAGTACAAAACATTACTTCCCCAGAAGTAGTGGAAGCGAGAAAAGGAGTTGTGGAAATCCTATTGATCAACCATCCATTGGATTGCCCAATCTGCGATCAGGCGGGTGAATGTAAATTGCAGGATCTTGGTTATGAGCACGGCAGTGCCAATACACGCTATGAATTTGATCGTCGTACTTTCGAACGTATTGATCTGGGCGATAAGATCCAATTGCATATGAACCGTTGTATCCTATGTTACCGTTGTGTTTATGTCGCCAATCAGCTGACCGATCAACGTGTACATGGCATCTTGGGTCGCGGCGATCATTCGGAAATATCTACCTATATCGAAAATGTAATTGATAACGATTTCTCCGGCAACGTAATCGATGTATGCCCTGTGGGTGCCTTGACGGATAAAACTTTCCGTTTTAAAAATCGGGTTTGGTTTACAAAACCTGTGGATGCACATCGGGATTGTCCAACATGTTCAGGCAAGGTAACCTTATGGTATAAGGGGGAAGAAGTGATCCGGGTGACTGCCCGGAAAGATGAGTTTGGTGAAGTAGAAGAATTTATCTGTAATACCTGTCGCTTTGACCAGAAAAAAACAAGCGACTGGATTTTAGAGGAACCGACAGAAATAGATCCACATTCTGTTATTTCTGCCAATCATTATGAATTGTTTAATCCGCCAAAAGTCATTAAGGAAAATCCTATACTTCAGGAACAAAATCGCGAACAGTTGGCTAGAACAGAAAAATTGAAATAATCACAAACATGGAGTGGTCTTTTGTCATAGAAAAATTAATATTGGTGTCTATTGTTTTCGTTATCACTTTGGTGATCGCGATGTATTCGACACTTGCGGAACGTAAAATTGCAGGTTTTATGCAAGATCGATATGGTCCTGACCGGGCTGGTATCTTCGGGATCTTACAACCCTTATGCGACGGAGGGAAGTTCTTCTTTAAGGAGGAAATTATTCCTGCAGGTGCACATAAGGTGCTGTTTATTTTGGGTCCTACAATTGCGATTATAACGGCATGTATTAGTTCCGCTGTTATTCCCTGGGGACAGGAATTGCAAATTGGAGACCGTACGATTTCTTTACAGGTTGCGCAAGGCATCAATGTTGGCGTATTGTATATGTTTGGTGTAATTGCATTGGGTGTATATGGTATTATGCTGGGGGGCTGGGCTTCCAATAACAAATTCTCCCTTATGGGCGCAATTCGTGCGGCATCACAGAGTATCAGCTATGAGATTGCCATGGGGCTATCATTGATCGCTTTACTGATGGTCACGCGTACATTGACGCTAGAGGAAATTGTCGCACAGCAGTCTGGCTTTGTCAACTGGAATATCTGGGCGCAACCACTGGGTTTCATCATCTTTATGGTCTGTGCTTTTGCAGAATGTAATCGGGTACCTTTTGATTTACCGGAATGTGAAACGGAACTAGTGGGAGGGTACCATACGGAGTATTCTTCGATGAAATTGGGGCTTTATATGTTTTCCGAATATATCAATATGTTCGTTTCCTCGGCACTGATGGCATCACTTTATTTTGGCGGCTATAATTTCCCCTTTATGAATGATCTGGGATGGTCAGCCAATATGATCACTATTGTTGGTGTAATCGTATTCTTCGTGAAGATATTGTTGTTTATCTTTTTCTTTATGTGGGTACGCTGGACTTTACCACGTTTCCGATATGATCAATTGATGAATTTGGGCTGGAAGATGTTGATTCCATTAGCGATAGCAAATATTGTACTCACGGGAATATTCACGTTGATTAAAGATACCTATTTCTCCTAGGGAATATCCCTCCTGAGAAGCAAATATGCAATGGGAACCGATTGGATATTCCATAGGACCATTGAAACTGCCAGAGGGCAGCATGATGCCTTAAGAAAGTAAAAGGCTCATGAATAAACAAAACGAGCATAGTGAGCTCATGAAATAATTTATTTACAGATGAACGAGTTTTTATGCAACTGACCAATCGTAAAAAGGTAATCGAACAAAAGCCGATGACATTCTCGGAAAGAATTTATTTCCCGGCCATTATCAAAGGTTTACGTATTACATTAAGGCATTTTTTTAAGAAAATCCCGACTATTAAATATCCGGAGGAAATAAGGCCGTATTCGAAAAACTTCAGGGGGCAGCATTCGCTTAAGCGTGATGAGGAGGGGCGTGAGCGCTGTACAGCTTGCGGGCTATGTGCTTTGTCCTGTCCGGCGGAGGCGATCACCATGACTGCTGCTGAACGAAAAAAAGGGGAAGAACATCTTTATCGGGAGGAAAAATATGCCTCGGTATATGAAATAAATATGTTGCGTTGTATTTTCTGTGGCCTTTGCGAAGAGGCCTGTCCGAAGGAAGCCATCTATTTGGATGGTCCGCATGTGACGGCAGACTACCTCCGTAAAGACTTTATCTATGGAAAAGATAAATTGGTCGAACCAACTTTTGATATTACCAAATTAAAGAGCTAAACCAGGAAATTATGACAGTATTTTATTTTGTAGCCTTCTTGTCTATTTTCTTTGCGCTGATGACCATTTTTACAAAAAATCCTGTGCATAGTGTATTGTATCTAGTCATCACATTTTTTACGTTTACGGTACATTATATACTCTTAAATGCGCAGTTTTTAGCTGTGGTAAATTTCATCGTCTATATGGGAGCAATCATGGTCTTATTTTTATTCGTGCTGATGTTGCTCAACCTGAATAAGGATACTGAACCTATGAAATCCAATTTGGTCAAGTTTATGGGCGTTATCGCTGGCTGTTGCTTGCTGGTTACTTTTTTCGGCGTCTATCGTGTCTTTGATATTTCGAACCCACTGACCGTCGTTAATCCGGAAATCGGGCTGGTTAAGAACCTAGGTAAAGTGTTGTTTAACGAATTTTTGCTTCCTTTTGAACTATCATCACTCTTGTTGTTGACGGCCATGATCGGAGCGATATTATTAGCTAAGAAAGAACCTAAACAAATCTAATGGAAACAGTTGTTCAACAGTTGCAGGGGGTACCCATAAATCATTATTTGATTTTTTGTGCGATTATTTTTGCTATTGGTGTTATTGGTGTTCTTATTCGCCGTAACGTCATCATTATCATGATGTCCATTGAATTGATGCTTAACGCAGTCAATCTTCTTTTGGCTGCATTTTCCGTGCAGCATGGCGATTCGTCAGGACAGGTGTTTGTCTTCTTTATTATGGCATTGGCAGCAGCGGAGGTTGCTGTAGGGCTTGCGATTATTATTATGGTATATCGGAATACGAAGTCTGTGGATATCGATTCCTTGAATAAACTTCGTTGGTAGAACTTAAGAAATCAATACGATGAGTGAATTAGTTTGGTTGATTCCCCTTTTGCCCTTAATCGGGTTTATAGTGAATGGATTGGGTAGGAATACGTTGTCCAAAGGTATGGTAGGCACCCTAGGAAGTGCTGTAGTACTTATTTCTTTTGTGTGCAGCTGCATTCTTTTCGCTGAAGTGTACCAGGCAAGACAGGCTGGACAGGCAGGCATTATTGAACAGCATCTGTTTGATTGGATCACGGTAGGTAATCTGAAGATCGGACTTTCTTTTTTGGTAGATCCTTTGAGCGCAATTATGCTTTTGATTGTTACAGGCATTGGTTTCCTGATTCATGTTTATTCGGTCGGTTACATGCACCATGATACAGGCTTTGGTAAGTTTTTCGCTTATCTAAATCTGTTTATCTTTTTTATGTTGCTATTGGTTTTGGGTTCCAATTACTTAGTGATGTTTATTGGCTGGGAAGGCGTGGGACTTTGTTCCTATTTATTGATCGGGTTCTGGTATACGAATAGTTCCTACGCAAATGCTGCAAAAAAAGCGTTTGTAATGAATAGAATAGGGGATCTTGGGTTTTTACTTGCCGTATTTTTGATACTCGGAACTTTCGGATCATTGGAATTTTCGACTGTATTTCCTGCCGCCAAAAATTTTGCTGTCGGTGATATTACCGTTGTTAGCATCACAGTCTTATTGTTTATCGCAGCAACAGGTAAATCGGCGCAGATACCTTTATTTACCTGGCTGCCGGATGCGATGGCTGGTCCAACACCGGTATCGGCACTGATCCACGCGGCAACCATGGTTACCGCAGGTATTTATATGATTGCACGTTCCAATGTCCTATTTATACTTTCTCCGTTTACCTTGCAGCTTATTTCCGTTATTGCAATTTGTACAGCCTTGTTAGCTGCTGCTATAGCCCTGACACAGAACGATATTAAAAAAGTTTTGGCTTATTCTACTGTTTCGCAATTAGGCTATATGTTTCTTGGACTTGGGGTAGGCGCATTTACTGGAGCCTTTTTTCACGTATTAACTCATGCTTTTTTCAAAGCTTTGTTGTTCCTTGGAGCGGGATCTGTAATACACGGCATGAGCGAAGAACAGGATATGCGTAACATGGGCGGCTTAAAAAAAGCGATGCCTGTTACGTATCTAACGATGTTGATAGGAACCATTGCGATTGCGGGAATTCCACCATTTTCTGGCTTCTTCTCCAAAGACGAAATATTGGCGGGGGCATTTATTGCTAGCCCAGTTTTATGGGTTTTGGGTTTTATTGGCGCTTTAATGACTGCATTTTATATGTTTAGAATGCTATTTATGACATTTTCCGGTACATTTCGGGGGACAGAGCAACAAAAGCATCACTTGCATGAATCTCCAAAAAGTATGACAGTGCCGTTGATTGTATTAGCGATACTTTCTGTCCTTGGCGGTGTCATCAATTTACCGGCTGTTTTGGGGGGCAACCATTGGCTTGAGAATTTCTTATCGCCGGTTTTTTCAGAAGGAAAAGCGCTAATGCCTGAGACACATCATTTGGAGCATAACACAGAGTATCTATTAATGGCAGTTTCTGTGGTTGGTGTATTGATTATGGTGGCCCTGGCTTTCAATAAATACGTCAAACGTGGACACCTACCAGAAACGAATGATCGCGCGAGAGGGTTCTTAAGCAATCTTTCCTACAATAAATTTTATGTAGATGAGCTTTATGATAACATTATTGTACGTCCAATTAATTGGTTGTCGACGTTCTTTGGAAATGTCGTGGATCAGAAGGGAATAGACGGTGTCGTGAACGGTGCTGGGAAGGCAACATTTGACACAGGAAAGGTATTGCGCTTGCTCCAGAATGGTAATGTTGGTTTTTATTTATTGATGATGGTAATTGGAGTGATTGCCATTTTCATCTATGGAATGTTGAGTCTTTAATTTTGGTATAATCGATGGATAACTTGTTTTTACTTATTTTATTGCCGTTAATCAGCGCATTGATTCTAGCTTTTTTAAAGACTAATGCTGCAAAGTCAATAGCGTTAATTTTATCGGTAGTTTCTTTGGCGTTGACTATTCCGTTTCTTTGCACTTTTGACGCAAATGGAGGGATGCAATTTGAACAAAATTGGCTATGGATTTCTTCATTGCACATTCATTTTCATATCGGTGTTGATGGAATTAGTCTGCCGCTTGTGTTATTGACCAATGGGTTGATGCCTTTAATCATTGCAACAACCTTTAAGAAAGGCTATAAAGGAAACTTCTATGCTCTGATGGCTTTTATGCAATCGGGTTTATTGCTTGTATTTACGGCTTTGGACGCATTTACCTTTTATGTGGGATGGGAGATTGCCTTAATTCCGATCTATTTTATTTGCGCATTATGGGGAGAAGGAGATCGTATTCGTGTAAATTTAAAATTCTTTATCTATACTTTTTTGGGTAGTCTTTTGATGTTGATCGGGATTCTTTATCTCTATCAACAAGTGCCCAACCGTGATTTTGAATGGACATCCTTTATCGCATTAGATTTAGGAGAAAATACACAGCGTTGGTTATTTTGGTCCTTCTTTGTGGCTTTCGCCATCAAAATACCAATTTTTCCTTTTCATACTTGGCAACCGAATACGTATACCAATGCACCAGCGGCTGGTACCATGCTATTAGCCGGTATTATGTTGAAAATGGGCGTTTATGGTTTGATGCGTTGGTTATTGCCAATTGCACCAGCTGGTGTGGCTTTATATGGACATTTCGCGATGATCTTATGTGTGATTGGGATCGTTTATGCTTCCATTATTGCAATTAAGCAAGACGATGTGAAGCGATTGATCGCCTATTCATCGATCGCACACGTTGGCTTAATCAGTGCCGGTGTCTTTACCTGGAATACAAATGGTCTAAGCGGAGCAACTATCCAAATGCTAAATCACGGTATTTCGGTGATCGGACTTTTCTATGTGTTGGATATTGTACAGCAGCGCACACAGACACGTAGTATTTCGGAGCTGGGCGGGATAGCCAGCAAGGCACCGCGGTTGGCCATATTCTTTCTGATTATTTGTATGGGCGCAGTGGGGCTACCCTTGACCAATGGATTTATTGGAGAGTTTCTGTTATTGAAAGGTGTTTTTCAATACGGGTTTTGGTTTGCTGTTTTTGCTGGTTTAACCTTGATTTTGGGGGCAGTCTATATCCTTAGGCTTTATCAGGGAACGATGTTGGGAGAGACTACTGAGAGAACCGTACAATTTGAGGATGTAAGCGGTACGGAATTGGTGGTATTGACCCTGGTGTCCGTCTTGATCCTTTATATTGGTATATTTCCTAATTTCCTATTAAACCTTTCTGCAGGTTCGGTGGAAGTTTTAAGTACATTTTTAGGCAGATAATAGATATATTTTTTTGTATGGGTGCAATAATTACACTTTCAATATTAGCATTAGTCGTCCTTTATCTCGGCTTATTCAAGATGAAATCTATGCTATTGCCTGTTTCTATTCTTGGATTCTTGGTTGCTATTGGTTTTTTATGGAATAACTGGACCTCTACCACCGGCCCTCTTTATAATGGGATGGTTCATTTTGACCACTATGCGATCGCTTTTTCGATCCTATGTATCGCGGTTACCTTGTGCATCTTTGTAATCTCAAAAGGATATTTTGATGAGGAGGGACAAATTGCGGAGTATTATTCGTTGTTAATTTTCTCGCTGACCGGTGCTGTTCTTGTCAATAGTTATCATAATTTTTCGATGCTTTTTTTAGGGATTGAAATTATGTCTGTAGCACTTTATATTTTGGTCGGTATACGTAAAAGAGATAAGGCATCAAATGAAGCCGCATTAAAATACTTTTTGATGGGGGCTTTCTCTACGGGCTTTCTGCTGTTTGGTATCGCCTTGTTGTACGGTGCCACAGGATCATTTGATTTAAGTGAAATCAAAGACTATGTTGTCAATAACCCGCAAGCAATTTCGCCTTTGTTTTATGGAGGTATATTGCTTCTTATTGTGGGACTGACGTTCAAGGTGGGGGCTGTTCCTTTTCATTTCTGGACACCAGATGTTTATGATGGGGCTCCGATCTTGATTACAAGCTATATGAGCACGGTTGTTAAAGTTGCTTCTTTCGCCGGATTATTGCGTTTGTTCAATTACAGTCTGTTGCCTTTACAAGATTTTTGGACGCCGGTATTCTTCGTGATTGCCGTTCTTACCTTATTTGTCGGAAATATTTCTGCGTTGATGCAGTCTTCGTTCAAACGTATGCTTGCTTATTCAAGTGTTTCGCATGCTGGTTATATGTTATTTGCAATCGTAGCGGTTGGCTCAACTTCGGCCAATAGCATCTTTGCCTATGGTCTTGCTTATTCGTTAGCAACCATTGTAGCCTTTACAGGGTTGATCCTTGTTAAAAAAACAACAGGATCTGAGCATTTTGAGGCATTCAATGGGTTGGGAAAACGAAACCCGCTGTTGGCATTTGCGATTACAGTGGCAATGCTCTCGCTTGCGGGGATACCATTGACCGCCGGATTTATTGGTAAGTTTATGATGTTTTCTTCCGTTATGGAGAATTACCATATTGTCTTACTCGTATTGGCAGTCGTTAATGCAGCAATAGCGGTATATTACTACTTAAAGGTTGTAGTCGCCATGTACTTTAGAGATAGTGATGAATCTTGTGTCAATGTACAGTGGAACTATTCATTGGTATTATTTCTTGCTGTAACCCTTACAATTCTAATTGGTGTATATCCTGACTGTTTGTTAAAATTAATATAAAGTTTCTGTTAAGCGCGTATGTTTTTCAATGGCCGATAGGAACCTTCAGTAATTTGCGCTGCATTTAGAGCAGGTAAAAACTGAAGGTTTCTGTTAAAATACTTGTTGTTTAATAAAGCATGGTGATTTCGCTGTGCTTTTTTTATTTTTATTGGTATAACTCTTGCATACAAATTGTATATTGTAAAAAAGAAATCCTATCAATTAGCAGATGGTGTTTAAAGTGTGTGTTAAATCTTTTTCGATTTATTTTTTAGCTGTGTTACTATTACTCTTTTTCGGGGGGCGAGTGATTGCACAGGACTTTATTCGTGGAAAGGTAGTGGATGCACAAACCGGAAAGGGTATTTCAGGGGTTTCAATAAATTGGTTGGGAGAAGATCGAGGTGGGAGCAGCGATACGCTCGGGTATTTTAAGATTCAGGATATCAAGAAATACCGACAGCTGATCTTCGGAGCGGTGGGTTATGAACGAAGAACGATCGATGTCCGTCGTTTACAGGATTCATCGCTGACGATTCATCTGATCGCGACGAATAATACATTGGAAGAAGTAGTCGTCAACAGAAAAAATAAAAAGCCGAAAGATCCTGCTATTGCATTGATTGAACAGGTCATTGCTCATCGCTCTCAAAATCATTATACGCGTATCCCGGAAATTCGTTTTGATGAATACGAGAAGACACAATTTGGTTTTGTCAATCCTGAAGATAAAGCCAAAAAATTTCCAAAACCTTTTCGATTTCTCTTTGAAAACATTGATTCGACAGCTTTTCGGGGGCTAACGATTGCGCCATTCTATTTGGAAGAGAATTATGCCAATGTTTATTCATCTCACAATCCGAATCGCAACAAAAAGGTTGTCACCAGCCACAACCAAACCGAATTAAATCCGCGTTTTTTCAACAACGATAACTGGCAGACCCGTTTTCAGACCATTTTACGTGATGTGGATCTCTATGAAAATACCATTCAGATTACCAATAAGGGTGTCTTGAGCCCAATTGCGACAGGAGCCACGGCATTTTATAAATATCAGATTCAAGATACGATCCAAATTGAGGGAAAGGATTATATTGAGCTCCATTTTGAAGGAAAATCCGCCATTGACTTACTCTTCTACGGCGATCTCTTGATCTCGGATGACACAAGATATGCCGTCCACCGGGCGACACTGAATATTGGACGTACCGCTAATATCAACTGGATAAATGATGTTCAGATCGATCTGACCTATAGTGAATTTAGGAACGGCAGCATGCTCCCTATTCATACCGATCTGAAGATGTTATTCGGGGGAAGCAAGGCGGATGTATTATATGGCCGCCGCGAGACTCAATATTTAGGGCATCGTACAGATTCAATTTCGAATGAGGATTTTGCGGGAGTGCCAGTCGAGAAGAGGTATTTGCTCGCGTCTGCCCCACATGTTCCAATCGTCGGTGTCAGGCCGAGCCCCTTGAGCCAGGCCGAATTGGGCGCTTATCAAAAGGTAGATTCCGTGCAAAACATGCGATCCTTTAATCAATTGGTTGCATTGGGCTATTTGCTGGCAAAGGGATATTATAATGCGGGAAAAGTCGAGTTTGGACCATTGGAATATCTCTACAGCCGAAATAATTATGAAGGTAACCGTTTTCGTCTGAGTGGTCGAACGACTCGTTTATTCTCGGAAAAAGCCTACATTGAAGGATATACAGCTTACGGAGATAAGGACAAAGAACTAAAATATTACCTGAGTACGGCATTTACATTAAATGGCGAACGTATTGTTCAATTCCCTGCAAATTATTTGCGTTTTACTGTGCAGCATGACGTCATGGAGCCCGGACGTGGTTTGGGTTTCTTAAAAGGCGATGGCTTCTTCCGTTCTTTTGGAAAGAACAGACCCAATAAATGGCAGTTTAATGATATTTATCGCATTGATCACCTGATTGAATTTGGGAATCATGTCAGTATAGGGTCGGCATTTACACATACCCGTAGGCAGCCTCGGGGTGATTTGTTTTATATCAATAGCTTACCTTTACCAGACACACTGCGTCAGGTCAATACAAATGATGTACAGCTAGTTTTACGTTGGGCTCCGAATGAGGAGTTTACCTATCATAATCTCGACCGGGGAACGGTAGAGAATAAATATCCCATTTTTACATTGCAATATAACAAAGGACTAAAAGACTTCTTAGGAGCAGATTATAATTATGACGCCTTACGGTTCAGTATTTTTAAACGGTTGTTTTTGTCACCAGCGGGACAAGCGGATTTTGAATTCTCCGGTGGAAGAATTTGGGGAAAACATCTGCCTTATACTTTATTGGAAATTCCTGAGGTTACTAAAGATAAGCAGGGACCTCTTGTAAATTTTGATTTGATGGCTACATCGGAATTTGTCTCGGACCAGTTCCTGAAATTAACTTATTATCACAATTGGAATGGTTTCTTTTTTAATCGAATTCCTTTGTTCAGGCGCTTAAAGTGGCGCGAAGTGACTGGGTTTAAAGCTTTCTATGGAAAGCTTAGCGACGTCAATAACCCTTTTGTCACACCGGAAAATATTCAGTTTGAAGCGGATAAAGATGGAATCATCCAAACAAAGGCTGTTCGCAACAAACCTTACGTAGAAGGATTGGTGGGTGTGGATAATATCTTTAAATTGATTAGATTAGAGTATAAAAAAAGATTGAGCTATAAAGGCGGGGAAGGAGTTCCTTCTGATACCTTTACGGCATCCTTACATTTTAATTTTTAGCTATTATGGTCCAATATTCAAATTTAAAGTATGCCGTTAAAGATAGCATTGGCTATGTCATCATCAATCGCGAACCGCAGTTGAATGCTTTGAATCAGGAAACGCTCGACGAATTGCAGGACATCTTTAAACATTTCAATTCTGATGACCACGTTCGGGGGATTATCTTAACTGGCGCTGGGCAAAAGGCTTTTGCTGCTGGTGCAGATATTAAGGAGTTTACGGATTTATCGGTAATTCAAGCGCGATGGCTTAGCGAAAGAGGGCATATTATTTTTTCAGATCTTATCGAGAGTGCTCCCAAGCCAGTTATTGCAGCTATAAATGGATATGCTTTGGGTGGAGGCCTTGAGTTAGCGTTAGCCTGTCATATTCGGATAGCTTCTGAAAATGCAAAAATGGGACTTCCAGAGGTTTCCTTGGGATTGATTCCGGGGTACGGCGGTACCCAACGTTTACCCAAACTAGTCGGAAAAGGGCAGGCCATGCAAATGATTTTAACAGGAGATATGATCGATGCGCAGCAGGCACTTGCGATTGGTCTTGTAAATGAGGTGATCTCCCAGGATAAGTTAATCTCCCGTGCAGAGGAAATACTTCAAAAGATATTTACGCGCTCCCGTGTTGCGGTGGCAAATGCCATTGAAGCTATTAACGCAGCTGAAGACAGACAACAAAATGGGAATAAGGTGGAAATGGATGCCTTCGGACATTTGTTCGGGACAGAAGATTTCAAAGAAGGTGTGTCGGCATTTTTGGCGAAGAGGACACCCAATTTCGAATAAGACCACAGCACTTCGCTAAGTGTTATACGTTGCGTATTAACAGGCTCAAGCTTGAATGATGGGATTGAATGGGAAGTCAAAAAGTTAGGATTGGACAATAACCCTTATTTGGATTAGATCGATCGTGTATGAATCAGGATTTCAAAAGTTAACGAGATTATTTCTGATATTTCTTGCGATATTCTTGTGGTGACATTTTCATTTCGCGCGTAAAAGCCTTTGAAAAATGAAAAGGATCATAGAAGTGGAGTTTAAACGCAATTTCCTTAATCTTAAGTAGGGTGAATTGGAGATATGAACAGGCTCTCTGCATGCGTAATTGATTGTAATATACCATTGGAGGATAAGATGTTTTCTGCTTGAACAAGTTAATGAGATGTGATTTAGAATAGCTGAAATGATCTGAGATTTCATCCAAATTGATGTTGTTTTCCAGATTGTCTTTCATAAATATGATGATGTCCTGAATGATATTATCGACCTTAATTCGGTTACTTTCTCTAAATTGTATCTGATACTTAATCGATGCTAAAAAGTATTGAAAGCAAAAGCTTGTATATTCTAAATTCTCAGGACTATATCCCATCTCCAGATTCTTATAGATGCTTTCAAAAAGCTGGAGGCGATTAGCATGCTTATTTGAGTCAGCATCGTCGATATGGACGATCTGACCCACGATATGTTCAAAAAGAGGGGTGTCTGTGCCATCGAAGTGAATCCAATAAATACTCCAGGGATCATTTGATTTCGCTCCATAGCAATGCGGTGTGTCTTTTGGGATGATGAAAACATCGTTTCTGGAGAGGTTATGCGTCGTTTCTCCTTGTTTTACCCAACCGCTACCTTTTTCGCAATAAATCAGAATATATTCTTTACACCCCTCCTGACGATCGCGATAGTGTTTTTTTGCATTTGGATAATAGCCTATATGTGTGGTAAATAATTTTGACGTAATGTTGTTGCCAGTTTGGTAGCTGCACACAGCGTAAGGCAAGACAATCGCTTTTTCCCCTTTGAAACCTTCAGCCATTACATCTATATTTTGTGTCATCATCGAGTTTATTCTTGGTTGTGTTTCTAAAAATAGTAATATTTTACATGTTTATCATGTTCACTTACATGATTGTCCGCAAGTATTCCAGTAATTTTACCTAAGTAAATCTAAATATGTAAACTCTTATGCAAAAGACAGCGACAACCTACTTGCTATTGATCACCTTTGTGGCGGCTATTGGTGGATTTCTATTTGGATATGATTGGGTCGTTATTGGTGGGGCAAAGCCTTTTTACGAAGCCTATTTTCATTTGGAATCCGATGTTACGCTGCAAGGTTGGGCGATGTCTTCGGCTATTGTAGGTAGCTTTATCGGCGTATTACTTTCGGGAGGACTGGCTGATCGCTATGGCAGGAAGCCGCTGATTTATACCGCAGCGATTTTATTTATTATTTCTGCATTGGGAACCGGCATGGCATCTGAACTTAATAGCTTTATTATTTATCGGATTTTGGGTGGTGTGGGTATCGGTGTGGCATCTAATTTGGCTCCGATGTATATTGCGGAAATTGCTCCAGCGGAAAGTCGGGGAAAGTTTGTTTCTGTCAACCAATTAACCATTGTATTGGGAATACTTGCCGCGCAGGTAGTCAATTGGCTGATTGCTAAACCCATGTTGGAAGGGCAACCTATTTTGGAGAGTTGGAATGGACAGGAGGGATGGAGGTGGATGTTTTGGGCAGGGGCTATTCCAGCTATCGTTTTTTTGATTCTACTTTTCTTGATTCCTGAAAGCCCGCGCTGGCTGTATAAAAGAGGGAAGCATGAGAAGGCACAGCGTGTGTTTCTCCGCATGGGCGGAGAGCAGTATGCAGCAGAGAATATGCATGCTATTGCTGAAGCAGCAAACCTAAACCAATATAGAGCGGGAACGAGAAATTTATTCCAGGGTAAGCTGTTGCGTCTGCTGTTGCTGGGGAGTTTTATAGCAGTCTTTCAGCAGTGGTGCGGGATTAACGTTATTTTCAATTATGCCCAGGAAATTTTTACGGCTGCAGGGTATACGGTTTCGGGGATGCTTTTTAATATTATTATCACAGGTGTCATCAATGTTATTTTCACCTTCCTGGGAATGTACATGGTTGATCGAATTGGTAGGCGTGCATTGATGCTCTTTGGATCAGCAGGACTTCTTGTCATCTATATGGCATTGGGAGCCTGCTATTATTTTAATTGCAGCGGCATTTTTGTCCTTCTTCTTGTGTTATCTGGAATTGCAGTTTATGCGATGACACTTGCACCTGTCACTTGGGTAATTATTGCCGAAATATTTCCGACTGCTGTAAGGGCACAGGCCATGGCAATCGCGACATCGTTATTATGGATTGCTTGTTTCATCCTTACCTATACCTTTCCTCTATTGAACCAAAACCTCGGTGCCGCTGGAACATTCTGGCTGTATGGTGGAGTCTGTTTGATTGGCTATCTATTTCTGTGGAGTCGATTGAAAGAGACCAAGGGAAAAAGCTTAGAAGAAATCGAACAGGAACTGGAAGGATAGTTCGTATCAGGATAATCAACTCGACGTATATAAATCTATTATAGCAATAAGAAAATGACAGAATTGACTTGTTACCTTATAAAATCAACAACTGACCAGCCAGGGATCGTAAAAGTATGGGAAGAGCAGGTGGCTATTCCGACCTATGAAATTGGCACAATGGAGAAGAATCCCATTTTTGCTGAAAAGCGTGTATATCAAGGTAGCTCGGGTGTTGTATATCCTTATCCAATCATCGAGAAAATTAGCGATCAGAAACAAGATAAGATCTATCAAGCGTTATTTCTCGAAAATGAATATATCAAAGTTATGATTCTTCCAGAGCTAGGTGGGCGGATTCATATGGCTTATGATAAGATTCGGGAGCGGCATTTTGTATATTATAATGAAGTTATAAAACCGGCATTGGTTGGACTTACTGGCCCTTGGATTTCCGGTGGCATTGAATTCAACTGGCCGCAGCACCATCGCCCCACTACATTTTTGCCAACAGAGTATTTAATAGAACAGAATGCCGATGGGAGTGTTACAGTCTGGTGCAATGAAATCGAGCGTATGTTTCGGATGAAAGCGATGCAAGGGTTCACTTTGCATCCGGATAAAGCTTACATCGAAATTAAGGTTCAGTTATATAACCGGACTGCATTGCCACAGACCTTTTTGTGGTGGGCAAATCCTGCAGTAGTTGTCAATGACGATTACTACTCCGTCTTTCCGCCCGATGTAAATGCTGTTTTTGATCATGGGAAGCGGGAAGTTTCCTCCTTTCCCATTGCGACAGGAACCTATTACAAGTACGATTATTCGGCGGGAGTAGATATTGCGCAATACAAGAATATTCCAGTTCCGACTTCTTATATGGCCATCCAATCGAAATACAATTTTGTGGGGGGATACGAAGCTGGTAAGACCAATGCGGGTATGCTACATGTCGCCGATCATCATATCTCTCCGGGGAAAAAACAATGGACCTGGGGGAATGGTGACTTTGGTATTGCTTGGGATAGAAACCTGACAGACGAAAACGGACCTTATATCGAATTGATGGCGGGGGTATATACGGACAATCAACCCGATTTTGCTTGGTTACAGCCCTATGAAGTAAAATCTTGGTCTCAGTATTTTATGCCTTACGCGGAAGTGGGACAAGTGAAAAATGCCACCAAAGATGCAGTGCTCAATATGGAAATTGAAGGGCAGACTGCTCGCATTGTCTTATATACATCAGGGGTCTATGAAGGACTGCGTGTTTTGTTACGTAATACAGCTGGTAGAATCTATTTGGAGGAGCAAGTAACTTGTTCTCCCCGGAATATTTATACCCATACTGTTGCTGGTTTGGATAATGATCCACAGGAGCTTATATGTGCTGTCTATGATAAAAATGGGAATGAAATGCTGTCTTACCAACCTGAGCTCTCAAAGGATGCTACAGATATTCCCGAACCTGCACAGGCAGCATTGCTCCCTGAGGATATTCATTCTATTGAAGAATTGTTTCTGACAGGACAGCACCTTGAACAGTACCGACATGCAACCTATGATCCGTTGGATTACTATCGCGAAGCTTTGAGACGGGAACCTAAAGATATCAGATGTAATAATGCGTTGGGTGCCTTTTTATTGCGAAATGGCAAAATAGTGGAGTCGATTAGGTATTTTGAGACTGCTATTGCTCGAGCGACAGAGCGAAATCCCAATCCGTATGATGGAGAACCTTATTATAACCTTGGTTTAGCGTTGCAACTTTCAGGCGATCTGAATGGGGCTTACGGCGCCTTCTATAAAGCGACATGGAATGCTGCCTGGAAAGATTCTGGTTATTTTGGTCTTGCACAGATTGATGCGAAAAGAGCGGATTGGCATGCTGCTTTGGAGAAAGTAGATCATTCACTGAGCCGGAATTGGTATCACCATAAAGGGAGACAGTTGAAAACCTCGATATTAAGAAAACTCGGTGCAAAAGATACCGCTTTAGCATTTATTCAGGAATCATTGGAATTGGACCCGTTTAATATGGGCTGTCGATTCGAATGGTATTTGATTAAAAAAGAAGAGTCGTTACTTTCTCCTATTCTGGATTTAAGCCGTGTTGATATCCACAGTGTGATAGAGTATGCATTGGATCTTGCTCATGCCGGATTGTATGAAGAAGCCTCTTTATTACTCGAAAAAACGATTGAAGATGCGGCCATGGTTTACCCTATGGTATATTATACATTGGGTTATCTTGCAACGCATTTGGGACAGCATGCTCAGGCAGCAATTTACTGTGATCGGGCTATGGCTATGGATCCTACTTATTGTTTTCCAAACCGTTTGGAAGAGATTGCCATTCTCCGGCATGCGATTTCCATCAATCATGCGGATGCAAAGGCTTTGTATTATTTGGGCAATCTATGGTATGGCAAGAGGCAGCATCAAGATGCTGTGGGCTGCTGGGAGCAATCGATCCAGCTAGATGGACAGTTTCCTACTGTTTTTCGCAATTTGGCTTTGGCATATTATAATCGGATGGATAAGATGAAAGAGGCAGTTACCTTATTGGAACGTGCATTTTCATTGGATGAAAGTGATGCTCGTTTACTTATGGAACTTCATCAGCTTTACAAGAAGCAAGGGTATTCTTACCAAGAAAGATTGGCTCTACTTGATCGATATCCAGATCTGGTCGCAGTCAGAGACGATTTATTCTTGGAGCGGATTACTCTTTTTAATCTATTGGGTGAATATGAGGTTGCGAAACAGCTCCTTGCTTCCCGGCAGTTTAAACCCTGGGAAGGTGGGGAAGGTAAGGTATCCCGTCAATATACCATATGCCACCTTGAACTCGCGAAAAAATCATTGCAGCATAATGAACTTGAGCAGGCACTTTGTTTTTTAAATGCCATTGATCATTATCCGCATAATCTTGGTGAAGGTAAGCTGATTACCATGGAAGAAAACGATATTTACTATTATAAGGGGCTCGTCTGTCGTTTACTGGAGCGGGAGAAGGAAGCTAAATTTTATTTTTCCAAAGCAACAGAAGGCGCAGAAGAACCTCAGCAAGCACTTTTCTACAATGACCCACAACCGGATAAAATCTTTTATCAGGGTTTAGCTTGGCGTGAACTTGGCGATCCTGTAAGGGCAGAACAACGTTTTCAATGTCTGATCGATCATGGGAAGAAGTTCTTTGACGAACCGTTTAAAATAGATTATTTTGCGGTCTCTTTACCTGATATGGATATTTGGGAGGAGAATCTGGATCATAAGAATAAAATACATTGTTTGTATGTAATGGGATTGGGTTATCTGGGAAAAGGTGATGCTGCTAGGGCAATGGAATATTTATCAAAGGTCAAACAACTGGATCTAAATCACCAAGGAAGCCGGTCTATATCGTATTCTTTTCTAGGGGAAGGTTTATTTAAGAATTAATTTACGACATGTATCGTTACATCATTATATTAATAGCCCTATTTCAGAGCTACACGGTCTGGGCCGATGGGATAGGCCGCCTTGATCTTGCAGGAGAGTGGAAAGTTCAACTTGATCCAGAAGATGTAGGCATCGAAATGGGATGGGCAAATAAAGCGTTCACCAGTTCGATTAAATTACCGGGAACAACGGACGACGCAGGTTTAGGCGTGTTAAATACGTTAGCGCCCGCCCTTGCCAAACCTCAACTTTCTCATTTAACACGGAAACACCGTTATGTGGGCGCTGCTTGGTATACCCGGGAACTCTCGATTCCAGCAGGCTGGGTAGGTAAAACAATGATTTTAAGCCTTGAACGTGTGCTATGGGAGTCTGCCGTTTGGATTGATGGTATAGCAGTCCCGCAAAAGCAACGTAGCCTTGTCAGTCCGCATGAGTTTGATTTAAGCGCATTATTGAAAGCGGGAGGCAAACATCGATTGACCATCCGTATAGACAATAGAAAAAAGCTAGCCATTAGTGTTGATGATATGGCACATGCCTACACCGATCATACTCAAATTATCTGGAACGGTATTCTTGGAAAGATCGTTATTCAGGCATGGGATGCGGTCCGTTTGAAATCTATTTATGCTACCCCTGATCTCGCGAAAAAGGAAATTAATCTGCGTGTCGATCTTAGCAATAAACTGGCAGCAGAAGTTGTCGGTAAGCTGAAAATAAATGTAAAAGACAACATGGGCTCGCTGCCATCTGTTGAAAAAACTATTCAATTGGCGCAGGGAGATTCTGCTGTCTCCTTAAATTATTTGCTTGGTGATCGACTAAAACTTTGGGATGAATTTTCACCACATCTATTCGACATCGATATAACATGGAGTACATCAACTGGCGTGTCAACTTTGAGCACCAAGGTGGGGATGCGCGCACTTTCTGGCGAGGGCACCACCTTGAAAATCAATGGTCAGCCTTTATTTTTAAGAGGAACACTGGAATGCAGTATTTTCCCGTTAACGGGTCATCCTCCAATGGATAAGTCCGGCTGGAGAAAGGTATTTCTGACGGCAAAACAATGGGGATTGAATCATCTCAGATTTCATTCCTGGTGCCCACCTGAGGCCGCTTTTGCTGTTGCAGACGAATTGGGGTTCTATCTTCAGGTCGAATTGCCAATCTGGGAGAATAACATAGGTAAAGACGAGGGAGTGATGAATTTTCTCTATGAAGAGGCCGATCGCATGATACAAGCCTATGGAAATCATCCATCCTTTTGTTTTTGGAGTATGGGGAATGAATTAAGTGGTGATTTTAATGCCCTGAATGCTTTGGTAAAATCGCTAAAGGAAAAAGATAAGCGGCATCTCTATACAGCAACCTCCTTTACCTTTCAACAGGGACATGGTATCGCGGCAGAAGCTTATGATGATTATTTGATTACACAGTGGACTGCAAAAGGATGGGTGCGGGGACAGGGCGTATTTAATAGCGAGTCGCCTTCGTTCAATAAAAATTATATTAATTCGCTAGAAGGACTTACGGTTCCGGTTGTAACGCATGAGATTGGACAATATGCGGTCTATCCCAATTTAGCTGAAATCAAAAAATATAAAGGGGTATTAAAACCGCTAAATTTTATTTCCGTTGCGGAGGATCTGAAACAAAAAGGATTATTACAGAAGGCCAAATCGTATACAATGGCTTCCGGAAAGCTCGCCGCGATTTTATATAAGGAGGAGATGGAAAGAGCCTTAAAAACCCCAGGGATCAGTGGCTATCAACTATTGGATCTTCATGATTTTCCTGGTCAAGGAACGGCATTGGTGGGTTTATTGGATGCTTTTTGGGACAGTAAGAATATTATTTCTGCTGCTGAATTCCGACAATTTAGCGCTCCCGTAGTCCCTTTGCTCCAATTTCCAAAAGCTGTGTATTCCAATGATGAAACTTTTGAAGCTATTTTGGATGTGAGCAATTATGGACAAGAGGTTTTGCAAAATCAGCGTATAAGCTGGTCGCTCAGAGATGGAGCAGATATAGTCGCAAAGGGGCATTTTGATTCAACAATTGGAAAGGGACATCAGGGAAATGTAGGACATTTAGAAGCTTCATTACGTGAAATAGTGCGTGCTAAGAAACTGACGCTTGAGGTGCAGCTTGAAGGTACTTCCTATAAAAATCATTGGAATATTTGGGTGTATCCGAAGGATAAAGCAATTGACTTCGGGGAGGTCAACTATACGCGGGAACTGGAAGAGGCGATGCGCTTGTTGAAAGAAGGGAAAAAGGTGCTTTTAAATCCCGATTGGAAGAAAATGAGCGGTATTGAGGGGAAGTTTGTTCCTGTTTTCTGGAGCCCTGTACATTTCCCAAAACAGGCAGGCACCATGGGATTGCTGTGTGATCCCACGCATCCAGCATTAGCAGACTTTCCAACAGACAATCATACGGATTGGCAATGGTGGGATCTGCAGATTAAGTCAACGACAATGATCACGGATCAGATCAAAGGCGGAAATGCGATCGTAGAGCTCATTGATAACTTTGCCAACAATAGGAAATTGGCGTCGCTTTATGAGGGAACGGTAGGCGGAGGTCGGCTTATGATCGCTTCTTTTGATCTGGAAACTGATTTAGCAAACCGACCGGTGGCAAAGCAAATGCTGGCTTCTATTTTAAAGTATATGAATGATGCCAAGTTTAGACCTAAAGTCATCGAAAACCCTGCTGTTCTCCAACAGTTATTGCAGTCTAAAGAATCGCAGGAAAAAGCTGGGCCAAAAGCAATCTATTGATTTCAGAAATTACAATACAGGATTTTAGTAAGCTTAACTTTTTTAAAATAAATATGTAGAAATAATTGTTAACTTGGCCTTGTAATCTAATTGTTACCTGAAAAGCACAAAGACCAATACACTGAAGATTGGGAACTTTAGTTATGAGAAAAGAAAAAGATGAAGCCAATTTGATTGAAGCGCTCTCTATGGGGAAGCAGGCCGTTTTACCAAAGCTTTACGAAGTGTATGCAAGTCGTATTTTTGATGTTTCTTTCCATTTTTTGAAAGATACAGGCTGGAGTGAAGATGTTGTGCAGGAAGTTTTTGTAAAACTATGGGCGAATCGGGAAAGTATAAAACACGATGCTGACCTTTGGCCGTTTTTATATGTATTGACAAAAAGAGAGTGTTTCAATAAACTAAGAAGCATCAAGCGTTCTCGTTCAGCTTTTGAGCTCCTTTATTATCATATCGAACATCATTCAGACAGAGCTGATGGGTTGATTGAACGAAAAGAGCTTGCTGATGAAATTGAAAATTACCTTGCTCAACTTCCGGAACAACAGAAACTGGTATTTACCTTAAGTCGAATAGAAGGAATTCCTCACAATCAAATTGCGGAGGAACTAAATCTCTCTAAGAATACAGTAAAAAACCATCTCGCTAGGGCATCAAAACATTTAAAACAAGCCCGTTCTGGACGAAATCCATTACTATCCCTCTTTTTTTATTTTTTCTGAAAAAGAATCTCATTTATCAATCGATCCAATTTTGACCGAATATTAATATTCCTTTTTAGTTGAGCTTAAGACCTATGTTATTTTATAACAATTGGGATTTCACAAGTATCTAAAAATTTTTAAAAAAAATATCTTCCCGTGTAGTCCTTTTTTGTTTTTGCGGTGTACTGTCTAAAATAACCCTAAGAAGTACGAACCAATTTGACCATGCAAGAAGAAAGACTACGCTATTTGCTGACCAATTATTTTAGAAATACCATCTCTCGAGAAGAACTGAAAGAGATGCTTGATCAATTAGACGAGCTGGAGGAATCCGAATTTTCCTCTCTTTTTGAACGTATGGGCGAAAGAATTTCCCAGCGCTCGGAGCTCTTTAACAGGGATCAAGTTTTTAATCAGATCTCAAGTCGAATAGCTGAACACCATGAAGAGACCGGAAGCGAAAGAAAATCAAAGTTACGCTATATCAAATGGGGTGGCATTGCAGCTGCAATTGTTGTCTTCTGTTTTTCAATTCTGTTTCTGGTCAAACAAAGCGCGATGGAAACAACTTCACAACAAGCCATCTCGCCAAAAGAAATCGCCTTGCCGGAAAATGGTGAGCCTGTACTTAAACTTTCAAATGGTGACCAATATTCAATTTCAGAAGATCATCCTGAAACCTTGGATAAAAACGATCTGACCATCGTTAAAGCGCCGGATGGTACAGTCGTGTACCAAATTCGAGATAATAGCAACAGCAAGTCTGAGAGGAGAACTTTCCTTAGTCCAAAAGGAAGTGCGTTGACCATGCAGTTGGTAGATGGTACAAAGGTTCAGCTAAACTCAGGCGCTAGTTTAACCTATCCAACACATTTTGACGGAAATAGTAGAATGGTATCCTTGGACGGTGAAGCTTATTTTGATGTCACTCATGACAGTAGCAAACCTTTTATTGTTCAGACTAAACAGACCCAGGTTAAAGTGTTGGGAACACAATTCAATATTGCCTCTGATCTTAGCAAAACTAAAATCCTGACCACTTTAATCAAAGGTAAAGTTGCTGTGAGTGCAGGGCATAATCAGCAAATTTTAAGCCCCGGAATGCAGGCACAAACTAATCTGCATACAAAGCAAATTGTCGTACAGGAGGCCGACCTAAAAGAAGTTCTCGCGTGGCGGGATGGCTTCTTTCGTTTTACGGAGGACAATATTGAGACTGTCTTGCAAAAAGTGGGTGAATGGTATGATATCAAGGAAGTCAAGGTGAATTCATCGTCCAGCGATAAATTTACAGGGATGATAAAGAGAACCAAAAAGCTCACGGATTTATTCGGGCAGCTGGAAAAAATATCCAATTATAAGTTTAAAATTCAGGATGGGAGGGTCCTTGTTATGTAACCATGCGACCTTGAGCTAAAAGTAATCGGAAGTGCTCGCAACACTCCCGATCGTAGTTTAGCGATTAAATAAACCTAATTGAGTTATAAACCATTTAACACCAAACCTATACAAATGTATAAAAGGAATAGCAAAAGTTGCTTTTTTACACAAAAATTCTTTGTAAAAGCATTTATCAGGATGAAAGTATGCATACTAATCCTCATCATCTCCATGGTGCATGTCCATGCATCTAGCTTTGGTCAACAAGTGACATTGGATATAAAAAACGGACGTTTGGTGGATGTCCTGGATGAGATTCAAAAACAAACGGGGTACGAGTTTTTGTACAATAACAGTTTGATTAATAAACAGAAAAGAGTGACCATTAAAGCAAGTCACAAAAACTTTAAAGAGGTCCTTCAAGAGTTTCTGTCGGAAAGAAATCTGACCTATGAATTGAATCTGAACACGGTATTGATTATGGCCAAAGCGGCGTCTATGCCAGTTGCTGCTCCCAGCACTACGGTGATCATGCAGCGACGTAAGATAACAGGGGCCGTGTCGGATGTCAAGGGAGCAGCATTGGAAAGTGTAACAGTTTCGGTTAAGGGAACAAATATCGGAACGAAGACCGATGCGCAGGGGCAATTTGCCTTGGAAATTGAAGATCAGCATAAGGTGCTACAGTTTTCGCTGGTGGGTTATCAGTCGCTTGAGCGTAATATTAGCACGACGAATCAGCTACATGTCACTTTGGAGCCTGTGGTAAGCGATCTGGAGGAAGCTGTCGTTGTCGCTTATGGAAAGCAACGTAAAATCAGTGTCGTGGGAGCAATTAGTAGTGTTTCTCCGCAGCAGTTAAAAACTCCGGTTGCTAAACTTAGTAGCTCATTAGCTGGACAGATGGCAGGTGTAGTCACAGTACAGGGGTCGGGAGAACCTGGCTCGGCGACCTCATTTTGGATACGGGGAGTCAGCAGCTTTGCGGGAAGTAATAGTCCATTGATCTTGGTTGATGGAATTGAACGACCGATGGATTTAGTTGATCCTGAGGATGTGGAGTCTTTTTCGGTCTTGAAAGATGCGACAGCTACAGCTGTATATGGTGTAAGGGGAGCTAACGGCATTGTAGTTATAACCACAAAAAGAGGGAAGAAGAGTGCCAAACCAACAATTAATGCTCGTGTTGAAAGGGGAATGCTGGAACCTACACGGCTACCGAAATTGGCCAATGCTATGCAATGGTTAGATTATTATAACGATATCAACTTTGAAGCCTCTGGTAAAGTACCCTTAACGCAGGAAGAAATAAATAAATATGTGAATAAAGTGGACCCGGACGTGTATCCTAATGTGGATTGGATGCAAGAAATATTTAAGAAAAGAACGTCGAATGAACGTTTGAATGTAAATGTGACCGGAGGTGGAGATTTTATTAAGTACTATGTGTCGGGTTCTTATATGAAGGAGAATGGGATCTTTCAACCTCGAAAGACATCAAACTATGATCCGTCCGTGAACTTTGACAGGATCAATTTCCGATCTAATGTAGACATCAAGCTTTCTCCTTCAACTGAGGTAAACCTAAATCTCTCCAATCAATTCGAAACAAAGAACCGTCTGGGACTAGATTTGGGAACGATGTACGAGACTATCTTGCATACGACACCAGTCGCAATTCCAACGCAATTCTCTAATGGGGCCTATACGATGAGCCCCTATTATTTTCTGAATACAACAGGATACTCCAAAGATTTTTGGAATAATGCACAATCTTTGGTTGGCGTAACACAGGATTTTTCCGAATTGATTACACTTGGATTAAGAGCAAATGTCAAATTCTCTTGGGATGCTAAAAATTCTACTTCTTTGGATAGACGTAAGAATCCCATCACCTATTATGTGGATAAGACGAATGCCCGGGATAATGAGGGAAACTTAATTTTGAAGGATAATGGTGCTGGAAGTGATTATTTCACATTGAAGGATTGGCATTCAGGGGAACGGGCAATTAACTTCGAAAGTTCACTGATGTATGATAGACTGTTCGCCGAGAAGCATCGTTTCGGAGGACTATTTTTATTCTCTATGCGGGAGCGTACGAATAATTTTCCGGAGAACAATTATATAACCGCACTGCCTTATCGGAATACAGGGATTGCTTCGCGTTTAACATATTCGTACTTAGATCGTTATTTCATCGAGGGGAACTTTGGATATAACGGTTCGGAAAATTTTGCCCCTAAGAAGCGTTTTGGATTTTTTCCATCCTTGGCGATGGGTTATGTACTAAGTAATGAGCCCTTCTTTGAGCCCTTATTACCTGTAATTAGCTTCTTAAAGATACGCGGATCCATTGGTAAGATTGGTAGTGATAAAATTGATGGAAAACGTCGATTTGCTTATAACTCGGAGATGGAAGACCGTGGGGGATATTCTTTTGGTATAGGAGGGCAGAAGCCATTGATTGGAATTGCTACAGGTTATCCCGGAAATCCATTGGTAGCCTGGGAGAGTGCATTGAAAAGAAATATTGGTCTAGAATTGACGCTGTTTAATAAATTGACTATTCAGACTGATTATTTTGCTGAGAAGCGCGATGGGATTTATATTCCGCAGGAGAGTGTGCCTTCTATTGTTGGAGTAAATGTGAAACCTTTAGTAAATATTGGTCAAATGGAGAATAGAGGCATAGAAGGATCATTGGAATTTAATCATCATCAGGGAGATTTCGGTCTTCAGATTCGTGGGAATATAACCTACAATCGCAACAAAAAATTATTTGATGACAAACCTGTTCCTGTATGGGCTTACCAATCGGATATAGGGCAGCGTTGGGGGCAGCAACGTGGCTTAATAGCACTGGGGCTGTTCCAATCGGAAGACGAAATAGCACACAGTCCGGTGCAGAAATACGGCGACGGCCCCCGCCCGGGTGATCTAAAGTACCGAGATATTAACGGCGATGGTCAAATAACGGAACAAGATAAAGTGGCTATAGGAAATACCGATATGCCACAGCTGACTTATGGATTTGGAACGAGCGTTTCCTGGAGAGGATTTGATATTGCCGCATTTTTTCATGGTGTGGGAGAAATTACTCGGATTATTGCTGGAGGGCCCTTATATGGACAGACAGGTAATATCTGGAATGCGGGGCAAATTTATTCTGATGTAGCAGATCATCGTTGGAGTGCCGATAATCCAAACCCGGAGGCCATTTATCCGCGTATGTCTCTCAATATTGCTAATAATTCCCAGGCATCTACTTGGTGGCAACGCGATATGAGTTTTATCCGTTTAAAGAATTTGGAGTTTGGTTATACCTTGCCAAAACGTTGGATAGAAAAATGGAAAATGTCAACAATGCGTTTTTATGCCCAAGGGGTTAATGTTTTTACGTTCAGTAAATTCAAATTGTGGGACCCTGAATTGGAAACAATCTCTGGAAGTGGTTACCCACAAATGCGCGTATTTAATATTGGTCTAAGTGTAATATTCTAAACGAAAAAACGATGAAAAAATATATTTACCTACTGATCTGTCTTTTAATGCCTGTTTTATTTGGAGCATGTAGTAAGTATTTGGATGTTGATCTGGCAAATCAAAAGACCCTTGATGAGACCTTTCAGAAGCGTACGACAACGGAAAGGTATCTCGCTCAAGTATATGGTTACTTGCCCATTGAACATGATCTATTTAATAGTGAGGGTGGAAATGTGCCTCTCAGCGATGAAGCGCTGTTCTCCTGGGTGGCCTGGGTGCCTTGGCTCAACTTCACAAATGGAGGTTGGGGAGTGACAACAGATGATTATGCGACATGGGTACATAATTATCAAGGTATTAACCAGGCGACCATTTTTATCAATAATGTTGATAAAAATGTAGAGCTCAATGAATCTACCAAAAGTATTATGAAGGCGGAAGCCCGGTTTTTACGCGCTTATTTTTATTACCTATTGTTAAAACGCTACGGCCCTGTATTTGTTTGGGGAGATCGTGCTGCAGATGATAAGATTGACGCTAAGACAGTGGACCGCATGCCGCTGGAGGCCAATATTAATTTTATTCTTTCTGAATTTGATAAAGCAGCTGCTGTATTGCCTAAGGAAATCACCGATCAGGCTTGGTATGGTCGTTTGACTAAAGGTGCGGTCATGGCGGCTAAATCAGAGCTATTGCTGTATATGGCACGGCCGTTATTTAATGGTGCAAAATTATATGTGGGTTTGAAGAATAGAAATGGAGAATTTCTGTTTCCCCAAACTGCTGATCCTAATAAATGGGAGCTAGCTGCCCAAGCGGCTAAAGATCTCATTGATCTAAATTTATATACCTTGTATCAGGATAATAAAGAGACCAACTCCTTTCGTCGTGCGATAAAATCGTATATGGGTATTTATTTTGAAAAGTGGAATTCGGAAATTATTTGGGGGCGCTGGTCAGACGATGGATTTAATTATAATGTTCGGACGGCACCTCCTCGCGTAGTTACCATGGGCTGGGGCGGATATGCTCCTTCATTGAAATTGGTCGATGCTTATCCAATGGCGAGCTCTGGACGTTATCCAGTTATAGGCTACAGTAGCAATGGACAACCTATTATTGATGAAAAATCGGGATATCAAGAAACAGGATTTACAGATAACTATGTGCATCCATTGGACAATTTTGCTGCTTTCAAAGCGCATAACAGTTGTGTGGGAAGGGATGCACGGTTTTATGCATCTATTTTGGCGAATGGCATGTATTGGATCAATAGGTTGCATGGAGACAAGAAGGTAACATTCTTTGATGGTGGAACATCATCTTATACGAAAACAGGCGACTGTGTAAAATCGGGATATCTCTGGCGGAGAATGAGTGACCCTACAAATGATATAGAATCTGGAAACTGGGGACAGTTTGCTTGGCCCTTTTATCGCCTTGCAGAGATATACCTCAATTATGCGGAAGCATGTAATGAAAAACCCAGTCGAAATGAAGCTGAAGCATTGAAATATGTCAATCTTGTTCGTGGACGCAGCGGCTTGAATAAATTAGAGGAAGCTTATCCAGAGGTCTTGGGAAATAAAGAATTGCTTAGGGTACTTCTTCGTAAAGAGCGCATGGTGGAAATGGCTTTTGAGGGGCATCGCTATCCGGATCTAAGGACATGGATGATTGCAGAACAGGAAATGAATGAACCTTATTACACGCGCAATGTTGCGGCGACAACTTATGAGGCTTCGTGGGAACGTACAAAAGATGTTTTTCCTGGAAAACGGGTTTTTCAAGCAAAACATTACTTCTTCCCGATACATCAGCAGCAACTGAGCGAGATGGTCAACATGACACAGAACTATGGATGGTAGTACTTATTTACTAATACAGAAAATGATGAGAAATTGTATTTCCTATTGTGTTCTCCTGCTGACATTGGTTTTGATGAATGGCTGTCAGAAGGATGATCGAATGAATAATATGGTCGATGATACCATTTATTTCAGAGACTTTAAAGAAAATAAAATAACGGTATTTGACTGGGGGAAATTTGACTATAATATAACTGTTGTGAAAGCGGGAATTGGACAACAGGAAGCAAAGATAAACTTCAAGATTGACGAAGCTTACCTAGCTGCATATAATGCACAAGAGGGTACAAACTATAAATTGCTCCCTGCAGATTGCTACAAAATCGATAATACCGCTTTAGAATTTTCAAAAAAAGATTACCTACATGATATAGCAATTGTTTTTGACAGCGAGCGCATAAAAGAGTTGCAAGGAAAGTATAAGGAGTTGTATGTACTCCCCTGTCGTATTGAGGCTGAAGGCGGGGTATTGCACTCGCTGAAACCTGAGATGGCTACAACATTGCTTATCCCCAACGTGAAAGATCCCTTTTTGGAATTTACCTCACCTGGGCTACAGCTAGATCAGATAAAATTAAGCCCCACAAGTGCTGAACAAGTGATAGGAGAAGCTACATTGGTGACAAATTATCCTAATCAATGGAATCTTGACTACGAAATTGAAGTGGACCCGATTATTTTGGATACTTATAACGGGATGGTATCGGACGATAAGAAATTGAAATTATTGCCAAAAGCGGCTTATCAGCTTTTGGCCTCCCCTTATAAAATAGCTGAAAAAGAGAATAAAACAAGTTTCTCTTATACCATTCTGAAAAAGGGACTTATTGATGGAACGACCAATCTATTTGGCGAGTATGCTTTGCCGTTACGGATTAAATCTGTTTCGAGAAATGGGATTAATCCAGCGGCTTCCACCATATTGGTTCCTGTATCTTTTCAACCCCCAGATATCCCACGTGGTGGCTGGAAGGTCATCGCGGCTTCTTCCGAATGGATTGGCGGTGGTGAAAAGGAAAATATATTGGACGGAAACCCCGATACATTCTGGCATAACATATGGATGGGCGGAGAACCACCGTTGCCACATTACGTGATTATAGATTTTGGCAAAGAATATAATGTGATGATGGTTGAATTGACAAGGCGACTTTGGAATAATGATTTAAAAGTTGTTGAGTTTTCGGCTAGTAATGATAATAAAACATATGTTCCGGTAGGAAAGATTGATTTTGGGACAAATAGTCCCAAATCAACGTTAGCCGTTAATGTTCCGACGACAAAAGCCCGTTATCTAAAATGTACGGTAACAGCAAGTAATCGTCCTCCTTCATCCGCGATAGCAGAAGTATATGTCAAAGGATTATAAAATACATCCGAGCTTAGACATGATACAACTTCAAGTATAGTCTAGCTTGCAATCTGGTAGAGCTGAAAGTCACTCCATTTTCCGGAGTGACTTTTTTGCTTTTTTAATATTTGTTCTTATTTGATACTTTTGCGCTGAATGAGGTATGGCTGAATGGCGTACACGAAAGTTTCGACTATCCCTAGTATATTTATTTGTCAAGCAGCCATCCTTTATACCGGGCTATATTACTACATAATAATGAATAACTTTTTAGAACTCAATAAGCATAAATTTTCCTTTGGACTCAAGCTATTATCGTTAAGTTTTACTGTATTGTTTGTCGTCATTCCTATAGGTGTTTCTATTGCAAATGGAACTTATCCTACCTGGACTCTTTTCATCTGCGTTTTGCTATTCGGGTCCGTTATTTTCCCTCTTTTCTTAACTGGAATTGTTTACTTGACCTGGCTGAATAAAATATGGGTTAAGAAGAAAGCACTTAATCGACGGCCATTCGATGAATTGGATCGGATCGGATTTGCCACAGCCTATATTAATGAAAAATCGAAGTGGAATTATACTGAAGAAATCAAAGAGATCGTAATTGATGGTTATCGAATACAGTTCAATGTAATCATGGGATTTCCGAGTAATATTGAATTTAGGGCATTAGTTAAGTATCCAACAGTAGAAAGAGAGCGATTTACGGATTTCGAGGCAAGTTTCAAGCAGGATAGAATATATTTAGACATTGATTCATTAGTTAAAGTTTACTCACCTAAAAAGGAAGACAATCTGACGATAGAACAATTAAAAGCTGAACTGATACAATTTGCACAGATGATGCGGCTAGAAAATTTTGAACCTTTGGATAGGAAGTAGAACAACTAGGCTGTAAGCTGTTCAATGTACTGGCAATAGATCCCTATTTATTTTTTTGTCAGCAATACACTTATTAAGAGGACTAAAATGGTGAAGGCTTTAAATAAAAAAAAGCGACTCTTTTGAAGTCGCTTTTTGTAGCCCGTAGGGGAATCGAACCCCTGTTTCAAGAATGAAAATCTTGCGTCCTAACCCCTAGACGAACGGGCCATATCGTTTTCGATGATGCAAATATAG
>JAIRVH010000086.1 GCA_031253985.1 Sphingobacterium sp.
TATATGAAGTTTAATAAAATCGTTTATTCCTTGGCGGCCCTGTCGCTTTTGAGTAATACAGGATTTGCACAACAGCAATCTGAAAACTTGCCGGCAAATGCAACACTTCAGCAGCTGATAGATTATGCCTTGCGTAATCGAATCTCTGTAAAACAAGCGCAATTGGATGAAGCCATTGGTGAAAAGGATATCGACATCTCCCTTTCAGGCTGGTACCCCCAATTGGGCTTAAAAGGAAGTTACAACTATAACGTCATCGTTCCGTTGGCCAATATTGGTGGCAATAACATCAAAATGGGACAAAATAATGCGAGCGCAGTCACACTTCAGGTAGACCAGCAGATTCTGAACCCTGAGTTAATGCAAGCAAGAAAAGCAGCTGAATTGGTACGTCTCGGTAATAAACAAAATACCGAGAACCAAAAAATAACTGCAGTCGTCGAGGTCAGCAAAGCATACTATGACATCCTTACTTCAGAAGAGCAGATCAAAATTGTCCGCGAAAACATTGCCCGTTTGCAAAAACAATTGAAAGATGCCAAATCACAATATGATGTAGGCATAGTGGACAAAACAGATTATAAGAGGGCACAAATAGCGTTAGCGAATTCAAATGCCGACGAAAAACGGACGGTTGAGCTTCGAAAATATAAATACGAATATCTGAAACAGCTATTGGCTTTGGATAAAAGTCAAAATCTGACCCTTTCATTTGACAATAGCAATATGGAGTCGGAGATTCTTATAGACACAACAGCAGGAATAAATGTTTCTAATCGAATTGAATTCCAACAATTGGAAACGTCAAAAAAGATACAACAGTTAAGTACACAATATTATAAATGGACGTATCTGCCAAGTGTGAGCGCCTTCTATAATTATGCATTCAACTATAGAAATGACAAATTCAGTAAGCTTTATACCGATAATTTTCCGGGTTCTGTTGCTGGACTGAATGTTTCTTTTTCAATCTTCGACGGGTTTAAACGTAAAAAACAAATCAACAAATCCAGACTGCAGGAAGAAAGAATCGACTGGGACATCAAAAACTTGGAAAATAGCATCAATACCGAATATTCGCTGGCAAAAGCGACCTATAATGCGAACTTAAATGACTGGAAAACAGCCAAAGAAAATGTGGATTTATCCAAAGAGGTATACGATACAATCAAACTTCAATATGATTCAGGTATAAAAACTTACCTTGATCTTATGACAGCAGAGACTGATCTCAAAACAACACAACTTAATTATCTGAACTCGCTTTATGCTTTATTATCAAGCAAATTAGATGTTCAGAAAGCTGTTGGCGCGATTCACACAAATTAATCAATAAACGGAAACTAATACAAATCATGAATAAAAGACAATTATTATTCGCTTTCTTCCTTGGGACGGCTTTAGTATGGACCTCTTGTGGAAATAAAGATGCAAAAAAGCAAGGCGCAGCTCAGGCTCAAGCTGAAAAGGTTGTTCCTGTTAGCTTTGGTGTAGCATCACATGAGATTGTGACAGGTACGATCAGCTACCCTGCAACAGTCAAACCGCTGAACGAAGCAGACCTATTTGCGGAAGTTAGCGGTTATATCACCAAAATATATGTTTCAGATGGCGCCGTAGTGTCCCAGGGACAAGCCCTTTATGAAATTGATGGAACACGCTATAATGCAGCTGTCCAACAAGCTAAGGCGAGTCTCCAAGTACAGCAAACGGAATTGGAGCGTCAAAAAAGAGATTTGGCAAGATACCAAACGCTGGCTGATAAAGATGCGATTGCAAAACAAGTGTTTGACAATGCCAAGTCGAGTGTTGCTGCTGCGCAGGCACAGGTTGAATCGGCTCGCGCTGCATTAGTTACTGCAAATACAAATTTATCGCGCTCAACCATACGTGCACCATTTTCGGGTACAATTGGTATCTCACAAGTACGTCTAGGTGCATTGGTGAATCCAGGTACTACCCTGTTGAATACGCTTTCATCAACAAGCCCTATTGCCGTTGAATTTCAGGTAAATGAAAGGGATATTACGAAGTTCACCAAATTACAGAGTAGCCACTCTTCTTCAGACCTTTCTTTGCTTTTGCCTGATGGAAGTACTTATGAAGGAAAAGGAACAATTACGACGATCGACCGTGCTGTAGATCCGGCAACAGGAACAATTAAAGTTAGAGCGACATTCCCAAATAATTCCAATACATTGAGAGCTGGAATGAACATCACGATGAACGTTTCTTCAACTTCGGCAACAGAAGAAGTGGTGGTTCCTTACAAAGCTATCTTTGAACAACTTGGTGTATTCAATCTATATACTGTTAATGATAGCAGCAAAGCTGAAATCCGTCAGGTAAAACTAGGCATTAAAGCCGGCGATAAAATTGTTATTAAAGAAGGTGTTAAAGATGGTGAAAAAATCATTGTCGATGGTACCATGAACGTCCAAAATGGTGTTAAAGTAGTTGACGCTGCTGTTGCTGCCCAACAGGCTGCAAAAGGAGCACCTCAAGGAAAATAACAGCATTAATTTTTTAAAGAGAATCTAAAAGATATAGAATGATTTCAGAAGTATTTATTAAGAGGCCAGTTACCGCAATCGTTATTTCGATATTGATTTCAATCATCGGGATTATTGCGGTGTCCACACTGCCAATTAGCCAGTATCCTTCTATCGCACCTCCAACAGTAACGGTTACAGCCAATTACACTGGTGCAGATGCACAGACGGTTGAGCAAACGGTGACTACACTCATAGAGAGTCAGATCAACGGTACTCCTGGCATGATTTATATGTCGTCCAACAGTACTTCAAATGGTCAAGCAACAATTACTGTTACATTTGAAGTAGGTACCGACATTGACATAGCAACCCTGGACGTGCAAAACCGTGTGGGAATTGCTGAACCTGCCCTGCCAGAAGCTGTACGTCGTTTAGGGATTACAACCCGTAAAGCCAACAACGATATCCTCATGCTGGTCGCGTTGACATCGCCAAAAGGGACAAGAACCGAAAATTTCTTGGCAAATTACAACAACTTATACGTTAAAGACGCATTATTGCGTGTCAAAGGTGTCGGTGATGTAACCGCATTTGGTCAGCCATTCTCCATGCGGGTATGGTTAGATGCCAATAAATTAGCGAATCTAAGCATGACACCTGCCGACGTATCTACAGCGATTGCTGAACAAAACTCCCGTATACCTGGTGGTAGTGTTGGTGGCCGTCCACAAGAATCTTCAACGGTATTTGAATATCCAATCATTACCGATAGTGACCTTTCGAGCCCTGAAGACTTTGAAAATATCGTCGTCAAGACCAACAAAGATGGATCTATCGTACTTTTAAAAGATGTTGCACGTGTTGAATTGGGGCAATTCAATTATGGTACATCCTCAACTGTAAATGGTATGACTTCATCTGCGATGATGATCAACCAAACGCCAGGAGGAAACGCCGTGGAGTCTGCGAAGGGGATCGTTGAAGCTTTGGAAAAATTGAAGAAATCGTTTCCAACTGACGTGGATTACACCATCAGTTACGAGACAGTATCGGTTGTAAATGCCTCTATTTCTTCAGTTATCCACACCTTGGTTGAAGCATTGATTTTAGTAACGGTCGTTGTATTTTTCTTCCTTCAAAGCTGGAGAGCAACCTTAATCCCCGTACTGGCAATTCCAGTGTCCATTATCGGTACCTTCATCTTCTTCCTGATGTTTGGCTTTTCGGTCAACAACTTAACCATGCTTGCGTTTGTATTGGCCATCGGTATTGTGGTGGATGATGCCATCGTTGTGGTGGAAGCTGTACAGCACTATATCGACCATTATAAGTTGGATGCGAAAGAAGCGACACGCCGTGCCATGGGCGATATTACAGCGCCGGTTATTGCGATTGCATTGATTTTGGCTGCAGTATTCGTTCCGGTAGGTTTTATTCCGGGCATGGTCGGTAAATTGTATCAACAATTTGCCATCACGATCGCTGTATCGGTAATGTTGTCGGCATTTATTGCACTTTCCTTAACTCCAGCATTATGTTCGATTCTATTAAAACCGACAGCAGTACATGAAGGCGCAAAAGGGTTGAATAAGTTTTTCTACAAATTCAATGTCTGGTTTGAAAAAGTGACCATCAAATACTCTAATGGGGTAAAACAAGCGATTAAAAAAGCACCGCTTGTATTGATTATTCTATTATGTATTTTTATCGGAACAGGCTGGATGTTTACAACCAAGCCAACAGGATTTATTCCTTCCGAGGATGGTGGGGCATTTTTCGCAGGTATTACGCTGCCAGAGGGTTCGTCTTCGGCACGTACAAATGAAGTACTTAAAGAGATTGAAGAAGACCTACACAAGACTTTCCCTGAAATTAAGTATGTTACCGCAATCTCTGGTATCAATATCCTAAACCGTGCGTTTAAATCCAATGGTGCAACAGTGTTCGTATCGCTAAAACCGTGGGAAACACGTACACGTACAGCAAATGACATCGCGGGCATGATCATGGGTAAATACATGGGGTATACCAAAGCAAGAGTATTGGCGGTAACACCACCGGCAATTCCGGGTTTAGGTACATCTGGAGGTTTCTCTATGCAGGTACAGGATTTACAAACTGTAAATATCAAAGATTTCGAAGCAACAGTAGGTAAGTTCTTAATGGCTGCCAACCAACGTCCAGAAATTGGAATGGCTTACACGATGTTTAACACCAATTCACCAAACTACAAATTGGAAGTGAATCGTGAACAGGCTAAACGTATGGGTGTGCCAATTTCAAGTATTTATTCGACCATCTCTTCTTATTTGGGAAGTAGTTATGTTAACGACTTTACCAAGTACGGCCGTAGCTACCGTGTCGTTACGCAAGCTGATATACCTTATCGTATGAATATTGAAGACATCAACAAATTGTATGTCAATAATATTTCCGGAAACCCTGTACCAATGGGTACCTTGGTAAAGTATGAGCTAACGACGATGCCTTCCATTATCAACCACTACAATATCTTTAGAAGTATAGAGATTAATGGTAGCTCTGCACCGGGTTATTCGTCAGGGGATGCATTGAAAGCACTACAGGAAGTCGCTGCACAGACATTGCCTGAAGGTTTTGACTATCAATTCTCTGGTCTGTCGCTTCAAGAAATGCAGTCGGGATCGAAGACAATTCAAATTTTTGCGCTCTGTATCCTGTTTGTATTCTTGCTGTTAGCAGCCTTATACGAAAGCTGGTCAGTTCCGTTCTCCATTCTATTGTCGGTTCCGCTGGGTGTATTTGGTGCCATATTGACGCTAACATTAATCCCTACATTAGACAATAACATCTATGCACAGATCGGTTTGGTGACAATTATTGGTCTTGCGGCCAAAAATGCCATCCTAATCGTAGAGTTTGCGAAGGAACGGGTGGATATCGGAATGAATCTGTATGAGGCGACTTTAGATGCTGTAAAATTACGTTTACGTCCGATCATCATGACATCTTTTGCATTTATCTTAGGTATTATTCCGTTGATGTTATCGCATGGAGCTGGAGCAATTTCCCGCCAAACCATCGGTTGGACCGTATTTGGTGGTATGACTGCAGCCACACTCCTAGCGATCTTTATCGTTCCGGTGCTGTTTGTTGTGATTACACGTATGGCATATGGTAAGAAAAAGTTAGCCGAACTGGAAGCTAACTTCGATGAAGAAAAAGCGAAAAATTTAAGTTCACACTAGTTATACGCAATTCTTCGTATGGAATTCATACGGAGCAAAAAGCAAGAAGCCTTTCCTTTAAATGCAGGAAAGGCTTCTTGCTTTTTGCTCTTCCAATTATATTTCTTTAATTTTACGGCTCACTATTAAATGCATATGTCACCTGAATCACAACGCAAATTTGAACTTTTAAACCTTCTTGCCGAATCCTACGATGCGCTATTATTCGACGTCGATGGCACTTTGGCGGACAATATGGACGCCCATAAACAATCCTATAAAGCTGCTGCCAAACAATATGGTGTAGAACTGGATGTCAATCTGATTGATGAAACTGCTGGATGGCCAACGGTTGCCGTTGCGGAAGAGATCAGTAAACGTTACGGCGTGGATTTTGACTTCCAGGAATTCTCTACGCTCAAATCCACCATATTTCGAGATGAATATGTTTTCAAGACCAAACCTGTAGATTACGTTGTTGAACATCTAAAATATCAAAAAGGGAAAAAGCATATTGCAGCGGTATCTGGAGGTACCCGCACGACCTTATCGATGACCTTAAACACCATTGGGGTATGGGATGATTTAGAAACATTAGTTTGCGCAGGAGATACTGCAGAGGGCAAACCTTCACCTCAGCCTTTCCTATTGGCGGCCTCCCAATTGAATATTGCCCCAGAAAGATGTTTGGTCTATGAAGATGGTATCCCCGGAGTAGAGGGTGCAAAAGCAGCTGGAATGGGCTGGGTTCGTGTGGATGAATTATAGCATACCAACAGCAGATTTTTTCGGCCAATAATATCAGTCACTTTCAGAAAAAAGCCGCAATGAATGCTAACATCAATTGCGGCTTTTTTGTGCAGTATTTCTTTACCTTATTTAAAAACTGGTAATTATTTTCACCCCACCATTGCTGTAATTCAAATCGGATGATTTTAATCCGCCTATCGGAGCTTTGTAATAAGGTTCTACAGAAATGGACAACTTCCCAACTTTCTGTTTCCGTCCAACTGAAAAATTAATAAAACCGTTTACCCCTTTATCATCAACATTTTTATCCGTAGACTTCTGTTTATATTCTGTATTATTTGTTTCGTAAATCGTTGCCCGTTCCTGATCCAAGACACCAACATAAGATACACCAACGGAAGTATAGAAATTCTTGCTGATTGCATATCTCACATCTACTGGAATATCTACTGTTAGGATTTTACCCGAGACTCTTTCGTTGCTTTTTGCATCTTTTGCGTCTGCAGTCCGCATCACAAATGAATTGTTGATACTCGATTGTGAGATATAGTTGGGAGCATCTGCATTAAAGGAATTTGATCCCAATGCTGGAGTAATAGGCGTATTTCCCGAAACAGCGCCATAATGTTGAATTGAAGCACCCGAACGAAGGCTTACTTTGCTCGAAAGATTATAAGCAAGCGCCACGCCCCCACCTAATGTGATACTCTCTGATGTAGAAGCGGGAGATACAAAAGCGCCCATCTCCCATTTTTTCTCCTGGGTTGTCTTATTGATGACAACACTGTTTTTGACATTTCCATGCTGCGCTGCATACAGCTGTGAAAGCTTCGCCGCTTCGCGTTGCGTCTGATTGCCGGAAGAAATATTGAATGGATTGGATTGAGCTGCAGCAACACGGCTTGCAGGAGCAACTGCTGCCTCCGCCGCTTCGTTTTCATTTAAACTAATATTCGCTGAAAAATTGCTATTTTTTAATTGCATCGATCGCAATTGTCCAAAATCATTCGAAACGCTTACATCATGCCCTTGCATCAATTGCCCAGAATTTAATGCGAGTTGATGCTTGTCCATAGCCTCGCTAGAAGAAGTCGCCACTGTTGAATAGGTAAAGGGCTTTTTCAAGGATAGTAACTTTGAAGCAGCTCCATTATCCTGTGTAATCGCTGAAAGCGAGCGCTCAATAGATTCTTTTAAATCTTTATTATTTCCTAAGACCTCTACACTTTCATGGCGATGTTCCTTGACCATTGAAGGTGAATCAGTCTGTACATTATTTTTTAAACTCCAATATCCTGCACCAAAACATAATAATACAGCCGCCGCCGCACTCCAATACTTCCAATTGGAAGAACCGCGGGACGATACCCCATAATCTGAAGCAAACTTCTCCCAGGAACCTTCTTTATAAGGTAGTTCATGGTTTTTTAATTGTCCAATGATCTCTTCTATCAATTCCTTTTTCTTATTGTCTTTCATCGTAACAACGATATTTATCTTATTTCTTGCACTACACCTGTATAGTCCAAGTATAACTTTCTAAGTTTTTGTTTCGCTCTGGTCAGATAAGTACGCGAAGTGCTATCTGGTATATTAAGCATCTGGGCTATTTCATCATGCGAATACCCCTCGATTTCATAGAGGTTAAAAATAGTTTTTTGAATCTCAGGAAGAAGGTCCAGCAAACGCATAATTTCATTGACTTCAAGCCGACTGTCCAACTGAACGGCAGGTGTATGCATATCCCCTTCTCCTAGATCTTCAACCGAATAAAACTGCTTCTTGCTTCGTAAAAAATCTATGGAAATATTTGCTGCAATACGTCCTATCCAGGCTCTAAAAGATTTTTCTAGATTTTCATCGTCTATATCTCTGTTAAACGAATCCAATTTGCGAAATACCCGAACAAAGCTCTCATTCACCAGCTCTTCTGCATCCACATCCTGTTTTACATAACGTATGATAATAGCCATGAGGTAACCATAATACTTCTTATAAACGAAGGCCTTACCATCCTCACGATCACGCAAGCAACGTTCTAAGGCATCATGCAAAGATGATAGCTTCCTGTTATAAAAATATGACTGAATTATACCCACTTAAACTATTTAATTATCAAGTTTCAAACTTAGACAAATTGCTTTTTAAATGCAATGAATTGCAGCAGCTACGAAAACAACCTATCGAACGCTCCGCTCGCCATGTGAACCATTTTTTGTCGCGGAGATAACGAAATTAAAGTTATAAAACTTAAAATCAAATAGCCGAATGTCCCCTTGTAATATCACTATTTAACTATTTTTACTCCTTTAACGGAATACATTGTGCTTTTGCTACAGTGATTTCAAAAAAAATCCATAAAAAGAATTGAAAAAAAATGGCTATTTTTGCGTGATTTTCACATTTTAAATATTATTCATACCGAATGAGTACTGTATTATCCGAACAGGAACAACTTAGAAGACAAGCGATGCAATCGTTGTTGGATATGGGAATTGACCCTTTTCCAGCAAACGAATTTGTCGTCAATGCACATGCTGCTGATATTTTAGAAAATTACGATAGAGATAAATTGAATTATAAGAACATTACTCTTGCTGGGCGGATCATGAGCCGTCGCGTGATGGGCAGTGCTTCATTTTTTGAAATTCAAGACTCTACCGGAAGAATTCAAGCTTATATTAAGCGTGATGACGTCTGTCCTGATGAAAATAAAGACCTTTACAATGTCGTTTTCAAAAAGCTCTTGGATATTGGGGATATCGTCGGCATTAAAGGCTATGTTTTCACAACACAAACCGAAGCGATTGCAGTACACGTAGAAGAACTTACCGTTTTATCCAAATCACTTCGCCCCCTACCTGTCGTTAAGTCGGCAGAAGGTAAAACGTTTGATGCCTTTACAGATCCCGAACAACGCTATAGAATGCGTTATGTAGATTTGATCGTAAATCCAAGTAACAAAGACATATTTATTAAACGTACGAAGCTTTTCAATGCGATGCGTCAGTTCTTTAATGATGCCGGTTATATGGAAGTCGAAACACCTGTACTACAATCCATTCCAGGTGGAGCTGCGGCACGTCCGTTTATCACACACCATAATGCATTGGATATCCCATTATATCTTCGTATAGCCAACGAACTTTATTTAAAAAGATTAATCGTTGGTGGATTTGATGGTGTCTACGAGTTTTCTAAAAATTTCCGTAACGAAGGCATGGACCGCACCCACAATCCAGAATTCACCGCAATGGAGATCTATGTAGCTTATAAAGACTACAATTGGATGATGGATTTTACGGAACGCTTGCTGGAACATTGTGCACTTGCAGTAAATGGAACAACGGAAGCTACCTTCGGTGAACATAAAATTGATTTTAAAGCTCCATACAAACGTATATCGATGACGGATTCAATCAAGGAATTCACTGGATTCGATATTACCGGAAAATCTGAAGAAGAAATCCGTATTGCTGCGAAAGGAATGGGCATCGATGTAAACGAAACCATGGGTAAAGGCAAGCTGATTGATGAAATTTTCGGCGCAAAATGTGAAGGAAATTACATCCAACCAACATTCATTACCGATTATCCGAAAGAAATGTCTCCTTTAACCAAGAAACATAGGGATAATCCGGATTTAACAGAACGCTTTGAGCTGATGGTTTGCGGGAAGGAGATTGCCAATGCTTATTCCGAGCTGAATGACCCTATTGATCAGCGTGAACGATTCGAAGATCAATTGCGCCTTTCTGAAAAGGGTGACGACGAAGCGATGTTTATCGATCAGGATTTCCTACGCTCCTTGGAATATGGTATGCCACCGACGTCGGGCCTTGGTATTGGAATGGATCGTTTGATTATGTTCCTGACTGATAATGCTTCCATTCAGGAAGTTCTTTTCTTCCCGCAAATGAGACCTGAGAAAGTCGCCAAAGTAGCGGAAGTAAAAGATTATGAAGAACAAGGCATTCCAGCTGCATGGGTTCCTGCCTTACAAAAAATGGGCTTTACAACGATTGAAGCTCTAAAAGATGCAAATCCAAACAAGGTTTTCAATGACCTTGGTGGTATGCGTAAAAAACTGAAGTTAGATATCAACATGCCAACGAAAGACGAAGTATTAGCGTGGTTCAATTAAATCGGCATCGATGCTAGATAAAAAAGCTGTCTCAGTAAAATCTGAGGCAGCTTTTTTTGTTTAAACGTATTTACAACTAGCTGTCGAATTGCAAATCTTAGCGCTACACAATTGTCACCAATATATGACTCCTGCCAATTGTAGACATTTATTATATTTACATATCGTAAACTAAATCAGCTTTCAGCATATGAAGAATATTCTTGCGCTTGACGGTGGTGGTATTCGGGGCATCATTCCGGCCATGGTTCTTGTGGCTTTGGAAGAGAAATTACAAAAGCAGACCATGGATCCCAATGCGCGTGTTGCCTCCTATTTTGACTTTATTGCGGGCACTAGTAGCGGTGGAATTCTGACAAGTATTCTTTTATATCCAGAAGAAGGCAATCCCTCCCATCCCAAATTTTCTGCCCGGGATGCGTTAAACTTATTTGTCAACCATGGAACTGAAATCTTCACGGCCTCCAAATGGCGACGTTTTCTTAGCGAATTTGGCCTGGTCAGTGAACTGTATTCATCCAACCCCTTGTCGAATGTGCTGGACCAATACTTCCAGAATGCACGGTTGAGCCACTTGATCAAGCCCTGTATTATTACCGCTTACAACATCGAATTACGAAAAAATCATTTTTTCAGACAGCAAAAAGCGATTACCCACGGCGAAGCGCGAGATTTCTACCTCAAAGATGTCTGCAAGGCAACTTCGGCAGCACCAACTTTTTTTCCTGTTGCTGAGATCTATTCACTTTCCAAAACCAGATACCCTTTGATTGATGGCGGTGTATTTGCACAGAACCCGTCTATATGCGGTTTACTTGAAGTTTTAAAGGCATTTAACAGCACGCAGATAAACGATATGTTTATGGTATCTTTAGGTACCGGTATGTCAAAAACGGCTTATAATTATGAACATTTCAAGAAAAAACTCGCCATTCAGATCGGTCCGGCTTTGGTCGATATCATGACAAGTGCATCGTCAGAAAGTACAGAGTTTTTTATCCGGCAACTGTTTCAAAATAATGGCAAACAGCAAAATTATCTCCGCATAGAACCCGCTAACCTTTCCAGTATCAATGCTTCACTGGATGCGGCTTCCCCGAATAATATACAGAAACTCATCTCCTTGTCGGACAAAATGATCAGCGAGAATGAAGATACACTAGATTATATCGTTGCACATTTAATTAAGGAAAAGAATCAGAATAAAAAGAAAAATCCATGGAGCAAGTTGATGGATAAGTTCTAAAAGATTACTTTTACGCATATTTTAAATCTATATGGCATTAAACTACGTTTGGGTTGCATTTTTCTTAATCACATTTGCCGTAGCCCTTGTAAAACTAATCTTTTTCGGAGATACGGAAATCTTCCAACAAATTGTAAATTCAATCTTTGACAGCGCAAAAACCGGGGCAGAAATCTCTTTAGGGCTGATCGGCATGATGAGTTTTGCACTTGGGATTATGAAAATTGGCGAAAAAGGCGGTATGATCAATATTTTTGCAAAAATCGTAGGCCCTTTTTTCCATAAATTATTCCCGGAGATCCCCAAAAACCACCCGGCGCTCGGTTCTATTCTGATGAATTTTTCGGCGAATGCCCTGGGTCTGGATAACGCCGCGACACCATTGGGGCTCAAAGCCATGAAAGAACTCCAGGAGCTCAATCCAGATAAGGAAACAGCTACTAATGCACAAATCATGTTTATTGTGCTCAATGCTTCCAGCTTAACCCTCTTGCCCATTTCCATTATGGCCTATCGAAAGGAAGCTGGTGCACCAGACCCTTCAGATGTATTTCTGCCAATTCTGATCGCGACGTTCTTTTCCACATTGGTTGCCTTGATCCTCGTATCCATCTATCAAAAAATCAATCTGTTTAACCGCGTAATCCTAGGCTACCTAGGAGCAATGGGATTGTTTATTGGTGGGCTGCTTTATTACTTCTCAGGGTTGCAGCAAACCGAAATTGAAATATTCAGCAAGGTATTCGGTAATGTTATTTTATTTAGTTTATTCACCTCATTCATCGGCTTAGCTCTTTTTCGTAAGGTAAATGTGTATGATTCTTTTATCGAGGGAGCCAAAGAGGGTTTCGAAGTCTCTGTAAAAATAATCCCTTATCTCGTCGCCATGCTGGTCGGTATTGCGGTGTTTAGAGCTTCCGGCACAATGGACTATATGGTCGCTGGCATATCCAAGGGAATCGCACTATGCGGCTTAGACACTTCCTTTGTAGACGCTTTGCCTGTAGCTTTTATGAAACCGCTAAGCGGTTCAGGTGCGCGTGGACTGATGGTCGATCTGATGAATGCAAAAGGTCCGATGGACTTCGCGGCACGCGTTGCCTGTGTGATTCAGGGATCAACAGAAACTACCTTTTATGTTCTCGCTGTGTATTTTGGAGCAGTGGGTATCAAACGTACAAGGCATGCATTGCCGTGTGCCTTATTAGCGGAATTGGCAGGTGTGATAGCCGCAATTATTATCTCCTACATATTCTTTAAATAACATACATATATTGCAGAAAGGCCTTCGTTTATAACAGTGCCAAGCTATTTACAAATATTATATCGTGATGAAAAAAACAATTGCATTAATAGCCCACGACGGCAAAAAACCTGAAATGGTTGCCTTTGTCAAAGACCACCAAGAATTATTGGAACGCGCCAATATCATTGCCACAGGTACAACAGGCTCTTATGTCAGACAGACCGGTTTACCCGTTGAATTGAAATTGAGCGGACCAATGGGCGGAGATGCACAGATCGCCGCTTTGGCGGCCGAAAGAAAAGTAGATGGTATTATTTTCTTTCGCGACCCACTGGGAAAACATGCCCATGAACCGGACATCCAAATGCTTATGCGCGTGTGTGATCTTTACAATGTACCATTAGCGACAAATCCGGCTACAGGAAGCCTCATCATCGAGGGATTATTGGAAGATATTACAGAATAATTTAGAAAAGCCATGGACAATGAAGTAATCGTTTCAATAGGAAAGATACCTTATACTACGACGGTACAATACGGCAAACATCAAATAATCGTTGATGAGCCGGAAGATTTAGGCGGCAAGGACGAAGGAATAAATCCTACTCCCTTATTGCTTTCTTCTTTAGGCAGCTGTAAAGCAATTACGGTAAAAATGTACGCGGACCGCAAAAACTGGCCCCTGGAAGAAGTTGTCGTACGCTTGACACATGAGGTGCAGCAAAGTGAACAGCAGCAGACGACCTATATCCAATGTTTCCTAAGTTTTAAAGGGGATTTAGATGATATTCAAAAACAGCGGCTCTTTAAAATTGCCGAAAAATGCCCTGTGCACAAGATATTATCAAATCCTATTGTAATAACTTCAAATCATTTGTAATGTTTCTTGGGATAACGGACAACACTATTTATATTTGTCCGCGCAAAAAAGACCTTTAATAATCGTTATAACCGAAGCGTAAAGGCTTGCTTGTCCCGAAGGAATACAGATATTTGAAATAAAAATAAAGCAAACGATGCAATTGGATCCACAAATAGCAATAGACTCGCCTTTTAGATCGATCAGACGGGAAGACTGGAAAAATCTAAATGGAAAAGTATTGCACAATTTCAGTGTTGAAGATCTCGAAAATCTGCATGCCCTGAACGAGCCATTGACAAATCAGGAAATCGAAGAAGTCTATTTCCCACTAAGTCACTTACTCGAGATTCATATTGATCGTTTTCAAAGCCTCCATCAGCGGACAAACCGCTTCTTTGGAAAGGAAGAAAGCAAACTTCCCTATATCATCGGGATTGCAGGTTCGGTTGCTGTAGGAAAAAGTACCACAGCCAGGGTACTGCAACGTGTACTGAGTCTGCTCCCATCCAAACCGAAGGTCGATTTGGTGACGACAGACGGCTTTCTTTACCCCAATCAGCAGCTGATCGAGCGCGGTATTCTAAACCGAAAGGGCTTTCCTGAAAGTTATGATGCCAAAAGATTGATCCATTTCCTTTCTGCCGTAAAATCAGGCGCTCCAAAAATCTCCGTTCCGGTATACAGCCACTTGGTCTATGACGTATTACCCGACGAGCAGCAACAAGTGATCGAACAGCCAGATATTCTAATCGTCGAAGGGATCAATGTCTTACAGGTGAATTCTCAGCGGCCACGGAAAGGACACAGTGTATTCGTGTCTGATTTTTTTGATTATTCTATCTATGTACATGCCAGTGAAAAAAACCTGATTGAATGGTATACCAATCGATTTGAGTCACTCCGTGCAACAGCTTTTCAAAATCCAGCTTCATTTTTCCATAAATATGCAAATATGACCGCTGACGAAAGCCATACCATGGCTGTAAACATATGGAATGAGATCAATAAACCCAACTTAATCAAGAATATCTTGCCGACGAGGTATCGAGCTGATCTTATTCTAGAAAAAGGAAGCCATCATTTTGTTAAAAATGTGAAAGTGAGAAAGATTTAATTCCTTGCTCGTGTAAACTGCAAAATTTCATTTAATATCGTACTCTGCACTTGCTGATGAATTTTGTTACTGGAAGAAATCGTGCTTATCTCCACTTTATACTTGATATAATCTTTTGCAACATCGGCGACTTTAACCGTAAATCCTTGGGAATGATCTAAATTTGGATTTTTTTGAAACAGCGGATTCAAATATTCCTCCAATTCTGTCACTGCAACCGATCGATCATTAGGTAATTCAAACTTAACGACAATTTTATTCGATTTTTGAGAGGTCTTATTCACTAAAGTCGCCGTAAACACCAAGTTGTTTGGAATCATCACGGCATCGTCATCTTCATCCCGCACCACCAGATTGGCCAGTGTGATATCCACAATTTTCCCCTGATATTCACCTATTTTTATCCGGTCTCCCACAGAGAACTGATCCGAAAACATAATAATCAAACCGGATATCATATTCGTGATATATTCCCTAAAAATCACGGCAATAGCCATGGCAACAATTGTCATGCTGGTGATAAAATCCTTTGGATTGATACCTACGGCTATCATGAGACTGACAATAATGAAAAAGACATTCCCTACGGTAGCAACGCGGGTAATGCCCAATACAAAATTTCCGCGGACAACCTGTTGCTCGTTTCGACTATTATATAATTTGACAAGGATAAAATGACCAATTGAGATCAAGACACTTGCAGTCAGAAAAGTGTTTAAGCCGTATGCCATATTTCGGATGATCTCCCGCTGCTGATAAAAGGTTTCAAATTGAACAAAGGATGCTGTTAGTGCAATCAGTAGTATAATCCGTACAATAAATGAAATTGAAATTGGTTTTGTCATTTTTTACACAAGCTTAAGTTGTCTATCTAATCAAATTTAATGTTCTCCCATTCGCTATTCGTGATATTTAATGTACAATGGCTACAAATAGGCTTGCTAAACTAAACAATTTTACTTTACGTAAAAAGCATTATCAGGAAATACCTATCTTTGTCTAAAGACATTACATGCTATTAAATGAAGGAATCGAACGTGCAAACTGAACTTAACGTAAGCGGAATGCACTGTGCAAATTGTGCTATTTCAATTCACAAATACCTAGAAAACAACGGAGCCAAAGATATTTATGTGGATTTTGCCTCAGACGAAGTTAAGTTTTCCGATATTCCGCTGGAGCAATTACCCGTGTTGGTCAAAGGTATCGAGTCTTTAGGTTACAAAGTAATTGAGGATAAGGATAAGAAGCCTAGCTTTTGGAAATCAATCGAGTTTAAATTTCTCTGTTGTCTGGTTTTCACCATTCCTTTGTGGAGTCATATGTTTACGGACGTATCTATCCTGCATGATCCCTATATCCAATTAGCGCTATGTACCCCAGTTTACATCATTGGCTTTTCCTATTTTGGAATTAGCGCGTTTCGTTCCATCTGGAACAGAATGCCAAACATGGATGTGCTCATCTTTATTGGATCTACAGCCGCTTTTATTTATAGCCTCATCGGAACATACTATCATCTTGGGCATGATTATCAGTTCTATGAAACATGCGCAACAATTATTACTTTAGTCTTCCTGGGCAATGTTCTGGAAAAAAGAGCCGTCACCAAGACCACATCCGCAATCAAAGAGTTGGTTAAATATCAAGAAATGCGTGCCGTCAGGATTGAAGGCGATCAAGAACTAGAGATACTGGCCAAAGAAATCAAAACCGGTGATATCTTAAAAGTGAATACAGGAAATCAGATACCAGCAGATGGTGATATTTTGGAAGGACAGGCTTGGGTGGACGAATCGATGTTAACCGGGGAAAGTGTGCCTGTCGAAAAAATAAAATATGATTCTGTCATCGGCGGTACCCTTTTGACGGAAGGCAACATCCGAATTGTGGCTACGAAAGTTGGATCAAAAAGCGTGCTGTATCAAATTATCCAGTTAATTAAGGATGCGCAGAGCAAAAAACCACCGATCCAGAAATTCGGCGATAAGGTAGCTGCTTATTTCGTTCCCATTGTTGTCACGATCTCGTTTTTCACCTTTTTCATTACCTATTTTATTGCCCAATTACCCTTGCAGCAATCGTTAATGAATGCCATAGCAACGCTTGTTGTATCTTGCCCATGTGCGATGGGATTAGCGACTCCAACAGCTGTTATGGTGGGTTTGGGAAGAGCAGCAAAAAAGGGAATATTGATCAAAGGCGGAAGTACCATTGAGGAAATGTCAGACCTCAAGCAGATGGTGTTCGACAAAACAGGCACCTTAACCACCGGCGATTTCAATATCAAGGCGATTCAGACATTCGGTATTGAACAATCCCAGGTGGAATCTATCATAGCGCAGCTGGAAAGCTATTCGAGTCATCCGATTGCGAAATCAATCCGGAAACAACTCAAAGAGATCAAGTCTTACCGCATTATCTTCCAGGAAGTCAACGAAATTCGAGGTAAAGGAATATTTGCGACAGATACAAACGGAAACAGCTATTCCATTTGCAATGCCAAACTAGGCGAAAAAGATTACTCCAATCGTTATGACCTTACTTTAACGATCAATGGTGTTGTCATTGCTGGTATTGTGCTGGAAGATCAGATTAAACCCTATGCGAAGGAACTCATACAGTACCTGAAAGACAAAGGTATACGTCCTATTCTTTTAAGTGGCGACAGACAGAGTAAATGCGAGCGAACCGCTCAAAAACTGGGCATTGCGGATGTCTATTGGGACAAATCGCCCGAAGAAAAACTGGAAATTTTATACCAACTAAAAAAGAATGGTCCTACCGCAATGGTGGGCGACGGCATCAACGATGCTCCGGCACTTACCGCTGCAGATGTAGGTATATCGCTTGGAGACTCGACACACATCGCGATCCAGTCAGCAAAGGTCATATTGTTAAACAACGATCTGCGCTCGATCGAAAAGCTGCTAATGATTGGCCATCATACCTTACTGACCATTAAACAGAATTTATTTTGGGCCTTTGCATACAATATTGTTGCGATACCGCTTGCTGCCACTGGCTTTCTTGGACCGATGCTAGCAGCCTTAAGCATGGCCTTTTCAGACCACGTTGTAATCGGCAACTCCATACGCCTGCGCTTTAAGAAAATGAAATAAATACCCTACTCCATATGTACCAAGACAATCCATAAAAGATTGTCTTTTTTGTGTATATTAGGGCTTGAATCATTCGCTTTTGAGGTTAAATTTTTGTAACTTCGCATGCGTGACAAGCCAATTTAAGGGGCTTGTCTACTAGTTTTATTGAAACCAAATTCATATGGCTGAAGAAACAGAAAACGACAACAATCTTGTTCCGGCAAACGACCGGATTATCCCAATCAATATCGAGGATCAGATGAAGTCTGCCTACATTGACTACTCCATGTCTGTCATTGTATCAAGGGCGCTTCCTGATGCGCGTGATGGTATGAAACCAGTACACAGACGTGTTCTTTATGGTATGCTGGACTTAGGGGTTACCAGTGGCAAGCCTTATAAAAAGTCTGCCCGTATCGTTGGTGACGTATTAGGTAAATATCACCCACATGGTGATTCATCCGTTTATGACACCATGGTCCGTATGGCTCAAGATTGGAGTTTACGCTATCCGTTGGTAGATGGTCAAGGTAACTACGGTTCCATTGATGGAGACCCTCCTGCGGCGATGCGTTATACAGAGGCAAGATTAAAGAAAATTGCTGAAGAAATGCTATCCGACATCAACAAAGATACTGTTGATTTCCAAAATAACTTTGACGACTCCCTGCAAGAGCCAACGGTATTACCTACCCGTATTCCTAATCTCCTTGTCAACGGAGCGTCCGGTATTGCCGTAGGTATGGCGACAAATATGGCTCCACATAACCTTTCTGAGGTTATTGATGGTACAATTGCTTTTATTGACAACCGTGATATCGAAGTTGCTGAACTCATGCAGCATATCAAAGGTCCAGACTTCCCTACCGGTGCATTGATCTATGGTTATGCCGGAGTACAGGATGCCTGCAATACTGGTCGTGGCCGTATCGTGATGCGCGCTAAGGCTGAAATCGAAACAACCAAGTCTGGAAAAGAGCAGATTATCGTTACGGAGATTCCTTATCAGGTGAATAAGGCCAACATGATCGAGCGTACAGCCGAGTTGGTCAACGAAAAGAAATTAGAAGGTATTTCTGCCATCCGTGATGAATCGGATCGTACAGGTATGCGTGTTGTATACGATATCAAACGCGATGCGAATGCCAATGTCGTTTTAAATAATCTATTTAAATACACTGCACTACAAACCTCTTTCTCAGTCAATAACATTGCACTAGTTAAAGGAAGACCTGTTCTGATGAATCTGAAAGATATGATTCATGAGTTTGTAGAACATAGACACGATGTTATTGTCAGACGTACACGTTACGAACTCGCAGAGGCTGAAAAACGTGCCCATATCTTAGAGGGGTATTTGATTGCACTAGATCATTTGGATGAAGTGATCAAGTTAATCCGTAATTCGGATACACCTGAAGATGCACGTGTTGGGTTAATGGAACAATTTGGTTTATCCGATCTTCAGGCCCGTGCGATTCTCGATATGACTTTGCGCCGTCTAACTGGACTGGAGCGTGATAAGATCAAAGAAGAGTATGCTGAATTAATGAAAACAATTGACTATTTGAAATCTGTATTGGCAGATGAAGAACTTCGTATGAAGATCATTAAGGATGAGTTGATTGAGATCAAAGAAAAATTTGGTGACGAGCGTAGGTCGCAGATCGTCCATTCTGCAGAAGATATGCGTATGGAAGATTTTATTGATGATGAAGAAATCGTTATCACGATCTCCCACAATAGTTACGTAAAACGTACGCCGTTATCTGAATACAAACGTCAAGGTCGCGGTGGCCGTGGATCAATTGGTACAAATACACGTGAAGAAGATTTTACGGAACATATCATTACAGCTTCAGCACACAACTATATGCTGCTATTTACAGAAGCTGGCCGTTGTTTCTGGTTGCGTGCATTTGAAATTCCTGAAGGAAGCCGTACTTCTCGCGGACGGGCACTTCAAAACATCATCAACGTTCCAAAAGAAGAAAAAATAAAGGCCTTCATCTTAGTAAAGAATTTGAAAGACCAAGAATACCTGGAAAACAACTTCATTATTATGTGTACCAAAAAAGGTACGATTAAGAAAACGTCTTTAGAGGCCTATTCACGTCCAAGAGCAAATGGTATTAATGCGATCAATATCAATGACGGCGATCAACTAATCGAAGCTTGTTTGACTACTGGAAGAAGTGAAATTGTGATGGCTCTTCGTTCTGGCCGTGCAATTCGTTTCAATGAATCTACTGTCCGTCCAATGGGCAGAACTGCCACTGGAGTACGTGGTATCACCTTAGGCACCGAAAGTGACGAAGTGATTGGCATGATTAGTGTGAATGATTCAGAAACAACTGTATTGGTCGTTTCTGAAAAAGGATACGGAAAACGTACAGATATTGAAGATTATCGCGTAACAAATCGTGGTGGTAAAGGCGTTAAAACAATTAACGTCACGGACAAAACTGGCGAGCTCGTTGCGATAAAAGGCGTTACTGACAATGAGGACCTGATGATCATCAATAAATCCGGTATTGTTATCCGCATCGCTGTAGAAGAACTAAGAGTAATGGGACGTGCAACGCAAGGTGTAAGACTCATTAATCTGAAAGATAACGACGAGATCGCTTCCATTACGAAAGTCGATCGTGAAGAAGAATCTGAAGAGGAGTCTGATCTTGTCGAAGGTTCTACAGACAACGATGATTCGACTTCTGAAGAAAATACGGACTCAAACGAAGAATAAATAGTCTAATGAAGAACTTACTGATATCATTGTTAATATCTGCAAGTAGTTTAACTGTTGTTGCCCAATCTAATTTGAAGGAGGGCAGCAACAGTTTTGCTTTATATACCAAAACTGGCGAGTTTAAAAATCTTGAAAATGCGCGAAAATTCGCCGATGCTGCTTTTCAATCTAAAAAGGATTCAGCTTCTGTGAATAACAATCTTTTAAGAGCGCTGGTGTATAGCTCCTTAGCAGTTGCAGATTCAACAAGAAAACAGCAATACAAAATGGACCCTATTGACGTGTCCATTAAATCACTCAAGCTGTTGGATGCAAAAAAAGCCCGTCGAAACTTTCCTGCGGAGATGGACTATATTCGTCAAAATCTCGCTGGAGCCATCTCCTATCAGGGCGCTTTAGCTTTAAAAGATGGTAAACTTGACAAAGCTTATAAAGCTTATCTTCGAATCGATTCACTGGGCTTCAAAAATAATGATCTGAAATATAATTTGGCTGTACTCTCCGGTAAGAATAAAGATTATATGAATTCAATCAAATATTATGATGAGCTCATTAAAGGAGAGCAGCCTAAACCAAATTACTTTCTCGAATTAGCGCAGATTTATACACTTGGAGGTACTAAACAGGATGTATTAAACGTTCTTGAAAAAGGACATGCTATATTTCCTGAAAATAAACAGATACTTTTCAGATTAATTGATGTGTATTCGGCCAATCATTCGTATGATGCAATCTTAAACGTAATTGCCGATGCAATACGCCTGGAGCCGGAAAATGTCGAATTAAATTATATTGCAGGTTATTCCTATGAAAATGCGAATGACGTCAAAAAAGCGAAAGAGTATTATAACAATGTATTGCGTCTAGATCCAAATAATTATGAATCTAATCTGGCATTAGGTTTAATCAATCTGGAGACTTTATTGAAGGAGCCTTCCAATCAAGATATACAGGAGTTAACGATCGAATATCTGTTGAAAGCGAATGAAATAAAACCCTATGATGTCAATGCACTGAAAGCTTTAGCGAAATACTATACACTTATTGATGATGCGTCACAATTAGACAGAGTGAATTTATTATTGAATCAATTAACAGTTAAATAGATATGAATTTAAAATCTCTATTATTATTAGCAGCAATAGGTACTGTGTCTACCTCAGTTTCTTTTGCGCAAACCGGTAATATTAAAAAAGCAAAAACTGGCCTGGCTAAATTTCAAGAATTGAAAGATGCTGGCACAGTTCAATTGGGTATCCCAAATCTGAAATCAGCAAAAGAAGCTATTGATGCTGCTGTTATCAATGACAAAACAAAAGATAACGCTGAAGCATGGACTGTATACGCCTTAGTAAATGCAAACCTATCAACGATAGATAAATCATCCGAGTTAGCAAAGTTAGCTGAAGATGGAATTGCTAAAGCAAAACAGCTGGATACAGATGGTGCTAATAAAGCGAATATTACTGTTGCAGAGCAAATCTTGGGACAATATAACTTCAATTTAGGTGCTGAAGAATATCAAGCTCAAAAATATGCCGATTCATACAGCTCTTTTACAAAAGCATTGACCTATCTTCCGGGCGATACATTGGTTACTTATTATAGCGGTGTTGCAGCATTGTCTAACAAAGATTATAAGAATGCGATCGAGCGTTACAAGGAACTAATTCCAAGAAAGGATTTCTCTTCGCATAAAACGATTATGGTCGATCTGCCAAAATTGTACCTATCTATGCAAGACACCACATCAGCACTTGAATATGCAAAAAAAGCAGCTGAAGCCTATCCTGATGATAATGCAGCAATGACTCAAAACATTGAATTGAATTTGATTACAGGTCATGAAAAAGAAACAATTGACGCCATTACTGCGCAATTGGCAAAAGATCCAAATAATAAGAGCTTAAACTATTATTTAGGTATTGCACAATCATCTGCCAAAAATGACGAAGCAGCAGTTGCAGCTTATAAAAAAGCATTGGAAATCGATCCTAACTTTTTCGAAGCAAATACAAACTTAGCGATCACCTTGATGAATAAAACGCGTGAAAAATTAAATGTTGTCAATAACAACAGAAAACTGACGCAAGCTCAATATGATGCAGAATTAAATAAAATTAAAGCAGAATTGAAACCAGTACTTCCTTACCTAGAAAAAGCGGTTTCTTTGCAGCCAAAAAATGTAGATGCTTTAACTAACTTAAAGAACTACTATATCTTTATGCAAGATGAAGCTAAAACTGCTGAAATCAATGCAAAAATCAAGGAAGTAGAATAATCGACTTCTTCAGGAAACGAAAAGCCCGCATAACTGGTTATGCGGGCTTTTTCTTTTACTCCCTTTAGGATAAGATTGCAATTAACTCAATCTGAAAGATCAATGTACATTCGCCACCTTTTCTGGGAAGCAATTCTTCTTTTCCATACGCTAAATTCGGCGGCAGATATACTTCCCAAATCGATCCAACAGGCATTTTCGAAATTGCCTCCTGCCATCCGATAATGAGTTCATTGATATAAAAAGTTTCAGGACGTTTGCGCTTGTAGGAACTGTCGAATACCGTTCCATCCAAAAGCTCGCCCTTATAGTGACAGATTACCTTGGAAGATTTTTTCGGAATATTCCCGGCTCCCGCTGTCGATACCTTATACTGCAAACCTGATGCACAAACCACCACACCATCCTTGTGCGCATTTTCCTCCAAAAATATTCTTCCTGCTTCGCGATTCCTTTCCAGAACTGCGCCTGAATTTGCTTTATTTTTCTTTTTCTGAACCAAAACCAACTTGATTAAATTGCTAAAATGCCAATTATTTATTTTATCCTCAAAATAACAGCTTTTTATCCTTTTAATGAAGAAAATCGGTTTTTTTGTTCTTTAAATAGACTTTATTACAGTAAAGTAGCCTGTAGCGTTTTTTCGAAACTAAATGCCTTGCTAACGGGACAATTTTCTTTTGCTTTATTCGCTATTGTCTGAAATTCGGATTCACTGATTGCAGGGACACGGCCTTTTAGTTCTAGTTCAGACCGTACTATTGAACCATTTTCAAAAACGATCGTTGATACGGTCGTCAGCTCGTCAGGGACAAAGCCCGCCTCAGACAGGTAGGCACTCAGCTGCATGGTAAAACAGCCAGCATGTGCTGCTGCCAATAACTCTTCGGGGTTTGTTCCTACACCGTTTTCAAAGCGGGTCGAAAATGAATATTGCGTATGATCCAACGCTGTACTATCAGTAGTCAGGTTACCTTTCCCCTCTTTAAGATTGCCATTCCATTGGGCTGTTGCTTTTCTTCTCATGATTTTAATATCTGTTATTGATTTTAATTTTTATCCATTCAGCTTTTTGTGACAAAAGTTCCACTGTCACCATTCTTAGAACAAATTTTGGATAAAAAAGTTGTGCACTAAGCGTAAATTAATGTCGCGATCCCTCCTGCTACTACGTTAGCTATTTTATTAAAACTAAACTCATGAATAAAATAATATACCTTTTCATTGCCTTAACGGCATTTGCTTCCTGTAAAACAAACCAACTGAAGGATCAGGCGCTGATACAAGACTGTCCCGAAGAGAAAATTGTAAACAAAATACCCGGTCCGCCGGTAAAGGGGGAAACCGAAAAGATTTATTACATCTATCAGGGCAAAAGGATTTCACCCAAACAATTTGATCAGGAGTGGTTAAAAAATAATTGTGATATTAAAGAGACAGTTGTCTATTGATTTTATTTCAAAAAATAAGCTCAAAGACGTAATTTTGCCTAAAATTTTTTTTAAATGACAGTTTCTCTTCGGGAGGTCAATCAAAAGATTTTAGGCTACGTATCTTTAACTTTCCTTGGTTATTTCACGATCGGCCTATCGCTTGCAACTCTCCCCATTTTTATCCACCAGACCTTAGGATTTAACACCATCATTGCTGGCCTGGTCATCAGCGTTCAATATATTGCGACATTTATGCTCCGCGGTTATGCCGGAAAAATTGTTGACACCAAGGGACCCAAGGTCTCTGTTTTGCGCAGCATGTTATTTTTTGCATTATCGGGCCTGCTTCTCCTCCTCGTATTTTTATTCAAATCTCACCCCTTTATAAGCTTAAGCCTCCTGCTTATTACCCGATTATTGACCGGAATCGGCGAAGGCCTCGTCGGTGCCAGTCCTATAAATTGGGCATTGATGGAACTGGGTGATGAACACGCGGCCAAGGCAATCTCTTTCAATGGGATAGCCAGTTATGGAGCATTAGCTATCGGAGCTCCATTAGGTGTATTGATGGTAGACCATGTCAGCTATGAAACTTTAGCTTTTCTGACTATTGCTGTGGGCATATTCGGCTACCTATACTGCCGCTCAAAAACACCTTACCGGGTAAGCCGAGAAAAAACTGAAACAGTCAGTTTTAAACGTGTGCTGCTTTTAGTAGCTCCTTTTGGAGTCTGCCTCGCTTTAGGTGGTCTTGGATTTGGAAGTATTTCCACTTTTATGACCCTTTATTATGAGCACTTCAACTGGCAGAACGGCGCAGCATGTTTAACTGTATTTGGAATCTTCTTTATTCTGACAAGGTTAGTATTCAATAAAGTCATCGACCAGTACGGAGGACTAAAAGTTGCCTTGGTAAGTCTCTTCGTTGAAACACTGGGTCTGATGGTTATCGCTACTGCTATCCATCCCCTATGGACACTCTTAGGGGCCGCTCTAACTGGCCTAGGCTTCTCCCTCGTATTTCCGGCACTTGGTGTAGAAGCAATCAAAAGGGTTGATCAAAATCAACAGGGTGCTGCTTTGGCAGCATATGGTTTATTTATCGACATATCCCTAGGGATCACAGGACCTTTAATCGGATTTGTTGCCAATAACATGGGTATGACAGCTATATACCCTTTTAGCACCATAATGGTTTCTATCGGTTTTGCTGTCGTTGGAAATATTCTTTATAATAAACGGAAAGCGCTGGCAAAATAGTCCATTGCAATGGAAATAAGGACTTGTCAAATCGTTTAATACAACGAAGAGCGGCAGTGTATACACTGCCGCTCTTTGTTGTAGTTAACTCCTTTATGTTAGCCTTCAATACTAGGTACACCAACAACTTCATTGGTATCCGCATTGTAGTCGATGCCATCAAAATTGAAACCGAATAAATTGAAAAACTCATTACGGTAACCTTCAATATCTGAAATTTCAGCTAAGTTTTCGGTTGTCGCTTTTTCCCACAACGCCGCAACTTCAGCTTGAACATCTTCACGCATTTCTAAATCGTCCACGCGGATACGGCCTTTATCGTCAAGCAATACCTTTCCGTCGGCTGTATAAAGACGCTCAGCAAACAAACGTTGCATCTGCTCAATTGTACCTTCATGAATTCCTTTCTCTTTCATTACTTTATACAATAAAGAAATGTATAAAGGAACCACAGGAATAGCAGAACTTGATTGTGTAACCAAGGCTTTATTAACAGATACATAAGATACACCATGAATATCGCTCAAAATAGCGTTTATCGCAGGCACCGTTCCTTCTAAATCATCTTTAGCACGACCAATAGTACCATTACGATAAATCGGATAAGTAAGCTCAGGGCCTATATAAGAATAAGCAACTGTTTTAGCGCCATCGGCCAATACACCAGCAGCTTTCAGATCTTCGATCCAAAATTTCCAATCCTCTCCACCCATTACAGCTACCGTATTGGCAATATCCTCTTCATTTTCTACCGGCTGAATAGTAATATCTGAAATTACACCGGTATGAAAATCTACAGTTTTATTGGTAAACGGTTCGTGTATTGGTTTCAAAACAGAAGCGTGTGCCACGCCAGTCTTTGGATGCGTACGGCGCGGTGAGGCCAAACTATAAACCACTAAATCAACCTGTCCCAAATCTTTTTTAATAAGCTCTATGGTTTGTTTTTTCACTTCGTCTGAAAACGCATCACCATTAATACTTTTGGCATATAATCCCGCTTCATGCGCTTCTTTTTCAAAAGCTGCGGAGTTGTACCAGCCCGCAGTTCCCGGCTTGCCTTCTGCTGCAGGTTTTTCAAAAAATACACCGATTGTAGCAGCTCCAGAACCAAATGCTGCAGAAATCCGAGATGCAATACCAAATCCTGTAGAAGCACCGATCACCAATACTTTCTTCGGACCATTCGCGATCTCACCTTTGGATTTCACGTATTCAATTTGATTTTTAATGTTTTGCGCAGCCCCTTGTGGATGCGAGGTTAAACAAATAAAACCTCTAGTTCTTGGTTGTATAATCATCTTGATTAATTTTCTTACTACTTGTTTTATTGATTAGGCAAAATAAGGAATTTTAAATGAGAAAATCGTGATAAAAATCAATTAGTTTTTGTTTCATTTTCAATTGAACGGGCATTTGCTTACTTTCACAAAGTGAAGTTTACATCCTATTCATCTTCTTTATGCCAGTCCAATTTACAATAAAAAAGAATAAAAATAATGCACTCCTCCTCGGAACTTTAGCCGCTTTATTTTTTGCCAGCACTTTTGTACTCAATCGCATCATGGCGGTATCGGGTGGAAGCTGGCAATGGACAGCCTCTTTACGTTTTATCTGGATGCTTCCAATCTTGGTCCTTATTGTTGCTATCCGAGGAAATCTCGTCAGTTTACTCAAAGAAATTAAATCCAATCTGCTTCAATGGCTATTGTGGAGTACCATCGGATTTGGTGTATTCTATGCGACACTCACGTATGGCGCAAATTATGGACCATCCTGGCTGGTTGCGAGTACCTTCGAATTCACCATTATTGCCGGGATGTTTATTGGGCCCCTGCTCGAGAAAAAAGGCCATCGAAAAGGCTTGTCAAAAGCCTCTCTCCTCTTTTCCGTTATTATTTTTTGCGGCATCCTGCTCATGCAGATCTCCGAAGCTCGATCGACTTCCCTGAAGGCCATGTTATTAGGAACCATCCCCGTATTAATCGGCGCAGTTGCCTATCCCTTAGGCAACCGTAAAATGATGAAAATTTCGGGCAATAAACTGGATGCTTTTCAGCGTACCTTGGGAATGACACTATGCAGCATGCCATTTTGGATTGTGCTTAGTCTATTCGGATATGCCGAAAATGGACTGCCTACAGATAGTCAGCTCTTCCAGACCTTCCTAGTTGCTTTATGTTCGGGGGTAATAGCAACACTGCTATTTTTCACAGCTACCGACCTGGTCCATCATGACCATAAGGCCCTTGCCGCAGTCGAAGCAACGCAGGCTATGGAAGTTATTTTTACATTAATCGGTGAAATCCTTATCCTGCATGCCGCGCTTCCAACAATGTATTCTTGCCTCGGTATTCTCATGGTGGTCATCGGGATGATACTGCATAGCCGATCAAGCTAACCTTTCTATTCATCGCTCATCGGATTGCAATGTCCTGCTTATTTTATTTAAATTCAAACTATTGGCCATGGCAGAAAAAATGTCGTAATAGGTACCTTTATTTGCATAAAGATCTTCGTGCTGACCTTTTTCTACAACACGACCTTTTTCCATCACCACAATCGCATTGGAATCAATGATCTGAGATATGCTATGAGAAACGATGATGACCGTACGATCTTTTTTGATCGCATCTAAGCTATTTTTGATCTGTTCGGTAGCAATGGCATCCAGATTAGCTGTAGGCTCATCGAGAAAGATAATAGGAGGATTTTTCAAAAATAAGCGTGCGATTGCGATCCGCTGCTGTTGCCCACCGGACAACGACTGGGCATCAGCATCATACCCTTTAGGAAGCTCCATGATCTGTTCGTGAATGTAAGCTTTTTTTGCCGCCTCGATAACCTCTTCCCACGAGCTGCCCATTTTACCATATTCGATATTCTCAAAAATAGTTCCTTTAAAAATATGGTTGCGCTGCAGCACCATTCCGATATGCTGACGGAGAAAAGCCGTATCGTAACTGGCCAGATCTACGCCATCCAAAAAAATCTGCCCATGGCTAGGTTCGTAAAACTTGTCCAGTAAATTGATAATCGTACTTTTTCCCGCACCACTCAAACCAACCAAAGCCGTTATTTCATTGGGTTTAATAGCAAAGCTCACATCCTTCAAGGCAACTGTCCCATTGGGATATTCAAAAGATACATGTCTCAATTCCAAATCTCCGCGTATGTGAGCAGGCTTATAATTACCTTTGGATTCAATCTGCTCATCGGATTCCAAAATCTCAAAAAAGGATTCAGAATAAATCAAAGCATCATTTACTTCATCGTATATACGATGAAGCTGGCGTATGGGCGCCGAGACGTTATTGAATAACATGATATGAAACATAATGGCGCCAATAGTAATCTGACCAGAAAGCACCAGATAGGCCGTTAAAACGATGATAATGACGACAGCTATCTGTTCGACAAAATTTTTAATACTATCATACAGGAAACTTGTTTTACGGGTTGCCATCTGATTTTCGGTCATTTCATATTGGATCTTCTCATGGCGCCTGGCCTCTTCCGGCTCACGGACAAAAGATTTGATAACCAAAATTGAATCGATCAAACTAATAATCCGGTTATTTTTTGATTCCCGATAATTGCGCATCTGTCTCCGGAAACCTGTTAATTTTGACGCCTGAGCTTGACCGATATAGAGATACAAAGGAATCACAGCTACGCCGACCAAACCTACGTATACATTTGCGTAGAACATACAGATGAGCGCAATGATTGCGTTCGCAAACAAAGGAAGAATATCAATAAAAAAATTCTGTACCAACCGCGTCAATGAACTAATTCCTGCATCAATCCGGGTAGCCAATTTTCCGCTTTCATTATCTGCTGAGGTATAGAAAGCCAGCCTATAGGTTAAGATACGGTCAACAATCGACTGAGAGAAGTCACGGGCAATATAGATCCGGAGTTTTTCACCATAAAACTTCTGCCCAAACTGAACCAAAGCATAAATAATCTCCTTCGCTAACAAGACGATACTGATCATACCAACGAGATACATGCCTTTGGACAAGGGTTCTTTGGCAACCATCAGCACATTAATCTGGTCTACGGTATAACGCAAGATAAAAGCGTTGATCTGCGCGGCAAAGGAACCAACTACGGTCAATAGCAGGGTATAAATAATCAGTCTACGGTAGGGCTTGGCAAAGGGAACAATTTTTTTAAATAATTGCGGAATAGTCATTGAAATCAATTTTATACTGGGCAAACAAATAATCTGACGACATTGTTTAAAGCTAAGCATAAAATCGGGAAGATCACTACGGAAGAATAGGATAAAAAAGAGGATGTCCAAAAAGTAAAAAACTCTTTGAGAATTGGATATTTGAAAAGTTCCTGTATGAGTATATGTTAAAATATATAGAAAAAAGGGACTATCCAACCTTTTTGGACAGCCCCTTTCTAAAAATGCTTTAGCTGACCTAGGTTATCCGAAGATCCGGTTCAGTACTTTCGCCAGACGCAAACCACCTTTCAGCATGCATTGCTCCATGATATCTTTATTTTGGTAGACATATGAATAAGACAAGTTGGCATTATTGGCGACGTCGGCATAAATCTTTTCAGCCAATTGATTCGATTCGTACAACCAATTGGAAAGCTCCCCTGCAGCCAGCTGCGCATTCTCTTGCTTATTATTTACATCCAGAACAGTTGCATACTCTGTATAGCTATACTTTTCATTATCCACAAGATCACTATCCCATACACGGTGAATATTGGATTTCTTTCCAAACCAACTCACTTCAATCTTATTTCCACCCTGATCTTCGGCACGGCTAACGTGCATGGGTTGATGCGCATCGCCCAAAATATGGATCAGGAAATACAGATTTTGTTTTTGTTGATCCATCGGAACCGTCTTATCTGCAAACGACTTTTCGATACGAATCGCCGTCTTATATAAATTCTCATCAGCCGAGTTTTCCAGCCCCAGTTGAAATTCAGCCCAAGGTAAATTTGAATTTAAATTTATAAAATGTGAATTACCCAGCTTTTTAAACTCAGGATTAGGGTCTGACTTGATAAAATCACCCCAATTGGCCCAGTATGCCAGCTTTTGCTGTCCAATGATTTTTCCAATATTCTTCTTAGCCTTTCTGGTCAAATGACGTTCCGCAATTTCAGCGACTACACGATGACCTATGGTTCCCCATGCAAATACCGATGAAAGCTGAAAACACAATGCCATCGCCAGCAAACCCTTAATCATTTTTTTCATTAGATTGTCGTTTTAAATGATAATAAGACTCTTACATGCTAATGCATTCGACTCCACAGAAGTGGTTGTAAATGCCTATTCAAACTTGTAATAGTCCATCTTAGTATATATTGAATTTTAATTATTTGAAAATATCGAAAGCATATTTTGCGGAGGACCAAAACTCATCCAGCGCAATCATCCGTGGCTTGAAAAAAGAGATCAGCTCAGGCCAATCTTCTTCTTTAAAAACACTATAACCATCCAGACTTGCATATATCTGACAAACAGGCTTCCCATAGTCATCCCTGCCGTCCATATCCCAAATCCATTCTTCACCCAAAAGATCATGTAATAAAGCCTTATATTGAAGAAATTGTTCGGCCATTAAAGCTCGGATACCTGCATCGGACTGAGACCATTGTATCGCAATCTTGGCTACTTTTTTATCTGCATCCATTTTGAAGAATAAATGCTTTATACCTGTTTTGTAATTAATCCAATTGGCCTTCTCACCGTCTGCAGATAAATGTAAAGCCATAAACTGACCAAACTTCGTCCAGAACACCTGTTTTAATTGCTTTATTTCTTCCCTTGAATACACGGATACAACTTTTAAGTCAGCAAAATTAACAAAATAGCTCGGTATGTCTAAACCTTATTGGTATCAAAATTGTTGTTTTACTAACAAACAAATTCGAAAGATGAACTTAGATAAAAAAAAATCACTCTTACTTTTGGCTGCGGCTGCAATTGGAACGGTAGCCTACAACGCTTTGAAGCCTGTTATCTCCCGTCCGGATGTCGTGGATCCTTTTGATTTAGATAAGTATCTTGGAAAATGGTATGAGATCGCCCGACTCGATTTCCATTGGGAAAGAGGATTAAGTCAGGTCTCTGCCGAATACAGCAAAAATAAAAATGGTACGATACGCGTCAATAACCAGGGCTATTCAGAAGAAAAGGAACGATGGAAACAATCTATCGGAAAAGCCAAATTTGTCAATGGTCCGCATGAAGGCGCACTTAAAGTCTCATTTTTTGGACCATTTTATAGTGGTTATAATGTTGTGAAAATAACGCCGGATTATAAATATGCACTCGTTTTTGGTGACAACCTCGACTATATGTGGATTTTGGGCCGCGAAACGGAGATCCCAGATAAAATCAGAAATGAATTTTTAACCTATGCACTCCAATGCGGTTATGAGACCGGCGATCTTGTCTGGACCAAACATTAATCGAAAATCGGCGCTAGTAGTTGATAATTTAATGTTGCATCCTGCTTCAGCACATCAGCTATCTCTTCAAGATCCTCCGGACTGATAGCGTTTCTGATACCCGCATTATACAGGTTTGCCAAGAAAAGGGCTGCTTCGCGTTTTTGATCGAGGGACAGGATTCCGCTTCCAACATAGAAATTCAACACAGAAACAGCGTATTCACCAAACATGTTAAATCCAAAATCACCATTTTTCTGTAAGCAATAGCGCATCATTTTTTCGAAATCAGCTCGCAAGATATCTTTAGTCTCCGTATTCATGAAAATCTCTTTTTTAAGGGCGTAGAAGCAAATGTGTAGCGGATAAGCATACACACTCTCCTACTAGGCCTGACAAAAGTGCAAAAAATATCCCAAACAATGTACCGCTAAACAGTAGATTGTTTGGGATATGTTATGCCTTATGCCGCGACTCGTTTACAGCGCTTCTGCATGCTGCGAGACATCCAAACCAAGCTCTTCATCCGTTTCTTCAACACGCAATGGTGCGATAAGATCCGTGATCTTCAAGAGAACCAATGAACCCACAAAGGCGAAAAATGATACCGCAAATAAGGCGACCATGTGCACAAAGAACAACTTTGTTTCGCCGAAAAATAGACCATTGTCCGCAACAACAGGGTTAATGTTATGATGGGCAAATACACCAGTAAGCACCATACCAACCATACCACCTACGCCATGACAAGGAAATACATCCAAAGTGTCATCGATACTTGTTTTACTTCTCAGGTATACAACTAAATTACTCACCAAAGCACCAACCAAACCAATGATCATCGCATGTGGAATACTAACAAAACCAGCTGCTGGTGTAATCGCCACCAAACCAACAACGGCACCGATACATGCCCCCATTGCCGAAGGTTTCTTTCCGCGTATGATATCTACAAATATCCAAGCCATAGCGGCCATGGCTGAAGCTGTAGTCGTGGTCGCAAAAGCGTAAGCTGCCAAAGAATTTGCACCGCCGGCAGAACCAGCGTTAAATCCAAACCAGCCAAACCACAAAAGTGCAGTACCCAATATCACATAGCTTATACGAGCGGGATTATGAATCTGTGTTTTACGCCCTTTTAAATAGATCGCTGCCGCCAAAGCCGCCCAACCTGCCGACATGTGTACAACGGTACCACCAGCAAAATCCAGTACACCAAACTTTGCCAATATCCCTTCAGGGTGCCAAGTTGCATGTGCCAGTGGCATATAAATAAAAATGCTGAACAGAATAATAAACAACATAAATGAATTGAATCGGATACGCTCTGCAAAAGCACCGGTTATTAGCGCTGGTGTTATAATTGCAAACTTAAGCTGAAACATGGCAAATAAAACCAAAGGTATAGTGGGAAGCGCACCCCACGCAACATTCCCCAATGTACCTTTCATCATAAAAAATGTACGCGGATCACCAACAATACCGCCGATATCATCGCCGAAAGCCAAGCTAAAACCAACAATGACCCAGAGGATTGTCATCAAACACATACATATAAAGCTTTGCATCATCGTTGAGATTACATTCTTCTTGCTAACCATACCGCCATAAAAAAAGGCAAGTCCAGGTGTCATAATCAACACCAATGCAGAAGAAGTTAA
>JAIRVH010000053.1 GCA_031253985.1 Sphingobacterium sp.
ATCAAATCTTCATCTATTGTGATACTACCCACATAATTCAATTCCGCTTGTGTGACTTTAACGCGGTGAATCTTGGATTTCATTACTTCTATTACCATGGCGCAAAGGTAGGGCTTTCTGCTGAATTTGAAAGATTTGTCAATTAATTTGACAAATTATTCAGAATCATATTATCAATCAAACGGACTCCCTCGACCCAGGCAGTGACAAGTGCGACATGCTGCTTGCTGAAATCGATGTGATTGACTTCTTTTAAAGAAGAACTTTCACAGATTGCAAAGTATTCAACGCTAAGTCCATCAGTGTCTGTTAAAATCTGCAGGGCTTTGTCTTTTATATCCTTTAGCAGGATAGGGTCATGTATATGATCTTTTACGTATTGTAGCGAACGGGAGAGTGCCAGAGCTGTTCTTTTTCCAGCTTCGCTTAAGCGCGCGTTTCTAGAGCTCAGTGCCAGGCCATCTCGATCTCTAATAATAGGACATATTGCCAATTGAATCGGGAGATCCTTCATGGCTATCATGCGTTTGATAACCATGACCTGCTGAAAATCTTTTTGCCCGAAACAAGCAATATCCGGTTGTACCAATGTAAATAATTTATAGACCACCTGTGTGACACCTTGGAAATGCCCGGGGCGTTTTTCACCTTCCCAGATTTGGTCCAGTTCGCCAAGATCGAGATGCCAGACCTCATTTTTATCGGGGTACATCTCATCAACGCTTGGTAAGAAAAGGATGTCGCAATCGACGGATTCCAGTAATCTGATGTCGTTTTCGATGGGCCGTGGATATTTTTCGAGATCTTTTGGATCGTTAAATTGTGTGGGGTTAACAAAAATGCTGCAAACACGAATATCACTGATTGGTTTTGCATAATTTAATAAGGATAAATGTCCTTCATGTAAGGCGCCCATCGTAGGGATTAGGGCGATTTTTTGACCTGTTGATCGGGCTTCTTGCAGGTATGCTTGGAGAGATGCTTTCGTTTTGAAAATTTCCACTTTGCTATTTAGTTTTTTGTTGGCAAAGGTGCATAATATTTTGGGAATATAAAACGATGATTAATAGTAAATTGCATAGTAAGTATTTTTTTTGTACCTTTGTAGACCGATTTTACTGTTCGAAAATAATAAATAAAAATAACTGGAGATGGCAAAAACGAAGATATTGTTTATTACTCACGAGATGTCGCCTTTCCTCGAATTAACTAAAATTTCTGAAATTACACGTCAACTTCCGCAAGCGATGCAAGAAAAGGGTTTTGAGATCCGGATCTTAATGCCGCGTTTTGGGAATATCAATGAGCGTCGAAATAGATTACATGAGGTTATTCGTCTTTCAGGCTTGAACATCGTTGTGGATAATAATGATAATCCGCTAATTATTAAAGTTGCTTCATTACCTGCGGCCCGTATGCAGGTGTATTTCTTGGATAATGAAGACTACTTTCAGCGTAAAAAAGTTTTTAGTGATGAGCATGGCGAATTCTTTGCAGACAATAATGAGCGTTCGGTGTTCTTCTGTAAAGGAGCGTTGGAAACTGTGAAGAAATTAGGTTGGTCCCCTGATGTAGTGCACTGTCATGGATGGTTCTCTGCTTTGGTACCGGCTTACGTGAAGACAACGTATAAAGACGATCCTACATTCAAGGATGCAAAAGTGATGTACTCTTTGTTCAACGAAGAATTTAAAGGTACATTAGGAGCTAAGTATGCAGAAATGGCGCCAGAAGGTTCCTTTAAAGCTGCAGATGCGCAGGTGTACGGTGATGGCAGCTATGAGGCGATCTATAAAGGTGCTTTGCATTTTACCGATATGGTGGTTGTCGCTGACGAAAATGTCAATGCTGAAATAGTTGATTTTGCACGATCCAAAGATATTCAGGTTTTTGAGCCAAATGGCGATCAGGACTACGATGCTTTTGGAGAAGTATATGATCAGTTTGCGCCCGAAGAAGTAGAAGCTTAAGCTTTACTTTTCGAAGCGTTTCGAAAAACAAACAGACAATAATATAAAGAAGGCTATTCTCAAGGATAGCCTTTTTTTATGCGTCTCTTTTTTCATCCGGTCGAACCGTTATTTCAATGATTTGCGTTGCGCTACCTGCTAGAAACCTTTTGTCGCGGTAAATATAGCTGCGAATTGTTATCTTCGCAGTAATCTGTCATTGTTTTTAGATGTTCATACCAGAGGATCTCCGCGAAGATGAATTGGGTTTGACCTATACTTATGCTAGGTTATCAAAGAACATACATTGGCTGAATTTTATTGTATATAAATCGCGTGTTTGGGCATGTTTATAGGATATGAACAGACACCATAGTTGTAATTCGTGTAATGAAAATTAAGGTAGGATTTGGATTTGATGTCCATCAGATGAAAGAAGGTCATCCATTTATTGTTGGTGGAGTGCAATTGGAGCACCATGCTGGGGCCTTTGGGCATTCTGATGCCGATGTATTGGTGCATGCAATATGTGATGCCGTTTTGGGCGCAGCCAATTTAGAAGATATTGGCTACCACTTTCCAAATACAGATATGCGTTGGAAAGGTATCAGCAGTTTGTTGTTGCTGAAAGATTGTATGGCACTGATTGCAGCCAAAGGATATACACTTGGCAATATTGATGCGATGCTGTGTCTGGAAGCACCGAAGATAAAACCGTATATCCCACAAATGAAAGTTAAACTGGCTGAAGCAACGGGTTTGGATATCGACGACATCTCTATTAAAGCAACAACAAATGAAACGATGGGGTTTATCGGTCGTCAGGAAGGGGTGGTTGCTTATGCGGTTTGCTTGATTGAACGCGCGTAGTTCGCCTCAATATTTTCACGTTTAAATTCTTGCTTTTGGCCCAATTAGTAATACCTTTGCCAAAGTAGGGATTCTTGGCACACTATCTGATAGAGTGAGCATTAATGTCTTAATTGAAGTCTTTAAAGATCAAAATAATGCAGTATCCAAGTTTGCAAAACACAACTGCAGATGGAAAAATGGGCTATGTATTGCGGTCTTTAAAATGAATAATATTTACGTCTGAAATTTAGTAAATAGATGAAACGAGTATCAAAAAAAAATCAACTTACTGAGGCTGATGTTAAGCGGTATACGTTCAATTTTTGGAAAATTATCGTCGGGATTGTCGCCATAGGTTTCCTCTTTATATTGAGTATACGTCTTGGCGTATTTGGAAAATTACCCTCCTTCAGTGATTTGGAAAATCCTAAAAGCAATTTAGCTTCTGAAGTTATTACGGAGGACCATAAAGTATTGGGAACCTATTATGTTCAAAATCGTTCCAATGTAAAGTATAGTGAGTTGTCTCCTTATTTAGTTAAAGCCTTGGTATCGACCGAGGATAAACGTTTCTATGATCACTCCGGGATAGACTACTCGCGTACATTTACCGTTATCTTTCACACCTTGACTGGTAATAAACAGGGGGGAAGTACCATTACACAACAGCTGGCACTTAATCTATTTTCGGATGGACGGCAAAAGAATTTTCTAAAGCGTGTTATCCAAAAATTTCAGGAATGGATTACAGCGGTTCGTTTGGAAAGAAATTATACCAAAGATGAGATTATTACCATGTATTTTAACACGGTAGACTTTGGTGCCTATAATACCTACGGAATCAAATCCGCTGCGCGGACTTATTTCAATACGACTCCGGATAAACTGACAGCAGACCAAGCGGCCCTTTTGGTGGGAATGCTTAAAGGTCCAGGAGCCTATTCTCCGGTGCGGTATCCCGAAAAATCACGTACTCGCCGTAATACGGTGTTGAACAATATGGTTGCCGCAAATTTTATTTCGGCTGAGGAGGCTACAAAAGCGAAAGAAAAACCACTTGGTTTAGAACTTAAGATCGCAAATTACGGTGAGGGTTTGGCGCCATATTTTAGAGCTGTACTGAAGGATGAAATCAAGAAAGAATTTGCAAAATTGTCCATCACCAAACCAGATGGCACTCCATATGACCTCGATCGTGATGGATTGAAAATCTATACGACGATCAATATGTCTATGCAACAATATGCAGAGGATTCGCAGAAAGAGTGGATGAAGCAATTGCAGTCTAAATTTGCTGCGCAATGGAAAAATAGAGATCCTTTTAAAGGCGATAAAGCGAAACTGCTCATTAGTGGAATGAAACGCTCGGATCGTTACCGTATCTTGAAAGAAGAAGGCTTGAATGAAGACGAGATCAAAAAGGCCTTCAATGTCAAGGTTCCGATGAATATATTTACATGGAAGGGAAGTGTTGATACGATGATGACGCCAATGGATTCCATTAAGTACAATAAGCTTATGTTGCGCAATGCAATGATGTCTATGGAACCGAAGACCGGACATATCAAAGCTTGGGTGGGAGGAATTGACTTTGACCACTTCAAATATGATCAGGTAAAAATGGGTACGCGTCAAGTCGGGTCAACGGCGAAACCATTTACTTACGCGGTGGCGATTGACAATGGCTATTCACCATGTTACAGTATTCCCAATTATCAGCAGACTTATAATGGATGGACACCAAGAGGAAATGCGCAAGGTGGAAACCCTATTACTTTAGCGAAAGCATTGGCTTATTCGCAAAACTATGCGACTGCATATCTGGTACATGAAGTGGGTGCTGCGGAAGTAGCGGCATTGACAAAACGGATGGGCATAACAAGTGATGTGCCTAATTATCCTTCGATCTCATTAGGGGCTTATGAAGCATCTGTTTTTGATATGGTGGGTGCCTATTCGGCCTTTGTGAATCAAGGAACTTGGATTGAGCCGACAGCGATTCTGCGGATTGAAGATAAAAACGGTACACCGATCTATGATAAAGCACCAAAGGTCGTAAAAGCGCTAAACAGTGAATCGGCTTACATTATTGTTGATATGTTGAAAAAGGTTGTCTCACAAGGTACAGCTAGACGTATTCAGTGGATGTATAAATTGAACAATCCGATAGGGGGTAAAACAGGTACAACCAATGATAACTCCGATGCCTGGTTTATCGGTATCACACCAGAACTGGTTACAGGAGTTTGGACCGGTGCAGAAGATCGCGGCATTAGTTTCGACAGGATGGAATACGGACAGGGGGCTGCAGCAGCGATGCCCGTATTTGCTTACTACATGCAAAAAGTGTATAAAGATTCAAATCTAAAGTATACCAAGGGTGATTTTGAGCAACCTCAGGGTGGGCTTACCCGTGTCATTGACTGTAATCAGTATTGGGGCGGTGGCGGCTCTGATGTGGAAGATGGATCTACGGATTCAAGCAGTAAAGATGCGACTAAACTAAAAGATGATCGCTTAGGTTTCTAAGTTATTTTAATAGATACCATTGGGCCAGGCAATAAATTTTTTCGAGATTTGTTGTCTGGCTTTTTTGCTGAAAATGTTTGATATTGGAACGTAATGGACGTATTTAATTATAGAGAGGAATTAAAAAAGATACCACATCGACCGGGTGTCTATCAGTATTTTGATAAAAATAACGAGCTGATCTATATCGGTAAGGCGAAAGATCTGCGTAATCGGGTGGGGTCTTATTTCGTCAATGAAAATCAGCTGAATGGCAAAACCCGTGTATTAGTTCGGAAGATTAACCGAATATCGTTTACTATAGTTGATACGGAGATTGATGCTTGGTTGCTTGAAAATTCCTTGATAAAGAAACACAAACCTAAGTATAATGTTCTTTTAAAGGACGATAAGACCTATCCATGGATTGTTATTAAAAATGAACCTTTTCCACGGGTTTTTTGGACCAGACAATATATAAAAGATGGGTCCCGCTATTATGGACCTTATCCTTCCGTGGGCATGATGCATATTGTATTGGATCTGATCCGCGAATTGTTCCCACTTCGTACCTGCAATTTGGCGCTAACACAGGACAATATACGAAAAGGCAAGTTTAAGATTTGTCTTGAATATCAGATTGGAAACTGTAAGGGCCCTTGTGAGGGCTATCAGTCCGAAGAAGATTACGATCAGAATCTAAGCGATATCAAGGATATTTTGAACGGAAAGATTGCTGTGGTGACCAATCGCTTAAAGGAAAGTATTGCTGCGGCAGCTACAGCGTTGGATTTTGAAAGAGCGCAGCTAATTAAAGCGAAGCTGGATAAACTGGATAATTATCAGAGCAAATCTACCGTGGTCAACTCATCCATTACAAATGTGGATGTGTTTAGTATTGCTTCGGATGAGGGCTATGCTTTCGTCAATTACCTGAAGGTCATGAATGGTGTCATTATTCAGACACAGACACTCGAAATGAAACGACGTTTGGATGAGAGCGAACAGGAGCTTCTAGCCTTGGCAATACCAGAGATTCGCGAACGTTTCAAAAGCCTTTCGCGAGAAATTATTGTCCCTTTCGAATTAGATATTGAGGAAAATGAAAGGATCCGATTTACGATCCCGAAATTGGGAGAGAGGAAAAAGCTGCTTGAACTTTCTCAAAAGAATGTGGCATTTTTCAGAAAAGAGCGGTTGTTGCAGTATGAAAAGCTTAATCCTGATATCCGGACGGAGCGTATCTTAAAGCAGATGCAAAAGGACCTTCGCATGAATGTGCTTCCACAGCATATTGAATGTTTCGATAACTCGAATATTCAGGGGAATTATCCGGTATCGGCTATTGTTGTCTTTAAGGATGCTAAACCTTCAAAGAAGGATTATCGGCATTTTAATGTGAAAACGGTGGAGGGACCCAACGATTTTGCCACGATGGAGGAAGCTGTTTTTAGACGCTACAGACGATTATTGGATGAAGATCAGCCTTTGCCACAATTGATCATTATTGACGGTGGAAAAGGGCAATTGGGAGCGGCTCTGAAGAGTCTTCGCTTGTTGGGCATAGAGCGGAGAGTGACCGTGATCGGTATTGCTAAAAGACTGGAGGAACTTTTCTATCCGGGGGATCAATATCCGCTTTACTTGGATAAAAAATCAGAGACCTTAAAGGTCATTCAACATCTTCGGGATGAGGCACACCGCTTCGGAATAACCTTCCACAGGAATCAACGGAGCCGGAAAACCTTCGTTTCGGAGCTGGAAAACGTTCCGGGTATAGGAAAAACAACGGTGGAGAAAGTATTGACTGAATTTAAATCAGTGAAAAAAGTGAAGGAAGCTTCAGATGAAGACCTAAAAAAAGTGCTTAACCTGAAACAGATTAAAGCACTTCGTGAATATTTTGCAAAATAAAAATTTACAAGAAGAACAATTCCTGCAGGGGAGGTCGGTATAAAAAGATCTCCGTACGAACTATTCAATGCGGATTAATCGTCGTACCCGAAACGTTTAAGGTAGTTCTTTTTACTTCTCCAGTCAGGAATTACCTTAACAAAAAGTTCGAGGAATACTTTTCCGTCGATAAACTCTTCAATATCCTGGCGTGCATAGGTGCCTACTTTTTTGATCATGGCGCCTGCTTTTCCAATGATAATATTTTTTTGAGAGTCGCGCTCAACAATAATTTCGGCAGCAATACGGGTGATATTTGCTTCCTCTTTGTAAGAGGTCACGATTACTTCTGTACTGTAAGGAATCTCCTTGTCGTATAGTTTGAATACTTTTTCACGGATCATTTCAGAGACGAAGAAGCGCATGGATTTATCCGTTAACTCATCTTTTTCATAATAAGCTTCGTGAATTGGCAGTTTGTCCTTAATGTATTGCATCACAGCGGCGACATTATGATTCAATTTTGCTGAAATGGCAAAAATAGTATCAGGATTTAATTTTTCCTGCCAGAATTCAATCTTTGCCTTAACCTCTTCTTCCGAAGATTTGTCGATTTTGTTGATAAGGACGGCAACAGGCGAGTTGGTTTTGCGCAATTTTTCCAGCACATCGTTCTCATCGTATTTTTCGTGGATATCTGTCACAAATAAAATAATGTCTGCATCGATCAGCGATCCTTGGACAAAATTCATCATTGATTCTTGCAAAGAATAGTTTGGTTTGATAACACCAGGTGTGTCCGAAAACACAATTTGATGGTCTTCATCGTTAACAATACCGATAATGCGGTGTCTTGTCGTTTGCGCTTTGGGTGTAATGATAGACATTTTTTCACCCACTAAAGCGTTCATTAGGGTGGACTTACCAGCATTTGGCTTTCCGATGATACT
>JAIRVH010000066.1 GCA_031253985.1 Sphingobacterium sp.
TTGTTTTGCTACATTCAGGAAAATATTCCGTTTTTTTTTATAAAAATTGTATCTTGCACCGCATTTTGCTATGCTATGCATAAATTAACGAAATACAAGTATTTACACAATATAAACACAATAAGCAGACTATGGGATTAATGGGCTTTTTGCGTAACAAAGCCGGTGTCATCTTGACAGCAGCTATGGCTATCGCAATTTTAGCATTTTTACTAGGCGATGTCGTTCGGGGAGGAGCTCCTTTTTGGGCGAGACATCAAAATCGTGTAGGGGAAGTCAACGGAACAGAAATTGAATATCCTGCGTTCAGTCAACAAGTTGAACAAACAGAAGAAATGTTCAAACAGCAGATGGGTGGTGCAGTTACCCCTCAAATGCGGACATACGCCGTTCAACAAGTATGGAATCAATTCTTATCAAGAGAGATCTTGAAGAAAGAAATTGAAAAGATCGGATTGACGGTAGGTGCCAAAGAATTAAATGATCTAGTACAAGGACCAAATCCTTCACCTCAGATCGTCCAAGCATTTACCAACCCACAAACGGGACAGTTTGACCCTGGTCAGTTGCGTACTTTTATCAGCCAAGTTAACACAGCAGGCAACCAACAAGTAGCTCAACAATGGGAAGCGTTACTTGAGGGTGTAAAAGATGAACGTTTAAGCAGCAAATATGGTGAATTGCTTTCCAATAGCGTATATGTAACCTCTTTAGAAGCAAATGAAGAATACCAGGAGCGCAACAAATTAGCAAACTTCAAATATATCCTTTTAGACTATGCTTCCATTAAAGACGCAGATGCTAAATTGACGGATGCTGATTACCAAGAATATTATAATGAACATAAAAACATGTTCAAAACACAAGAGGAAACGCGCGCAATTCAATACGTAACTGTGGATGCAAAACCTCTTGCGAAAGATTCTTTGGCGGTAAAAGAGACGATCAATAAATTGAAACAAGATTTAATTGTTTCAAAAGATGACTCCTTGTTTGCTTCGATCAACTCGGACAACAAATTTCCATTCACTTATGTGAAAAAGGGGCAGTTGAGTCCTTCGCTGGATTCTGTTGTCTTCAATGTTGCGGCTGGAACAACCGTGGGACCATTCTTGAACAACAATGCGTATGAAATTGCAAAAGTTGTTTCGACGATTATCAGTCCTGATTCTGTAAAAGCATCTCATATCCTATTGGACCCTGCTGCTGAAGGCGGTGTTGATAAAGCGTTGGCAAAAGCAGATTCGATCAAAGGTCTGATTCAAAAAGGAGACAATTTTGCTGCTCTTGCAGTTCAGTTCAGCAAAGATCCTGAAAGCAAGACAAATGGTGGTGAACTAGGTACTTTCACAAGAGGCCGCATGGTTCCTGAATTTGAAAAAGCTGTATTCGAAGGAAAAACAGGCGATATCAAAGTTGTGAAATCACAATTTGGTGTTCATATCATTAAAATTGAGAAACAAACAGGCAGTTCAAAATACGCGAAAGTTGCCATCATTGATAAAGTGATCAGCAGTGGAAAAGAAACGTTGAACAACGCGCACAGCAAGGCTACGGCATTCTTATCGGCAGCTACAGCACAAAACTTTGCGCAAGAAGCGAAAAAACTCGGTCTAGAAGCAAAAACAGCATCACGCGTAACGGCGATGGATAATGTACTAGACGGCGCTGAAGCTCCACGGGATTTAATCAAATGGGCTTTCGAAGCTAAAAAAGGTGATGTCTCGGATAAAGTATTTGAAACTGAAACGTCTTATATCCTAGCAAACTTAGTGAACATCCAACCTAAAGGAACACTTTCTTTGGATGCGGTTAAGAAAGATATCGAACCTGCCGTAAGAAATATGGTTAAAGCGAAAATCTTGAAAGACAAATTTGACAAAGCTTTAGCAGGGACTTCCTCTATTGATCAAGTTGCCCAAAAAGTTGGTAAAGCAGCTATTCATGTTGAAAACGTTGTCTTTGCAAATCCAGTTATCCCTGGTGTAGCATTAGAAAATTTAGTTGTAGGTACTGTATTTGGTCTTCAGCCAAACAAACCTTCCAAAGCTATTGAAGGTAATACAGGCGTATATGTTGTGCAAGTAAACGGTTTTACGAATCCAGCAGCTATTTCCGATATTAACGGACAAAAGAAACAAATGCTTGCAGCAAAAGCACAACGCGCTTGGGGATCTATTTTCCGCGCATTGCAAGACAAAGCTGAAATCATTGACAATAGAGTGAAATTCTTTTAGAAGATTTTTAAGTAAATTTGTAGCCGGACGAATTATCGTCCGGCTTTTTTTTGATGTAAGTATGGATATTCAAACAAATATTGTCAATAAAGTTGCGCAAAGTGGACTAGTCACTGTTGACCTGGCCAACTACCATCCCAAAGCAGACAATGTCTTATATGATATTAAGGATAATCTCTTCCATGGCCTGATTCTGAAAGAAAAGGACTTCCGCGAATTCATTAAGGCGCATGACTGGTCGCAATATACTGGCAAACACGTCGCCATTACGTGTACGGCCGATGCTATTGTCCCGACATGGGCTTATATGTTATTAGCGAACAAATTAGAACCCTATGCCACAACAGTTATTTTTGGCGATGCAGATGAGTTATTGCGCATGCAGTATGCTGCAGCAATAGAACAGATTGACATGGAACAATTTCGGGACCAACGTGTGGTTGTAAAAGGTTGCGGTGATACTTTCATTCCAGAGTCGGCATTTGTACAGTTTACGGTAAAACTAAGTAAGGTAGCGAAAAGTATTATGTACGGTGAGCCCTGCTCTACAGTTCCTGTGTTTAAGCGGGCGCAGACTAAATAAACTTGGTCAAAAGTCAACATAAGTCACAGGCCATGAGCACTTCATTAACACCAAAAGTTAAATTTATTTGAATGAAATTAACATTTCTTTTTCAAACAAATTTCGTAAACTTACGTACATGAAACTTATATCGACTTTGCTCCTTTACTTATCCGTTTTAGTAAGTACTGCTTTTGCTCAAGATTTACCGCATTTAAAAGAATCAGCATTTAAAGGCGGTGAGAAATTAAAATATAAACTGCGTTATGGTTTTATTTCAGCCGCAACGGGAACATTAACTGTTGAAGATACCAAGGATGGGGCGGGAAATCCTTCCTTTCATTTATACGCCGCTGGCAAAACAGCGGGTGCCTTTGCAATATATACGGTAAGAAATGAATACAACTCGTATATCAACAGCAAAACATTTCTACCGTATTACTACACGGAGAATATCCGCGAAGGAGGGTATAGACGTAATGATAAGGTACGCTTCAACCAAGAGACAAATACTGTTGTAGGCAATAAAGGAACTTTTAATTCGAAGGTAGATCAGACTTTCGACTTGCTTTCTTCCTACTATTTCGCCCGCAATCTGGATCTGTCAACGGTAAAACCCGGGGAGTCTTTTAAGCTGACTTATTTTTTGAATGATGAGATTGCCACCTTAGGCATACAATATATTGGAATAGAAAAAATAAAAACAGAATTAGGCACATTAGAATGCCTCAAATTCAGTCCTGAGATTAAACCGGGACGTATATTTAAAAAAAATAGCAAGCTTTATTTGTGGGTAACCAATGATGGCAACCGCATTCCGGTCAAAGCCAATGTAGATATTCTAATCGGTTCGGTAACATTGGAACTACTCGAAGCCAGTGGATTAAAATACAAATTGGGACAAAGAGCAAGCTACTCAAAATAATTAGAATGATTGAAGTAGGAAATGTATTGGTACACGAAGATCTCATCAACAATGACTTTGTGTGCAATTTATCAAAGTGCAAAGGAATTTGTTGTATTGAAGGCGATTCGGGCGCCCCATTATTGGAAAGTGAAAAGGCCGTATTGGAGGAGATTTATCCTAAAGTAAAACCCTATATGACCGAGAAGGGCATTGAAGCAATTGAAGAGCAAGGCAAGTATGTTGTCGATGTCGATGGTGATCTCACGACAACCTGCGTCGATGGCAACAAGGAATGTGCCTATGTGACCTGGGAAAATGGCATCACAAAATGTGCAATCGAAAAAGCTTACGAACTTGGTGAGCTACATTGGCGCAAACCTGTTTCTTGTCACCTCTACCCGATCCGTACCACACATTATCCCGAGTTCGACGTCCTTCATTATGACCGTTGGCATATTTGTAAAGATGCCTGTTCATTTGGTAAAGAATTACAGGTACCTGTGTTCAAATTTTTAAAGGATCCACTTATCCGCACCTACGGTGAAGAATGGTACAAAAATCTTGAGAAAGCAGTCGAAGAGTTGTAACAAAATCACTATCTTTAAGCTTTAACTATTTTGGTATTTCACCCCAATTCATGTCAAAATTAAGAGAGATC
>JAIRVH010000099.1 GCA_031253985.1 Sphingobacterium sp.
CGTTTTAATGCTTAGTAAATTGCTACATTTGCCTTATTGCAAATAAAGATTATGATTGAGAATTCTGAGCCCAAGACATTATCCTTTGATAATACAGAGATTGCTTTTAAAAGTAAAAGTGATAAGGATTTGGAAAGAGCGTATTGGTTATTCAAAATAATAGCGAATAACTTCTTGACAAAGGTAGGTCCATCGATGACCAACTTTGCACTGAACATCGGACTACCTATCCAAGGCATCATCCGTAAAACAATCTTCAAACACTTCTGCGGAGGAGAGACCATCGAGGGTTGCGAAACAGCCATCAATGAATTGGGAGAGAACGGTGTAGGCACAATATTGGACTATTCTGTTGAAGGAGAAGAAACTGAAAGTGCATTTGACGCTTGTTGTAACGAAGTACTGCGTACCGTAGTTGCTGCCAGCAAAAACAAGTACATTCCATTCTCCGTATTTAAACCAACAGGCTTGGGTCGATTTGAACTGTTTGAGAAGGTTAATGCCAAAGAGACGCTAACAGAAAGTGAGCAGGCAGAGTATCAACGTATGCTAGATCGTACAGACCGTATCTGCAACGCCTGTCACGCTGCAGGTGTAAAAGTATTAGTCGATGCTGAGCATTCATGGATTCAAGATGCGATCGATGACATTGCCCGCGAGATGATGGAAAAATACAATATGGAAAAACCGATTGTATATAATACATACCAATTGTACCGCAGTGATAAGTTAGCTTCTTTGAAAGCTGATTTTGAATATGCGAAAGTAAGAGGTTTTCACATGGGCGCTAAGATCGTACGTGGTGCATATATGGAAATAGAACGTGCCCGTGCAGCTCAAAAAGGTTATCCGGATCCGATCCAACCGAATAAAGAAGCTTCCGATAGAGATTACAATGAGGCCATTGAATTTATATTGGATCATTTGGACAACTTTGGACTTATGGCAGGTACTCATAATGAGGATAGCAGTATGCTATTGGCAAAAGAAATTGACAGACGTGGTATCGATAGATCCACTGATCGTATCTTCTTTGCCCAATTATTGGGGATGTCTGACAACCTTAGCTTCAATTTAGCAGCACACGGTTACAATGTAGCTAAATACATGCCTTATGGACCGGTTAAAGCTGTTATGCCGTACCTTTTCCGTAGAGCACAAGAAAATACATCAGTCGCCGGAGCGACAGGTCGAGAGCTCGGGCTTTTGATCAAAGAAAAACAAAGAAGAAAAGCTAGTCGATAAAGACTAGCTTTTTTTATAGACAGCAGATATCTATTCAATCTGTCTAAAGAGTTTTCCTCAAACACCTCACAATAAATACCGGACATTTGAGAAACAAAAAGACATTTCAAGCATCCTTTACTCCCACCTATACATTTGGAACAACCTAATTACAAAATCATTCCAAAATTCTTAAAACTATTATTTATGTTTGCAAACTTTTCCCTTAAAACAGAGTTCATAGTGGAAGGGTGCTCCCCGCGAGCTTAAAAGAATACATTTGAAATGGAGGAAAAACTTAGATTATTTGATCTTGCACGTCAACAGATGGGCAAATACCCCAACCTTGACATATTTGCACACAAAATAGACGGCAAGTGGAATTACATCAAAACAGCAGATTTTCTTGAGCAAGTAGACAATCTCTCCAAAGGTTTGATTGAACTCGGTGTAAAACCCAGCGAAAAAGTTGGTCTCATTGCAGGCAGTAGCATGGAATGGCATCTGATTGATTTTGCAATCCAGCAAATTGGTGCAGTGGTGGTTGCCATCTATCCTAATATTACAGATACAGACTACCAGTATATATTTAATGATGCTGAAATCAGGGTTTGTATAGTCAGCAATAAAAGCTTGTACGACCGCCTAATGAACTTAACGGATTCAATCTATACATTAAAGTACATTTTTTGCATCGCGGATCAGGAAGGAACACGCAGCTGGAAAGAACTCAATGAGATAGGCTCAAATTGCTCATCCGAAAAACTAACACTACTACGGGATCAGGTTAAACCTGAAGATCTAGCTACATTGATTTACACTTCCGGAACAACGGGCAAACCAAAGGGTGTTATGCTCTCGCATAATAATATATTTTCCAATGTATTGGGTGCCGCAGAAATCACTCCCTGTAAGGCATACGACCGAGGGCTAACATTTCTCCCTCCTTGTCATGCCTACGAACGCATGGTCTTATATACGTATATGTACCTTGGTTTTACCATCTATATTGCAGAATCTTTTGATAAAATTGGCGATAATCTAAGAGAAGTAAAACCCCATATCATGACCGTTGTCCCCCGTATTCTTGAGAAAGTCTACGAGAAAATAATGAAGACAGGCCATGATCTCACCGGCTTCAAGAGAAAGGTATTTGACTGGGCAGTTTCCATTGCAGAAGAATATGATCCCAATCCCAAGAAAAGGAGCTTTGCTTATAATGTCAAATTGAAACTGGCCAAACAGCTTGTACTCAATAAATGGTACGAAGCACTAGGCGGAGAACTGCTCACCGTCGCTTCAGGATCGGCTTCCCTACATAGTAAATTAACACGTGCTTTCCTAGCTGCTGGTATCCCATTATATGAAGGATATGGTATGACCGAGGCCTCGCCATTAATTTCCGTCAATCACTACATCAAAGGAATACGTATAGGAACTGTTGGACTTCCCGTCCGTTTTGTCGAAATAAAACTAGCTGAAGACGGCGAAATACTGGTTAAAGGTCCTAACGTCATGATGGGATATTATAAAAATAAGGCCGAAACGGATAAAACCATTATCGATGGATGGCTGCATACTGGTGATATCGGCAAATGGGAAGACGAGAAATTCTTGAAAATCATCGACCGAAAAAAAGAAATGTTCAAGATTTCCGGTGGAAAGTATGTCATTCCTCAGCCGATTGAAACGAAACTCGTTGAATCTAAATTTATTGAACAGGCAATGGTTATTGGTGACGGAATGAAATTTGCCTCTGCCTTTATTGTTCCAAACTATGCTCATTTGTTAGACTGGGCCAGAACAGACGCTCCTGAACTTGCAACTATGACGAAGGATGATTTTCTGACTGACCCTGCAATTGTTAAAAAAGTCAATCAGGAGGTACGTCGTGCAAACCAGCATTTCGGCAACTGGGAGCAGATAAAAAAACCAATTATTTTAAGAGACGAATTTACTATTGAGAATGGGGAATTAACGCCGACATTGAAAATGAAACGGAAAGTAATTCTCGAGCACCATCAGGAGGAGTTCAACAACCTCTATCAAATGGAAATTGACTAACTGTCAACAAAGTAAAATTTTAACACTGCAGCTTAGTATTATTACGAGTAAAAAATGAAATTATTAAAAGATAGAATCCTTCATGACGGTAAAAGTCTTGAAGGCGGCATACTTAAAGTGGACAACTTCATCAATCACCAAATGGATCCTGTATTGATGAAATCTATTGCGGTTGAATTTGTGCGTCGCTTTGCAGACTTACCAATTAATAAAATTATCACGATTGAAGCTAGTGGTATTGCTCCGGCCATTATGCTTGGGTATCTCCTGGAACTTCCGGTTGTATTTGTTAAGAAGGCAAAACCCACCACTATGGCTGCTATGTATGTAAGCCAGGTGCATTCTTTTACTAAAAATAGAACCTACGACATCTGTGTAAGTAAAGAATTTCTTGCACCTGGAGACAATGTTCTTTTCATAGATGACTTTTTAGCGAATGGAAATGCCGCATTTGGCATGCTTGATTTGGTCAAGCAATCAGGAGCATCATTGCTCGGCATGGGATTTATTATCGAAAAATCTTTTCAGGAAGGTGGCAAGCGATTGAGAGAATTAACTGATTTAAGGATCGTATCTTTAGCACGGATCAAATCACTTGAAGTCGATAAAGTCAGTTTCGAAGAAGACTAAAAGAAAAATAAAAGCCTCATCTTCATAAAGATTGAGGCTTTTTTATTCAAACAACAAGATAAATTCTTTCTAATCCCAACGGTAGTCGTTGTAAAAATCTTCCGGATGTCTACTGATCGGCACTTCTTTAACAACGCGAATATTAGCTGCCCCCAAATTGACATTCAGCATAAATGAAGGTACATTTGCTGAAAAATTCCAACGACCATTCCGCATATATACATAACCACCTCTATATGGATCGTAAAATGTTTTATAGTCTCTAAAGTATACATGGTGTCTACTATCGTAACGATGTGCACTTGCCCAAGCCGGCGCCCCATGACGGTATCCTTTTCGATAGGACTTTGCAACTTCTTTATGATATTTACGATCTTCTTTCTCGCGTTTTTCTAGATACTTTCTATATTCTTTATCCCTTTTCTCTTCATATTTTCTACGCTCTTTGTCCTGTTTCCATTCTCTTTCATGTCCACGATGTTGAGCTGAGGATTGTTGGGGAGCCATGAAGACCAAACCGCCAATTGCCAACGCGAAGTATATCATCTTTCTCATAACAGTATAATTTAAATTTAAAAATCAACCATGTCCGGCTCGTGTTTTAATCTCGTTTTTCACAAGCGCTTCTATGGGTATGACTTCAATGTTTGAACAAAGGTTTAATCGATCACACCGAATTTAATTTGTCCCGCAATATATAGAATCCATTACTTCAATTTAATGTATCTTTGCAGCATGTCAAATACGGGATATATCACTGAAGATACCATTGTTGCATTAGCGACATCTTCCGGAACAAATGGAGCAATTGCGGTCATACGCGTTTCGGGTCAGCATGCCATAAAAATTACAAACGAAATATTTAAAGGAAAGAACCTGCTTCAACAAGCATCTCATACGATTCATTTTGGAACCATACGCGATGGTGAAGAAATTATCGATGAAGTACTTGTTTCTTTATTTGTAGCCCCGAACTCCTATACCAGAGAAAATTCGGTAGAAATATCAACGCATAACTCCAAATACATTATCGAAAGAGTTGTTAGCTTACTGATCAAAAAAGGAGCACGTGCTGCTCGTCCGGGGGAATTTACCTTACGTGCCTTCCTCAACGGAGGAATGGATCTATCTCAGGCGGAAGCAGTAGCCGATTTAATTGCATCCAATTCAGCAGCCTCCCACCAAGTGGCGATGCAGCAGATGCGGGGCGGTTTTTCCAATCAGCTTAAATCCCTTCGTGAAGATCTCATTCACTTTGCTTCACTTATTGAGTTAGAGCTTGATTTTTCGGAAGAAGATGTGGAATTTGCAAACAGAGATCAACTTAAAAATCTAATCAATAAAATACAGGTCATTGTTCAAAAATTAGTGCAATCTTTTGAACAGGGGAATGTCTTGAAAAATGGTGTCCCTGTCGTTATTGCGGGAAAACCTAATGTTGGAAAGTCAACCCTATTGAACGCTTTCTTAAACGAAGAACGGGCTATTGTTTCCGACATTGCAGGAACCACCCGCGACACCATTGAGGATGAAATTAATATTCATGGTGTCACATTTCGATTTATTGATACTGCAGGTATACGGGAAACCGCAGATGTGATCGAAGCCAAAGGAGTTGAACGTACGCGCGAAAAGATGAAACAGGCGCGATTGATTATTTACCTTTTCGATCCAACGCAGGACAAAGTTGAAGAAGTACAGTCTCAATTACCGGAAATTGAGAACCTCCACATTCCGTTTGTCACCATTATTAATAAATCTGATCTACTTTCTGAGGAGCAGAAAGCAGCTTATCACGTCCTCAATCCACTTTATATTTCAGCAAAACAACAGACCGGTGTCGAAGAATTGAAGGATGAACTGATCAATCGGGTACAATTAGGAAATCTCAATACGGATGATGTCATGGTGACCAATATTCGTCACGTGGAAGCGCTGCAAAAAACGGCAGATTCGCTAGAACGTGTTATATATGGTATCGACAATCCGGTCACTTCAGATTTTCTAGCCATGGATATTCGTCAAGCCTTATATCATCTTGGTGAAATTACAGGCAGTGTCTCTACAGACGATTTATTGGATAATATCTTTTCAAAGTTCTGTATCGGCAAGTAACTCCGAGAAAAAGAATACCAACCACCTTCTGCCCCAAAAACTCAGAAGGTGGTTTATTGGTATTGACGACTTCTTATCTCCTACTGCTTTTATTGAAATCAGTTTCGTAAAATCTAGTAGTTCGAACAACTTCTACTCTTTTCACAAACGATTAAATCCAAATAATTTCGGTACTCTCCACAATTGTGATTTTAAGTTCAGCTTATCACAATGTTGATATCATCTCCCAATATAAAACCGGAATAGCCCCATTCTTATAGGGGTATAGCAGGGATATAACAGGGGTAACACCCCTGCTATACCCCTGTTACCCCCTTGTAAACCCCATGCTAATACAAGACTTGATATTAAACATTTATTATCTGTGTACTAATCGAAGAAAAATCAGTTTTACAATGAAGGAATTTCGAAAGATTGACATTAATTACCAATGAAATAGCCTTATTCAAACAGTTACTAGACAAAAAATTATAAAGACCAGATTTTAGACCTGACTGATAGCCCTTTATTTGTCCTCGAAACCGCAGTAGAAGATATGGGCGGGAAATAGACTTATTTAAGAAAGAAATGGATAAAATAAAAAAACTAGCTTTCCTTTTACTGAAATTGCTTAGGCCTGTCTTTTTCTGCTGCTTTTGCTGCAATCTCATCAATGCGCCTTTTGCGGGTATCCGGTCTTTTGGCGAGAACAATCCACTGCAGCATCATTTTTTTGACAGATTTACTCAATCCAAGAAAATAATCTTTCGAACCTTGATAAACCTGAAATGCCTCGTCAAGATCCGTGGGAATAATTAATTCTTCCACACTATCCAAAATAGACCAGGAGCCATTTTCTTTTGCAGTTTTAATGACCTCATGCCCTGCTGGCATCATCAAATTATTGTTAATTAATTTCTGGACTTTCTCCTTATTAATTTTAGACCAGGTACTTTTTGGCTTTCTCTGGCTAAATAGCTGCATAAATGAATACGCATCAATCGGTCTCCTCGTACTATCAATCCAGCCAAAACATAATGCTTCGTCAACAAGTTCAGTCCAGCTAATGACTGGTAAATTTGACTTTTTTGTATTGCAGATCACCCAAATAGATTTCGCTATACGATGATTGTTTTGGAGCCAAAGCCGCCACTCTTCCTTAGTATTCAGGTAAATAGTGATTCTCTCCGCCGAATTCTGTTTGATCATTTATTTAGTTTTTTAGTCCTTACTGGTATGAATAAAATTTGTCTATTGTGAAAATACGTTTTTTTTGAATACTAGTCATCCATGTTCTGCAGAACAACAACGACCAGCTTGTCCTATTGACAAAGTCAAATTATTCAGCAGCATTTTCATTCTTAAATTTTAAGAATATATCTTTTGGGAACTAATAGAAGTATTAAGAGTAGAACAATTTGTATACAGATTACTAAAAACAAAATAGTTTGAGTTCGAAAAGCAAGTTCAGAGACTCGTTTTGCGTTTCCGCGCCGTAAATCGATCTGATTTTTCAGAACATGCTTTTCACAGCTGTCAATATCAGCCCGCTGCTCTATTTTCCATTTTTCCTCATTTGCCAAATGATTATTTTTCGTAGGCACCAAGTCGATAGCGTCGAATAGTGTAAAAAAAAACCAACAACAGCCAATAATGGTAATTAAAGTCAAGCTAATCAGGATTTTCTTTATCATACGTATTTATTTTTGCATTTCGTTTCAAATAATAAGTCCTTAAAAAAATTACGATCAACACAGAAGTTAATCCCGAAACCAGAAAATGCGAAAACTGGAAAATAGCTTCACCAAACGCTTTACTGTCGCCAAAACACTGTACTGAGTTTCCCCATATATCTGTGCCCATAGTCCCCTCATAAATACATTTCCGACAAGCCCAATATTCGGGAAGTATAATTCCGAGATAAATTGGTAACAAAATACCATAACAAGTAAGAAGAATAATTGTTATTGCACGAATCAATTTCATATTATCTATATACCTAAACCTTTTATTCGTTAAACACCGCCAATTTACAGTATTACAATATCTAAAAAATCAATAGTTTATATGTGCTGGCAATCATTTATAATTCGTTAGCGATCCATCAATTTACACAAACGTTTGTGTATTCAATTTACTTGAATCTCTAATTTATTCTCAGTATACTCGTGATAACATTATAATCAATTACCCAGAACGGCAGCTCAAAAAATAGACTAAACAGACAGTAAAGCAACATTACCGGAATACTGACTAATATATTCTTATAGAAACATATTTTAAAACGCTAAAAAAATGAAACAAACCGGTTTAAAAATCAAGCAGAAATGGAAGTTCTTCTCCATATTCATCACTTGCTATTTACCTCACTTATTGAGTATGGCTCAATCCAGCACGCCGATTCTCCGTATCGGTATTATGGCCGATATGCAATACGCTGATAAAACAGATCATGGCAGCCGGTTCTACCACAATTCTTTAATGAAAGTAGATACGGCCGTAGATTTCTTCAATCGCAATAAGGTCGATTTTTCAATGATTCTTGGCGATCTTGTGGATGAAGGGCCAAAAGATCTACCCTTGTTATTAGAACATCTCTCCCCATTAAAAAAGCCGAAGTATTGTCTACTTGGAAACCACGACTACGTCAACGTATCCAACCCCGATCTATTGCACAGTACTTTTGGCATGTCAGATAAATACTACGCATTCACAAAGGGAAAATGGCGATTTGTATTATTAAACACAAATGCACTCAGTGAATATGCCACAACGGCCAATTCAACAGAGCGGAGCGAATGGAAATTATTGGTCGATAGCCTACAAGCAAATGGAAGAAAAAACACACAGCCCTGGAATGGCGGAGTTGATCATAAACAGCTCTTATGGCTACAAAACGAACTTGCCCAAGCGCGGAAAAACAAGGAGCATGTAATCGTATTGACACATCATCCATTATTGCCAGAAAATGGCTATGAAACACTCAATAACAGACAAGTTCTTGCTATACTCTACAAATTTCCCGAAGTAAAACTGGTGCTTTCAGGGCACAACCATAAAGGCAATTTCGTCCTTTCAAACAATATTCCTTTTATAACAATGGAGGGTATGATTGAAACTCCTGCCAGCAATGCCTATGGCTTATTGGAACTTTATCCAAAAGAGATCAAAATTAAAGGCCACGGCAGGCTCACTTCACGAGTTTTTAAGTTTTAATCAAAACAAAGTTCTATCCGGAGATTATTCAAGCTATCGTTAATGACATGAAGATAAAACACCCTCAAAAGCTTTCGCTTTTGAGGGTGTTTTTTATTGAATGGGTTTAGACAAAAATACTATTCCATGGTTGGATTAAATGTTCCGCCCCAATCTTTATTCTGTTTGATAGCTGGATTTTTATCAATGACAGATTGTGCCACCGGGAAGAAATAATAGGTATCTGGCACCAAATTCACTTTATTGCCTGTGCTTGGAACCTGTAAGATACTATATTTGAACTGATTTTCTTTCAGCGAATAGGTCTTGGCCAATACATTTGCGTCATCCAGATTCATTTCCGTTCCATTTGCATTTATTGCAATAGCTTCCACGCCGTGTTTCGTCGTGTTGTTCAGTACATTTAGCTTACGTAACCTTCTTAAATCCCAAAAACGATGCCCCTCAAAACAGAATTCAATATTACGCTCTGCTAATATGGCCTCCCGCATCTGCTCCTTCGTAGTCGCTGTTATTCCATATTTATTATCCATGCCAGGTTCAATCCCCGCCCTTTTTCTGATTTGTGTAACCAGATCTAATGCTGTTGCGAAGTTTCCTGTTTCATTTGCTGCTTCAGCATAATTTAATACGACTTCGGCATAGCGCATTAAAACAAAGTCTACATCATATTGCGTTTCCACTTCGGTTTGCTTTAATGATAATTTGGAATTTTTTAAGATAAAAAATCCACTATACCGATCCAAATTGGAAGAAGGTGTTTTTGCTTTGGGGTTTATACCAAAATCGTCCAGCGCTGGAGCTATACCCACCGAAGTGTATTGCCGTTTGCCTGTCTTCCCGGAAACTTCATAAATCTTGGCATTCCACACAATAGATTTTTCAAAACGTGGATCGCGGTTTTCCCAATAGGATTGTAAAAATTGATCTTCGGTCTTATAATATTTACCTGTTTGATCTGCATATAATTTTCCGTCTTTCATTGGAAATTCTTTTACAAATTCCCAGGATGGAACGGACCCCGCCGGCCCCCTACTTTCCGAACCTGGCCGTACTCCATTATCCCAACTGGCAACTTTATTCGGATAGGTATTAATTACTGCAAAAACAACCTCCGGTCCTTTTTCAACCAGTGCTATATTAGAATAATCAGGAGTCAGACTATAGCCATCCGCTTTAAGCTGTTCGTAAGCCAATTTATTGGCTACATTTGCCTCCTGCCAATAAGCATTCCCATAAGGATTAGAAGGATTGAACTGCGGTGAGGCTTTATATAACAATACCTTCGCTTTAAAAGCTACCGCAAAATCCCCATCAACCTTTCCATAATCCGCGGTACCCTTGGCAATAGTTTTTGGCAATAAGGAAATAGCCTGATCCAGATCTTTAATCATCAGCTCAAAACACTCCTTTGTGGAATTGCGGGGAACATTCAGATCATCATTTTTTAAATCCTGAGGCACAGTAATATAAGGAACGCCACCATGCGTCCTGACCATATTAAAATACATATAAGCCCGGAGAAACAAAGATTGGCCAATCACCGCATTCTTAAAGTCTGCTTTTAACACCGTACTTTCACCCACCTTTTGTATAGCTGTATTAATTTTTCTGATGGTCGTATAATCCCAAGATTTGTAAGAGCCATTATTGACGGTGACCGCATCCAATGGGAAAGCAATACCAATTAATTGTTCAGAATTTCCATCAGCACTTGAATTCCAATTGCCAAATAATGGATATAAATTGGCAAGATAGCCGTTGACTAAATTTGGATCAGCCCATACCTTAGCTTCATCCAACGAATTGAGATCCTCAATGTCCAATACGTTTTTACAGGAGGACACACACAGAGCCAAGGCGATTAAAGGATAATATATTTTTTTCATCTTTTTCTCATTTAAAATTTAACATCAAGTCCAAACGTGAAGGTTTTCATGACTGGATAAGAATCATACAGTTTTTGCTCAGGATCATGGAATTCTTTCATCGGTGAGAAAACAAACAAATTGGTTCCATTAAAAAACAAATTGACGTCTTTTACGCGTATCTTCTCGGTCACATTTTTCGGCAATCTGTAAGATACATTAATATCACGTAATCTCAGATAAGCTCCATTTCTTATCCAGAATGACGAAGGTGCCGCACCAGACTCGGCCCAACCGGAATAGCCGGTGGGACGGGGATATTTTGCATTGGTATTATCCGGTGTCCAGACGTCCGAAGCCCAAATCGGATAATATGGCCGGAAGGTATCGCCATGCTGACGCATGCCGCCGCCTTCTTGGTTGCTTATCATACGATCATAGGCAAGAACTCCCTGAAATAAGGTGGAAACATAAAACCCCTTCCAGCTAACATTGAATCCAAATCCATAGTTGATTCGCGGAGAATTATTGTCCGACAACAGCTGCATATCGTTATCATCAATTTTTCCATCCGGACCGCCTGAGTAGTTAGCTCCCTGAATATCTTTATATAAGATCATTCCGGGAAAAGGATCTCTTCCGTAAGTTTTAAATCCTTTTGCCTTTAATTCATCGGCTTCAGCCTGCGTCCTCACCAAACCCAGCGCTTCTAAGCCTATAATCCTATTTTCCGGCCGTCCAATCCTTGAGCGAAAGTTCTGCGGCTGGCCAGTAGCATACGCTGGTTCTTCATCAATGATATCCCAGCGATCTTTTGCATAACCTAGATTTCCATTGAGCCCATAAGTCACCTCGCCGAGCTTGTCATTCCAGTTCAAAGAAATCTCCCCGCCTTTGTAACTTCTTGCAGCATAGTTTTCAGGTGCAAGTGCACGACCATAATTATCCGGAACTTTCAACGATCGTGGTCCTAGAATGTTCGTTTCCTTCCGTGAAAACAGATCGAGGCTACCAGTCAGTTTATTATTGACAAATCCAAAATCCAAGCCCAAATTGACACTTTTGGAAGTTGTCCAGGTTAAATTCTGCGTTGGTGTTGCGCCATACGCAATACCATTGTAATAGCGGTCACCAAACATATAGCCACCAGAGCTGTAATATTTTTCCAGATAGCCAAACTGACCAATTCGATTCGCATTCACATCCAGATCATTACCCGTTGTACCATAAGAAGCCCTAAACTTCAAATCCGATATCGTATTTTTTATATCCGTAAAGAAGTTCTCGTCCGATACACGCCAGGCTGCTGACACCGAGGGGAAGAAGCCCCACCGCTTGTCTTTGGGAAACAACGGTGATCCATCATAGCGGAAAGAGAATTCAGCAATGTATTTATCTGCATAATTGTAATTGGCACGGCCAATGATACCACGCCGTGAATCAATTGTTTCATTGGCCGTTGTCGACCTAAAATTTCGATCCGTAGGATAAATAAACATCTGATCTAGTGCTGTGATCGGATTTTCGGCCCTTGAAGTGACATAAGTTCCTCCTTTTTTGGACTGTTCATAAACCAATGTCCCGTCCACAGCATGTTTACCAAACTTACGATTGTAATTTAAAAACCAGTTTACCTGATATTGCCACAAGCGCTGTGGGTTATAGTCCATAAAAGGCTGGCTCTGACTAAAAGTAAAAATATTGATATTGGCTTCCGAAGGTGGTGCCGGTATAAAGCGGTTGTCATTCGGGTTCAGGGAGGTAAAAGTGTAGTTCTTCTGAAAACTCATATAACGCTTGCGCATATAATCTTCGGCAATATAACTACCCACAACTTTTGTCGATAAACCTTGTACCAATTTATCCAGCTTCAAGTTTAGGCTCATAATCGGATTGACCTGTCGCACTTTACGGTCAATATAACGATCCCCGATGACCTGATCGATGACATTCCAGGCTTGCCAGCTTCCCATCGGTGTCTGTACAGGATAAGCGGTTGGTGTATTGCTCGGTGTTCCATCTGCGTTCAAGTAAAAAGGATACATTTTTGGCCAGTTAAAGGTAACGCGATAGAAATCGGATACATCAAAATCATCGTCATTGGACGATGTACTAAATGGCCAAAAAAAGCGCTTCGAGTTAGTCTGATTGGCTGAAATATTAAAATCCATGCTAAAATCCTCTGTAATCTGGGCAGAGATATTGCTTCGCAGATTAAACTTCTCATGGTCCAATGATTTATACGACCCATTTTCTTTACGGTAGCTTAACAAGCTATAATACGTAATTTTGTCACCGCCGCCATTAACCGATATCGATTGTCGATGCGTAAATGGATTGCGCCAGATGACATCATTGGCATTATAATTTTTGTCCTTAAAATAATCAAACTCCTTTTGACCATTTGGTATGGAAAGACCTCGGAACTCGGCAACCCTGTTTTGGTAGGTCAATTCATCTTGCGCTGTCGTTAAATTAGCAAGTAACTCTTGCGTGGGTGTATTAAAGGTATAATTACTTTGCACGTTAAAAACCGGTGCTTGCGCTGTACCTTTTTTAGTCGTTACCACAACAACCCCATTACCTGCCCTCGTGCCGTATACTGCCGCAGTCGCCGCATCTTTTAAGAAAGTCATTTGGTCAACTTCGTTTGCTTCAAGTACGTCAAATGCAGCTTTATCACGAACTATTCCATCAATGACATAGAGCGGCTCAGCAAAACTCCCCCGAATACGTAAGCTCGAGGACGCTCCCGCCATCCCCGAAGTATTCGTTACATTGACTCCTGCAGCTCTACCGGCCAAAGAATTGGAAAGATTTGAACTGGGGATATTCTTTAACTGCTCCGCATTTACGGTAGCAACCGAACCAGTAATATTCCCTTTTCGCTGCTTGCCATAGCCAATGATCACGACCTCTTCGAGTGCTTGATCACTCGATACCATGACCACATTGATGTTGCCTGTAGAGACGGCTACCTCTTGCGTTGCAAATCCCTGGTAATTAACAATTAAAACATCACCGCGCTTCGCCCGAATGGAAAAAATACCTTGTTGATTGGAAGATGCTTGAACGGATGTTCCTTTGACCGTGACAGTAGCGCCGGCTAATGCCTGCCCTTTCTCGTCTTTGACGATCCCTGTGATCTGATCTTGAGCTGCAATAGCATTAGTCGGCTCCAGATTCAGCGCGTAAGAATCGGGCTGATTAAACAGCAGGCAAAGCCCCAAAAGGCTAATGGGTCTTGCCTTTCCATGAAGAAAAAAATTTCTCATCATAATTACAAATTGGTTTAAAATAATAAAGAACCTGTAGGTTCAACTTTGGTTTATTTATTTTTGCTGCTTTCTTTTTATAAAAAACAGTAAAAGTGGATTAGATTGTCTATTAAATTTAGAAAACAAAATTGTATTAACGAAATTAACATGATTTTTTAGTCCAAAATTCACAGAAACGTTACACGCTTAAAATAGGCAATGAAAATGCTAGACACAGCGATTTTATCCTTTAGGCAGAGGACCTAAAAAAGTAGGTTTTTACAGGGATTTAAAACGGATTTAAGCCCCTGTAAGCGTCGTATTTTATAAAACTTTATGTTTTCGGAAGGGTCAGCATCCGATCATGGAGGAATTCCCGAATAGGGCGTTAAAATTGTAAATTGGCATTTAGACAAAACTGTCTTCCGTTATACGTTGGTAGTACAACATAGCTCTTTTTCGAATTTTGTAATCGACTGTCTACCAAAGGTAGCAACCAATAGGCGATTTTAGTACTTAAGATACCGACCCCAGCTCCCATAACGATATCTGAGAACCAGTGTTTATCATTGTGCATCCGCAGATAACCGGTACCTGCGGCAACAGCATAGCCCGCTATTCCGTACCAAATTGACTCCTGTCTATATTCCTGCCAAAGCAGTTCCGCACCAACAAATGCAGTGGCAGCATGTCCTGAAGGAAAAGAGTTGTTTGCAGAACTATCTGGTCGCCATACGGGAATCGTCGATTTCATAATTTTCACGGTTGAAGTCATGATAATATTGGAAACTGCTGTTGTGAACAGGCGTTGTTTAAGATTATGTTTCGCAGGTACCCCGACTGCATCCAGGACAAAAACTCCGGCAGTTCCAGCAAAACGGGTGAAATCGTCTAATTTAATTTTTTGATTGTTCCCTCTCGAAACGCCGTCTCTAATATCTTCATCTATCCCTTTTAAAAAGGGATTCCCTTTGGCAACAATACCATAGGTGATCAATCCTACAGGAACAGCCAGTTCTTTGTAAGGAATTTTCTTAAAAAAATGAGATCCGCTGCTCGAATCCGAAGGTTGTTCCGACAAGATCTGTGCAAACGAGGCAACAGGTGATACAAAAAGTAAAACCAGGATGCAATAAAAAGCAATGTATCTTTTGTAATTGATCATTTTATCCTTGATTTATTTATCGTGCGCAAAGATAATATTAATTTATCCAGTAAAAGAAGTCGCTAGCCCCCGTTCATTAACATACCAAACACCTTTTGCAATCACCGCTCGCAGGCGATCAACTTCCTCTTTGGCAGTACAAATCCATACAGTATGACGAATATTAGGCATAAGTATTTTTCTTTTATATATAACAAATGAGAAGAAAAAAGTCCGCTGTTGCATGCACTCATGTAAACAGCGGACTTTAGGTTCAGCATTTATAAATCATCAAAATCCGATAGTAACACCATTTGCAATGACCGCATCTTTTTTCACGACAACGATACCATCACATATCATATGGGTCTCAAAGTCGCCATCATTAAGACCTGGCCCACCAATGATGCGAACATCGTCTCCTATACGACAGTTCTTATCCAGGATTGCATTTTCAATATAACAGCGTTTTCCAACGCCTACCGGGGGTGGCTTCTGTGTGTTTCCCATCTCGAGTACTTCTTCCAATTGCTCATAGTAATCTGTTCCCATCATGTAGGTAGATTTAATAACCGTCCCTTCACCAATGCGGGAACGGATTCCAATTACAGATCGTTCCAGTTTATCTCCATTTAAAATACATCCATCGGCAATTACCGTATTATTCAAGGTTGTCCCCGAAATTTTCGAAGGTGGAAGCATCCGCGCACGTGTATATACGGTCTCATTAAATAAGTTGAAATCCGGAATGTCATCTGTTAATCCGATATTGGCATCAAAAAAAGATTTGATGGTTCCAATATCGGTCCAATAACCATCAAATTGATAACTTAACACGCGAAGTGCTTCAATGGCATCCGGTATAATTTCCTTGCCAAAATCCATCCCCGGGTTGGCAATTAAAAGGTTGCGCAAGATGTTTTTTGAGAAAACATAAATCCCCATGGAGGCTAGATAATGCCGTCCCTGTTTGTGCAGATCTTCTGAGACCTCAGAAGTCCAGTTTAATACTTCATCCTTATCGGGTTTTTCGACAAAAGCTGTAATCTCGTTGGCTTCATTGGCTTTTAAAATACCAAATCCAGTCGCATCTTTGCCATTCACAGGTATGGTTGCAATGGTAACATCCCCCCCATTGTCTACATGGAAATCAATAAGCTTTGAATAATCCATCTGATATAGCTGATCACCAGATAACACCAGAATGTAATCATAATCTACATTAAGCAGATGTTTCTGTGTACGTCTGACAGCATCCGCTGTTCCTTCAAACCAGCGATCGCCCTCATTTGTCTGTTCCGCAGCCAGAATGTCAACAAAGCCCTTACTAAAAATGCTAAAATTGTAAGAATTTTTGATGTGGGTGTTCAAAGAGGCTGAATTGAACTGCGTTAATACGAAGATCTTGTTATAGCCAGAATTCAAACAGTTCGAAATCGGAATATCTACCAAACGATATTTTCCAGCTATAGGAACTGCTGGTTTCGAACGTTGTTGTGTCAATGGGAAAAGGCGCGACCCTCGACCTCCTCCCAATACAAGGGAAACTACTTTGTGTACCATACCTCAATCCATTAATTGGTTATAAAATTGTTATCTCCAAGAATAAGGACCTGATCAGGTTTACGCTTGGGATCCTTTAAATTCAGGTTTAAGAATCCTTATTAAATTAGTAATTTTCCTGTAAAGAAGCAAATACCAACTTTGATCATCAATTCTTCTTACAATAAAAGTAATTCCCGAAAAATGAACAGCAAAGTTCTTAACCTTAACCGATTAAAAGAATGATTACAAGCCAGTATCTCCACTAGATTCAATATCCAAATAGACCACTGAATATAAAAAGGCAGTAGATATAGCCAACAAGTAATAAATTAACACTAATTTGCGGATATTTCTTTTGCGTAAATAACCATACGATTTCTATAAAAGCATAAATGGACAGCGGTACCGCAAGACTGACTGTCATAAAATAAAGTAAATACCCGGCCCCCAAACCATCATTTTGTTGCTTAAGGAGCACATATGGGGCAATAAGTAGCAGGAAGGCGATACAGACTACAGAAAACCGGATAAAAAAATGTCGCTTTAATTTCTTATCGCTTTTTAAGGGCTTATACACAAACAGCGCTGAACCCGCTATATATATAGTTAACAGTAAATAACCAATATATTGATGCACTTCCTCCAAGCCGTTCCAATCTTGATTCGCATAGGCAAGACCAACAATTAGAAATAAAACAATAAATAAGATTACTTTAATATAATTCATTTAAAAACATCGGGGTATTGTCCCTGCTAAAGTATTTGAACGCTATAATTTTTAATATCGTATGGTATGTAACCGAAATTCAATAATACCTTCCCAACCAATAGTTTTGCCTACCAAAATTTGACAGCAAGATCACAGCTTCAACAGCACTTTATAAACGATTGGCTTAGGAAATCCGCTTAAATCGGCATACCAGTCGCAAAAATAACTATTTAATCAAATAATTATAATCAACTACAAATAATAAGCGCATAGATTAAATTTCTTAGATCATTCAAAATTTCTACCAAATCACTTTATAATTTGTACTCCAAATTCGACATTCATACAAAGGAGAGCGTTAATTTTAGCCACTATTGCTGTGGAGACATTTGTTTTAATATAAGCCAAATATAAAGGTATGCGCTATTTTAAAGTAATTCTAGTTTGTCCAATAGCCATGTCACTATTGATGCTTTTTAATCTGGCAAAAGCACAGACAGTCAGTAATTTGGATTATTTCATCAGAAACGCCCAACTCAATAGCCCACTATTAACAGACTACAATAACCAAATTCTTTCCACACGCATTGATAGCCTAAAACTAAGCGCTACCTATGGATTTATTGTCACTGCAGAAAGTAATGCCAGCTATGCTCCCAGTAGCAAAGGCTGGGGCTATGACAACGCGTTAACGAATGGCCAATCCATCTTTGCTGGCGTCCGTATATCACGAGAATTTATCACACGAAGTAATCTAGCCACAAGACTCAATGCCTATAAAAGTAGTATCGCTCAAGTTGCAACACAGAAAGATATTGCAGTTCAAACATTAAATAGACAGATTACAGATCAATACATCGCTACTTATACCAGTCAAAAGCACATGGACCTGAGTACTGAAATTATAGCTTTACTCGCCAAAGAAGATTTAATACTACGAAAATTGACACAGCATGCGGCTTTTAAACAAACGGATTATCTTTCCTTTAAAGTTACCTTACAGCAAAATCAGCTCGCATTACAACAACAAACTGCAGATTGGCAGAATAACTATGCCTTGCTCAATTATTTGTCGGGAATTATCGACACCAGCTTTCATGAACTTAATCCTCCGGATATGGGTGAAATATCCTTTTTTCCCGATTTTAAAGAAAGTGTGTATACAACCTCCTTTCAAGCTGACAGTACAAAACTGGCTAATGATGCGAAAGTTATTGAATACGATTACAAGCCAAAGGTAAATGTCTTTTCCGACGGTGGCTATCAATCATCGCTTAACCATACCCCATTTAAAAATTTTGGTGCTAGTATAGGTATTTCAGTCTCTTTACCCATCTATAACGGACATCAGAAACAGCTCCTCTTACAGCAAAATAACCTTGCCTTACAAAGCCGAAAAAAATACCTGGAACAAACGCAGCATCAGTATCAACAGGAGGTATTTAATCTACAAAATCAGGCTAAACTGTATAATAGCATGTTGGGCACGGCAACACAGCAAATTGAATATGCGACAACCTTAGTTGCTGCCAATGCTAAACAGTTACCCACTGGGGATGTGAAAATGGTCGATTTCATTCTGTCCATTAATAATCTTCTCAACCTAAAAGCAAATATCATTCAATATAACAATGCATTGTATACACTTAAAAATCAGATGAAATATCTCATCATTCAATAATTATGAAACTTCTCATCGCCATAGTCATATGCTCTTATTTGCTACTTTCTTGTCGTTCAGAAAATAGTGAAACGGCTAACGCGTCTGATCAGATTACAAAACCAGCAACCGAAGTCGACATTGCGTTCCCGTCAGATACAGCCAAGCTCGCCAATATCATTACACTTAATGCGACAGCATCCTATTTACTAAAGTCAGATGTAAAAGCCAATACCAATGGATATATCACAAAGATAACGATCAAAATGGCTGATCCGGTCAGTAAGGGCATGCTGCTATTTGCTTTGGAAACAAAAGAAGCGAGGGCCCTGGGCAATACGATCAATAAATTGGATCAGTCGTTTCATTTCAACGGCAACGCAAATGTAATAAGTCCTGCAACAGGTTATGTTGCTATGCTTAATCACCAAATCGGAGACTACGTTCAAGATGGCGAGATTTTGGCAACGATAACTGATGCAAATAGTTTCGGCTTTGTGGTCGACGTCCCTTACGAATACCTCCAGATTGTGAAAAATAAAAAAGTACTACCCATTACCTTACCAGATGGTATTGTTCTACAAGGTACCATTGCCAAGGTTATGCCCACTGTGGATACAATCTCCCAAACGGTAAAAATTTTATTGAAAGTCTCTGCCAATGACATTCCAGAGAATCTTATCGGTACAATTAGCTTCTCAAAAAATTTAGATTATGGCCTTTCTGTTCCCAAGATGGCGGTATTGAGTGACGAAGGACAGACTTCTTTCTGGGTAATGAAGCTGATTAACGATTCCACTGCCGTAAAAACAATCATTGAAAAAGGTATTGAAACGGATAAATTCATTCAGGTAAAATCTGGCGATTTAACAACAAAAGACCCGGTGTTAATATCAGGAAATTTCGGCTTGAGCGATACAGCTGCAGTATATATCTCAAAATCTAAAAAACGGTAAAACCAACAGGACCTTGGATTCCTCAAAATCATTTTCTCATGAAAAAGACCTTTTTTGTCACTTTTAAAGTTCCACTGCTAGTCACCATCCTTCTTGTCATTATGGGCGGTATCTATGCCTATTCCAAGATCCATGCCGCACTATTCCCAGAGATCACTTTCCCAAAAATAAAAATCATAGCAGATGTCGGGCAACAGCCCATTGACCAGATGACTGTTGGTGTAACCAAAATACTGGAAGATGCAATCAAAAAGGTCCCTGATTTGCAATTACTCAAAAGCACGACCAGTAGAGGAAGTTGCGAAATATCGGCTTTCATGTCCTGGGAGACGAATATTGATCTTGCTAAACAACAGATAGAAAGTAGCATCAACCAGATACGAAATCAATTGCCTAATGATATAAACATTACGGTAGAAAAAATGAATCCTGCTATTTTACCGGTCATCGGATATTCATTAAACTCGAATGCGCTCGATCCAATTGAGCTAAAGCAACTCGCATTATATACCATTAAACCATTTCTTTCGCAAGTCCCCGGAGTCAGTGAGGTACGTATCATTGGTGGTCAGGACAAAGAATATCGGGTATTGATGAATCAACAGGTCATGGCCCGGCTGGGCATCACTTCAAGCAAAATAGAACAAGCCATCAATAATACAAATTTCATCAAATCCAATGGCTACTCTGCTGATTTCCGTTTTCTATATCTCACGTTGACCGATGCTCAAATACGCAATGAAGCTCAATTGCAAAACTTGGTTATCAGCAACAATGGCAATCGTATCGTTAAGCTAGGCGATATCGCCCAAATCATGGTACACCAAGCCAAGCAGTACATGAAAGTAAATGCGAATGGTCAGGAAAGTATTTTACTCGCAGTTGTTCAACAACCTAATGCCAATGTTGTCGATTTGACCGCCGCAATGGAGGCGAAAATTAGTGAGCTGCAAAAAACATTACCAAAAGACCTCACATTAAAACCTTACTATGTTCAGGCAGATTTTGTGAAAGATTCAATAAAAAGCGTAACGGATGCCTTATGGATTGGACTATTATTGGCAATTGCCGTAGCGGTTATTTTCTTGCGTTCCTGGAAAGCAAGCCTCGTTATACTAATAACTATTCCGATAACACTGGCGCTTACGATTTTATTGCTTTACACGATGGGGCAAACCTTTAATATCATGACATTAGGAGCCATTGCAGCAGCTATCGGACTTATTATCGATGATGCCATTGTCGTTGTGGAGCAAATACACCGTACACACGAAGAACATCCGGAAGAAACGGCTACGACACTGGTACAAAAAGCTATAAATTATTTGCTAAAAGCCATGATCGGATCATCGCTGAGTACCATCGTGATATTTCTGCCATTTATGTTAATGAGTGGCGTAGCAGGAGCTTACTTCAAGGTTATGACGGATACCATGATCTTAACACTCCTATGTTCCTTTTTTGCAAGCTCGGTTTTACTTCCTGTAATTTATCTCTTTTTTTCATCTCAGAAAAAAGACGCACGGCCCTCGCCGCATCATGACGTCAAAGAACGTAAATGGGTAGGATTCTTTCTAAAACATTCCTGGCTGAGCTATTCCTTCATCATCCTTTTAATACTTTGTACAATTTTAATCCTACCAAAGATTAGTACCGGTTTTCTACCCGAAATGGATGAAGGCAGTATCGTTCTGGATTATAACTCTCCTCCCGGCACCTCGTTGGAAGAAACAGACAGGGAGTTAAAACAAGTTGAAAAAATAATCACCGCCATACCTGAAGTCGAAGCCTATAGTCGGAGAACAGGAACACAAATGGGCTTTTTTATAACGGAACCCAATCGAGGCGATTACCTTATTCAACTAAAAAAACAGCGCAACAAAACAACCAATGAAATCACAGATGAAATACGAAATCGTATTGACGCATCAGGGCTGCCATTGACCGTAGACTTTGGACAAGTGATCGGTGATATGCTTGGTGATCTAATGAGCAGTGTCCAGCCGATAGAAATCAAAATCTTTGGAACAGACCAAAAAACAATTCAAGTTTACGCAAAAAAAATAGCTGAAATCGTACAAAAGGTCAATGGTACTGCCGATGTATTTGACGGTATTATTATCGCGGGCCCGTCGATTATCATCAATCCCAAATTTCCAGTGCTGGCGCAGTACAATATCTCACTCGCTGATTTTCAAAGCCAGTTGCAGGCCAACTTAGATGGAAATGTTGTGGACAACATCTTTGATAAAGTACAATATACGCCAATCCGTCTACTTTACAATTCACGCACCAACCAATCTCTCAGCGACATCAACAACAGCATGATTGCCCTCCCAAATGGCATACTAAAGCCGTTGAGCGAATTTGCCAATGTTACAGTTACAGCTGGAACAGCAGAGATCAATAGAGAAGACCTTCAGTCATTAGGTATTGTGACCGCGCGATTGGACAATGGGGATCTTGGCGGAACCATCCAGTCAATCCAGCAGCAAATCGATCAACAGATCAAATTGCCAACGGGTTATTCCATAGTCTATGGCGGAGCCTATGCCGAACAGCAACAGTCTTTTGGCGAGTTATTGACAATTTTGCTCGTCTCCTGTTTATTGGTTTTTGCCGTTATGCTATTTCTATTTAGAAATTTTTTGCTTGCTCTTATCATCTTATTTATTTCAACATTGGGTATTTCCGGTGGGATTATACTTCTTTACCTCAGCAATACTCCGCTCAATGTCGGCAGCTATACCGGCCTTATTATGATGGTCGGTATAATTGGGGAAAATGCTATTTTCACTTATCTGCAATTTCACGAAACCTTGGCGACCAAAACAAAAACACAGTCAATAATTTACGCGATCAGCACACGGCTTCGGCCTAAACTCATGACTGCTATCGGTGCCATCATTGCACTTATGCCGCTGGCCCTCGGCATCGGTACAGGAGCGCAGATGCATCAGCCACTGGCCATAGCTGTGATAGGCGGATTTATTGTTGCTTTACCGCTATTGCTTATCGTTTTCCCAACGTTACTGAATAAAATCAAATTTCAACATGACGTAAAAAATAGAGCTATTTATCTTACTTTCCTAATTTAGTTACCCTTATATGACCAGTCTTTCATAAAAAAAGAACGTGATTTTGACGTAATATTTAAGTAAATTGCCAATGGACATCGAATAAAAAAATTGATATGAATTCTTCACTGCTGGATGGAAACTATTGGGATGATCGTTATAAAAACAAAGAAACGGGTTGGGATATTGGGTACCCAGCCCCTGCTATCGTTAGCTACGCTGAAGAATCCATTGCCAAAAATGCGTCTATTTTAATTCCCGGCTGTGGTAATGCGCATGAGGCGAGGGCTCTTCTCGATAAAGGATTCAGTCAAATTACATTACTTGATATCGCACCTACCTTGGTTGAAAAAGTCAGCAAAGAATTCGCTGGCAGCCCTCATCTCCAAATTGTATGTCAAGATTTTTTTCGGCACCAGGGCCAATACGACTAGATTATTGAACAGACCTTTTTTTGTGCACTCAATCCGTCATTACGCTGTAACTATGTACAGCAAATGCACTCCCTGCTTAAGCCTAATGGTATCCTTACAGGATTATTATTTAAACGGGAATTCGCTCAACAGGGGCCTCCTTTCGGTGGAAATCAAGCGGATTATCAGCAGCTATTCGAATCTCAGTTTGACATTTTACAGTTGACAGATTCTACCAATAGCATTCCACAGAGACAAGGGAACGAACTATTTTTTGAACTACGAAAAAAATAGCAGCCTATGTCCGAGGCATGACCTGATAGGTTGGATCTTCCATGATATTGACCACCACAATACCCGCGGCATTTTTCAACAAGGAGCGACAGTCCTCACTGAGATGCCAAAGCTCTATTTTCTTCCCTTGTGCAGCATAGCGCTCGGTAATTTTGTTAAGCGCATCTACAGCAGACATATCTGCGACCCGGCTTTCCTTAAAATCTAAAATAACCCGTTCGGGGTCTTCTAAAATATCAAATTTATCCAAAAAATTAGCTGTGGATCCGAAGAAAAGTGGGCCGTAGATTTCATAATGCTTAACACCGTCGGAATCCATGTATTTTCTTGCCCGAATACGCTTTGCATTATCCCATGCAAATACGAGTGCAGCTATTACCACACCAACAAGCACCGCAAGTGCCAAATTATGGAGGACAACGGTAATTCCTGCAACAAGCATCCCAACAAAAATATCGGATTTCGGAAATTTATTAACAATACGTAAGCTCACCCATTGGAAAGTGCCGATCGCCACCATCATCATCACACCCACCAGGGCAGCCATTGGAATCTGCTCAATAAAAGGCGCTCCAACCAAAATAATCAAAAGGATTGTTATCGCACCAATAAACGAGGAGAGTCTTGTCCGCGCACCAGCATTTAAATTAACGAGTGTTTGGGCCACCATTGCACATCCGCCCATTCCCCCAAAAAAGCCATTGATTGTATTTGCTACACCTTGTGCCATAGATTCACGGTTCGCATTTCCTTTAGTCGCTGTAATTTCATCGACCATATTAAGTGTCAAAAGCGACTCCACAAGCCCCACTCCTGCCATCACCAATGAATACGGAAAAATCAGCTGCAATGTTTCCCAGTTCCAAGGGACCATAGGCACTTGTAAATGCGGTAAAGTTCCACTGACAGACGCAATGTCGACGACTTTCTTCGTTGGAATACCCAATAGCGATACCAAGCCAAACACAATCAAAATGGCTACCAAGGAAGCAGGGATTGCCTTTGTGATGCGTGGAAATCCGATCACAATCAGCATCGTCAATAAAGTCAGTCCACCCATGATGTACAAAGTTGTTCCCGACATCCATTCCATCCCCTCTCCGGTATTCACTTTAAATTGGACCACCTGAGCCATAAATATGATAATGGCCAATCCATTTAAAAAACCATACATAACAGGCTGGGGAATTAAACGCACAAATTTTCCCCATTTAAAGAGTCCCACCAAAAATTGCAGAAGGCCAGCCAATACGACTGCGGCAAAGAGATAATCGATTCCATGGCTTGCTGCTAATGCCATCAAAACTACCACGGTGGCCCCCGCACCGCCCGAGACCATTCCAGGCCTGCCACCTAGAACGGAAGTAACCAAACCCATTAAAAATGCAGCATAAAGCCCTGTCAAGGGTGATAGTCCAGCCAAGATCGCAAACGAAAGCGATTCTGGAATCATGGTCATCGCAACCGTTAGTCCCGCAAACAATTCGTTCTTAAGATTAACCGATTTTATATTGAATATGTCAAAGGTATTGTTCATTTCGAAATTACTTGAACGCGATAAAGTGCAGCAAAGGTACTAATCACACAAACACTTTTATCCTATATTTGTTATTCTTTACAGATTTTATCGCAAAACAGTATGTTCATTTCGATCAAAAAACGCATCATCCCACATCATTATAACCTCTTTCTATTCGTCTGTTTGTTGCTCGTGCAGCTCGGATGTGTCGGGAGCAGTAGGGCCGCATTCCTTCTAGATAGCAATTCGCTAAGGACTTCAGATAGCCTATTTCGATCGAAACCTGCCGAAAAATATACCTTGCCCCACTACGGCCAACCACAAGCATGGAACAAACACCATATTGATGTCAAACAAACAGACAGCCTATTCGACTACCAAAAAAAGAATTTTTTGAGAGCGGGAATTGAATGGTTTTCAATTCAGGCCATTCCAGCCTCAGTCAATTACTTCATCCGAAAAGATCCTGTTTCCCATATTTCTTTTAAAAACTTTTTTAGCCATTTAAAGTTGTCAGCCTGGACCTGGGACGACAATCTTTTTGCAACAAACCAAATAGCACACCCTTATCACGGCCAGTTTTATTTCAATTCGTTTCGGTCCAATAACTATAGTTTTCTGCAATCAACAGCGGCAACCGTTGCCGGTAGCTATATCTGGGAAACTGCGGGTGAAACAGAACCGCCTTCTATCAACGATATCATCAATACAAGCTTTGGCGGTACGATTTTAGGTGAAATGACACATAGGTTATCGCATCATATTCTTTCCCGACCGAGTGTGACCAAAGGGCAGCGCAATAAAAAAGAGCTATTGGCCATGCTGATCAATCCGATAAATGGCCTCAACCGTCTTCTCGATGGACGCTGGGGCGATAAGGCCAAAGGTGCCGTTATCGACAGTTCTTTGGTGCACACCGAAGTTGAATTGGGACTAAGACGCTTTGACGCCAAGGAACACGACATATTGAATAAAGGAAAAAATGACATATATGCACGTATCAAATTGATTTACACCAATGATGATTTGGACAAAAAGAAACCATTTGATGACTTCTTCCTCAACCTAGAACTTGGATCAGATGACAGTTCCATCGTCAATGCGGTCAATGTCTATGCTTCGCTATATGGCAACCGTATTCTATCCAATTTAACAGGACGCCATCGTGGTATCGTGTCTGCTCATTTCGATTTCTTACGTAATGAAGCTTTTTACTATGGATCGCAAAGTATCAACTATAATGTCTTTTCCAATTTCAATATCGGCAGCCGTACAAAGCTGACAACGATTCTTGGTGGCGGTCCAGTGGTATTAGCCGCTGTCCCCGATCCCTATCTACATTTTGGTGAAAGCCGCACCTACGACTATGGTCCTGGAGCGGATGTTCGAGTTTCAGCCACTTTGAGCACATTAAACCGCTTTAAATTTGGTGTAGACTATCGTGGTGGGTATTTTGTAACGATCAGCGGCAATAAGTCCCATCATTTTCTACATACGGCATCCACGAGCGCTTCCATGCGTATCTGGAAAAACTTTGGTGTCAACCTTTACTCCGGATACTTCAGATTGGAAGGTCATTATCAAGACCATAACAATGTGAATAAAGACTATCCTTTTGTCCGGATAGCACTCGCCTACAACTCGGAATACTAACTAATAAAAAAGGCTTAACGTATCGAGTTAAGCCTTTTTTATTAGTTAGTCCAATATTTCTTTAACGCCTCTTTCAATCGAGGGTCGTACCCGTATATATCCGGATAAGTAACAATCTTACCTTCATCATCCAACCAGGTTGTATAATAGGTGATATAAACTGGCATCTGACGTTTTAGTGTTACCCAACGCGACTTTGAAATTGAATCTGTCGTAATTTCTTTCGCTATTTTTTCGGCCTGTTTTTCATTATTGACAAGGTAAGACGCCAAATCAACGGGTTTTTCAACACGCACACAACCATGGCTGACCGCCCGGTTGCTTTGCCCAAACATTTGCTTCGCAGGCGTGTCGTGCAGATAAATGGAATATGGATTCTCAAATAAAAATTTCACATTCCCCAGGGAATTATCCGAACCGGGGTTCTGTTTAAAACGAAAGTTCTCGACAGAATCGGAATTCCAATTGACCGTGGCAGGATCCACTTGTTTACCTTTGTAATAAGCAACCATATTGCGCGATGCCAAATAGTTTGGATTATTTCGGACGCTTGCCAACAACTCTTTCTTGACGATACTATTTGGGATGTTCCATACAGGATTCACTTGCATAGCATCCAACATGCCCTGCATAACCGGAGTTTCATGGTTCTCGCCTTTTCGCGTGTAAGCAGGATTTTCTGTCTCACCTACACATACATTCATCAATTGGCTTGTCTTTCCGTCTTCCATAATATGCAGCCGCTGTTCAGGGATATTCACAAAGACATATTTTTCCGGAAAATCCTCTCCCATCCAACGCAATTTTTCCAATACCATTAGAACTTGGCTCCGTTGTGCATTCGATAGGTTTCCGTTTTGCAATAGATCCTGAAATTTTGCATAGTATTGGTTTTTAGGTTGGATATCGGACAAAACAGTTCCAATTTTCACACTGTCCAACAAGTGTACAACTTTACTATAGTTCATACGCTTTTGAGGAACAAAATATCTTCCATAAAGACGCTTAGGATTGACAACACCATATTTTAGGCTACTTACATAAGCCACAAGCCCATCTGTGCTCAATAGATCAAGCTTAGCCAATAATGGATAAGCCTCCGAAACATCTTTGGCTTTCAGCTTACGAAGCGAAAACAAGGTTTCCTTAATCGCTGCAGTATGAAAATAACTGGTACGAATGCCATGTTCCTCACTTCGTTCAAAGTAAGTCAGCATCGTATCGATGCTGCCATCAAACAGATGTTCTGCAATTAAAGTCATCCCTTCAGTAGAGTCCGATAATTCCTTCATCCAACTCGGATTAAGTAATTGAGATTTCTCCTTACCATACACTTCATGGAAAACTTTCACATAAGCAGCCGTATCAAAATCATGATAGGATTTCTGTTCAAACCCCTTCGCCAACACATCTCCATAAGTTGGCGGATTCTCTTTACAAGAAAAAAATACTACTGAAACAAACGAAATAAAAACTAAAAAACGTAACATACAACAAATCATGAAAAAGAAATGGCTTCGCAATAATGAAGCCATTTTCTGAATGCAAAGATAAATAATTCTTATGGTCTAAAGAATCTTACCTGTCATCAAATCACTACAGAATCAATCACTGTATTTTTTCAGGAAATCTTCGAGCAATTCCACCATCTCGGTATTCCCCAGAAATGCGGCAGAACGCTGATGTAAAGTTTTGGGCTCAATAGTTAAGATACGCTGGGATCCATTGGAAGCTTTGCCTCCAGCTTGTTCGATAATAAAGGCAATAGGGTTACATTCATACATCAATCGTAGTTTCCCGTTGGGGTGGGCAGAAGTTGTTGGGTAAAGAAATATCCCGCCTTTGAGTAGATTGCGGTGAATATCAGCCACCATTGAGCCGATATAACGCGACGCATACGGACGTTGTGTTGCGCTATCCTCCATTTGGCAATATTTTATATACTGTTTGACGCCGTTTGGAAATTTAGAGTAATTTCCTTCGTTAATCGAATAAATTTGACCTGCAGCCGGAATTTTCATATCAGGATGAGACAAACAAAACTCACCGATCGAAGGATCCAATGTGAAACCATTCACCCCCTTCCCAGTCGTATAGACCAACATGGTTGAGCTTCCGTAAATCACATAACCCGCGGCAACCTGTTTCGTGCCGTGCTGTAAAATATCATTGCTGTTACAAGATACACCTGTATCGGAAATTCGCCTGTAAATAGAAAAAATCGTTCCCACAGAAACATTGACATCAATATTGCTTGAACCATCTAAAGGATCAATACACACAATATATTTGGCGTTTTTGGAAACGCCGGATTGGATATAAACCGGATTTTCATGTTCCTCAGACGCAACCACACAGCACTCGCCTCCACTTTGTAGCGCTTTAATAAACTGCTCATCCGCATAAACATCCAGCTTTTTTTGCCCTTCGCCCTGTACATTGACCTTTCCAGCGTCACCTAAAATATCAACTAATCCGGCCTTATTAACCTCCCTATTTACAATCTTTGCGGCGATTCCAATATCGCGTAATAGTCGGGAGAGCTCCCCTTTAGCATATGGAAAATCGGCCTGTTTTTCAATAATAAATTGACCCAGTGTAGTTATACCACTCATAATATTGTTTTATTGGATATTTGTTGTACAAAGCTAAAAAAGTTCAATATATTTTAGCAAACCCATCACTTACATAATTAGCATTTTAGCAGATTAAATACGCAATCGATTGCGTCAAATTTTGGAAACTTATCTTTGCTAAAACGATTATTAGCTATTAAAAAAACAATAAAAGCCTAAAAGCACTGGATAAATTTCAATTAACAACCAGGAGAAAAAAAACAAAAAATGCGAAGTATTTGGTAATTTTGGCTAAATATTTTGATACAATGGAACAACTTTTACAACTTATCGAAAAGGAAAAATTAGGCAATCAGCTGGCAAAACAACACACCTTGATTATCGACGATAAACAGGTTGTACATGGCGCTCTATTCATCATAAAAACTGCTCGAAAAACATTTAAGCTGATGATTCCTGCTCCTTTTCACGAAGAAATCCTGAAAAATAACGTAACGGTCAGTACCTTGATCAAACACCCGCAAGTGATGCTTTTATCTTAATTTCAGAGATATCCACGTATCCAGCTTACCCCATAAGCAAACAAAATGGGCCACGATTTTGTTTATCATAGCGTGATTTCGGTAGAATTCTTTTGACATCACTTTCCGTCATCTAAAGGTGATAAAACCAGTTCTGTCGACACGATGGACGCCTACCGAAAAGACAGATTATTAAGGGGAAATTTTACAAGAAATCCTGACAATAGTGTAAAATTCCTTCCAATATAACCTTTAGCTTTATTCAACAAAGACAACGCTATGCAACACCACTATAAACTTTCTGGCATGTCCTGCAATGGATGTAGAACAACGATCGAACAGAAATTGAACGAGCTCCCTGGAGTACATGCTACTGTCACTCTGGATCCACCCGGCATGGTAATAAACGCACAGGACCATATTCCGCTGCAACAATTACAGGAACTAATATCCAGATTGGGGCCATATCAAGTTAGCGAATTAGATGAGCACCCTACTAATACACAAACCGGCACCGGCCTATCCATAGTGGAGCAAACATCGGATAAATACGGCTGTCCCATGCATTGCGAAGGGGATAAACTTTATAACGCTCCTGGAAACTGTCCCGTATGCGGGATGCATTTGGTGAAACACGATTCAGCCTCACACAGCGATCGAGAACATCAACATGAACCGGCCATTCAGTCAAATACAGCAGTTCCTTCACCCCATAGTCACGTCCACGACCATCATGGCGCTGAACATCAAACAAAGCCAGCATCTCCGGCTGACAACACAATTAACAGTACATCTTTGAATAAATATTATTGTCCAATGCATTGTGAAGGCGACAAACTTTATAACCAACCCGGAAACTGCCCCGTATGTGGCATGAACCTGGAAAAGGTCCCCGCGTTAAAGACGAACCTGCAATATACCTGTCCCATGCATCCGGAGATTGTGCAGGATCATCCGGGAAATTGCCCTATATGCGGTATGGACCTGGTACCTATAGCCAATGGAAATGATGAGGAAGACGATTATACCTATCGTGATCTACGCATGAAACTATGGTTTTCTATACTATTTACGGTTCCTATATTTATACTTTCTATGGGCGAAATGCTCCCCGGCAATCCAATAGGCAAAATTATTCCGCCGAGTTGGTCCGGATGGGTACAGCTGGTGTTATCCTTACCAGTTGTTTTTTATACCTGCTGGTCTTTTTTTCAACGAGGTTGGATATCTTTCAAAACTTGGCGGCTTAATATGTTTAGCCTGATTGCACTGGGCGCTGGAGCCGCGTTTGTCTATAGTTTGGTCGGCCTATTTTTTCCACAGATCTTTCCCGCCGAATTAAAAAATCATCATGGTTACATTGCGCTTTACTTCGAGTCTGTTACCGTTATTCTGACATTGGTATTATTAGGCCAAGTAATGGAGGCCAAAGCACATTCCAAAACCAATTCAGCAATTAAAGAGCTGATTAAATTGAGTCCTTCGGAAGCCACCCGCGTAGAAAATGGAATAGATAAAAAAATTGGCATTGATCAAATTCAGCTGGGAGATATACTCAAAGTAAAACCCGGCGACAAAATTCCTGTAGACGGTCAGATTACGGAAGGCAACAGCAGTATTGACGAATCCATGCTGACTGGCGAACCTATTCCAGTGGAAAAACAAGAAGGCGATCATGTCAGTTCTGGAACAATCAATGGCGACCGAAGCTTCCTTATGAAAGCGAAGCGCATTGGTTCAGATACACTCCTGGCTCAGATTATCCAAATGGTCAACGATGCAAGCAGAAGCAAAGCACCCATCCAGCGATTAACAGATAAAGTCTCCGAAATATTTGTTCCGATTGTTATTATCATAGCAATTTTGACATTTTTTACCTGGTGGCTTTGGGCTCCTTCTGCTTCATTAGCACTCGGCTTCGCCAATGCACTTGCTGTTCTTATTGTTGCCTGCCCTTGCGCACTGGGGCTCGCTACACCAATGTCCGTGATGGTTGGTGTCGGGAAAGGGGCCAAACATGGCATCCTCATCAAAGATGCCAGCGCACTCGAGAAAATGAATCAGGTCGATGTGGTATTAACAGACAAAACAGGTACCATCACCGAAGGAAAACCTAGCGTTGACGATATTCAGCCAAACTCATCCAGCAGCAAAGAAGAAATATTGTCTTTGGCAGCCGCATTAAATGCCAATAGTACACATCCTTTAGGTCATGCTATTATAGAAAGAGCAAAAAAAGAAAATAGCAACACGAACAGTACAGTTGTCGATTTCGAAAATGTTGCCGGACAAGGCATAAAGGGAAACATAGCGGGGAATAGTATTGCGCTTGGCAATCAACTACTGATGGAGTCTATAGGGATAGCAATTCCGCATGACATCAAGCGAATGGCCGAAGAAGCACAATCGAATGGAAAGACGGTGTCCTTCCTTGCAAAAGGGAACAGCTTATTAGGATATTTTAGTATTTCAGATCAAATAAAGGCTTCTTCGAAGCGGGCAATTCAATACCTCCTACAGCATCATGTCGATGTAGTTATGCTGACAGGGGACAATATCCATACGGCGAGAGCTGTAGCCGAACAAGTCGGCATCAAACATTTCAAAGCCAATGCCTTGCCCAAAGATAAGTTGCAAGAGATTCATGCGTTACAGCAAAAGGGTCATGTGGTTGCCATGGCTGGCGATGGGATCAATGATGCCCCTGCCCTTGCTCAGGCCGATATTGGCATTGCCATGGGCACCGGTACAGATGTCGCTATACAAAGTGCTTCACTAACTTTATTGAAAGGAGATCTTACTGGAATTGCCAAGGCAAAAGTTCTGAGCCAAAAATTGATCCGTAACATTAAGGAAAACTTGGGATTCGCCTTTGTCTATAATATACTCGGTATTCCATTGGCGGCTGGACTACTATATCCATCCTTTGGAATTCTACTTTCACCGATGATTGCTGCCGCTGCAATGAGTTTCAGTTCAGTTTCGGTTATCTTAAATTCTCTACGCTTAAATCGTGCAAAGATCGACATCGATTAAAAACAGATATTCCCTATATTCGCTGTTATAATAACGACATATAGTTTACAGGAACATGCGTACTATCTTTTTAATCTTCATCACGGTAATTATCACAGTTGTCTGTGTCAAAAACCCACAATCGATCCAGCTCAATTTTCTTGGGGAAACACAGATCGCGCTATGGAAGCTGCTGTTGGCCTTTTTTATGGCCGGAATTGCATTTATATCCGTCCTAAAAGTCGGAAAAAAGAAACAGCAGGTGCATGAGCAGGAAGATTTGGACGAATTGGACGAAGAAAACACCGACCAGAAGTCCCAATTATCGGATGAAGACCGGGAATTTCTCTCCTAAATGAAAAAATAAATCACTAAAAATGAAGCCCTAAAGAGCTAGAACGCATTTTTATCACACAAATACTTGCGAGAAATAGGGATTAACTCTATCTTTGCATCACTTCAAACAAGGAACGATAGTTCAAAAACAAAGAAGTAAGATTCCGTAGCTCAGCTGGTAGAGCAATACACTTTTAATGTATGGGTCCTGGGTTCGAATCCCAGCGGGATCACAAAAGAAAAGCTAATCTTGCGATTAGCTTTTCTTTTTTTAGCCATATTCGGATTCAACAGAAGGGTCGATCGGAGTATGTTAATCGCCATCCAAAAAAATGATCTATTACCGTACAACAGCGAAATAGACGTCGTGTCTTTGCCCCTAAGAACGTTGTCAAACTCGTTCAAATCTGATCATGCTTCCATATAGCTTTTTTTGATTTTCTTAACACGGAAAGTGGGATGATACAGCGGTTACCTTGGTCTGATAGGCAGACTAGGCGGCCTACTACCTGAAGTCCAGGGTGAGGATTACGATGAAAATGGTTTTGCGAGAAGGATGAAAAAAAGAAAGAGCAACCCCGAAGACAGCAGAATTAGGCAGAGCGTTTACCCTTTTTAGGATTCTTTTGTTAAATTATCAAAGAATTCTGTTACTAACAGTATATAATCCTTTGTCTATATGAAATATTAGATAGCTCTGATACCGATATTTATTTTATTTTAGTCCTGAAATAATTAAGGAGAAATAAGATAGAAAATGAGTGAATTTTCCGGATATGAAAAAATGCCAGATACCTTTAAAAAACTAGGTTTCAATGAAAAAGAACTATCCCGGGCAGGTAAATTAAGATGGGTAGTCACTGAAAAAATACATGGTGCTAATTTCAGTTTCGTGTATGAAAATGCCCAGCTCAAATTTGCAAAAAGAAGGGAATATCTTAGCTGGACAGATGATTTTTTCGGTTTTCAGCTGGTGGCCTCCAAACTGGAGACCAATATTGTGTGTCTGTTTGAAAGGCTCAGCGCAGCTATTCCCGCAACAAAATATATAGTCTATGGAGAGCTGTTCGGTGGCAGTTACCCCCACCCAGATGTTGAGCCCATAGAAAACCTTCAAGCTATACAGACGGGCGTCTTTTATTCACCGGATATTCATTTTGCGGCATTTGACATCGCGATTGAAGAATCTGACGGCAATAAACACTACTTGGACTATAAAACCGCCGTTTACTATTTTGAGCAGTTCGGTATTTTTTATGCCAAGCCTTTATTGATCGGGAAAAGCAACGAGGCATTGAATTTCAATATACGGATAAACTCGAATATTCCGAAACTCCTGGGAATGCCGGAACTGGAGCAAAACCTGATTGAAGGTGTAGTTGTAAAGCCTTATGACCTCAAGGATCTATCCCTCTTGTCCCGAAGGCCGATCCTGAAAATCAAGAACCCAGAATTTGACGAAGAGGAAAAATTTCACCAGGCCGAAAAATGGAATTTTATACCGGACGTAGTCTCTAAAACAGAAAGCCTTTCTTTTATCGTTGATGAGCTCAGAAAGTATATCACCCACAACCGGCTGAACAGCGCCATCTCCAAAATAGGCCCACTGGACATGAACAACCCGCAAAGAGTGTCGGATATACAGATTGAATTTTCGCAGGATATACTGACGGATTTTAACGCCAACAATCAAAATATCCTGCAGGAACTGGAAGCCGAAGACATGGAATGGATCAAGGACAGGCTGATCTCCGGCATTAACCGATTGATGATAGAACAATAAATGAAGCATCTATGCAAAAAGACAGACTGGAAGCGATTATACGGACAGCCTTTAAAGAGGTACAGCTAGAAGACGGCGTAGGGCTTTGGCAGGCACAGGGACTGGATGACTACGTCGACGAAAAAACAATGCAGGAGCTGATAAGAAAAGATGAGCGCGAAGATTGGAGCATAATACCAACTGAACATCTGATCCACTGCGCCAGTTCACTTTCTTTTTTTGATGCAAAAGGAATGCGTTTCCATTTGCCGGCATTTATGCTGCTGGACATATCACTGGAAAATCCGGTCGATGCAGTGACCTTTACGTTAGGCTATGATTTGGAGGGGGATTACCAAAACAAACGATTCTCCCTGTTGAACAGTGAGCAGATCCGTTGCATTACCTATTTCCTGGAAGATAAACTGGAACTAATCAAACGTACATACAAGGAGTTGTATGGCCTCGAAGCAGATGCTTTTCATTTGAATGATCTTACCTATAACCAAATCCAGGAGGCTTTATTGTACTGGCAACATAAAATAGTGAGATAAACTTATTTATGCAAAGCATCGATCCCAATAATACGTGGGAAACAGCTTTATAAAAATAACGGTTTTCAGGGATAGAGGTCTGGCTGGCTTTCCCTATTTTTATAAATGTTTAAGGGTACAATTTTAAAAAATAAATATGCAGCACTTACCTACACTTGAATGGCTTCAGAGATATGAATTTGTAAAGCAAAAGCTATCCTCCCCAACAGACTTCAACAGGTATTTTGACAGCGCTGAAATCTGCGAAAAGCGTTTGTTGAGAACTGGCAAAAAAGCAATCCCGATCAAAACATCTATGACCAATTTTTTGCCACGGAGTTCAAAAAGAGCAGCCAATCAGCGCCAGCTTATTGAAGGGACGGCGGAGACTGGATCAACTTTGCTATTCCAGACACAGAGCTGATCATCCCTATGATACAAAGCTGTTTTGGCGATGGCACTTATCCCGTTTATTTCGGATACGATAAACAGGGTGCTATTTCGGAAATAGTTGCTCTGTTCATCGATAATGAACTAACATTTAGCGAGGAGGTAGAAGAAAAAATATAGGCTTCCTGCAAGGATTTTTAGGCTTATTTATTGCTATAACTAAATTTTTATAAAATACTAACTATGTCGGAATTTGATATCAATGCCTTTATGGACATCTCTTATAAACGGGAAGAAAAATTGCTGGTGGAATATTTACAAAATATAACATCAAAACCTCCTGAACATCAGGTGACCAATGTGCTGAAACAAATAATACAAAATAAATATTGGGAAGCATTCGAGTTGTATTTAAACAAGGACTGGATTCAAACAGACCTGTTTGAATACGAGAGTTTCAACCACTCTCCAATAGCGGTTTTCCTTAAGCCGGCACTGTATGATTCTGCCGCAATACAAGCCTATCTTCCTTATTTTAATAAATTCCTGTCCAAAATAGACGACATTAACGAAGAAGTTTCCGGAGATACTCTGCTTAGTTTCGCAATTGACAATAATGCGCCCATCGAAATTTTGAAGGCCCTTATTGATGCAGGAATCAACATCAATTTCAAAAGCAGGTACGGGGAATCTTATCTTTATCTGTTTTGTCAGAAGCTGGGTATGCCGCCTGCCAACACAGATCAGATCATACAACTACTACTCGACAACGAAGTCGATGTCAATGCGGCCACAATAGAAAATAAAACGGCGTTGTTTCTTGCTGTCAGCGCCAATAAAATTGCGGTATGCAAGCAGCTATTGGAAAACGGAGCAGATGTAAACATAACAAACACCAAAGGTGAAACGCCTTTTCTCCTTGCTGCCGCACATTCGCAGAATATCGATATGTTGAAGCTATTGCTGGAATATGGTAGACCCGATTTTACGCAGTTGACCAAAGATGGGGAAAATTTACTGAACGTAACCCTTCGCTTTGTACAAAAAGATGAACATTCCATCAACATAATCGGATTGCTTTTGGAAAATGGTGCTTCTTTATCTGCCACTTCCCAATATTATCAAAAACCAAAATCGGGCATCGACTGGGTAGCAGAGAAGTCTTCGGAATTGCTTTCCTACCTCTTGGAACATCATTATATCGAAGACATTAACGAGGCAGACAATGATGGGAATACATTGCTGATAAAAGTCTGCATGTATAATTGCAACTATGAAGAGTCCGTTGCAAAAGACATTTACCGGAAAGTAAAATTGTTACTGAAACACGGTGCAGATTCCACCATTGAAAACCGTTTTGATAAAAAAGCAGTGGACTATGCGATGGAAGACCAACTCAAAACCAAAATCGTTGAAACTTTGTTAGCCTAAAAATTTAATTTATGTCCCAATCATTTATAGTAGCCTGCGAAGGCGGTAAAAGAAAAATAGCCGAGATCCTAATAGAAAAAAAACAGGTCGATGTAAAATATACCGATGAAAAAGGCAGAACAGCACTCCATTACGCTGCCTATCAAGGATATCTAGATATTGTAAAACAACTGATAATATCCGAGGCAGACATCAATTATGAAGATCACAATGGAGAAACCCCTTTGTTCTTTGCGATTCTTAATAAGCAAAAGCAAACGGCCTCTTATTTGCTGGAAGCCGGAGCGAAAACTGATATAAAAGATTTCCAGGGGAACAGTTTACTTCACATAGTTGCACGAACAGGTCAGCAGGATATTGCGGAAAAACTACTCAAGGAAGGACTTGATGTCAATGCATTGAATAAAGACTCGATACCTCCTTTATTGATTGCTGTGGCCGGGAATTTCCCGCCAATGGTAAACATCTTATTGCAAAATAATGCCAATGTCGATTTTACAGACAAAGCAGGCAACACAGCATTAAGCGTAGCTATCCAAAATAATTCAGTACCAATTGTCAACTTTTTGTTGGACGGAGGCGCTTCTGTCAATATACTAAATGATCAAAACGAAAGCGCACTTTTATTGGCTGCACGTTCAAGCAATCGTATTATTTGCGAAAAACTGGTTGCGCAAGGCGCGGACATTTTCGCCGAGTCCAGGGAAGGCGTTTCTCCCGTATGGTATGCCGTTGGTGCTAACCAAAAAGAACTGGTGAATGTTTTTTTGAACAAAGGACTTTCTCCCGATTATGCTAGAAATGTGGACGCCTGGGACGGCAAAGATGGACATTATTTGCAGAAATTGATCGCCAATACCGGGACGCGCACTTTTGTCCTCGGATTTGAGTCCCACTACGCAGGCGAAACCTTATTGCAGACAGCCGCCAAATTTGGATACTTATCTATGGTTAAACTGTTACTGGATAATAGCGCAGCGATTGATAAACAGGACGCTTCAGGCAATACGGCCTTGCATTACGCCGCATCTTACGGAAAAAAAGATATAGTCCGTTACTTATTGACCAATGGCGCGACGACGGATATTGCCAACGTATTGGAACAAAAACCCATCGACTATTCCAATATAAAAGGATACAATGAGATCACCGCATTGCTGATTGATTTTGGAGCGAAAACCAATGCAATCGAAGACGGCGAGGTCAAAGAAAAAACAAATACACCGCCACCTGCACAAACTCTAGATATGGCCGAGAAAAAGAAAGCGCTCTTTGATCTGAAAGAACTATTGGATGCCGAGATCATTACCGAAGAAGAGTTTCAGGAGCAAAAGAAAAAAATATTAGGATGACAGGGAAAAATCCTTTAAAAGTAATCCCGCTACATCTAAAGCAAACAACACAATGTCATAAATCATCATGGTATATATTTATCAAATCCGTAGTATTGAGCACCGGCACGAGCATTTTCCCGACATGGTTTCCCCGAAAGGGAAAAAGGGTATTACAATATATGTCTTGCAACGCTATATTTGGTGGCTAGGGCCAATCATGCCCTCCTTTAAATATGGCATGGCTATCAGTGACGATGGAACAAAAATCGCTAAATGGTCGCCAGAAATGTGGGCGAAGTATAAGGAGTTAAAGGCAGAAACTAAAACACCACTCCGTCTGTGGACGGGCTCCTGCGTTATTGTTTCACTGTTTGCGATGCTCTATATAGCCGGCCTCATCAGTACCCATTTCAGGAATGAAAAGGCGCAAATAGTAGCCGACTATTTTGCTCATCCGCAGGTTGGGGATATTCTTTATGGGTCAATGGGAGGCAAAACGATCATTGATAATAATACTGCCAGCGAAACGGGACAGGTGTACGCTTTGTTCAAGATACAAAAGATCAATGGGGACAGTATCTTCCTATTTAAAGGCAATGTGCAGGAAGTGAATACTCCCGAACACCCAGTGAACGAATATGCCTCTGGGTTCTGGGAAAAACTTAGGGATCAGACCTCAACCTACAAGAGAGACCCTATTATAATATCTCACAAGGAGATCCTGTACGACAAGCGGTTTTCAATTCTGCCAAAAAACGAAAATGTTAACTTCGGGAAAGTGTATAATATCTTGCGCGAAGAGTAAAGAGCTTTAGTTTAACTATTAAAAACATTAAGATATGATTTCCATTTTTGGAGACAAAATATTTAAGGGTACAAGTGAACAATTAGAGAACCATACCTGCCCGAACTGCAATCGTACAGAGACTACGGAAGTCCTATGTCTGTTTTCGTATTATCACTTTTTTTATATCCCCATTTTTCCCAATAGCAGAAAGTTTATCACCCAATGTACGGATTGTGGAAGTATACAGGAAATAAAGCCTAAAGCAGATTCCCAATTTACATATCTAAATAAAAAATATCCCAATCCAACTTGGATGTGGGTGGGGATGCCGCTGGTTGTCATTTTAATTATTTGGATTATATATCAAGAAGGTTATGCAAAATAACGAAAAAACAATTCAGGTCTACAGACCATCATTAACACACACCGTGATCTATGGAACCGCACTTACTATAACACTTGGCGTGATGATCTTACTTACCTATGCGGTATGGGGAAGCGGACTAAAGGTAAAAGAAGAAGGGAAATCGTTGATTTTAATAGGCATACTGGTGCTCGTTGTATTGGCCCTGTTTTTTGGCTTCCTGCTTTTTCGGCATCGGGCCAGACCGGTATTCCGCATTTTTGCCGATGGAGTACAATTAGGGAGCGAACCTGGGATTATCCCTTTTAGTGAAATTTCGGATGTCTGCCTTTTTCTATCAGGTAGAAGTATCGGTGACAGTTACAACAATCTTGCTTTTAGGAGAAACGCAGAAGATGCATGGCATGTCATCGCCGCAGATTATACCGGCAAAACAGACACCTTCCTGGATAGCTATAATGAACCAAGGCTCGCTTATTTGGAGCAGGTCATTGAAGAAGGCGGAAAAGCAACATTCCGATACATGCCGAAGAAGCAGAATATGATTATGTCCGTGAATGCAAACTCCTTTCTCCGAAAACTGAAAACGGCCGAAATCGAACTTGGAGCTAAAGGGATGACCCTAGACACAAAATACATAGACTACGCAGATTTACAGCCGCTCTATCTGAACGGAAATGAATTTGAGATCAGAACAATACGTCAAGAGGTTCTTGCCGGGTTCCGTTATGTGGATATGATGAGTTTTGATGTATTTAGGGAACTCTATAATCGCAGGACAGCGAAATCAGGTAAAGGCTCCTAATGAGATAAAATTAATTACGCCCATTTTCGCAAATTCATACAATTAAATGAAAAGATAAAATTGTAGATTACACCATATTTTACTTTAAATTCACAAAAAAGCTAATCTTGCGATTAGCTTTTTTGTTTGAGCCTATTGGGATTCGAACTGACTTTTCCTTGCAAACTAAAACTTACCGCTGCATTCGGCTACGAACCGTTCAAACTTCCGCCCTGTATTTGTCATAACAGGTCCATGACCAAAGCAGATAATAGCCGGATTAAGTTTTGCTAACTTCCGGAGCGATCTCATGTTGAGCTGTTGATCTGTAGTGAATAAATTTGGTGGAAGGTGCAAACCTGACTTTGTCGTAAGCAAATTCATATTTGTCGCTGCATCACCGATGATCAGTACACCGTCATGTTCGCGAAACAGGGAAATATGCCCAGGTGAATGTCCGGGTGTTTCTATAACCTGAAAGCTTCCGATCATATCGTTTTCAACAACCGTACGATTCACGCGATGTCCCTGTCCTGCCCAATACCGTTGCTGAAGCTTTGCAAGCCAATGGTGACGATTGGGATAGTCTTTAGTGACCAAGCCCGTCTCGGTCCTAAAAACTTCATCGGGATGACATAATAAAGGTATCGCAAATTCAGCACATAGCTGACCCGAACAGCCTTGGTGATCCGGATGGGCATGGGTAAGTATATGCTGATAAACGGGGATTTCCTGAAGCGTTTTCTTGATGGTGCTATAGGAGTTCCGTATTCCGGAGTCGACCAATATACCTTCGACAATATAACAATTGATACTGTTTCGTGGCAGCAGTGAAAGCTGAAATACTTCGGGAGCAATTTGACGTAACATAATTTTTTGTGCAAACCTACACCGCAGATCAGAAGAATAAAAGGACATTTGTCCTATAAGATACCCAGTCGGAATATTTGCTGCTTCGCCCGGGTAAGCGATCGCTGTGTAATTCCTAAATACGATGCCAGATCTTGTGTAGCTACCCGTTGGATTAGCATTGGCTCGCTAGAGAGTACCTGGCGGTATTTGTCTAGAGCTGACCTATTATTATAATTTAGCAGATAACTTTCCTTTTGGCCATACTCCCGCTCCATCACAGATTTTATAACTCCATTCCAAGCAGTCACCTGACGAAGTAAATAGTGGTAATCGGCGTAGCTTATACTACAGATCACACTATCTTCGATTGCCCTGATACTCCTTCTAGACTCTTTTTGCGCAACAAACTCTGGAAAAGAAGTGGCAAATTCATTTTCAAACTTAAAGCAGGTTATATTTTCTTTTCCTTCGCTATCTAAAGCATATGATTTTACAGCACCGCTTGCGATAAATCCAATATGACGGCAGGGTTCATCCGCACGGATAAAAAAATCACCTTTTTTTAAGTAGGTCGACCTGAAAAACTGAACTGAAAAGCTGATTTCTTCCACAGACAGTTCTCCTATGGATAACAGGTAATTTGTTAAAACATGCGTCATATTCCCAATCTTTTCTCCCTTAATTTTCTTCGAATTCGGTGGATCTACCATAAAATTCGGTCTCGGTCTTCAAATCTAACAATTCTTTTACAATACCAAATTCCATGCGGTTAATGTCTAGATGAGTCTCATGAAAACCCCTATTTTCATGGATTTTTTCAAAAACGCTAATTTAATAATTTTGCTATGCGCATTAAATATCATAACCGATGAAAAATTTTATATTATTTATTTTGACCTTATTGAGCCTGCCTAATTTTGCCCAAGATAACTCAGCGTCCACAGATTTAGCCTATCCAGATTTAATTCCGGTACTCGTAGGTGACAGCCTATATGGTTACTGTGACAAAGCCCTAAACGTGAAAATAAAAGCAGTTTTTGAAAAAGCTGACCTATTCGAAGCTGATTATAACTTTCAGCTTTTCCATGTGAATAATCCTGAGATCATTAAATTTGGAACAAAAGACTACGCATGGGTACAATTCAATGGCGAACGATACCGCGTTGACAAATCAGGCACAAAGGTGTATAAGTACAATGCTGCCGATTTTAAAAGTGGTGAAACAACAATCTATCTGTACAAAAATTCAACGTTTTATTATAGCAACAGCATAGATCAAAACACGCTCTTACAGGAAATCAAAGATAGCCATACCGGAAAAACAATCTTTCCGGAAGAGCGCTCCTTAAAAGAGTTTCGCGAAAAAAATAAGAATTTAATTGAAGAAGGTATTAAGTTGGTCTTTCGCCCTAACAGAAAAAAAATACTTTATACAGATTTTACCAATGCACAGACACTCCTAAAGGGAATAAAGAATAGTGAAACAGATCACATTGTTATCAAAGCAAAGTATGTAAACATTGAGGAACTTTATAATAATCCATTAAGGGATCAGGAATATCCTCTTTTTATCGGCTACCGTGGCGACTTGGATAAAGATATATATGTTGGTCTAAACGGAACGGAGTATTACATCCAAAACTAGCGTAAAAAATCATTAATTCCCAAGTTACAATGCGCTAAAAAGTGTTATTCATGCGATCATTTCATTAACTTTGTCCATTAGCTCGACAGGCATCAAAAACTAACAGCCGCTCTTGATGATAGAAAAACTCCTCTTCGAAATGAATAGCTATGCTGCGCTTAGCCCAGCTACGACTGAAGTTTTGAAAACCATCTGCCAGGTAAAACTGTTCAAAAAAAATGAACTCATTCTGCGCGCTGGAGAATATGCAAAATACTATTATTTTGTATGTAAGGGACTATTGGGCTATTATAAGTCTGATGCTGATGGCAATATCATCTACAAACTGTTTTTCGAAGAAAACAGCTTTTGTGCTTCCACTGCCGCAATAATCGAAGAAAAACCCAGTACATTCAATATTATTGCACTTGAAGATGTGGAACTGATCCAGTACTCGGCCAAAGCTTTCCGCGAACTTATCATAACCCGGCACGATTTGGCACTCTTTCAGATTGCTTATCTCGAAAAGAACTGGGTCGTAAAAAAAGAACCGCTCGAAATAGGTCTCAAATGGGAGTCTGCCAAAGAACGTTACCTGCAGCTCTATCAGAATCAAGCTCTTTTCAAAAGGCTCAAACAGCACCATATAGCTTCTTATCTAGGCGTAACTCCAACGCAGCTGAGTCGTATTCGTAAAGAATTAAAATCATAATTCTATCAACATTTGTACATGTTTTTGAATAATATACTTTGGAATTTTGTGCCATGAAGACAAATTCTTAAGATATGAAAACAATACTTACTATCCTATTTTACGCCCTTATCCTACCGCTCACTGCACAACAGGTTATTAGGACAAAAGTCTATAGTGACAAAATGAACAAAAATATCGAAACCATGATCATTACACCTGACATACAAAAGGGAGTCAATTATAAAACGGTTTATATTCTTCATGGCTATAGTGGCAACCCCAACCGCACGGTGCAGGAGGACATTCCTGACTTGGTACAAAAAGCAAAAACCTTTCAGACCATATATATCCTGCCTAATGGAAATTTCAATTCTTGGTACGTAGATAGCCCTGTAGACCCTGGCTCACAATACACAACTTTTATCGGTGTTGAACTAGTCAACTACATCGACCAGCACTACCCTACCTTACAGCATAGGAGCGCCCGCGGGATACTCGGCTGGAGCATGGGTGGCTATGGTGCGCTCCACATCGGTATAGCTTATCCGCAGACGTTCTCAATCGTCGGAAGCTCCTGTGGTGCCATAGATTTCGATCGCTTCGGAAAAGGATATCAAGGGTATCAGGTAGACAAAGTTCTCGGAGATTTAAAAGACCTGAACGACAGCCAACGGATTTACAGCAATGAAGATAGGATGAAGCACAATAAGCAGCACTATATGATCGATTGTGGAACAGAGGACCAACAAATGCTGGACATGAATCGAACATTTCACAAGCACCTAACCGACAAAAAAATCGAGCACCTTTATATCGAATCAAAAGGAGGACATGATACAGCCTACTGGAGCAAATCATTATCGCAGCAATTGGCTTTATTTCAAAACTATTTTCAAAATGAAGGGCTATAAATCAACACTTTATGTCACTGCTGGCGCCTGTAGTTACGGACTCCTCGCAACCATTGTAAAATATGCCAACAATCTAGGCATACATACCAGTTTGTTGACCTTTTTGCAGTTTATGTTTGGTTTTCTCTTTTTGTTGGTATTTAATTTACTCGCCAAACGAAATACCGAAGAAAAAAGACCAGTCAAATTTGCTGCTAAGTTTAAGCTGATGGCATGGGGCACTTCCTTAGGGCTGACCACAACGCTCTATTACCTCGCCATTCAATACATCCCTGTATCAGTGGGCATCATTCTACTGATGCAGTCCATTTGGATCAGTTTGGTTGCAGAAGCATTACTCTTGAAAAAGTTTCCATCCCTGGGCAAGATCGCGGGAGTGCTCATTGTTTTGCTGGGCACAGCCTTAGCAAGCAATCTATTTAAAAACGACAATAATTTTGATTATAGAGGGATCGTGCTAGGTTTCGGGGCAGGAATAAGCTATGCCTTGGCAATTTATGCTTCTAGTTCTGTAGAAAAGCAATTACCAAGTCCTGTACGCAGCCTGTTCCTGGTTCTCGGCGGACTGCTGCTCATTGTGGCTTTTTGGAATATTGATATTATTTGGCACATGCAGATTCATGCCTTGGCTTGGGGCTTACTGATTGCGATTTTTGGAACAATCCTTCCCCCTTTGCTATTTACAAAAGGAATCCCAAAAACTGGAATAGCGATGGGTAATATTATTTCAAGTCTGGAGATTCCCATTTCAACACTTTCTGCGATGCTGATTTTGCAGGAAGTTGTTTCGGGATTGCAATGGCTAGGCATACTTCTTATTTTAATGGCTGTCGTTATCATTAATGCTGGTAAGCCACATTAGCTAACCATTTCTTAAACTGAAAGTATTCCCATCCGATCAGGACAGAAACTGGGATCAATGTTGCCGCCATGTGTAGAATTTCAAATAGACTGGCTACTTGTCCGGCTTGGATAAGGACAGAAAGAAACAATAAACTGGTTGCTGCCGGCAATAAAACAAAAGATAGCAAGAGCGCAATCCGATTATTTCTGAACTTCCTATTTAAATTCAGAAAAATTGTCAACGTACCGACCGCGATACAGAGTGCCACAAAAGAGAGCAGCAATTCGGTAAAAAAGGGCATATAACAATAGTGTGCCCTTTTTGCAGCCTCATTATTTGCCTGCAATATTGCTGTGAGTACAAAGGTCGCCAATAGAGCAAACCCAGTAATTCTCAAAAAAATAAAACTTAGTTTTCTTTTCATTGCGGCTGTCTCTTCAATACCAACGGCCAATCCTCATTATCATTACTAGCCTTGATTGTGTTCCGCCAGCCGAACTGGCTCCCACTAATATACGTACACCAATAAAAATATCTTCATTATAACAAGATCCATTTAACCATTAAACTGGCGATCGTCTTTTTAAAGATGCTAATTAATTCTTTGAAAATAAATGTTAAAGCCATATTGGACGAAGTTTTAATGATATTGGAAGTTGGCCTGTCAATATTTGCAAACAAGCGGTATCTTTTTTTTATTTTTTTACTAAGGTTTCCCGCCTATACTGCGTATCTATCTAAAATTATACACCATGAGATTGACTGATTCGATCAAACAACTGATACTAAAGTACATTGGGGACAATTTATCTTCCGATGAAAAGGCCGATTTAAAGCGTTGGTTGGACGAGTCAGCACAACACCGTATTTTTTTTAAGGAACTTTTGGACCGCGATGATTTAATAAATGACCTGAATCAATGGAGCGCACTCCAGGAATCCGACCCTATGGATTGGAATGAAAGATTGAAAACAAAGACGCTCGAAACCATTCATACTACCAAAGCAGCTAAGTTATCACCTATCCGGAGCATAAAGCATCTTATCCCCTATGCAGCGGCTTTACTTTGTATAGGCTTAGGGAGTTTGATCTATATCGCCATCAACAGACAAATTACCCCTGTGAACAGTCGAATTGTCCTGCATGATGTGCAAGCCCAGAATAATCAAGCTGAAATACGGCTTTCAAACGGTCAGATACTGCCGATCTCTAATCATAAAGGAGCCTTGGTTTCTGGACATCATTTACAATATGAAGACGGAACCGTGCTGCAAAGCGCCGCCTTAAACGCGAATCTCACAGCGACGGTCAGCACACCCGCTGGAACCATGTTACAACTGATACTGGAAGATGGATCACAGATCACACTCAATGCGAAAACAATACTTAAATACCCCCTTCATTTTGCCAAAGATAAACGTGTTGTCGAGATTGATGGCGAAGCTTATTTTAAAATTGCAAAAAATAAAAAGGTTCCATTTCAAGTCGTTTCCAACGGTCAGCGCATCGAAGTTACCGGTACCGAATTTAACGTAAATACGTACACGAAATCAAAAAGCAGCACAACGCTTGTAGAAGGGGCTATCAACTTAACGGCAAATGGACAGACATTGCATCTCAAACCAAATCAACAAGCAATATTAACATCTGGTCAACTGTCTCAGAAAACAGTCGACCCCTATCATTATATCGCATGGATCGACAATAAATTTTATTTCAATGAGACAGACCTTCAGACAGCCCTGCAACTTATTGGCCAATGGTATGATCTTCAGATTATTTACAAACAGCCGATGAAGGAAACACTTCTATATGGTGAAATTCAGCGTACAAAAAGTTTATCGGCCGTACTCAAGATACTGGAACGCAGCCACATTAAATTTGAATTGATCGAAGAAAACGGCATCCGTAAACTCTTTGTTTCAAACTAACCAATTACCCATGAATAACCCACAAACAGCAATGATGAGAAAACCGACTTAACAAAACAAAATGAGATACTAAAAAAGCCGACCAATGCTACGAACATTAATCGGCCATACATAGTGATCTCCATCTTGACCGATTTACCCAATCAGTTTACAAACAGATTATATCCCTAATTCAACAAATTTATGAATTTTAAATTTCTTGTTCATAGAAATCGAATCACTGTGAACATACCCAAGCAATGGAAGACCAAAATGAAGCTTAGCGCCTTTTTCACCCTTGCATGTGTCGTCAAGCTGTCCGCAGCCAGCTACGCGCAATCTATCACCATTGACGCTAAAAAAATGTCTCTGGTGCAAGTACTACGTACGATCCAAAATCAGAGCGGCGTACCTTTTTTGTTGAATGGTAAAGAACTTGCTGAAATAAAAATTGAAGCACAGGTTCGTAATATGCCCTTAGAAAAAGCGATCCAGGTACTATTGAAGGACCAGCCTGTCGAATGGAGTTTTAAAGACAACATGCTTGTTGTAACGAAATTAAAAGCGAATTACCCAACTTACGAGCTTCCAAATAATTACACCCTGGTACAACAAAACCGGACAATCAAAGGAAATGTTCGCGATAGCAAAGGAACAATCCTTCAAGGCGCGACGATTATGATAAAAGGTTCGACAAAGGCAACCACGACAGATGCAAGCGGTAACTTTCAGATCGAAGCAAATAATAATGCCGTTATCGTGGTTAAGATGATCGGATACCAGTCCAAGGAAATCTTATTGTCCAATCAGCTTTACCTGAATATTGAACTTAGCCAGCATATCGACGCATTGGAGGAAGTAGTTGTCGTTGGCTATGGCACCACAAAAAAGAAAGAATTAATAGGCTCGGTATCACAGGTTGATGGGAAGCAATTGGCAAAACGGACCGTTCCCCAGCTCGCACAGGCACTCACAGGTCAAATGCCGGGTGTTACCGTCATTCAGCGGTCTGGACAGCCTGGAGCTGCAAACAATACGATACAGATTCGTGGCGTCGGGTCATTCGGAGCAAGTACCGACGCACTTATTTTAGTGGACGGTATACCCACCAATTCCTTCAATGATATCGATCCAAATGATGTTGCATCGATCTCTGTATTAAAAGATGCTTCCTCAGCAGCAATATACGGGGCAAGAGCTGCCAATGGCGTTATTTTGGTCACCACAAAAACAGGCGCCGCCGGCGGGAAATTAACTGTAAATTATAACGGTTATTACGGTATCCAAAAACCGACAGCTTTCCCCGAATTTGTGAATTCCTGGGAATACGCGTCTCTGCTCAACGAAACCACGAGTGGTGGTGGCGGTTATACGGCGGAAGAAATACAAAAATTTAAAGATGGCTCTGATCCGGACAATTATCCCAACGCCGACTATATGGCTAGCTCATTCAAGTCCCAGGCAGCACAAACGGGGCACAACTTAAATATATCCAATACCACAGATAAAATACAATACACATTATCTGCAGGATATCTTAACCAAAAAGGTATTGTGATCAAAAACAATTTTGACAAATACAATATCCGTCTCAATCTGATCTCAAACCTCAACGATAAGCTCAAATTGACTACTAGAGTCGCGGCAATTCAAACGGACACCGATGAACCAGCAGCTCCCGCAACACTAGACTTTTCCCGTATGACGGATATTATTTCTCAGGTGATTCGCTATCCCGCCATATACCCTATTCGGTTGAGCAACGGTGATTGGGGTGCAGGAAATAACCTAAAAGGTACTCCTGTATCCTTTCTGGAGAGCGAATCCTTCTACACAGAAAAGGTATCCAATATTTCAGGCAATGCAAGACTGGACTGGAAACCAATTTCAGATCTGACCTTATCCGCTATTGGTGGATATACGCAGACTAACGGTCGTACAAAACTTTTCAGAGCCTCGCAACGGATCAACAATTCCATTACGTTAGGACCTTCTAGCCTCAATCAAACTGCGCCTTATGAAACGTATAAAACTTTTCAGGCATTAGCAGATTACACGAAGGCTTTTGGGTCCCATAACCTGAAAATATTGGGCGGTTATTCCTTCGAGAAAGGCTACAGTGAAGGTTTAAGCGCTTACCGGCAGAATTTCCCCAGCAATGATCTTACCGAGTTAAATGTAGGTTCACCAGATGGACAACAGAACTCTGGCACAGCCTCTGAGTGGGCATTGGAATCATTATTTGCCCGTGTACAATATAATTATGCCAAGAAATATCTTGTCGAAGGTGTTGTTCGCTACGATGGATCTTCCCGCTTTCCAACGAATAAAAAATATGCGACCTTCCCTTCAATTGCGGTGGGCTGGTTGCTGAGTGAAGAATCGTTTATAAAGGATCGTTATAGTTGGATCGACGAGTTGAAAATCAAAGGATCTTATGGGGTTCTTGGTAACCAAAATATTGTCAGCAATGTCCAACAGCGGGTTGTCTCCAACTACCCATACCAAGATGTTTTAAATCCTGGCTATAATTATCCCTTTGGAAACACAATTTCTCCAGGGGTCGCCCGAACGACAATTGTTGACCCTACCCTACGTTGGGAATCCACCCGGACCTCAGACGTGGGCCTGGAAGTCGCTTTATTTAAAAATTTACTGACATTCAGCAGCACCTATTATAATCGGTTTACTTATGACATTTTGGTCAGCCCGGGTTCCAGTGTCTCGAAAGTACTGGGGTTTGAAGTAGGCGTACAAAACTCGGGGAAACTTAGAAATTCTGGTTGGGAATTTACCTTGGGACACCAAAAGAAATTGAACGATTTTGCATACAATGTGAACCTCAATTTCTCTACCGTCAAAAATAGCGTTGTCGATCTAGGGGTTGGTAATATCAACCAGCCGAATGGCTTAGTCGGAAATGGCTCCACCTTATTTATCGGTTACCCAATCCAAGCTTACTATGGCTACCAAGCAGATGGCTTATTTATCGATGCTACTGATATCGCAAGCTGGCCTAACCAAACCAGTATAAATCCCAAACCGCAGCCTGGTGATATCCGATACAAGGACATCAGTGGCCCCGACGGCGTACCTGATGGAAAAGTAGACGCTACGTACGACCGGACTGTGATTGGATCACGTATACCCAAATATACCTACGGAATAAATATCGGAATGAACTACAAGGGATTTGATTTTGGGGTACTTCTTCAAGGTGTAAGCGGTGTCAAAGGATTATTGGACAACTACGCAGGTTTTGCACTTACCCAAAACGGCAATATCCAACGCTGGCAAGCCGACGGCAGATGGACGGCGGCAAATCCCGATCGTAACGCTGTCTACCCTCGGATTGAACAGCTGCCAAGCACAGGCACCCCAAATACACTTCTGTCGGACTACTGGATTTTGGATGCGAGCTACTTGCGCCTCAAGAATGTGCAATTAGGTTATGCCATACCCAAGAACATCTTGGCAAAATGGAGATTGTCAGGCTTAAGAATCTATGCAAATGCCGAAAATCTATTCACCAAAAGCAACTATAGAAAAGGCTGGGATCCAGAAATTAACTCTAGCGGAGCCTATTACCCCATTATGCGCAATTTTACATTTGGGATTAACCTCAGTTTCTAACCAAACGATTAAAAATCATGTTACACATCAGATATAAACATATAAAATTGGCCTTATGCATTCTTTTTGCATCAAGCTTCAACATCAGCTGCAAAAAGCAACTGGAAACCAATCCGCTTGATAAATTTGCCAACGAAACCTTTTGGACCAGCGAAACGAATGCCAAAGCAGCCTTGACAGGCTTATACAAAGCTGAAATCCAGATGAATTCTCTTGCGGAATTCAGTCCTACCGATTGGTGGTCTTACAATGGTCTTCTCTATTTAGAGTTTGCGTCGGACAACGCCTATGATAGACGTGGCGATAATTCGGTTTTCAATAAACTATCCGATGGCACATTAACGAGCAATAATGGCAATTTGGACAATTATTGGATGTATACCTATAAGAAAATCGCCCGTGTCAATTATTTTTTGGAGAATATTGATAAAACGCCGATTGCAGCGGATCTGCTCACACGCTTCAAGGCAGAAGCACGCTTTATACGTGCCTGTCAATATTTCTACCTTTCTCAATACTGGGGCGACGTTCCCCTAGTGACCAAAACCTTGACGCCCAATGAGGCCAATCAGGTATCCAAAGCCAAAAAACAGGAACTAGTCACTTTTGTGGAACGTGAACTGCAGGAAGCTGCAAACGACCTGCCTAGCTACGGCAAATTAACGGCCGCCGAACGGGGCCGTGCGAGCAAACAGGCAGCACTTGCTTTCCTCGGACGCCTGCAGCTTGCAGAGAAATCGTACGCCGACGCTATCAAAAGCTATGAACAAATTATCAATGCCAACGAAAATACAATAGACCCTAATTATTCAGGTTTATTTAATGGTACCAATGAATCCAGTAAAGAGATCATTTTTGCAACCCAATACCTTGCTGATCTGGCAGGAAACGGGATGTTCCAGCACAATTTTCCCGCGGTCGCTGGAGGTTGGCATCTCCACTGCCCCCTCGGTAGCCTTGTAGAGAGCTATGGTTTTACAGATGGAACGGCATTTTCGTATGATGATGCGCGATATAACGCACAAGACATCAGCAAAAACCGGGACCCCAGGTTAGCATTCACCGTGATAACGAATGGTGACCGCTTTAAAAATTTAAAATATACCTCACACCCAGACTCTACATTGTCAATTGATCAGCTAACGACAACAAAACAGGCAACACGTACGGGCTACGGATTACGCAAGTTCAACGACGAAGGGTTCAGCGGAAATTTACAAAATTCGGGAGCCGATATTCCTGTCATCCGCTATGCGGAGGTTCTACTTAGTTACCTGGAGGCAAAACTCGAAAATGGCGACCCGATTACAAGCGATCTATTGGACAAAACCATCAATACGGTTAGAAGAAGAAGCAGCGTTAATATGCCACCAATTAGTGTACAAGGAAGTGCTTCATTACGTTCGGCATTGCGTAACGAAAGGCGCGTTGAACTCGCACTGGAAGGCCTGCGCTACTGGGATCTGCTACGCTGGGGCATTGCAAAAGATGTATTGAAAGGTGATTTTTACGGAGCTCCGTTTCCGGGTGCAAAAAATCTCCGCATAAAAACAGGTGGAAGCAAAGATCCGTATAGCCGCTGGTACGTCACCAGTAAGTCTTTTAGAGCCGGTCAGGATGAACATTGGCCAATTCCACAGAATGAGGTTAATATCAATCCAAATTTAAAATAGTACCTTGGGTATCGTTAATTGTCCAAGGATACCCTTAACCATAAACGATACCCTTTAAACATAATTTAAAGTATATGAAGAAGTCACTATCCCTCACTTTATTATTCTCCTCGAGCCTCTTTGTTGCGCTCCCCTTTGTTGGTTTTGCCCAAAAGGCAGGCAAACCAAATGTGATTTATATTTATGCAGATGATCTTGGTTTTGGTGATTTAAGTAGTTATGGCGCCAAACAAATTGAAACTCCCAACCTAGATAAGCTTGCCCAAAGCGGAACGCGATTTACCAATGCACATAGTACATCAGCAACCTGTACCCCTTCTCGTTTTGCATTGATGACCGGAACTTATCCTTGGCGTCAGGAAGGTACAGGTATTCTGCCCGGCGATGCCAAGCTGATCGTTCCAACGGATAAAATTACGTTGCCCAAAGTATTTAAACATGCGGGTTATGCGACGGCTATTGTTGGAAAATGGCATATGGGACTTGGCAATCAGGTCCAAAAAGACTGGAATGCTCCCATCAAACCGGGGCCTAATGATGTAGGTTTTGACTATTCGTTTATTTTTCCTGCAACGGCAGACCGCGTCCCCACCGTATTCCTCGAAAATGATCAGGTCGTCGCAGCAGAGGCGAATGACCCAATCCTGGTCGATTACGAAAAGAAAATCGGCAACGACCCTACGGGCAAAGAGCATCCCGAATTGCTCAAAATGCATTCCTCACCTGGTCAGGGGCACAATCAGACTATTGTCAACGGTATCGGAAGGATAGGTTACATGAGTGGTGGCACGCGTGCGCGATGGGTGGATGAAGAAGTCTCCACAACATTTCTTCACAAAGCCCAAGACTTTATCTCCGCGCACCAAAACAAACCGTTCTTCCTCTACTTCTGCTTAACAGAACCACACGTACCCCGTATGCCGGCAACACAATTTAAAGGGAAGAGCAAACTTGGTTATCGCGGCGACGCAATTCTTCAATTGGACTGGACGGTTGGACAAATCCAACAGCAATTGCAACTTCTGGGGCTCGACAAAAACACCATTATAATTTTCAGCAGCGACAACGGACCAGTTCTCGACGACGGCTATATAGATGGCGCTGTGGCCCTACAAAATGGCCATTTACCTGCTGGTCCACTGCGCGGGGGTAAATATAGTATCTTCGAAGGTGGAACCCGGGTACCATTTATCGTCAGTGGCAAGGGTGTTGCACAAGGCAAAGTGTCGAATGCATTAATTAGCCAGATAGATCTGTTGGCAACGAGTGCCCAACTGCTGGATATTCCACTAAAAGCCGACGAAGCAAAAGACAGCAAGCCACTCTTGACGACTTTAACGGGTCAAGATAACAAGGGCCGCACGAGCATGGTTCAGCATGCACAGACATTGGCTATCGTAAAGGACGACTGGAAATATATTGCTCCGAGTAAAGGGGCCCCCTATATGAAATTAACGGACACGGAAACAGGAAGTCTTCCCGAAGACCAATTGTATGATCTCAAAAACGATATCGGTGAAAAACATAATGTTGCTTCAAAATATCCCGAAAAGGTCGCTGAACTCAAACAATTGTTGGAAGGAGAACGAAAATAATGAGAATAAAAATTGGACTTTCCCTCATCCTGCTTGGATGGGGGACCCTTTTTGCACAGCAAAAGAAAAAACAGCATAAACTCCCTAATATCATCTTCTTTTATGCAGACGATTTAGGATATGCCGAAACCGAGCCTTATGGGCAGCGTTTGATCAAAACACCCAATATCCAGCAACTGGCACATGAGGGTATGCGCTTTATCAATCATTACACAAGTACACCTGTATGTGCCCCAGCCCGATGCATGTTATTAACGGGCAAGCATGGCGGCCAATCTTACATCCGTGGAAATTATGAATTGGGCGGTTTCGCCGATAGCTTAGAGGCAGGTCAAATGCCGCTTCCCGAAGGAACCTTCACCATGGCTCACCTATTTAAAAAGGCCGGTTACCAGACTGCTGCCATTGGAAAATGGGGACTTGGCATGAATAATTCTACAGGAAGCCCCAATAAACAGGGATTCGACTATTTCTTCGGTTACCTAGACCAAAAACAGGCACACAATTACTACCCCAGCCATCTCTGGGAAAATGAAACAAAATATCCGCTTCAGAATAAGGAAAAATTTGTCCATACACCGTTAGATTCCAACAAGGCCACTCCACAGGACTTCCAACAGTTCAACGGGAAGGAATATGCACCTGAACTGATGACCGCAAAGGCATTGACCTTTATTGACAAAAACCGAAATAAACCTTTTTTCCTATACTTGCCTTACACGTTGCCGCACCTGTCACTGCGGGTTCCCCAAGAATATGTAGATAGATATAAGGATCTGTTCCATGATAAGCCCTATTACGGACAAGATGGCTATACCGCAACCCCCTATCCCAGGGCAACCTATGCCGGTATGATCACCTATCTGGATGACCAGGTAGGTATTCTAATGAAGCATATCAAATCCTTGGGAATCGATGACAACACCATTATTCTGTTTTCCAGTGACAACGGAACTGGCTTTAATGGGGGTATAGATTACCGCTTTTTCCGTAGTGTCGACTCGCTTAGGGGATTGAAAATGGATGTTTTTGAAGGCGGTATTAAAGTCCCGTTAATTGTCAGGTGGCCAAACCATATCAAAGCGAATTCTGAGACAGACTTAATTTCGGCCCAGTACGATCTCATGGCAACCTTCGCACAACTGATTCAGCAGAATCCTGGGCACAGCAATGGTCTATCCTTACTTCCAACCTGGCTCGGGCAAAAGAATAAACAGAAACATCACCAGTACCTCTATTTTGAATACCCCGAAAAAGGTGGTCAGATCGCTATACGGGAAGGACACTGGAAAGCTATAAAACTCGATTTAAAGAAGAATCCCAAAGCTAAATGGCAATTATACGATTTGACCACAGATCCTTGGGAAGAAAAGGATCTAGCGGCCCAATACCCGCAATTGATGCCGCATTTTGATGAAATTGTTACCAAAGAACACCGACCTGCCCATATACAAGAATGGGAGATTGTAGCCAATAAGATGGTTAAAAAATAAATCAACTATTTTTTAATGTCTAAAAACTTGGGTTGTCTGGATTGCATCATGACAACCCAAGTTTTTTATGTAATTTAGCAAAGCGATTCCTAGTAGGAGCGGCATGTGAATATACCTATTGAATAACGTATAGACCCTAAAGGAGAAGAGTGTAATCCGAAGGCAAACGTGAAAATGATCAATAACCAAGTATGCAGCAAAAAGAATCATACATCCATACGCTGAAAGAAGGTGATGAAACAGCTTTATGCTTTTTTATGGATCATTTTGGCCATTCATTGCGCTATTTCGCCTTTTCCTACCTCCGCAACAAAACCGATGCAGAAGAAATTGTCTCCGATGTTTTTGTAAAGCTGTGGAATAATAGACAAAAGGTAGAAAATTATGAAAGCCTTAAAGCCTTTCTTTTTATCGCGACTAAAAATGCCTGCATTGATATACAAAGAACAGCTCAATTCAAAATACGTAAAGAAGAACTCGATATTCTGCAGCATATGTCGGTTCCGGAAGAAGATGTACTCAAGAAAATATTCCGCACTGAACTCACCGAATTGCTGCTTGCTGAAATCAACTTGCTTCCCAGACAGCAGGCACAAATTTGCCGACTCAGCTTTCTGGACGGTTTGAACACAGAAGAAATTTGTGAAACATTGAACACCACCCCTTCGACCGTCTATTATGCAAGGTCAAAGGCATTATACGCATTAAAAGAACGGTTTAAATCGAAAAAATTTGAATACCTTACTATTATTATGCTATCCGCATGGTATGCTTTCAAGGGATAAATACCTTCTCACCATCCTTCATATCCTAACCTTGAAATAGATCGATATGCTGTCTGCATGGTATGCTTTCAAAGGTTAACCTCCTTCAACCAATAGGCCACCTACAGTCTCGCATCAAATTAAAAATACAAATAGCTGTTTATCAGAATAACTAAGGGGTTGATAATTGGAAAAAACTGGAAATAAAAAAAGCTTAGCATTCGGTCGGGCGACCTGCTAAGCTTTTATAAATACCTCTTTGTAAGAGGCAATCAACCTAAACCTAGGACAAAGATAATGCTTCAAATGATATAAACAAAAATTTTGTTATATTTTTTTTCAACTCCCATAAATTTGTTTTAAGATAGCTGTCACAAAAGGAATAGTAAGTGTACAATGTACACTACAATCTTTTTGCATTTTTCAACAGGTCATTTTTCGACTGCCGACATTCAAATCCTCCCACTGCCATATTTAACCCTAGCATTAGTTATATTTATCAATGCACGAGCTGTCATTCTCTTTTATTATTTTCTTTTCCTGAGAAAAGGAATGGCCCCCATAAATTCACCCATCGACTGACGGCAATTAGGAATTGACTTCTAAATATCTCTGACTGCCCTACTTCCTGTGGACATCGGAACTAAATTTCAATTATCCAACCTAGGTCATCACAACAGCCGTATTTGTAGGGGCTAAACATGGATATTTCAGTTAATTATTTAGTAACTTTGAATCAATCAAAAAAAATAGCATGTTTACTGGAATCATAGAAACCTTAGGAAAAATAGAAAATATCGAACAGGAGAAAAGTAATATCCATTTTTACGTCAGTTCCCCTATATCCAATGAACTCAAAATAGACCAAAGTGTAAGTCACAATGGTGTTTGTCTTACAGTCGTGGGGTTGAACAATGACCTACATAAAGTTACAGCAATTGATGAAACCTTGCAGAAGACAAATCTGGCTCAGTTAAAGGTAGGTGACTTGATCAATCTAGAACGTTGTACACTAGCCGGCGGAAGATTTGATGGCCATATCGTTCAGGGCCATGTCGATCAGACTGCCCTTTGTATCCAAAAGAAAGACGAAAACGGGAGTTTTATTTTCACCTTCCAATATGATGTTTCTAAACAAAATATTACCGTAGAAAAAGGGTCCATTACTGTAAATGGCATTAGTTTGACGGTCGTAGATTCCAGAGACGATCAGTTTTCCGTTGCAATCATTCCCTATACGCTTGAGCACACCAACTTACAGCAGGTTGAAGTGGGTAGCACAGTCAACTTAGAGTTTGATATTATCGGGAAATATGTCACTAAAATTATGGCTTTGCGCGGTTAAAAAAATTCGGTAAGCTTCCTTTGGCCGACCTTAGATCAAAGGAAGCTTATTTCAACGAGTATACCTCCTCGAATTACTCTAAATAGTGGCCCTGGCGTATTAATAATGCCCTATATTTATTAAATACACTCGATTTGGAAACAAAACCCATGTATTTATTTTCATCGCCCAAAACCGGAAGTATCCAAGTGTCGTCCTTATTCATTTTGGCCATCACAATTTCCATATTTTCATTGATTCCTACGGTATCATTGGGCTTCTGAGCTAATTTTTCAAAAGGAGTATCTCCCCCATCGACTTCACCCAATAGGACAGAAAATAGAAACTCGCTATAGAGAAGCCCCATAAATTTGCCTTCGTAATCAACCACCGGAAAGATATTGCGTTTACTGTGGATGATGTCCGTTTGCCGGCCTTTAGGTGTTTCATCGGGACGTAAGATGACAAAATTCGTTTCCAATACATATTTTATCCGCATCATGCTTAACACAGATCGATCTTTATCCTCATAAGAAATGAGATCTCCAGACTCTGCCAATACCTTGGTGTAAATTGAATGCTTTAAAACAGACCGATTGATCAGATAGGAAATTGAACAGACCAGCATCAGTGGAACCATTAAAGTGTAGCCTCCAGTCACTTCTGCAATCAAGAATATCCCCGTCAATGGCGCATGCATAATACCGCTCAAAGCTCCGGCCATGCCTGCTACCACAAAATTTGGCACATTTAATTCGGCAATTCCGGTCAGGTTGACGCCGTAAGAAAATGCAAAGCCCAATAGCCCCCCCATCACCAGACTTGGACCAAAAACACCCCCATTGCCGCCACCATTTAGGGTAAATAATGCAGCAAAGGATTTCCCGAATAAAGTCAATATGGTATAGCCAAAGACTACTAATCCAATATCCTTATAGTCTGAAAACAAGCTATTCTTAACAATTGAATTAAACTGTCCATTGAGAATCTGCTGAATCGTAATGTAGCCCTCACCATAAAGTGCTGGAAAAACGAAAATCATCAAACCTAAGGCGATACCGCTGACCCAGACTTTATTATAGGGATTTTTAATTTTTGAAAACCATTTTCCGACACTTCTGGAAACACGGGCAAAGTAAATGGTATAAAGACCGATCAACACCGCCAATAGCAAATAGAACAACAACGCAGAAACCTGCCAATCGGAATTGAACGTACTGAATAGCGGCTCATTGTAAAGCACCCGCGAGACAACAGAAGCCAAAGCCGATGAAATCAGTAAAGGAATAAACACTGGAATGGAAAACTCAGGCAGTAAGATCTCGATCGCAAAAATCATCCCCGCCAAAGGACTGTTAAAAGCACCTGAAATTCCCGCTGCTGCCCCACAGGCCAATAACATCGTGACCTCTTTATACTGTAGCCCAAAAAAACGGGCAATATTCGAGCCAATGGAAGATCCTCCCAAAGCAACTGGAGCCTCAAGACCACAGGAACCACCAAAGCCGACCGTAATGGCCGACGTAACCACCTGCGAATAGATATTGCTCGGATCCAAACGGCTTCCTTTCCGGCTGATGGCATAGATGATCGGTGTGATTCCATGCTCCATCTTCTTCCCTTTCAGAAACTTCCGGACAAAAAACACACTGAGTAATATCCCAATTAATGGAAATATCAAGTACACCGAGTATTTGACTTTCCAATCGATATCGTCCTGTATAGTTGCTGCAATAAAATGGGTTAGCCTTTTTAGGACAGATGCCATAATACCGCCGACAATTCCAACCACAAACGCCAATAGAATGATAAAATTTCTGTTCGAAACTTTCTTCATTCGCCATTGATTGATCTGATCTATTTTCCTAAAAAAACGTCCCTTGAGGTTTCTCATATCTTCCTATTGAAAGCTCAACACTTCCTTCTTCTTTTTTGTTTTGAATTTATCCGGTACTACCGCCAATATTTCTCTTTCCAACGCCTGGATCGCATGTCGCTTTACAAAATTCTGCGTCGTCACCAAGGAAATCTCCCGTACAGGTTCCGGTGATTTGAAATAACGGATCCTATCCAATTGTTCATCGGAATAATCCCAGATCGACAGTTCAGGCAATATGGTAATGCCGTCGTTGATATCAACCATACGTTTCAGCGTTTCCACACTTCCGGTATTATATTCAAAGCGCCCCGTTAGATCCTGATTGTGTTTATGATGACAAATATTGAGCACTTGACCGCGCATGCAATGTCCTTCATTAAGCAGCCAGAGTTTATCGTCGGCAATATCATCGCCGCTAAGTACTTTCTTCCCGAACAAAGGACTATTGGTAGAAATATAAGCGACAAAGTTCTCATAGAAAAGCGGGGATTCTAAGATGCCCGGATCATTTAGCGGAGTCGACAACACACCACAATCCAAAAGTCCTACTTTCAGTTCATGGACAATTCGCTCTGTCGTATATTCCCAGATCTGTAATTGCAGCTTCGGGTACTTTTCCATAAATGTGGTCAGCACATTCGGCAGTAAATATGGAGCGATCGTCGGTATAACCCCCACCTTTAACGTCCCCTCAATTTCTCCTTTTTTATCCTGCACAATCTCATTAATCTTTCGGCTTTCCGTGAGCACCAACCGGGCCTGAAGAATAATTTTCTCACCGATTTCTGTAGGAATAACAGGCTGACGGCTCCGATCGAAAATCTTCGCCCCTAAAGACTCTTCAAGTTTTTGTATTTGCATACTCAACGTAGGTTGCGTAACAAAACATTTTTCAGCAGCTGCAACAAAACTTCGGTAGGTATCAACAGCTATAATATATTCCAGTTGGACTAAGGTCATCTTACTATCTTTAAAGCACAAAATTACGAATCCTGTCGTAAACCCTTGTCAATCCTTTGATAATTTAAAAGGTTGAATGGATATTTGGCCTGCCCATTATACAATAAATACCTTGCCAAAAAGCCACTGTCTATCCACTATTGTTACATTAGTTAGCATAAAAAGTCGGTTTCATCAAAAACCTTTTCTTAAATTTGGAGATTTACAACAGTTGATAGTTAAAATCCTATGAAGTTTATTAATAGTACGACAATTGCACTAGCTTTATTCTTAACCATGGCAAACAGTCCTTACAGCAAGGCTAATCCTGATGAAGGAATGTACCCATTGAGCGAATTGAACAAAGCTGGACTAAAGAAAGCTGGGTTAAGGATCAGTGAGAAGGATATATACAATCCAGGTCAGGTTGGATTAGTAGACGCCCTGGTTCAAGTTAGCGGATGTACCGGATCATTTGTCTCCAATCGCGGATTGATTATTACCAATCATCATTGTGCCTTCTCTGCTGTTCAGTTAGCTAGTACAGCGATCAACAATTACCTGAAAAATGGCTTTGTTGCACAAAATCAGGAGCAAGAAATTGAAGCAAAAGGATTAAAAATAAGAATTACGGATTCCTATGAGGATGTCTCCAATAAAATTTTAAATGCTGTCGCGAACATCAGCGATCCTGTGGAACGCATCAACACCATCAAGCGTAAGCAGGAGGAGTTAGTTAAGCAGGCTGAAAAACAGGACCCGACGATTAAAGCCGAAGTGTCCGAAATGTTTATCGGTAAGAGCTACGTTCTATTTCGCTATAAAACGATCGAAGATGTCCGCTTGGTCTATATTCCTCGTCAGAATATCGGTGAGTTTGGCGGCGAGACCGACAACTGGGTGTGGCCTCGACATACTGGAGATTATTCCTTTTTAAGAGCATACGTCAGTAAAGACGGAAAATCTGCACCTTATTCCAAAGAAAATGTTCCTTATCAACCGAAGAAACACCTTAAAGTAAATCCAAATGGGGTCAGAGAGAATGATTTTACCTTTATCCTGGGATATCCCGGAAAAACATTCCGACACCGACCAGCGCAGTATATTCAATATCAGCAGGACTACTTATTGCCGTATGTTTCAAATCTCTATGATTTCCAAAACAAACAAATGGAAGAAGCCGGTAAAGACAATACCGACATCGCTTTATCACTGGCAACACGGATAAAACGCAATGCCAATGTTTTAAAAAATTACCGCGGTAAACTAAAAGGACTACGTGGCATTGACTTGCTGGCAACCAAAAAGCAGGAGGATGAAGCACTGGCTGCATTTATCCTAAGCAAACCGGAACTAAAAGACAAGTATGGCAGTCTATTGGCTGACATTGAATCGTATTATCAGGTCAGCAATCAGGATGCACTGAAAGAGCTTTGGATCAATAATATTTACAATAGCACAAGCTTATTGAAAGTCGCGCGTGATATCAATGCATTAAAAATTGCCCTAGGGAAAGAAAAGTCTCCACAAGCTGCAAAAGCGCTGTTCGACCGGGATATCCAAAAGATTAAAACGGGTATTAAAGAGGCTTATGAAAGCTACAACAAACAGGCAGATCAACGGATCCTGACTAAAATGCTACAGGATGCCGCGGCATTTCAAGGTAAAAATCAATTGCCGGCTATCCAAACACTGCAACTGAACAGTGCAACGGCAGCGGGATTTGCCACAGAAATTATCAATAACACCAAACTTGCTGATCAAAACTATGTACTGAATACCGTCTTAGCGAATGCAGATGCGCTTCAAAAATTCGACGACAGATTGTTAAACTTCCAGGCTGCTCTGAACAATGACATTGTAACTTTTGCGGCTGAGCAAAAAAGACGCGAGGGGGTACTCAATAAATTAATGGGTGATTATGTGGCCGTCAAAGAAATTTTTCAGGCAAAGAATTTTATTCCTGATGCAAACTCAACGTTACGTTTGACTTATGGCCACATCAAAGGTTACTCACCTGCTGATGCAACTTATATGAAGCCATTTACAACCATCGAAGGGATTATTCAAAAAGGAAATCTGGGCTTGGCAGAATTTGACTATCCGCAGGAAATCAAAACAGCTTACCTCAATAAAAACTTTGGCCCTTACCTCCAGAAAGATTTAGGTTCTGTCCCTGTAAATATCCTATACGATATGGATACCACTGGCGGTAATTCAGGATCTCCGATCATGAATGAAAATGGTGAATTGATTGGTGTCAATTTTGACCGTGCTTATGATGCAACAATCAATGATTTCGCCTGGAACGAAAGTTACAGCAGATCCATTGGTGTCGATATTCGCTATGTCCTTTGGGTTGCCGATAAAATTGACAATGCACATTTTATTCTAAAAGAAATGGGTATCTAATTCAGCATAGGATTAAAACTCAAAAGCAGCTGTACCGCTTCCGGTACAGCTGCTTTTTTTTCGGGCATTGTTTGATATTATTGGCCAGAAAGAATCTTTAGTTAGCTAGCGAAAGATCTAAAGTTTTCCGCCTTGCAGTAAGGTAGAGAAAACAGCTTTCAATCGTAGCAAACCTGCTGCTAATACGGACCTCGAACAAGCGATATTCAGGCGAATAAACTCGTTACTCCCCTTTCCATACATCGCCCCAACGTTGACTTGAACATGTCCTTCAGCCAACAACAGTTCACCCAACTTTCGGCTTGAAACTCCCAAAGCAGCACAATCTACCCACACGAGATAGGTTCCCTCCAAGGGAAGTACCTGCAAAGCAGGAAGGTGTTCAGCCATAAAGCCTTTTAAATAAAGATAGTTTGCCCGAATATAAACCAGTGCCTGATCCAGCCATTCTTCCCCTTCATCATAAGCCGCAGTAAGGCCCGCGATGGCAAAAGGACTTATACTGGCAATTTCGTTGACCAAAAATGCCTGCTGTACTTTCTTCTTAAGTTCGGGATCTGCAACAACAATCGTAGCGACCTGCAGTCCCGCCAAATTAAAAGTCTTGCTTGGTGCAATGCAGGTAATGGAATGAGCGAGTAGTTCAGGACTCAGTGTTCCAAAGGGAATATGCGTATGCTTGTCAAAAACAAGATCACAATGAATCTCATCTGAAATGACCAAAACCTGATGGCGCAGACAGATCTCGCCCAAGCGTTCAAGTTCGGCTCTACTCCATACCCTTCCAGCAGGATTATGTGGGCTGCATAAAATAAATAATTTCACTTTCGGATCACTTGCCTTATACTCGAAATCCTCAAAATCGATCCTATATTGGCCATCCCGATAGATCAGATCATTTGAAACGACCTCGCATTGGTTACGTTCGATCGAGGAAAAAAAACAATGGTATACCGGTTCCTGAATCAATACCTTATCACCAGGCTCTGTAAGTGCTTTGACCAAGGCCGACAGCGCCGGTACCACACCGATAACAGGAAGTAACCATTCCTGCTGTATTGTAAAGCGGTGCCTGCGAGAAAACCAATTTATAACAGCCTGATAAAAGACCTCTGGCACTTTGGCATAACCATAAACTGCATGCTGAACCCTTTGTGCCAATGCGTCCACAATAGGTTGCGCAGCCGGAAAATCCATATCAGCTACCCATAGTGGAATCAAATCTTCATAATCCTGCTGATTCCATTTAACCGAATCAGTACCGCGGCGGACAATTATTTTATCAAAATCATAGATCATACAGCAATTTAATCAAAAATGCAGGTCATTTACAATAAAAAACGCGACAAAATAAACAGATCGTCAAACATATCGGAAAGATACATCGAGGCTAGACGGTTGGAAAAAGTTATATTTACAGAAAATATCAGGATGCTATGGCCAAAAACAACTTTTCACTCCTTGCTCGGTTAAAGAGTTTCCGCTATGCCTATAACGGTGTGAAAATAGCCTGGCAGGAAGAGCACAATTTTAGGATCCATTGTGTCGCCGCAGTTGTTGTTCTCCTCTTGTCTTATGTACTTCGAATCAGTACATACGAATGGCTCGCCGTCATCTTTTCGATCGGGTTTGTATTTGTTTGCGAATTGCTAAACACTGCATTGGAAAATCTCTCTGATTTCGTGTGCACGGAAAACAATCCAAACATCAAAAGAATCAAAGATATTGCGGCAGCTGCGGTCATGATGAGCAGCCTTACCGCACTGTTGACCGGTCTGATTATTTTTATGCCGAAGCTAATTTCAATCGCTCGCGTTTACTTTTTCTAACGGAAATTTCTCATCGTAAGTCACCTTTTGCGGATCAACAAAGGACATTTTGCCGGCCTTCTCTTCCATCGTACCATAACCTTCAAGCGCACGGTCCTTGGACAGCTTAAATACAACTTGCCTAACAGATTCCTGCCCCTCAGAAGAGAAAGTATAATCTGCCAGTACAACATCGCCTTTCAATACACCATCAATATGTCCATTATTACGATCCTTTTCCTTCCAGGCATAAAGCAGATCCCCATGTACCTTATCCCCTTCAATGGTGATGGCCAATGAAATGGTATCTCCGTTCTTGAGGTATCGGTAATTATTCTTGCCATGCGCGTAACTTATTGTATCCGACAGCTGTTGATCGATCTTTCCTGTATCGCTTTTTTCAGCTGTAGTGTCTTTCTTTTTTTGTTCTTGATGACAGGCTGTGCTGCACACCAACAGTATTAATCCTATATTGATTGCCTTCATATCGTCTATTTTATGACACTATGATAAAGCAATTCAAAAGAAATTTTGTTTTAAATAACTAACATTTAAAATTTCAAAATCGAGAAAACAAAAAAGTGGTGAATATTGTTTATAAGTTAGATAAAGGTAAGCCATTAAAAATAAACAATTTAGTAACAATAAAATTATTACTCGTTTATTGTAAAGCTAATTTTTATTAGTAAATTGTACAGTATAAAATTCAGGAATTCTTAACCAATATTAGTATGAAAGATGTAAGCTTTAAGAAATTTGATAGTGGATGTACATCACTCACAAAATTGTCCATTGAAACAGACTTGGCTATTATTGTTAAAGAGCAAGTT
>JAIRVH010000115.1 GCA_031253985.1 Sphingobacterium sp.
GGCTTCCAAAAATCAAAATCAGATGGCTATAAAAGCAAACGACGTCGTAGCATTGACGTACAGACTTCACACAGTAGAAAACGGTGAAAAAGTTTTCGTTGAAGAAACAACTGCAGAACAACCTTTAGATTTCTTATATGGTGTAGGTATGATGTTACCTAAATTTGAAGAAAACATCGCAGACTTAAACGTTGGTGATAAAATTTCATTTGAATTGGCACCGGATGATGCTTACGGTCAAAAAGACGACAGAGCATTCGCACAGTTGCCAGTAGATATGTTCAAAGAAACAGGTTTACCTCCAGTAGGCGAAGTATTGCCTTTGCAAGACAATCAAGGAAATCAATTCCGCGCTGTGGTAGCTGAAGTTACTCCAGAAGTTGTTGTTGCTGACTTAAACCACCCTATGGCTGGAAAAACATTAAATTTCGATATCGAAATCTTAACTGTACGTCCTGCTACTGAAGAAGAATTGTCTCATGGACACTCACATGGTGTAGACGGTACGCAAGGTCACTAATCCTGACCCAAGATAAAGCATAGAACAGGGCGCTATTTTGGCGTCCTGTTTTGTTTTTAACTTCTTTAAAAATAGTATCTTGTCTTCAAACACACTGAAACATGCTGACATTTGCGGAAAAAGTAGTTCTATTTAACAAACAACTGCATTACAGAGGAAACCTACCTTCGGAGTTTAATGTAATTAACCCCTATCTCGATAACCCCGAGACATTGATGGTGATGGAACAGTTCTACCACAAATATTATAATGATAATCTAACAAGAAAATTCATTATTGGCATTAACCCGAGCAGACACGGGGCAGGTGTAACGGGCGTTCCTTTTACAGATACCAAAAGATTAGCTAGTGCATGCGGCATACAAATGCATTCTGCGCATACCCATGAAATATCTTCAGTGTTCATGTACGATATGATTGAGGCCTATGGTGGCCCCGATATTTTCTACAAACAATTTTATATCAATTCGCCCTTTCCCCTGGCGATTGTCCGAGAGACGAAACCCAACAACTGGATCAACGCAAACTACTATGACGATAAAAGACTATTCGAAATGGTCAGGCCCTTTATGCTAGATTCCTTAAAACAGCACATCTCTATGGGCTTAGCGACAGATGAAGTCTTTGTGCTCGGAAAGAAAAACGCAACCTTTCTCGCTAAGATCAACAAAGAAGAAAAGTTGTTTGAAAAAATGACCATTCTAGACCACCCGCGCTATATACAACAATATAAGTCCAAAGACAAACTACACTATATTGATAATTATATCAGCTTACTAAGCGGCCTATAAATAAGATAAGCTGATTGATTTTACGGAGCATTTAGTATCTTTTCCGAGTGATATTCGTGTGTATTGTGTGTCTATTTATTGACGATCATTTTCTTCTGGCTATTATTCAACACAGCTTCACCATTTAATTGGCACTTATTCGGTTCGTCTTCGCCCCAGCGTCTGAACATGGTCGATATCAGTGCGTCTTCCCAGCACCATGCTTTAGCCTTCCTTCCGTCTCTAACTCGGAGACAACACGGACGCATGTCGTATTCATGCCGCTAGCATGTCGAGCCTGGTACGAGGTTGTCCCGAAGCTGTTACGAAACTATGCCGAGGCTTTATTCTACCCAGTCCTAAAACCATCTTTAGCCCGTTTTTTTACAAATTTCACAGCGCCCTTTTGCTGCTTATTTCCAAATCTCCAATGGGAGTCGAACAGCAATTTTCATTTCCACAAAAATTAACAACAAGTTGTTTTTAAAGTATTTAACAAGTAATTTCACCCTATGGGAACATTAAAAAATGGAAATCTGAAAGGCGCCGTTGGAAATATCGTCATTCGACAATCAAATGAACAAACAATCGTGCAGACGATGCCGAAACCTGTAAAGAAACAGACTTCGGCCAAAAAAGCTTTTGGAACAGATTTTGGACATATCAGCACTGCAGGTGCCCGAATCAGGGAATTTATGGGGGATATACATTTGGATCTGCACGATAGCAACATGCACAACAGGTTGATTACACAGCTCAAAAGGGTGGTGCGTCCAAATGGGCGCCCTACTGGAAGGAAAACCATTCATGGCGGAAAAATAGATCGTTTGGTAAATTTTCAATTCAACAATAAATGCCACATCCATGATTTTATGCATTTTGATCCGGAACTTAGCTTAGTGGATAAGCAGGTCCATATTCAATTTCCAAAGTTTGACCTTCGCAATGATATCCTGTTGCCAAAACATTGTGATGCCCTTGCAATAAACCTTACCGTCGCAGTATTTAACTTCGAGCTACAGCAGCACATCCATTTTTACTCCCATGAGATTCAGTTCGACCTTCATCTCTCCGAGAAAATAATCGAGCTTGAGGAGCTTATTTTTGATATGGATTTTAAAAACGCCGAAACAATAATTGTGGGCATGAATATAGAATACTATCAATTATTACGTCAAAAGTACCTATTGCTTAACAATAAGGAAGTTCATCCAGCCGCTATCGTGGGCGCTTGGCTTATTTAAAAGCTAGGCGTTTCCGCTACCCTATTCTTGCTTGCATCATCATACAGAATAATAACTCTATTGTTGTCAATGCATAGTCCACGACTACGACCCTTCAGGCGATTGGCTTCATTGGCAACATTCACAGCATACACCTTGCCCACATAAAAATTACTTACCTCCGGAAAAATGGTATGCCCAACAAAGATTCTTTTAGTCCCATAGAGATGCATCAGTTTTTCTAGATCTATTTTTGACAATGGAAGATACTTTTCTTCTTCCCGAACCATTCCGCGGTACCATAGTGGCCCTTCACTACCAAATAAGAAACGCGCTGCTTTTGATTTTTGTCGCTCTTCTTTCAGTTGAAACAAATGATAACGTACCGAGTCATTGACAGCAGAAATGGACCATGTTGGATCCAACATCACTGTACTTAATCCCGCATGTACAAACAGGTTATCCCCGATCTTTTCCATCGTGTTTTTTGTCTGTAACCATTTTCCCAATTCCGTATTTACGCTCCAAAAGTCTCGGTAATCTTTGCCGACCTTCTCTGCCAAAGCGCTGTATTTTTCTTGCATGTACTTATAATTTCCGCGCAAGATCATCTCTTCATGATTACCGAATAAAAAGTGAACCTGACCTCCAGCTTTTGCAGCCTCATATTCAAGCTTATAGATCAGCCAGAAAATAGGCAATACATCTTTCCCACGGTCGAAGACATCGCCAATGACGACGAGTTGATTGTTTCCAAATTTCCATTCGTAATTTGAACCAACAACCTCCTGGGCCAACAAAATTGAATAGAAAGATTCAAAGTCACCATGGGGATCCGACAAAACTACAATCTTTTCACTAGGACGATAGGAACAGGCCGGTGCCACTATGGGATGACGCCAAAGGTCAAAATGGTGCTTACCATCTTCAGTTGAAACCTTAAAAGCCTTCGTATGGTCCCATTTTTCAGTCAATAGTTGACCATGCTCCACACGGATAATACTACTGTCACCTTTTTCATAAAACACATATGGCCCGTCAAAGTTCCCCAATTTCAACTGACTTTGTGCAAAAATAGCTTGTACCGGCACCAATAGGGTGAACAAATACCAGATCACGGCGATTCCTATGGAATCGCCGTGATTTGTTTTTAAGAGAATTTTCATATTAAATTAATACCCTTCATTCTGAATAATATTATTATTTGCATCAATTTCTGCCCTAGGAATAGCCATTAAGGTTTTGAAGAATGTCCGATCATAGGATCTTGTCTCTGGTCTCAATGAAGGTGAAACATGTGCAATTCCCTTTCTTTCAATACGCATATTATTACGCATAGCATCAAACAGACGATGCCCCTCTCCGACAAGTTCGCGACGACGCTCTTCCATGACACGTTCCAGCGTTACGATACCACTGATAGATTTCGCTGGATTTGCACGGGTAATAATTGCATTAAGGTACTTCAACGCATTGACATTATCGCCTAGTTTTACAGCAGATTCTGCAGCAATCAGATATGCTTCTGAAAGACGGAGAACTGGAATATCCGCAAACTCCGGATTTTCACCGTCAGCTGTATTTCCTGGATACTTATTTAAGTAGTAATAGTCAACTTGCTTGCTCGTATATTTGGTAATGATTTTATGACGTACATCGTTTGCATCATTCTTGATCAGATTCATATAATCATCAGACAGAATAATATCATTATACCCATTGCGCCACAATAAATTGCCTATCCCCTCTTTTCCCGGACCGCTTTCAGTTTTTAAAACGGATAGCTGAAATAAGATTTCATTGGTAAAATCCTTTGACCAAACAGTTGCATACTCACTATTTGTCCATAGTATGTACTGGCCTTTCGTCGAACTCTGTGCAGTTTCGGCATCTTTAATCAATTGATTGGTCAG
>JAIRVH010000204.1 GCA_031253985.1 Sphingobacterium sp.
TCCTTTTTTAAAGTTTTTCTTTAAAAAGAATTCGATAAAAATAGCCGTTTTGGTATCCTACCGAAAGGGCTTTTTTTGTTGAGGACATTTGTTTATATTTGAACATCAATTTTCACTACAACACTCCATGGGATTATTTGATTTCTTTAAGAAAAAACCACAAACGCAAGAAGAAGAACAGGCCTTAGATAGAGGACTGGAAAAAACAAAAGAAGGATTTCTTTCCAAAATAACAAAAGCAGTCGTCGGTAAGTCAACAGTCGATGATGATGTATTGGACAATTTGGAAGAGGTTTTGGTTACTTCTGATGTGGGGGTTACAACGACTTTAAAGATCATTGATCGCATACAAGCTCGCGTAGCCCGCGATAAATATGTCTCTACTTCCGAATTAAACAGCCTGCTAAAAGAAGAGATTCAAACCTTATTGGCAGAAAATAACAGTGCTGATTTCGAGAATTTCAATTACGGCGATCATAAACCCTATGTTATTATGGTTGTTGGTGTGAATGGTGTTGGTAAAACGACCACCATTGGTAAGCTCGCTCACCAGCTTAAACAAGCTGGAAGTAAAGTTGTGCTTGGCGCGGCCGATACCTTTCGCGCAGCGGCGGTTGATCAGCTTAAATTATGGGGAGAGCGTGTGGGTGTACGTGTTGTTGCTCAGGCAATGGGCTCGGATCCAGCTTCAGTAGCTTATGATACTGTAAAATCGGCCGTGGCAAATGGAGAAGACGTGTGTATCATTGATACCGCGGGTCGTTTGCACAATAAGGTCGGTCTAATGAATGAGCTGACCAAGATCAAGAATGTGATGCAGAAGGTTGTTCCTGGCGCACCACATGAAATTTTATTGGTTCTGGATGCTTCTACTGGGCAAAATGCGATTGAACAATGTACGCAATTTACGCAGGCTACAGATGTGAATGCTTTGGCATTGACAAAGCTTGATGGAACTGCCAAAGGCGGTGTCGTAATTGGTATATCCGATCAATTTAAGATTCCGGTGAAATATATTGGTGTAGGCGAAAAAATTGGTGATCTTCAGTTGTTTAACAAAAAGGAATTTGTAGACTCCCTTTTTAAATAGAGTCCCCCTTCTAATCATATGAAGACAAAATACACGAAATCAGTCCCTTTGATCAATAAACCACGTGTGAATGTGGTGACCTTGGGCTGTTCGAAAAATATTCACGACAGTGAGGTGCTGATGGGCCAGTTGAAGGGCAATCAGATGGAAGTTGTCCACGAAGCCACAAATATTCAAGAGAATGATATTGTGGTAATTAATACCTGTGGATTTATTGATAATGCGAAACAGGAATCTATTGATGCTATTTTGCAGTATTCAGACTTAAAAGACCAGGGTAAAATCAATAAAGTGATCGTAACAGGCTGTCTTTCGGAGCGTTATAAGCCGGAGCTGCAGTCTGAGATTCCCAATGTCGATGCTTATTTCGGCACAAATGATCTGCCGGATCTGTTGTCGTCAATTGGGGCTGATTATAGACATGAATTATTGGGGGAAAGGCTATTGACGACCCCTTCGCATTTTTCTTATTTTAAGATCGCTGAAGGTTGCAACCGCCCTTGTTCTTTTTGTGCAATTCCTTTGATGCGTGGCAAACACGTTTCTAAATCCATTGATGATCTTGTCAAAGAGGCTAAATATTTAGCGTCTAATGGGACAAAGGAATTAATTTTGATCGCACAGGATCTAACTTATTACGGTCTCGATATCTACGGAAAACGTAATCTTTCTGATCTGATGCGTCATTTGTCGGATGTCGATGGAATCGAATGGATCCGGCTTCAATATGCATATCCGTCTGGATTCCCAATGGACATTTTGGATGCAATGAACGAACGTTCGAATATCTGTAATTACTTGGATATGCCATTGCAGCATATTTCTGATCCAATGTTGAAGTCTATGCGAAGAGGCACAACGAAACAAAAACAGATCGATCTTGTCAAAGCGATACGTGATAAAGTTCCGGATATCGCACTGCGCACAACCCTTATTTGTGGATACCCCGGAGAAACGGAGCAAGATTTCCAGGAGATGTTGGAATGGGTAGAAGAAACACGTTTTGACCGATTGGGATGCTTTACTTACTCGCACGAAGAGAAAACGCATGCGCATTCATTGGAAGATGATGTGCCGCAAGAAATAAAAGAAGAGCGTGTAGAAGCGATTATGGAAGTGCAGCAAGGTATCTCTTATGAAATCAATCAGTCAAAAGTGGGTAACACGTATAAAGTATTGGTTGATCGCATTGACGGTGACTATTTTATTGGCCGTACAGAATACGATTCTCCCGAAGTTGACAATGAGGTATTGATTCCGGCTGCAGATTCTTATGCCCGTATCGGTGATTTTGTTCAGGTTAAAATCGACCGCGCTGAAGATTTCGATTTATATGGTGAGATTGTAAGAAAATAAAACTAGCATTTATAAATGATAGAAAAAAGACGGGGCTCCTTATATAGGGAACCCCGTCTTTTTTTCTGAAGGTGTCTGATTTTATTTGCCAGAAAGAAACTTCTTCCGCTTCCATTGCTGTTGGGTATGTGAAATCATGAAGGTTTGTATGCAATTGTCAGTAAAATGATATAATTTAAAAGCAAGGCTGGCTTTTTGTGAAAATTCACTATTTTGCCAAGGCAAAAATGCAATTTGTAACGTATCTGCTCTTTAATAGTTATGGTGCCGTGAAAACCAGATTCGTGAAATCCAGTGGTTTCATTGGGGTTCCGTAGCTTTGGATTGATGACATTAAAGCAGACTGCTAAGTCTGGATAGTCTAGCTTATCAAGCTGCTGAAGAGATTTTCGTTATACAATTAAGAATAGACAATGAATAATAATACTTGCAGATGAAAGCAACTTATATAGAATATAGTGAAACAAATAGCTTTTCTAAGACTCTATTGGCCTACCTGGCTCATGAAGAAGCCTTAAAACCTTTTGTTGGAAACTGGCCCACCTGGGCTGGCTTTGAAAAGCAGGTAATTGAAAAGAAGCCTTTTGTTCACCGAAAAGTTCTTGTGGAGCGGCTTAAGAAGCAATATGCTGAACTGTTAGAAGATTCCCCGGCAGTTGCTGCTAATATAGAGCTGTTGCTGGACCAGAATTCCTATACGATAACTACGGGGCATCAGCTCAATATTTTCACGGGGCCTTTATATTTTATTTTCAAGATTATGACCGCTATACGGCTGTCCGAAGATTTACATGCCAAACACCCTGATAAAAATTTCATTCCCGTGTATTGGATGGCAACCGAGGATCATGATTTTGAGGAAATCAATCATACAAAAGTTTTTGGAAAGAAAATTGGCTGGGATACTCCTGCTGTCTCTGCTACAGGACGAATGGATACGGCGACAATTGTTGATGCGGTAAAGCAGTATACAAATATTTTAGGGATATCCGAAAATTCTGCTAGACTTACCCGTATTGTGGAAGATGCATATTTAAACCATGATCGACTGGCGGACGCAACGCGGTATATGGTCAATGAACTGTTTAAATCCTATGGTCTTGTGATTATCGATGCGGATGACAGAGAATTGAAAAATCTTTTCAAACCAATTATCAAGGAAGATATCTTATCTGAAAAAAGCTTTAAAGCAATAAAAGCGAGATCAGAGGAACTGGAAGCCAACGGTTTCTCTACGCAGGTGCATGCCAGGGAGATCAATTTTTTTTATTTGACGGACGAATTTAGAGAGCGTCTGGTGCTGACCGCTGACGGCCGATACGAAGTGTTGCATCAGCATATTTATTTTACCAAAGCAGAGCTAGAGCAGGAGATTGAGCATTATCCGGAGCGTTTCAGCCCTAATGTAGTAATGCGACCTATGTACCAGGAGGTTGTACTTCCGAATCTCGCGTACATCGGAGGTGGAGCTGAGATGGTCTATTGGATGCAGCTGAAGTCCAACTTTGACCAATATCAAATCGATTTTCCGATTTTGATACCGCGCAATTCTGCTATGATAACGGATGACAACGTTGCAGCTAAGTTGTTTCGTGTTGATCTTACATTTAAGAGTATCTTCCGGCCGGCGGAGGTGCTGAAAAAAGAATATGTTCGGCGCCATACGAAGGAGCGTCTGAATCTCAATGATGAATGGATGGAACTGAATGCTATTTTTGGTAAAATAAAGTTGCGAACACATAAGATAGATCCAAGTTTGGGGCCTAGCACTGAAGCCGTGAAAGCACGTTTAAAGAAAGCAATCAATAATTTGGAGAAAAAGCTGATGAAAGCCGAAAAGCGCAATCATCAGCATGCTTTAACGGATATTGATAATGTAAAGGAAAAGCTCTTTCCTGGTGGAGGGCTGCAAGAGCGCTCTGAAAATTTCGCTTTACTTTATGTCAAATATGGTGATAGCTTCTTTAGAGATCTTTACAAATACTTTAATCCATTGGATTTTAAGTTTACGATTTTATATTAGAAAGTCAGCTTCGGCTGACTTTTTTTGTGATAGTATTCGCCAAGAAACTTTAGTTTGCTTAATTTCTGTTGGTATCCGAGAGTCATGCAGGTTTTTTGCAGATGTCGCGCTATTTCTATCTCTATTTAAAATGCTTTTGTTCCATGTGTCGATATTGCATTATTTTTTCCAAAAGCGGTTTCATTTTATTTATATATACGTTGAAATGCTTTGTTTATAATTTCATAATATTTCGTTTAGCTCCTGTTAACAGTTTCGATGTAGTTTTGCTTTCATTATCACAACCAACAACTAAATGAAAGAATTTCTACTTACGACGTGTGCCATTGCACTTGGAACAGGTTTGTACGCCCAAACGACCCAAGCGGGTTTTTCCGGAAAGGTGACGGATGAGAATAACAAAGGAGTGCATGGAGCTTCAATTGAAGTGCGTAATGAATCGACCGGTTTCACAACGAGGACCTCAACCAATGCAAATGGTGATTTCAATTTTAAAGAGTTGCCTTTAGGTGGCCCCTATACCATCAAAGTAACTTATATAGGTTATGGCGAACAAGTTCGTTCTGGATTTAATTTAAATCAGGGTGATATCGTACGCTTGGCCATCCCTATTCAAAACACGTCAAATGTTTTGGAAACGGTTGAATTGATGGGGGTAAGTACACTAAAGAATAAAATAGAAAATCTAGGTGCCGCAACAGCGGTTACGGCGAAGGATATAGCGAAGTTGCCTGTCAACGGCCGGAATTTTACTTCGTTAATGGATCTTTCCCCTTTAAGTAAAGGAGATAATATTGGTGGCCAGTTGGGCTCCTCTACCAATTTTACCATCGATGGTATGAATGCCAAAAATCCGACTTCTGCAGGTTCGACAACTAGCCGTAGCGGTGCTCCTTTCTCCATCTCAATAGAAGCAGTTCGTGAATTTAAGGTGGTCACCAACCAGTATGACGTGACCTATGGACGAGCGGGCGGCGGAACCGTTAGTGCGGTGACCAAACAGGGAACAAATCAAACGCACGGAAGCGCTTGGCTTTATTCAAGGGCAGATTGGTTGTCCAGCCCGTACGATATCAGAGGTAACAAACGAAGCAATGATTTCTCTACTTATCAATATGGATTTACATTAGGGGGGCCAATTATCAAAGACAAATTACATTATTTTGTAGCCTGGGATCATCAACGCGATGCCCGCCCGCTGATTATTGCGGATATTAATTCTGAAGCCGACGAGAAGAGATTTAATGTTACTAATGCCACCTTGGATGAGTTTGTCAATATTGGGCGTAGCAAGTATGGATTGGGCAGTGAACGTCAATATGGTGCCTTTGATAAAAAGCGAGGGTCTGATGCGATTTTTGGGCGAATTGACTGGCAAATTAATGAGAAAAACTTATTGACGATCCGAAATAACTTTACAAGTGACAACAACAAGTTGGGATTACAGGATAATAAGCCAATTACCCTATATGAGTCTTATGGAAATGATAAAAACATTGATAATAGTCTATTGGCAACCTTGCGTACGACCATTTCCCCTAAGGTAACCAATGAATTGAAAGTACAACATCTTTATACCTATCAAAAAAGTAGTCCAGGAGATCTTTTACCTAGTCAAAATATTCCCCGTGCAATTGTAGAAGATGCAGTATCTAAGGTTGCTGGAGAAGATAAAAAGACCACATTGCAATTGGGCGGACATCGTTTTGCGCAGGAATCATTTAAAAATAATGTATTTCAACTTGTCGATAATATCTATTACAGTACTGATAATATCAATTATACTTTCGGGGTCGATTTGATGTATACCCACGCAAATTCAATTTATGGAAGTGAGGTCAATGGTCGCTTTCACTTTAGACCGAGTGATGGAAAGACAGCTATGCAAAACTTTGACGACATGAAGCCGTATGCTTATTATCGTGAAGTTCCTTTGGTAAGTGATCCGGCTGTGGTCGGTAAGATATTTAATGCTGGGGCATATGGTCAGTTACAAACCAAGTTGGCACAAGGACTGGATCTAGTTGCGGGATTACGATTGGATTATGGACATTATCCAACCTCTCCTCTGAATGAAGAATTGTTGAAAGAAGTTGGGGTGCGTACAGATCACAAATTAAAATCGTTTGTTGTACAGCCGCGTTTCCAGATGACTTGGGATGTGAATGAAGAACGAAAGGACTTTTTCCGGATAGGAGCGGGTATCTTTGCGTCTGATATTAATAATTATATGACCATCAATAACCTAACTTTTGATGGAAAACATTTTGCAACGGTAGATGTTCGTGGCAATGATGTGCCTACACCTAATTTTGTAGGATACAGAAAAGATCCGTCTACAACACCGACCTTAGCACAGTTTCAAGTACCTACGATCAATACCTACGGCGCTGACGCTAAAATACCAGTTGTGTACAAGGCTAACGTATCTTACACGCATTTCTTTACTGAAAAATTGAAAGCCAGTCTTTCAGGGTATATGAATTTGGGGCGTAATAACTATATGTATGTTGATCGTAACATGGTCAAAGATCCGTTCTTCAGATTAGAGAATGAGGACAACAGAGGCGTTTTCGTTCCCGCAGCATCCATTGTTGACGGAGCTCCGGATTGGAAAAAAGGACGAATTTCCGATAAATTTGGCCGCGTACTGGAATTGAACTCTGAAGGAAAAGTAAATCAGTTTGCAGTTGTATTGGATGCGAGTTATCAATATTACAAAGACGGGTCTATATCCGTTAGCTATACCTGGAATGATGCGAAAGATAATACTTCCTTCAACGGAAACGTGGCAAACACAGCGACCTTATCTTTGGCTGTGAAAGATGATCCGCGCGATTTGAGCAAGATGAGTTATTCGAACAATCAATTCCGCAATAAGATTGTGATCTATGGTACTTTGCCAACATTTTATGGTGTCAGTGTGGGAGTACGTTACTCAGGTATTGGTGGTACACGATACAGTTTATTGGCGGGAGGGAATATAAATGGGGACTTTGTTGCTGGAGACAATGATCTGGCCTTTATCTTTGATCCCAATAATCCCAATACATCAAAACAGCTGATTACTGGGTTGAACAATCTGTTGAATAATCCGGAAGCGAGTCAGAGCCTTAAAGATTTTATTAAAAAATATCAAGGTAAAATAGCTGAACGTAATGGTGGAGTGAATGGTTTTTATGGCTTGATCGACCTTAGAATTGCTAAAAAATTCAATTTATATAAAAACCATGCATTGGAGATATCGGGAGATCTTTTCAATGTTGCCAACTTATTTAAGAAGACTTGGGGCATAAATGAGTCTTTGGGTAATCAAAATCTATATGCTTTAGGCGGAAAGGACGCCGCTGGAGAGAAATTGCTGCCATTTGATGTTACGAAACAGCAGTTTAATTATAATGTAAACAATTCTGGTATCGTATCACCTTCAGGTAACCCATACCAATTTCAATTGGGATTAAGATATTCGTTTTAATTGCATAAAACGATAGAAAAGACCCTTTTTCATGCCGAAGCCCCCAAAAGTAATAGTTTGGGGGCTTCGTTTTTTACAGTCATTAGATCTAAGCTTATGAAGTCTACATGCAATAGCGTTCGTAGGCAGATCTATTGATCGCTATGCAAGAACTTTTTCTTTTGGAAGAAAGACTTCAGCCATCATATGGCGAACACTTCCGCCACCACAGGTCTCAATGACATGGAGATCCTGATGAATGATTTTGCCATGCTTTTCTAATTGAGCCGTTTGGTATAATGTGAGGGAGGATAGGGCCTGATTGCTCAGTACGATAAACCTATTTCCATATTTATTTCTTACCTGTAAGCAGTTTGCCGCGAAAGATTCGAGTTGGTTTTCGTTGATTTCAATGATCTCTTTGCCGGTATCTTTTAAACTCTTCAACAAGGCTTCAAGTTCCTGCTGATCATCGATTGCCTGCGGGCATAGGATGGCAAAGTCTTCACCTACCGCTAGAACTACGTTGGTATGGTAAATAGGTTTTCGTTCTCCATTGACCGTTTGGAAGGCGTGAAATACAACAGGTGTATAGTTTTCGGTCCGGCAATACTCATCAAGCATATCCCGGTCTGCCCGCTCAGATAAGGCGCAATAGGCTATGCGGTGGGCACGGTCGAGGACCAATGCGCCGGTTCCTTCCAGATATTGTTTGTTGTTTTCGGCCTCACTTAAATCCTTGGTTAGTTTTACATAATAACCGTTTTGTTTTAATGGGCCTTCAAAATCCAATAAATGTTCCTTTCGGCGATTGGGAGCAAACATGGGATAGAAAATTATTTTTCCATCCTGATGAAAGGAGACAATATTATTGGGGAAAATACTGTCGGGACTTTCTGATTTGTCCTCGTCTTGGATGACGGTCACCAAAATTCCATGTGACTTCAGCTCATTCACTAGCGCGTCGAACTCGCCTTGGGCTTCTTTGTTGACTTCTTCAACACTGAGATTTGCAATGTCCCTTTGGAAGAAATTGTTGACCGCTGTCTGTTCATTTTTACGGAAGACAGAGGGTCTTACTAAAAGAACGCTGTCTGTTACCTGTTTTCTCATGATTTATAATCGTTACTTCGCTGTTTTATATTAGTTAAAAAAGAAATGATATTCGTTTATTGTGATAATTTGCGTTCGTCAAAATAGACGCTTTCTTAGCCAGGTAACCCTTTTTCTTCCTCCAGAATTGTGATAACGGAATATTTCCGGGATATCAAAAACCCTTGTCAAAAAGTGCCCATACTTAGCTGAAGTCGCTTTACAATTGGTACATATACTAATTTATCGAAAAATCATTGGCATTACAAAAAAAGAATAGGGATGTAAAGAAGAAATGATTGGAGTGAATGGCAGTTAATGGCGTGTTTTTTTAAAATAGTAGCAAGAGAGTGTTTTGTTGTTTGTTATATTTCTAATAAAATGTCGGGATGTTTGTGTTTATTCTAAATTTGATTTGATAAAGACAATCGATTGCATTTCGATAGCTGAGTAAAACTGACTTTTTATACACTTTTTTGCTTCGTTTTCAGTCATTTATTTTGCTATCTTTGCTCATCCAAAAAACGACTGTTTATAAGAGAGTTAATTGCCTAATTATTATGTCGCTAACTATCTATAAGCGTTAAC
>JAIRVH010000116.1 GCA_031253985.1 Sphingobacterium sp.
CCGCAGCAGCAGTGGCCGCAGTTTTTATAAAATCTCTTCTACTCGTCTTATTTGAGTTATTTTCCATTGTTATCAATCTTTAGCTATTAGATGTTACCTTTTTTCAATTCGCTCACTGCGAAGTCTACAGCACGGGCTGTAAGTGCCATATACGTCAATGATGGGTTCACACAACCTGCAGATGTCATACAAGCACCGTCAGTTACAAAAACATTCAATGCATCCCAAACTTGGTTGTTTCCATTCAATACAGAAGTCTTCGGATCACGGCCCATACGCGCAGTTCCCATCTCGTGGATACCTTGACCCAAACCATAAACATTATCGTAAGTATAGGTATCTTTTACGCCAATGCTTTCCAACATTTCCTTCATTTCATTTTGCATGTCACCACGCATTTTCAATTCATTATCCTTGATTTCCGCGTCAAATGATAAAACAGGTAATCCCCATTTATCCTTTTTGCTTTTATCAAGTGTAATTTTATTTTCGTGATAAGGTAAGGTCTCTCCAAAAGCTGTAAAACCTACTGTCCAGTCCCCTGGTTCACAAATAGCGTCTTTCCAAGCACCACCGACTTCCATCTCTGCAACAGCACCAGACCAGCGTCCACGGCCAGCAGCACCCTGGTAACCAAATCCACGCACATAATCGCGTTTTTTAGTATCCCCTTCTACGTTTACAAAACGAGGAACATATAAACCTGTAGGTCTACGTCCATATACATAGCTATCTAAATAACCATCAATTTTACCACCGGCACCGCAACGGAAATGGTGATCCATCAAATTGTGACCAAGCTCACCGCTGCTGCTACCAAGACCGCCTTCCCAAACATCGGTAGCTGAATTCATCAACACCCAAGTTGAGTTCAATGCAGATGCACAAACAAAAATGACTTTCGCGAAGAACTCATAAGTCTGGTTTGTTTCAGCATCAACAATTTCGACACCTTTTGCCTTTTTCGTGTTTTTATCGTAGATAATCTTAGTGACGATCGAGAAAGGACGTAAAGTCAGGTTATTTGTTTTTTTAGCTGCTGGTAAAGTCGCAGATTGCGTACTGAAATAAGCACCAAAATTACAACCCAACCAACATTGGTTTTGATATTGACAATTTACACGGTCATGATGCGGAACAGTAATGTTAGCTGTTCTACCCATGATGAAATGACGTTGGCCACCGTATTGTTTTTTCAAACGCTCAGCTAGGTCTTTTTCAACAATGTTCATGGCCATTGCAGGCATATAGTCTCCATCTGGTAGGGACGGTACGCCATCTCTGTTTCCAGAAATACCAGCAAATTTTTCAGCATAACTATACCAAGGGGCAATATCCTTATAACGAATCGGCCAATCTACACCATGACCATCTTTTAAGTTAGCTTCGAAATCTAAGTCGCCCAAACGATAAGATTGTCTTCCCCACATTAAAGAACGACCTCCAACATGATACCCACGGTACCAGTCGAAACGTTTTACTTCAGTATATGGACTCTCTTTTTCATTTACCCAAAAATCCAGGTTCTTCTCATTTAATGGATAATCTCTACGCAAAACTGGATACTCTTCGATCATTTTTTGCGTACGACCGCCAGCATGAGGCCACTCCCATGGATTTTTATTTGGCGCAGTATAATCCTTGATGTGTTCGATGTTACGACCACGCTCTAGCATAATTGTTTTCAGCCCTTTCTCTGTCAATTCTTTCGCAGCCCATCCACCACTTATCCCCGAACCGATTACAATTGCGTCATAAGTATTTGTTGCCATCTCTCTTCTAATTATTTGTTTTTAAATAGTTATTTTTTCTGTTTAGTGTGCAGCATTTGTACTGTCGATCTTTTCGTCCTTAAATAGAGCTAAAAAGATAAAAAATACAACAGCTGCGATAATTGCAGGTACAACCCAGGTATGATTCCAGAATCCTGCTAGGTCTGTTGCTTTCATTTCTTTGTATTTATCTCCGACATAACTTGCGACCCAGAAACCGATCAATTGTCCGACACCATAAGTTGCCAAAGTGATCAAGCCCTGTGCGGCAGATTTGTATTTAACACCTGCTTTGCTATCCGTGTAAATCTGTCCTGACACAAAGAAAAAGTCATAACAGATACCATGCAATGCGATACCGATCAATAACATAAACGATAATTCACCAGCATTGCCATAAGCAAATAAAAGGTAACGGATTACCCAGGCTAACATACCGACCAAAATGGTTTTCTTAAAGCCAAATTTTGTAAAGAAAACTGGCAATGCTAATAAGAACAGGACCTCAGAAGCTTGACCGATCGTCATTTTACCTGTTGGATTTTCCAAACCTATTTCTGAAAGGAACAGGTTTGCATTGGAGTAATAAAACGCCAAAGGGATACAGATTAATACCGAAGAAATGAAAAAGATCAAAAAGTTTTTGTCTTTCAACAATTTAATCGCATCCAGACCAATAATTGACGCGAAGGATGGTTTTTCATTTTCATCCAGTTTAACCGGTGGCGTCTTAGGTAGCGCAAAAGAAAATACGCCTAATACCAAAGAAGCTACGCCAGACATTAAGAATGTATTTTTCAATGCACCTTCCGAAGCTGCAGCATCCCATCTAAAGATATAACTGATTGCTAAACCTGCCACAATCCAACCAATTGTCCCCCAAATACGTATACCTGAAAATTGTTTTTCTGGATTAGTTAGTTGGCGAAACGAAACTGAACTAGCCAAGGCCAATGTCGGCATATAAAGTACCATATAAGCCAATACATACGGATAAAAAGTGGACATATCGGCTGCACCATACATCTGATACATTAACACAGCACCGACTAAGTGCAAAACACCCAAAATACGCTCCGCATTAAAATAACGGTCGGCAATCATTCCGACAATAAAGGGAGCGATAATAGCACCCAATGATTGTGTTGAAAATACATTGGCCATTTCAAAATCCGTTGCATGTAGATTTTTGCTTAAGAAAGTACCTAATGTGACAAACCATCCCCCCCAAATAAAAAATTCAAGGAACATCATAAAGGATAGTTTAAATTTTATTGTTGATGAAATCATAAAAAAATGGTGTTTTACAATACTACTAATTGGTTTTACCAGCTCAATTTAAGAAATTAAATCTAATTGTCAATAGTACACTATTAAAATATTACAAAAAGCTATCGACCTCGCGATAAGCTGCCACCAAGCGATCCTCACCCTCTTTACCAGTTTTGGAAATACCATGTTCCATCCCCATGATACCCTTATATCCTTTACTATGAATATGTTTGAAAACATTTTTATAATTGATCTCGCCCGTAGTCGGTTCTTTCCTTCCCGGATTGTCGCCAATTTGAATGTAGGCAATTTCGTCCCAGCAGCGGTTCATATTTGCAATTAAATCGCCTTCGGTGCGTTGCATATGATAAATATCATATAAGATTTTACAGGACGGACTATCCACTGCCTTACATAATGCATAAGTCTCATGGGTTTGCTGTAAAAACAAATCCGGCGTATCACTTAAGGTTTCCAAGACCATCACCAGCCCATGCGGTTCGAAAATTTCCGCACCTTTACGCATCGCCGTAAGTATATTGCTGAACTGATTCCCCCAAGGCAGTCTACGTTCAAAAAAGCCCGGAACTACCGTAAGCCATTTCGCATTACAGCGTTTCGCCGCTTCTACAGACTTCTGACATGTTTCGATAAATTTATCCAAAAACTCCTGTTTTCCCGTCGCTAAAGACGGCATCCAGTTTTGTCCGCCATCCACAACAAATACACCCATGGTCATACCAAGCTTAGCCAGTAAATCACCAATCTTCTTCTGCTCGTCCAATGTTCTGCCCAAATAGCCATTATCTTCTATTCCACGAAAGCCGAGATCATACATATAACGAATTTCATCCAGAAAATTATCACCTGCGTGATTTTTAAACATCCCCTGATGCGGAGCATAATTTAAGTTGAATGTTTTACCTTTATCCATCGTATTTGCTGTATTTTGTGTTGTCGACGCAAAAGTCTGCCCAGCTAGTCCTGCCCCGGCGGCCAAAAGACTACCCTTAATAAAATCCGATCTCTTCATTTTATTTTATAATTGATTAATTTTTAAATAATTTACCAAATCCATCCGAATAAATCGTTTGAATGGACTGATTTTTATTTTTAAAAATGACAAAAACCTCCACATCTTGCAATTTCTTGGATTTTGCCAAAATTTGTTCAGGTCCCATGCCCATAAAAAAGTTATCCAGTGCATCCGCTTCCATCGCAGTCTTGGCATAGACGGTTACACTCAATATGTCGGTCATGTATGGAAACCCTGAAATAGGGTCAATATGATGCCCCAATTTTTTCCCTTTATAGCGAACAAACTTCTCAAAACTGCCCGCCGTTGTGAGCGCTCCCGCGTTGAGCTGTACAACAGCAGTCATCAGTTCCTCCCCCTTATCGTCATCAGGCTGGACAATCCCTATCGAGAAACCTTTTCCTCCGGGAGGACTCCCCAAAGTCCGGATCTCCCCTCCGACCTCCACCATATAATTGGCAATTCCCTTTCCCTCGAGATAATCTGCCAAAACATCAACCGTATACCCTTGGGCAATACCATTGACATCAATTTTAACTCCCTTTTTCTTTTTTATCAACCGATCCCCCTTAACCTTTAGGTATTGCATACCCACCAGTTCTTTAGCTTTCAAAACGGTCGCTGAATCAGGATTGATCTGACTTTTATTTGCACCAAAGCCCCACAGATCAACAAGCGGAGCGATAGTAATATCGAATTGACCATTCGATAATTTATGATATTTAAAGGAAGCCGCTATCACTTTGGCCATGTGATTATCCATCACGATAGACATCACCGAATCGGCATTGAATAAAGATATTTTCGAATCCTTGCGATAAATCGACATCGACAGGTCGATCATCGTTAAGATACGATCAACTTCCGACCGTCTGACAAGACTGTCGGAAGCGAAATAAGTGATATGGAATTGGGTTCCTTGAGCAGGTCCCTCCAGCCGGATTTTGTGCAACTCCATTCGTGGCGTTTGTGCCGCTGAATGTAGGCAGCAAATCGTGATACAAAATAGGAAGCACAAAGTCCACTTAAATCCCATCTGTGCAGAACCTTAAATATATAAGTTTGTATTTTGACCCGGCATCGCTACAGGGTAAAAGCCTTCTGCATCTGGAAGCAATTTTGGTTTGGCATCCCAAGCAAGCACATCTGGTCCTAATTTGATGGTAGATTTCAAAGCCTCATCCCATTTGATTACCTTACCTGTATAACAAGCGATACGTCCGATAATACCCGTCAATGTACTGTAAGCTCCGTATTCAGCATTATCGAATTTATACTCACCCTTTGAAATTGCCGTAAAAAGTTCCTTGTGCTCTTGTTGATAAGGATTTGGATTGCCCTTCGCGTCATGACGGTAGATTTCTTTTCCTTTCCAGTCGTACAATACCGCCTGTCCGCCTGCCGAAAGATAAGCCCGACCTTTGGTCGCCTGGAACTGTTCATCGACGCGGTTATGTATACCCTCGAAGTGTCTACATTGGCTATATACAACACTGTTGTCAGCATAGGTTAACTCCAATGCAAAATTATCATAGATCTCGCCATACTCTTTACCTGTACGGTGTGCTCTGCTTCCTGTACCTTGAATGGATACGGGATAAGCACCTTTCACCCAGTTGGCAATATCGATATTATGAACGTGCTGCTCGACGATATGATCGCCACACAACCAGTTGAAATAATACCAGTTACGCATTTGATATTCCATTTCTGTTTGTTCTGGTTTACGCGGACGCACCCACACTCCACCAGAGTTCCAATACACTTGTCCCGATGTAACATCACCGATTGCACCTTCGTGAATACGTTTGATGGCCTCACGGTAATTCGTTTGATAACGGCGTTGTAAACCAACAACAACGTTCAATTTCTTACGTTTGGCTTCCGCAGCCACACGTATAACCTGCTGTACACCAGGGATATCAACAGCTACAGGTTTCTCCATGAAAACATGTTTACCCTGACGGATCGCTTCCTCAAAATGAGTCGGTCTAAATCCCGGAGGAGTCGCTAAAATAACAACATCCGCCAATTGAATCGCATCTTTGTAAGCATCAAATCCGACAAATTTATGATTATCACTTACATCGATCTTATCTTGCCACTTTTCTTTCAGCGTTTTATACGTACTTTCTAAATTATCTTTAAAAGCATCCGCAAGTGCCACCACTTTAATGTTCATTCCTGAACTAAGTGCATCAAATGTAGCACCGGTTCCCCGCCCCCCACAGCCCACTAGTGCAACTTTGATGACATCTGAACCTGCGGCATAAGCACCCGATAGCGGCAATGAGCTCAACATAGCGCCACCAGCCACTACAGCAGAAGTTTTAATAAAATCTCTTCTTTCTAGATTTTCCATAACAGTTTTATATTGATTATTTTATATTAAAAGTCTTTGATTGGCTGTTTGTCGTAATAGGCCATAATCTCTTCGTGACTAGGTGGATTTAGGGGTCTTACCAGTCTCATACCTACGAATGGTGCTTCTGGAAACCACCAGTTACTTTTTGGAATTTGCGGGTCCAATTGTTTCCACACGGGATCTGAAGCGCCGCGGGCAGCCGAACGCAGGTCTTCTGCCGAGCTATCAAAAGCACCACCGCGTACAACATGTGGATATAAAGTTGTTGGAACAGTTACAGGATTGGTCAATACCTTTCCTTTACCTTCATTGTAACTGCCGGATTTATATTGGTCATAAGTCCATTCGGCAACGTTTCCATAAATATCATAAAGTCCCCAAGGGTTTGGTTTCTTTTGTCCTACAATATGAGTTTTTTGTTCACCGTTATCCTTAAACCAGGCATATTCAGCCAATTGCGCTGCTTGATCACCAAAAAAATAAGTTGTCTTTGAGCCAGCTCTAGCCGCATATTCCCATTCAGCCTCTGTAGGTAAGCGATAAAATACACCCGTACGAACATACAGCCATTTACAGAATTGGATGGCATTGTAATGGGTCATCGCCAAGGCGGGATGACCTTCCTTACCAAAACCAAAAGTCATATCTAAATAAGGCTTGGTAGGTCGGGTAACAGCATCAATTTCCTTTGATACTTTTCCATCCTTACTCTTTGCAATTTCATAATCTTTATACAGAAATGGCTCAAACAGATCCCAGGTTACCTCGTACTGTCCCATCCAAAATGGATCTAATTTAACCTCGTGTGCAGGCTTCTCATCCTCTTTTCCTCCATTTGTGGTTCCCATCTTAAAACTACCACCTGGAATTGCTAGCATTTTAAACGTTAGATTAGTTCCTTCAATGGGTTGCTCATAAGGTTCGAACGTCTTCTGAGCCATAGCCTGTGCGCCAGCAAATAACAAAACGGGAATAAAGATTCTTTTTAACATATTTAGGTTTGTAATTAAAGACTAAAATATAAAATAAGGTGTATACTTTACACTTTGGCACTATAACTTTTTTATTACAGTTTAATTCTTAACAGATAGTCCATTCGTCATAACGGTTTAGCAAAAATGACTTATTGCGATCAGAGGATCTCAACAAGTAAAAAGTTTTATCCATAAAAATCTTGGTAAACTCACAAGCATCTAGTTATGGAAGCAAACTATGGGTCCTTTCTTACCAATAAAAAAAGGTTTTCCATTTTCATGAAAAACCTTGATATCTTCGCTTGATTGATTGTGTTAAAGCAGAATCTTGCGGCTTACCGCTTTATCTATGGTTATATATCCCGGATAGAACACAGATTTTCCAGCGATATTGATAGAAGGTTTAACTTTTAACGTAAATATCCCCTTTTTATTTTCATCGCTTGACATTAAAAAATCCTGCAAATCCGAATTCTTCAACAAATCATAGATATTGGTCGCAATACGCACGTTCGCAACAGTAGATTGTCCGGGCTCTATCTGTAAAGATTGATTGACAATCCCTTCAACAAGTTGCTGTCCGCCGTAAAGGATGATATACTGAAACTTATTAATGGACGCTTTCTTCAGCGTCGGATTGTCTATTTTAAGCCGAATAACTGCATCGAGTGGGATATCCTTCCGCAAATAAGCTAATGCCAGACTAGGGGCTGCCCCCAGGTCAATCTGATTATTCCTGATCAGCCGTTGCAACGATGTTCCTGCCAGCCGGATACTATCTACGGATTCCACATCGAACTTACATTTCCCCAAATTCTCAATCTGCGTCTTTTGTCGACTCACCCCACAGCTGGAAATAAATAAGCCCAGCGCCACCAGACATCCAAATAATTTTTTTTTGCTCATAGCTGCTATTTTCCTCCAAATTTATATAAAACTCCCAGTGTAAACAATGGGTAGCCTGCCTTTAAATAGGTATTGCTTTTAAAACCGAATACCATGCCGTTTGTATATTGCAGCTTCCAACCTTTTCCAAGCCCCATCCTTGTATAAAATACAGGTTCTACAAGCATGTTATCTTCCTTATTGGCCGGAAGGCCATCTATGGCAAAATTCTTCATGCGCAGGTTGCTCAGCCGGATAATGGTACCGTAATCAATATCATGCCGATTACCAAACAATTTCAGGGCATCTTTCTTTTCGGAAGAAAAGTTGACCTGCACAAACACTTTGTCAAAATCCATATCCTGTGTTTCCACAATCGCCTGGCCCATCGTTGACGAACGCTTATCGACAACACTGGTATTCCCCAGTCCATAGCCGCCGTAGACTTCAAATATACGATTATTCTTCCTGCCGAAGCGCGTATAATACCCTATCCCCGCTTCACCCATTTTTTGCGCATAGTCTTTGGTATTTGATTTATTATCGACATAGGACCCATTGGCAATGACAGCAACATGATCAGTGACAGCTACTCCCAGATTGGCAGATACATTTGCCTTGGTATTGATATGACCTGAAACATATACCTCACCAGCCTCTGTAAACATAGGTGCCGAAGGTACATTAGGCATATAAATCGAACTACAGGAATAGAATGAACAGGCAAATAACCCAGCACACAAACCATACCCCAACTTGTTGTATTTCATAAATTGGTATTTATCTTAAAAACACCTATCCTTTATAAAAATTGTACCAAAGCTTTACATTTAACAGAAAATAACACTTTAGACATGCTCAAAATCCTAAAAACCTCATTACCAACGCTGATAAATTCAACAACAAATCAACAGTCCGCTTAGCTTTTATTTTTTTAGAGATCACGCAGCATCATATTAGACTAAAAGCGATATAAACTCAAATCGGAACAGCGGACAAAAGACGCGAACAAAAAAAGGCATCAATCGCTTGATGCCTTTTTCAAATATTGTTGCAAAACCTTACGCTTCTGTAGGAACTACAGATACATAAGATTTATTGTTAGCTTTTTTACGGAAAACTACTTTACCGTCTACTAAAGCGAACAATGTGTGGTCTTTACCAATACCAACGTTAGTGTCAGGATTGTGTTGTGTACCGCGTTGGCGAACGATGATGTTACCAGCGATTGCTTGTTGACCACCGAAGATTTTGATACCTAAACGCTTGCTATGTGACTCACGGCCGTTCTTAGAACTACCCGCACCTTTTTTATGTGCCATTTCTTTATCTTAATTTAAGACTATTTGTCTGATTAAAAATTCAATTATAACGTAATACCAGTGATCTGGATTTTAGAAAATTGTTGACGGTGACCGTTTTTCTTTTTGTAGCCTTTACGACGTTTTTTCTTGAAAACGATAACTTTATCGCCTTTTAAATGAGACAAAATTTTAGCCGAAACTTTTGCACCAGCAACGCTAGGTGTACCAATGGTAAATTTACCACCGTCTTCTGCTAACAATACATTGTCAAATTCAATACTAGCGCCTTCATCTCCTTGTAAACGGTGTACAAAAAGGAACTGGTCTTTTGCAACCTTAAATTGCTGTCCTGCTATATTTACTATTGCGTACATTGTTAATTAATTAAATGTGTTATTAAATGAAGGGCAAAAGTAATCAGTTTTTATCATAATTCAAAGACAAATTTACTTTTTCGTTTCCAATTAAAGGCCATTACTTGCACGGCGCTATCTCAATCCGCATCAAAACAGGGCCTTCACGTCTGATCTTTGTTACCAGACCAAAATTCTTTTCTCGGGTGCAACATACATTTTTGCCGTTGGCTGTACATTAAATGCTTTATAGAAAGCCTCCATATTATATACCGGACCATTTACACGGAATTGTTCAGGGCTATGTGGATCAACTTTTAAACGCAAACGCATACGTTCATCGCTACTTTTCACGCGCCATACTTGCGCGAAGCTTAGGAAGAAACGCTGGTCTGGGGTAAAGCCATCGATCTTCTCTTGACCTTGCCCCTGTTTCGTCAATTTGAACGCGTCATAAGCGATGTTCAGACCACCAATGTCCGCCAAATTCTCACCTAAGGTAAGTTCACCATTTACATGTTGGTTATCCAACAGTGTAAAACTGCCATATAACTTAGCAACCTGATTAGCTCTTTCAGTGAACTGTTTAGCATCCACTGCGGTCCACCAATCATTCAAATTGCCATCTTTATCATATTGACGTCCCTGATCATCAAAACCATGTGTCATTTCGTGTCCGATAACGGCACCGATAGCGCCATAATTGATCGCATCGTCCGCATTGGCATCAAAGAACGGGAACTGCAAGATACCAGCCGGAAATACAATTTCATTATACGGAGGATTGTAATAAGCATTGACGGTAGGTGTCGTCATCAGCCATTCTGCCTTGTCAACCGGCTTGCTGATTTTACCGGCCATTTCTTTATAAGCATGCTTGGCGGCAGACTGTAAATTGGCATAATAGGTATCTTTGGCAACCTCCACGTCACTATAATCTTTCCACTTTTCTGGATAACCGATTTTTTTGGTAAAGGCCTCTAATTTTTCAATTGCTTTCTTCTTCGTCTCCGGCGTCATCCAATCCAGTTTCTCAATACGGCTCTTGTACACCTTTTGCAAATTGTCGACCAGTTCGAGCATTCGTTTTTTTGCTTCGGGCTTGAAATACTCATCCACATACAATTTTCCAACGATCTCTCCCAAGTTTTCATCCGCTGAACTGACCATCAGCTTCCAGCGTTCTTTTTGCTGTTTCTGGCCATTCAACGTTTTTCCAAATAATTCGAATTTTGCATCCCTGAAATCTTTACTCAATGCTGTCGCTGAAGCATTCGCTAAATCTGCTTTTAGTTTTGTTTTCCAAATATCTAAGGGCTGTGACTTCAACAGATTATTTAGAGCAAGATAGAATTTAGGCTGCTGCACCAAAATGGTATCGGTCTTCACATCCAGTCGTCCCAAAATATCTTTCCAGTTTAGATTTGGGGTTTGTTTTTGAAATTCCTGAACGGCAAATTTATGATAGTTTTTGATTGGGTCTCTCAATTCCACGGGGGTAGCGTGAGATTTGGCGATTTCCGTCTCTAACCGCAACACATCTTCCGCCGACTTTTGCGCATTTGCTCCCTCTCCGATCAGCCCGAATAATTTAACTAAATACGCGACATAGGCTGTCCTGATTTTCTTTGCTTTATCATCCTGATCTAGGTAGTAACTGGCTTCAGGAAGATTTAGTCCACCCTGAAAAAACTGCAGCGCATTTTTTGTACTGATCCGGTCATCAGCCGCCACGTAAAACGTAAAAAGATCTCCGTCTCCTTCCTTAAATCCATCCGCTGCATAAGCGATCAGTTCATCTACGCTTTTCAACCCGTTGATTTTTTGGATTGCTCCTTCAATTGGTTTTGCCCCTAATTTATCAATGGTCACGGTATCCATACCGCTCGCATAAAAATCACCCGCTTTCTGCTGATCGGATCCTTTTTTGCTACCCGACTTCGCCGCACCTTCCAATACAGATTTCAGCTTTTCCAGGTTTTCATTTTCAAGGATATAAAAAGAGCCCCAACCCGTCTCCGAAGCTGGTATCTGCGTATTTTTCATCCAGCTTCCATTTGCATATTGGAAGAAATTATCTCCTGGATTCACTGTCGTATCCATTCCTGAGACATCAAAAAAGTTTGTTCGGACCTCCTGAGCCGTATCACTTTTCTTATTTGACTGACATGACATCATCATTAAGACGATGGATAGTGTCCCCCATTTGATTTTTTGTACCATATTTTAGAGATTAAAAGAGTATTTAAATTTATTTTAAAAGTTTCACTTCATACAAATCTTTTCGCCTATCCTTCTTGATTTTCACCGTACCGTATTCATGCAGATCTCTCAAAGCATAGAGATCAACATCGGCAATGAGGACCATTTCTGCATTCGGCGTTGCTTCTGCTTTAATGGCATTATTCGGAAAAGCGAAGTCTGAAGGGGTAAAAACCGCTGACTGGGAATATTGAATATCCATATTGTTGACACGTGGCAAATTACCGACAGAACCAGCAATAGCCACATAGCACTCATTTTCTATGGCTCTAGCCTGCGCACAGGTTCGCACCCGGATATATCCGTTTTGTGTATCAGTCATAAAGGGTACAAATAAAATTTGCATGCCCTGATCCGCCAAAATACGACTTAATTCGGGGAACTCTACATCGTAGCAAATCAATAGTCCTACTTTGCCACAATCGGTATCAAAGACCTTGACCTCACTTCCACCCACCATTCCGTAATATTTAAATTCATTCGGTGTGATATGAATTTTTTTAAACTCATCCAGTTTGCCGTTACGATGGCAGAGATAGGAAACATTGTAAAGTTTTTTATTTTCCATCAATGGCATTGATCCGGCAATGATATTGACATTGTAGGATACAGCAAATTGCTGAATGCGATCGATAATTTCAGAGGTATGCTGGGCAAGCCTTTCCATAGCCAGACGTTCGGGAAGATCATTGTAGGGGCTCATCAGCGGGGTATTGAAGAACTCGGGAAACATAATAAAATCTGTCCCATAATCACTCACGGTGTCCACAAAAAATTCGATTTGATCATAAAATGCCTCCAGATTATCGAATAAACGCATCTGCCATTGCACCAATCCTAAGCGGATAGTCTGCTTGGTAGTTGAAATGGACCGTGTATCGGCCTCATAATAAATATTGTTCCACTCCAGCAGCGTTGCAAACTCCATCGATTCGGCATCTTCGGGCAGATAATGTTTGAGTATCTTTTTGACGTGAAAGTCATTCGAAAGCTGAAAGGTCAGGGTCGGATCATAGATCTCCTTACGCTTGACTTTCTCGATATACACGCGCGGACTCATTTTATCTGCATAATTGTGGTAATTGGGGATCCGGCCGCCGGCAACAATACATTTGAGATTCATCTGTTCACAGAGTTCCTTCCGCGCGTCATAAAGACGACGCCCAAGGCGAAGGGCACGATGATCCGGATGAACAAAAACCTCTATCCCATACAGGGTATCTCCCTCATCACTATGCTTGCTAAACTTACCGTCATCAATAATCTCATAATAACTATCATAAATATTATTTTTTTTGGAATTCAAAATAATCGACAAGGCACAAGCAACCACATGTCCATCAATCTCCACACACAATTGCCCTTCAGGGAATAAATCGATCAAATCTTGAATATTTTCCTTTGACCAGGTTTCACCTACCCCATCATAAGCCTGTTCCATCGATTTTTTCAAATCAACATAATCCTTCTTTGTCAAGTTTCGCACTTGAATATCCATATAAATCTCCTTTTTGAAATTAGTTATCTAAATTTAATAAAAGTAAAGTCCAAGTCCAAGACTGGCAATAGGCAATATATACCGTCATGTTGCCTTAAAGGCCAGACAACATCATTACATAACAAACTTCTCCAGGATTAGTTCATTAGCTGGGGTTAATAGGATAAAAAACTGTTGAGATGACGACAGAATGGCTAAGTGACAAAAGTGAAAGAAAGGCATCAATAGAAAAAATCCGATAAAAAAAAAGCGCCAATTATTAATTGGCGCTTTTAATATCTCAGTGATAGCTGCTATCAACTAGGCTTGACCTTGTGGTGTTCCAAAAGGAAATGCAACAGTAGGATCACCACCTTGTTGTGGTTGTTCAGCAACACCTACATCCATTTTAATTGGACCATTTAATGCTTCGAAACGATTCACGTTATCAACCAATGCACCTAACAAGCGTTTTGCATGCTCTGGAGTCAAAACGATTCTTGATTTCACTTTTGCTTTTGGCACTCCTGGCATCACACGGATAAAGTCAACCACAAATTC
>JAIRVH010000033.1 GCA_031253985.1 Sphingobacterium sp.
GGCATCAATGTTCAAGGTGGTGAGGCTGATTTTGAAGCTATCGTCAAAAGAAGTCGCGGGGTTGCTGAAGGAATGAGTAAAGGTATTCAGTTCTTGATGAAAAAGAATAAAATCGACGTTATCAATGGAACTGCAAAAATTAAAAAAGGTGGTAAAATCGATGTGAAAGGCGCAGACGGTTCTACTAAAGAATATTCGGCAAAACATACCATCCTAGCGACTGGTGCACGTTCTCGTGAATTGCCTAATTTACCTCAGGACGGTAAAAAAATCATCGGTTACCGTCAGGCAATGACACTTCCTAAACAACCAAAATCTTTAGTTGTCGTAGGGTCTGGTGCTATTGGCGTTGAGTTTGCTTATTTCTATAATGCAATCGGAACCAAAGTGACCATCGTTGAATTTATGGATAGAATCGTTCCTGTTGAAGATGAAGAAATATCAAAACAATTAGAGAAAAGCTTAAAGAAACAGGGCATTAATATCCTAACGAAATCAGAAGTTCAATCTGTTGACACATCTGGAGAATTGAGCAAGGTTTCGATCAAAACAGAAAAAGGTGTTGAAGTAATCGAGGCAGAAGTTGTATTATCTGCTGTAGGTATCGCTCCAAATATCGAAAATATTGGTCTAGAAGAGGTAGGTGTAAAAACTGATCGTGGCCGTGTTGTTGTTGATGATTTCTACAAAACAAACATCGAAGGTGTATATGCTATCGGCGACATTGTTAAAGGCCAAGCCTTGGCTCACGTTGCCTCTGCAGAAGGTATCACCTGCGTTGAAAAAATCAAAGGTCTTCATGTAGAACCTATTGATTACAACAATATCCCTGGTTGTACCTATTGTTCGCCAGAAATTGCTTCTGTTGGTTATACTGAAAAAGCTGCAAAAGAAGCTGGATATGAAGTTAAAGTAGGTAAATTCCCATTCTCAGCGTCAGGAAAAGCTTCAGCTGCCGGTGCGAAAGATGGCTTTGTCAAAGTGATCTTTGACGCTAAATATGGTGAATTCCTAGGTGCACACCTAATTGGAGCTAATGTTACAGAAATGATTGCAGAGGTGGTGGTTGCCCGTAAATTGGAAACAACAGGCCATGAAATGATTAAAACGATCCATCCTCACCCAACAATGAGTGAAGCGATTATGGAAGCTTGTGCTGATGCTTATGGTGAGGTAATCCACTTATAGTATTTGCAACAACTTCTTCATAAAACTAAAAAGGGGAAAATCATTGGATTTTCCCCTTTTTAGTTTTATGAAGTAACAGATAAATGTGATTACATATTACATAACTAGCCTCGACTTAAAGACTATCTGTTGGTCCGCAATTTCTGTATTGTCAATCCGATCAAATAAAATTTCAGCCGCCTTGCGCGCCTGCATCCCTGGAAATTGTTCAATGCGTCCCATCGGTGGATTTTCCATATACTGCCACAGCGGATAGTTGGCATAACTAATAAAGAAAATATCTTGATTTAAGACAAGGCCTTTTTGCCGGGCCGCTTTCATCAGATCAAGTGTGACAAAATCATTAAAAGAGATAATGGCAGAAGGGCGCTCGGACATCGCAAATATACTGTCCATCGCTTTCTCATTTCCTTCTGTACTCAAATCTGTTTCGATAATATTCTTCTCCAGAATGTCCATATCATTCCTTTTCATAGCGGATAAATAGGCTACCTTTCTATCTTCACTTGCAGGTAATGTTTTCGGTCCATTTACAAGTGCGATGACTTTATGCCCACGTGCTACAAAAGCATCGACGGCTTCGTTCATCCCAGTAGAAAGATCACTCTGTACTTTATTGATATTAGGCAAACTAGGCACACAGTCAAAGAAGACAATCGGAATACCGGAAGCTTCCAACTTCTCGATAAACTCCAAATTGGTTGTCTTTTTACCTATAGACATTAAAATCCCGTCGACACGGTGGTTCTTAAACGTCTTCAAGATCTGCTCTTCACGATCCGGGTCATCCAGCGATTGTCCCATCAAAACTGTATAGCGATGTTCTGATGCAACATTTTCAATTTCACTGATAGCGAACGAGAAAAATGGCTCCGACAGACTCGGCAAGATCACAGCAATAGTGAATGTCTTACGTTGCTTGAAGAATATAGCCGTCTGATTGGGTTCATAATTCAATTCTTCGGCCATTTTTTTAACTCGCATTGTTGTTACCAATCCAATACTGGGGTGATCGTTCAATGCTCTGGAAACTGTCGAAGGACTGATTTTCAGCTTCTTGGCAATTTCTTTAATCGTGGCAGGCTTGTTCACTTTATTCATAAATCCAAGGGCTTTATATAAAAATAGGGCTTTTATGTCCCTAATCATAATTTTTTTCAACAATATTGACTAAGATTTTAATGCCAATTATTGTTGGTAGATTAAACAAAGATACTTACTGTAGACTTAGTCTACAAATTGAATTTCGGTAGTTTTCACAGCAAACTCCGTGGCAAGGAACTCCAATGGCTCTATTCCCCTAAACAGGAGTTCATCTTTAAAATAAACTTTTATACTGTCACTATATTCGCCCCAATCCACAAATTTCACTTTGTTGAGCTGTTCAAGCGGGTTCCCTTTCGTTAGGATACAGATGTACTTATCTGCAGCTTTTAACTGTGCAAATAGGGTCTTAATATGCTCAAACAAATGCAACCGTAGTGGCAAAATAGCATTCACATGAAGCCGCTCAAAATTCTCCTTATATTTTTGATCCAATCCAAAGGTTTGCTGCGCATGTTCAAACAATAAATGTTCCCCTTGATGCTCGAGGTGATTTTTCATAAAATGAACTAAATCTGCTTGCAGGGGAACGGTTTCTGTAAATTCTATAAAATTTGCGAAAAGATAATACACTTGTAATAAATAATCCTTTTTTGGAAAAACAACATCATCTAATTCAAAAACATACACCTTTTTCTCTTCTGGAAATAGCATGGGTATAAAAGCTTAAAGTTAAGGGCTGTATCAACATCGTTAGAACGATTATCGTGTCAGCCCCAAAAGTTATATTTTATTTGGATACACAGATTAGTGCTAGATCCTGCCCGGAATCCGAAGCAACAAACAATCCATCCAGTGATCTTTCGAAAGTTGCTGAGCCCAATAAATCGTTGCCCTTTGACAGAAGTCTATAAGGCAAATCAGCTGGAGGGTTTTCCATAACAGGAATAGTTTCAAGCAGATCTTTATCAGGAACAAGAACTGAAATCTGATATTCCTCAAATAAAACTTTGGCTGCAGCCAATGGTTCCAGCTCAAAACCTCCTAAAGGCAGCACATAATCAACCTGTTGGTCTAAACTTAATTTGAGTATCTCATGTGCAAAAGTAGGAAGAAGACCTTTTGGAATTTTGGCATATTTCCCTGACGCTAAAAGCAATTCGGGAATATCTTCTGAACTTGCATATAATATTTCGAAATCAGCCCCAAGTCTTTTAGCGATACGCATTGCCAATGGTCTGGTCCCGAAAGTGATAAGTATTTTATTCATTAAAAATAACGTTATAGCCCCCCTTTATTTAGGGGTATTTTAATTTTGTTACACGACTAACCCATCCCGCATATGAATCGTTCGATCAGAAATCCGGGCAAGTTCCTCATTATGGGTAACGATAATAAACGTCTGCTGAAATCTGTTTCTAAGATCGAAAAACAATTGATGTAAAGCGGCTGCATTTTCCGAGTCGAGATTACCAGAAGGTTCATCCGCCAAAATAATGGAGGGATCATTGATCAGGGCACGAGCTACAGAAACACGTTGTTGCTCGCCCCCAGACATTTCTGCAGGCTTGTGGTCAATACGATGTGAAACCCCTAATAGCTCCAGCAGTTCCTTTGCTTTAATTTCCGCCTCAGCTCTCCCCTTTCCCTGTATAAAAGCCGGAATACACACATTTTCAAGTGCTGTAAATTCAGGCAACAGATGGTGGAATTGAAATACAAAACCGATATGTTCATTTCGGAAAGCGCTCAACTTTTTGGCGTTTAATTTTTGAACATCCACACCATTGATGAAAACTGATCCCCGATCAGGTTTATCTAGGGTGCCGATGATGTGCAACAGCGTACTTTTACCTGCCCCTGAGGCACCGACGATGCTGACGATTTCACCTTTTTCAACGTCGATATCAACACCTTTTAAAATTGGCAATGATCCATAAGCTTTGTGAATTCCTTGAGCATGTAACATCATAGGACAAAGATAAATAAATTTACGATACCACGTGTTTGAATAAATAAGCAGTTATTTCTCTATTTCAGCCATTTTATTTTATCCAAATGTCAAAAAATAGATAAAAGAGCAATTTATCCCTTGTCTTATCCCCCAAAAAAACATATTTTTACGCCAAATATTTTTGCAAATGAACATTCACGAATATCAAGGAAAACAAATACTAAAGAGCTTTGGTGTGCGCGTACAGGAAGGTATCGTAGCAGATACTCCAGAGCAAGCTGTGGAAGCGGCTAAAAAAATGAAAGAAGACTACAATTCTGACTGGGTTGTTGTCAAAGCTCAAATTCACGCTGGTGGCCGTGGTAAAGGTGGTGGTGTCAAGTTAGCTAAGAACTTAGACGAGGTCAAACAACGAGCTACTGACATCATTGGTATGCAATTAGTAACGCCTCAAACTGGACCTGAAGGTAAAAAAGTAAATAAAGTTTTGGTTGCTCAAGACGTTTACTACCCAGGCGAGAGCGAAACAAAAGAATTCTACATGTCTGTATTACTAGACCGTGCTAAAGGACGTAACATCGTTATGTACTCTACAGAAGGTGGTATGGATATCGAAGAAGTTGCAGAAAAAACACCGCACTTGATTTTCAAAGAAGAAATCGATCCAAAAGTAGGCTTACAAGGATTCCAAGCACGTAAAATTGCTTTCAACCTAGGTCTTTCAGGTGCTGCGCACAAAGAAATGGTAAAATTTGTTGCTGCTCTTTACAAAGCATACGATTCTACAGACTCATCTATGTTTGAGATCAATCCGGTACTGAAAACTTCAGACGATAAGATCTTAGCAGTTGATGCGAAAGTAAATCTTGATGAGAACGCACTATACCGTCACCCTGATTACGCAGCAATGCGTGACGTGACTGAGGAAGATCCAACAGAGGTTGAAGCTGGTGAATCAAACCTTAACTACGTTAAATTAGATGGTAACGTAGGTTGTATGGTAAATGGTGCTGGTTTAGCAATGGCGACAATGGATATCATCAAATTGGCTGGTGGTGAACCTGCGAATTTCTTGGACGTTGGTGGTACTGCGAATGCTGAAACTGTGAAAGCTGGTTTCAATATTATCTTAAAAGACCCTAATGTAAAAGCGATCTTAATTAATATCTTCGGTGGTATTGTTCGTTGTGACCGTGTCGCTCAAGGTGTAATTGATGCTTATAGCGAAATCGGCAATATTCCTGTGCCTATTATCGTTCGTCTCCAAGGTACGAATGCTGAAGAAGCGAAAAAATTAATTGATGAATCAGGTTTACAGGTTTATTCTGCAATCTTATTGAAAGAAGCTGCTGAATTAGTAACAAAAGTATTGAAAGGTTAATTTCCTTTTAATCATCATAGAAAAACGCGGATTAACTTTTAATCCGCGTTTTTTGTTTCTTCATTTCAATTTAAATGGCCCATCCCTCTAAAAGACCGATTCCCGCCAATCGTTGATCATGTCAAAGCAACGTATATCGCTTCTCTAGCTTTCAGTTTTCACCTCTTTTTATTTCATAATCGATTTTCCGCTCTCGGTATAATTAACCGCTATTAAATGAATTAAATCAACATTTATAGCCAATAAACCAACAGAATAGCTTATTTTTGTATTGCTTTTTTAACAAAGCATCTTTTACAAGTCAATCTCCAAAAATTAAGATGGAACACACAAGAATAAAGGAACTATTGAATGCCACAGAATTTGGCAAAGAGGTCGTTGTTAAAGGTTGGGTAAGAACTTTCCGTAACAATCAGTTTATAGCAATCAATGACGGTTCGTCAATCAATAATATTCAAGCAGTTGTCGATTTTGAAAATACACCTGAAGATATCTTAAAACGTATCACCACTGGAGCGGCAGTTCGTGTAAAAGGTCAATTGATAGAATCATTGGGTAAAGGGCAGAAAGTTGAGGTTAAAGCTACTGAAGTAAGTATTATTGGCGATTCTGACCCCGAAAAATATCCTTTACAACCCAAAAAGCATAGCTTAGAGTTTTTACGTGAAATCGCACATTTGCGTTTCCGTACAGGGACATTCAATGCTGTATTCAAGGTTCGTAATGCGCTAGCATTTGCTGTACACAAGTTTTTTCAGGAAAATGACTTCGTCTACATGCATACACCAATCATTACGGGTTCTGATGCGGAAGGTGCCGGAGAAATGTTTCAGGTTACAACCCTGGATTTAAAGAACCCTCCGCGCAAAGAAAATGGAGATATCGATTTCAAAGAAGATTTCTTTGGAAAATCTACCAACCTAACGGTATCAGGCCAATTGGAAGGGGAGCTGGGTGCTATGGCGTTTGGAAACATCTATACTTTCGGTCCAACATTCAGAGCCGAGAATTCAAATACGACACGTCACTTAGCTGAATTTTGGATGATCGAGCCTGAAATGGCTTTTTATGAATTAGAAGACAATATGGATCTGGCCGAAGCTTTACTGAAATATGTCATTAAATATGCTTTAGAAAATTGCCCGGAAGAAATTGAATTCTTGAAAAATAGATTGCTGGAAGAAGAGAAGTCAAAACCAGCCGCAGAACGTTCAGAATTAAATCTTATTGAAAAATTAAATTTTGTTTTGGCTAACGATTTTGAACGCGTTACTTACACCGACGCTGTTGAGATCTTAAAACGTAGCAAACCAAACCAAAAGAAACAATTCAAATATCTAATTGATGACTGGGGAGCGGATCTACAATCGGAACATGAGCGTTATCTGGTAGAGAAGCACTTCAAAAAACCAGTTATCTTAACAGACTACCCACGGGAGATTAAATCGTTCTACATGAAGCAAAATGAACCTGATGAACAAGGAAGAAACACGGTTCGGGCGATGGATATTCTTTTTCCAGGTATTGGTGAAATGGTAGGTGGTTCCCAACGTGAGGAAAACCTTGAACGCTTATTGGACCGCATGGCCGAAGTGGGTATCCCTGCCGAAGAAATGGAGTGGTTTTTGGATACCCGCCGTTTTGGTTCGGTACCACATTCAGGATTTGGTGTAGGTTTTGAACGTCTGGTGCTGTTCACAACAGGGATGACAAATATCCGCGATGTGATTCCATTCCCGCGCACACCGAAAAACGCAGAATTTTAACATAAAAAAACAACAGCCAAAACAAAATATTTTGGCTGTTGTTTTTTTAAATATAACATGTGAATTCAAAATGGCCTATACTTATTGACCTCCTCTGAAAGGCTTGAGATTAGCGCTAGTTTAGGGCACCTAATAAAGAAATAAATGCTTATTAAGATATATAACGACAACCCCAACCCCAAAGCAATAGAACAGGCAGTTGATATTCTTCGCCGTGGCGGCGTAATCATCTACCCTACAGATACTGTATATGGTATCGGCTGCGATATCACGCAACAAAAAGCAATCGAACGGGTATGCGAAATTAGAGGTTTAAAGCCCGAAAAAGCAAACCTATCGTTTATTTGTTATGATCTAACGGATATCTCACAATACACAAAGTCTTTCGATACAGCGGTATTTCGAGTCCTAAAAAAGGCATTACCCGGCCCCTTCACTTTTATCTTTAATGCAACCACTAAAGTCCCGAAATTACTAAGCTCAAAAAAGAAGACCGTTGGTATCCGTGTCCCCGATAATAATATTGTTCGTGAAATTGTCAAACAGCTCGGCAATCCTATTGTGACGGCTTCCATACACGATGAAGATGAAATTATTGAATATTCCACAGATCCGGAATTAATCCATGAAAAATATGAGGGCCTGGTGGACGCGGTGATCGATGGTGGTTATGGCGACAATGTAGCATCAACCGTAGTAGATCTAACAGAAGGAACTTTCGATGTTATTCGTGAAGGTAAAGGTGATCTCGAACAGTATTTGTAATATCTCAACATTCTGCACATCTAAAACACCTGCATAAACCAGCCAGATCCTCCGTACAAAGACTGTTGGTATTTTGTGCATAACATTCCATTACGCAAAATTTAACAAATACTTATTAACAATAACAGCCACTTATCAACACTAACAATGTTAATAAGTGGAATTGTTTATATATTCATTTTATATAAATGTGAACAAACAAACACTTATCAACATAAAAATGTTTAAAACAGTCTAGCTAAAATCTAAAAACACAATCAAAATGTGAACAACTAATAGGTTACTAACAATAAAATGTGAATAAAGCAGCTATTTCCGTGATGGATCAAAAATATAATGTGTATAAAAAATTACAACTAACATTAGAATGTTAGAAGTTAAGAATTCCCTCGACACGTGTTTTTATCACCGTGTTGAAAAGATCAAATCCACGTATTGTTTCTATTTACAGTTTTCCGATTCTATTCTGCGGTAATCGACTTTGGACAAACGATATACAATCGCTCAAACACTGGAAATTCCATTTGGAAGGTGTATTAAAAATAAAAGATGCGAGATCAGTCACAATATGATTAGCGGTACCTATCCATTGTGCAAATTCACCTTTTTTAGGTCACGCATAATACTGAATCAATGCAGAATCGATCAGGAATAAAAAAAAAGAATAATCGGGTTTCTTGATGAGATAGTTTACACGTTTTAACTCGATATGTTCAAAACTCGAAAAAGTTTCATACCAACGGATTCGGGTAGCGGAAATAAGTCTTTAATGAGTTGGTCAAAGATGAAGGAGAATTTATAAAATGACGACTTCTTCAATAATGACATGACCTACATACTCATTTACCCGCCCGAGTATCTGTCTTCTCATTAGCGCCAATTCATTTTTAATGACCGCAGACTCTACACGTACGAACAGTTTTTTATCACGGACATAGAGTTGCTGTGTACGATTAGCAATAGCTTTACCGATCAATTGAGGCCAAACAGAAGCAATCGATGTTTCATCAAATTTCCTACGTAGTTTATAAGCCTCAAGGAGACGTTCAACCCCCTCCTTAATCGTCATATCGTCACTTGAACGAATAAACTCCAGACTTTTCTTAGCGTGCTTCTTATACATTAACTTGCCCTCCTTCAATATCAAATATACGAACAGGTCGACTAATTTCGTCAAAGATTCGCTGAATTCTTGTCGAATCCGTGTCCGTCAGAAAAATCTGTCCAAAATCATCTTCGGAAACCATCTGCATCAATTTATGTGTTCGGCGATCATCAAGCTTATCAAAGATATCATCCAAAAGAAGCAAAGGTTTAAAACCTTTCTTCTGTTGTAAATAGGAATACTGCGCGAGTTTTAATGCAATTAGAAAAGATTTCTGTTGACCTTGGGAGCCAAATTTTTTTAAAGGCATGCCCCCGTGGATAGTAAAGATTAGATCATCCTTATGTATGCCCTGCGTTGTTCGCTCCAAAATACGATCACGTTCCAGATTCTTCTCTAAAATATGGAGGAAAGAATCTAACATTAATGGGGATTCATATTGCAGGTGAACAGTCTCGGCATCGTCCGTGAGAAACTGATAATGCCGTTCAAATTCAGGTTGAAATTCTTCCATAAAAGACCTTCTTTTCTGGAAAATAATATTTCCCACTTCTTCGAGCTGAAAATTAAGAATTTCAATCAGCCCAAGATCTAATACACTTGTTTGACGCGCTTGTTTAAGAAGACTATTACGTTGGGCTAAAAACTTATTGTAAATAATAAGGGTATCCAGATATTTATTATCTGTTTGGGAAATCACATTGTCCACAAACTTTCTCCGCTCTTCACTACCATCTGTTACGATGATACTATCATTTGGCGATATCATAACCAAGGGGAATAGTCCAATATGATCAGCCAGCCGGGGATAATCCTTTTTATTTTTTTTAAACTGTTTCTTTTGATTCTTTTTTAAGCTACAAGATATAAAATCACTGGATGATTCTTTATCAAATTCTCCCTGTACCATAAACCAGTCATTGCCCGATTTGATATGCTGTGAATCGATCGGATTAAAGTAACTTTTACAGAGCGATAAATAGTGTATTGCATCCAAAAGATTGGTTTTACCAACACCATTATTCCCTGTAAAAGCATTTACCTCGGGGAGAAATTCCAAAGATGATTCCGAGTAGTTCTTGAAATTTAGAACAGAAAGTTGCTTGAGCCACATAGCACAAAGATACGCTATTTGGGTCGCTAAAAATTATTTTATTTCCTCAAAATCGACAAACTCACCAGCAGTTTCTGTTCCTTTACGTTCAGGCGTTTCTTTTGGTGGAATGTAATCGACATGGATTTTACCCTCGGATTGTGATCGAGTGCTTTCTTGCTTGCTTTGTCCATTAAATTCATAATAGAAAGTACCGCCCTGTCCTTGGCCATTGTATGCTCCACCTTGTTGCTGCGCTTTTTTCATCAACTTTTCAGCTGCTTTACGCATTGCAAAAGGTAAAAATAATCGAAATAAGAATCTTACTACAAAGTAAACAGCGAATGTAATAAGTATAAATTTTAAAAATGCCATAGTTAATTCGTTGCTATTTTCTCAAATTTAACCAATAACTCGATAAACTGTTGTCT
>JAIRVH010000114.1 GCA_031253985.1 Sphingobacterium sp.
ATGTCGGCGTGGACTTCGAGGTCTACTTTGTGTTTTTCGAGGAGGGGGCAGAGTTGATAGGCTATATCGATGGATTTTTGGACTTCGAGTAGCATCCTTTCTTTAATGCTCATTCGGTGGTGCCTTTTGTCCCGTTGGATAAACATAAATCCACCTTTATGTTCCCGGAGAAAGACGATGACTGTCGCGAAGTCGATGATGCCTCGCTTGACTTGGGAATCGGTGCCGATATAAACCTTGAGCTTATTCCCTAGCGCATCTTCTCGTTTAATGACTTCCTCAACAGCATCGAAAATCGTGGAGCGAATGGATTCGCCATTGTATTTTTGCCATCTCATAGCGATATAAATTAGATATAAAAAAATTAAACTTCGTCATTGATATAAATTTACTGAATTTCAATGATCTAAGTGTTAATTTAGTTTTAAATAATTTATCCACATTAATGATGTTTTACACCATAGGCCAGATCTCCGGCATCGCCTAGCCCCGGCACTATATAAGCTTTTGAGGTCAGTTCGTGGTCTACATCACCTACCCAGATATGTGCAGTAGGTACAAAGGCCTGAACGTGGTTCAATCCTTCTTCGGAAGCAATGGCTGCTACAATGTGCAATTCCTTGATGTCGTATTCGGCCAATAGATCCTTACAGCATAAAACAAGACTTTTTCCAGTTGCCAGCATGGGGTCCACGATGATCACCGTCCGGTTGTCTAAATTGGGTGTATTGACATACTCCTTGTGAATTTCAAACTCGCCGCTCTTTTTGGTATGGCGATAGGCCGCAATAAACGTATTGTCGGCGTGATCAAAGACATTCAATAGTCCCTGGTGAAAAGGAAGGCCTGCCCGGAGGATAGTCGCCAGTACGGGCTGTTCCATTAAGAGATGTGTCTTGGCTACCCCCAATGGTGTTTCAACCTCCACAGGTGTATAGGCCATCGTCTTGCTAATTTCATAAGCAAAAATTTCACCTAGCCGTTCGAGGTTCCGACGAAAGCGCATGCGATCCTGTTGAATAGTGATATCTCTCAACTCGGCGATAAAATGATTTGCGATGCTATTTTGGGTAGATAGAATAGTGACCATGACGTGCGTGCTAGTTCAGTTAAACTAAAGATAGTAAATAATCAATTGAAAGTAATAACATCGATGGTATTATTATAGTTTGCAGTAAAATGGTAAAATTTTTAGTAAATTTGTGTTAGACCATAGTTGGATATGGCCTGGACCACATGTCGAAAAAATCGTCCTGTTTGCAGATTAAAACCATCGGATTAAAAGAACTGTTTTGAGCTTGCCGCTCAAACTATTACTGGTGCAATGTTTGCTGGAAAAGGTCTAAATAGTTTTCTTTAAGAAATAGGAAGTATATGAAATTTGAATTGACATCAGAGTATAAGCCGACCGGCGATCAGCCAGAAGCAATTAAGCAATTGGTTGCTGGAGTAGAGCAGGCAGAGCAATATCAGACGCTTTTGGGGGTGACAGGCTCGGGTAAGACCTTTACTGTGGCCAATGTGATTCAGGAAACTCAAAAGCCGACATTGATTTTAAGTCATAATAAAACCTTGGCGGCTCAGTTGTACGGTGAATTCAAACAATTCTTTCCTAATAATTCGGTTAACTATTTTGTATCCTATTACGATTATTATCAGCCAGAAGCTTTTATAGCTTCTACCAATACTTATATCGAGAAGGATCTAGCGATTAACGAGGAGATCGAAAAATTACGTTTGGCGACGACTTCGTCATTGATGTCAGGCCGCCGTGATATTGTTGTTGTTTCTTCGGTATCCTGTATCTATGGTATGGGGAATCCAGAGGATTTCTCCCGTTCTATTTTTCGTTTTGGCGTCGGTATGACGGTCACCAGAAATGCTTTCCTACATAAATTGGTTGAGATCTTATACTCACGGACGACCACCGAATTTAAGCGCGGTACTTTTCGTGTTAAAGGGGATACCGTCGATGTGTTTCCTGCGTACCTGGATAATGCCATTCGTATTTCTTTCTTTGGTGATGAAATTGATGAACTGAGTGAGATTGATCCTATTTCGGGTAAAACGCTCAACAAGATGGAAGATCTTGCTCTTTTTCCGGCAAACCTTTTCGTTACACCGAAGGAAAAATTCAAAGAATCTATCTGGGCCATTCAGGATGAATTGATGCAGCGGAAAACGCAACTGGAAGAGGAGGGACTGATGCTGGAAGCGAAACGGTTGGAGGAACGGGTTAATTATGATCTGGAAATGATGCGTGAACTGGGCTATTGTTCGGGGATTGAAAATTATTCCCGCTTTTTTGATGGCCGTAAACCGGGAATGCGTCCTTTCTGTTTGCTAGATTATTTTCCGGAAGATTATCTGTTGGTCATTGATGAAAGCCATGTGACCTTACCGCAATTGCGTGCAATGTATGGTGGAGACCGATCGCGTAAAGTGTCTCTTGTGGAGCATGGTTTTAGGTTGCCTGCGGCTTTGGATAATAGACCCTTAAACTTTCCGGAGTTTGAATCTTTAACGAATCAGACGATCTATGTTTCGGCGACTCCGGGCGACTATGAACTTCAGCAGACCGAAGGTGTCGTTGTTGAGCAGGTTATTCGTCCCACTGGACTTTTGGATCCAATTATTGAAGTACGGCCAGCGATCAATCAGGTCGATGATTTCTTGGAAGAGGTAGATAAAACCATCAAAGAAGGAGGGCGTGTGTTGGCTACAACGTTAACCAAACGTATGGCCGAGGAACTTTCGAAATATATGACCAAGTTGAATTTAAAAGTCCGTTATATACACTCCGAAATTAAAACCTTGGAGCGTGTGGAAATCTTGCGGGGGCTTCGTTTGGGGGAATTTGATATATTGGTCGGGGTAAACTTACTCCGTGAAGGGCTTGATCTACCCGAGGTCACGCTTGTTGCCATTCTCGATGCGGATAAGGAAGGTTTTTTGCGTTCGGAGCGATCGCTGATTCAGACCATCGGCCGTGCTGCCCGGAATGATAAAGGCCGGGTGATTATGTATGCAGACAAAATGACCGACAGTATGCGTGTAACGATTGATGAAACCAATCGACGTCGGGACAAGCAGATGAAATATAATCTGGAGCATGGCATTACACCGCGCACGGTTGGCAAAACAAGAGAGGAGATTTTGGAGCAGACTTCAGTTGCTGATTTCTCGGGCATAGAACCTAAAATTTATGTTGAACCCGATCCGTCGCAAGCCATTGCTGCTGATCCGGTGATGCAGTATCTGAGCGAGAAGGATCTGAAGAAAGCAATCGATAATGTCCGTAAGAAAATGGATAAAGCGGCGAAGGATATGGACTTCCTGGAAGCAGCGAAATATCGTGATGAAATGTTCTCGCTGGAGAAGCTTTATGAAGAACGATTCTCCTCTTAAATGCGGCAACGCTGCCTTTAACAAAAAGCAGCACTCAAACAAGTGTAGTGCCTTAGAAAGTGCCAGCTTTTTTTGGCATTATCTGAGAGTTGCTGCTATTTTGTGCGCTTAGGCTTAATGTTTTTCCATCGTTAGGCCATGTGCATGGATACCCGGAATTGGCTATAATTGTTTCTTTTCTTTCAGATCGAATGCCTCTCAGCCCAATAGATTTGGCTTTGTTTCGCGAATTTTTGTATTGAATTATATTGTTCAATTGTTAACATATTTTGCAAAAATCAAATTCTTCTCAGTAAATTAGTGCTCAAATCTAAACTAAAACATACTAAAGAATGAAAAAGCCAATTCTCGTTGTCAAATTTGGATCGGCTTCTATTACCACGAAAGAGGGAGAAGTTGATGAACGTATTGTTTTGGAGATCGCTAGGCAAATTGCTTCCTTACAAAAGAAATACAATATTGTCTTGGTGTCTTCTGGGGCTGTCGCTGCCGGTAAACGTTTTCTGCCCAATTATACGGGCACATTATCAGAACGTAAGGCTGCCGCTGCAATTGGTAACCCCATACTGATCAATACGTATTCAACCTATTTCCGACCCTTTAAAATTTCGTTGGCGCAAAGCTTGTGTGAACGACATCATTTTTCCAATCGGGATCAATTTCTGCAATTGAAAAATACATACGAGGAATTGTGGCGGAATAATGTTATTCCAATCGCAAATGAAAATGATGTGGTGAGCAATAAAGAATTGAAATTTTCAGACAATGATGAGCTGGCAACCTTGATTGCTGTTGGCTTTGGTGCCGAAAAACTATTATTCAGCACTTCTGTCCCAGGAGTATTGGATACAAACAACAAGATTATACCGCAAATTGAAACAATCGACAGGGATATCCTGGGATTGGCAAGGAAGGACAAATCGTCGGTGGGACTGGGTGGAATGACGTCAAAATTGAACTTTGCCCGACTAGCTAATCAGATGGGAATTGCAGTCGTTATATTTAGCATGCAGACCGAAGATGCAATCCAGAAAGCGATAAAGCACGAAACAGGAACATTGTGCCTTGCGGAGAGCAAGAAGATCTCTTCCCGCAAGAAATGGCTTGCAAGCGGAAGTTTGATCAAGGGCGAATTAATGGTTGACCGTGGGGCGGAAGAGGCCTTATTGAAACACAAGAGTTTACTCGCCGTAGGCGTAACCCGTATCGTTGAACATTTTGAAAAAGGAGAAGTCTTGAATATTGTTAATCTCGAAGGCTTAACAGTAGCCGTCGCCCGGGCCAAGATGGATTCATCTGCTTTGTCCCAATCAAGTAAAAAGAATGTAGAAATTGCGCATGCAAATGATATCGTATTGTTATGAGTGAATCCATCGTAGAACAACTTCAGGCAGCAGCCAAAGCAAAACAAGTGCTGCAGCAACTAGCCCCAGATAGTAAAGTAGCTATTTTAAACGCCATTGCAGCTGCGCTTGTTGAACAAGAATCGGCTATATTACAAGCCAATAAAAGTGATTTGGACCGCATGTCGGATGAAGATCCCAAAAAAGACCGTCTATTGCTTAATGGTGATCGTTTAAGAGGTCTGGCTGACAGTGTGAAGCACATTGCGCAGTTAGCGGATCCAACAGATCAGCTCTTATTAAAAAAAGTGCTGCCCAATGGATTGGAAATAGAAAAGATCACTGTCCCACTTGGGGTTGTCGGTGTAATCTATGAATCGCGACCCAACGTTACTATTGACGTTGCTGCTTTATGTATTCAATCGGGTAATGTTTGTTTGCTGCGTGGCGGTTCAGATGCCCAATATACCAATGAGGCTTTATTAAAAGTCATCTATGGAATCTTGGACGAACAGGGTATTACGAGGGATATTGTACAGCTGTTACCTGTGGACAGAAAGCACGTTTCAGAATTGCTAGAGGCGACGTCTTATGTGGATATCATTATCCCGCGGGGGTCACAGTCGTTGATCGATTTTGTCAGGGAAAACGCTAAGGTGCCTGTGATCGAAACGGGTGCGGGAGTATGTCATACCTATGTAGATCGAACTGCAGATCTGGATATGGCAGCTAAAATTGTCGCCAATGCTAAAATTTCCAGACCTTCGGTCTGTAATTCCTTGGACACTGTTTTGGTCGATAAGGATGTTGCACCGGAGTTTTTAGTTAAACTGGCTCCCTATCTGGAGGAAGCGCAAGTTGAAGTCTTTGCTGATCCTAACGCCTATGAGGTATTAAAGGGTGAAAATTTTTCAAATTTAAAAGCAGCAGAAGATGCGGATTTTGGAAGGGAATTTTTAGATTTGAAATGTTCGATAAAAACTGTTGAAGGAATTGATGAAGCGCTGGAACATATTGGAACATATTCTTCCAAGCATTCGGAGTGTATTGTCTCTTCCAATGAACTTTATATTGAACAGTTTTTAAATACTGTGGATGCCGCGGCGGTCTATGCCAATGCATCAACACGTTTTACAGATGGCGGTGAATTTGGACTTGGAGCTGAAATTGGAATTTCTACTCAGAAATTACATGCACGGGGACCATTTGCGTTGGAAAAGTTGGTTACAGAGAAATGGATTGTCCGTGGAAGTGGACAGATCCGATAAGCAAAGGTACAATGGGATTAAGTTTTAAAAAAGATGTATTGATGAACTGGATCGAAGAAATAGGCAAATTTCTTCGTATTTGGACGGAGGGGCATGATGCCTTTACTGAACCCAGCGATCCAGTTGTATTTGAAGGAGCTTATGAAAAGTTTTTCGAAAAGAGCAGAAACTACTTTATAAATCTTTCGGAGAGCGAACTTGCGGTATATCTTAAAGAAGATCTCCAGGTACAGCAATTACATCCATTGGCGCTGACTTTATTATTTGATGGGTTGAATGCTACGGATGGTAGTCAGGAAAATTTACTCCGCAAAGCAAAGCTTATTTTAAATCTAGCTATGGCCGAAACAGCCAGTTTTGCTTTTCAGGATTACCAGTATCTAGCGATGATTGATAATAAATTGAAAAGTCTTTAAAGGCACTTGACAATTTGTTGTGTCCAACGAATGAAGAAGTGAAAACCCTGCGTACGGGCGGTGTTTCTATGGTTTTTATAAAGTAGTACAGCGAAGTATCAGCTGTTCATGTATAATTGAAGTGCTATAGAAACTTCTAATTGTGATGTGAGCGATGCTGCGCTGAGCGGAGAAAATAAACAGGAGCTGTCAGTTATTGAACTGACAGCTCCTGTTTATTAAGGGATTTTGAATGGAAGCGTTATCGTAAAATTTCACGGGCAATGACTAAGCGCTGAATTTCGGATGTACCCTCATAGATTTGCGTAATCTTCGCGTCGCGCATCAATCGTTCGACGTGGTATTCTTTGACATAGCCGTACCCCCCATGCACTTGAACCGCTTCTACCGTGTGTTTCATGGCGACCTCAGAGGCGTGCAGCTTGGCCATGGCCGCTTCTTTTCCATAGGGGAGGCCCTGATCTTTTGTCCAGGCAGCTTTGTAAGTCAAGAGTCTAGCGGCTTCAATATCGACTTCCATATCCGCCAATTTAAACTGAATGGCTTGATGATCCGAGATAGGTTTTCCAAAAGTCTTCCGTTCTTTGGAGTAAGCAAGTGCGAGATCATAGGCTCCAGCAGCAATTCCCAACGCTTGAGCAGCTATACCAATACGGCCGCCATCGAGTGTTTTCATTGCAAATTTGAACCCAAAGCCATCTTCTCCAATGCGATTCTCTTTCGGAACTTTAACATCGGAAAATAGAAGGGAATGTGTGTCAGAACTGCGGATACCCAATTTGTTCTCCTTTGGCCCAATGGTAAATCCCTGTAAACCCTTTTCTACGATAAGCACGTTAATGCCTTTGTGTCCTTTTTCGGGGTGTGTCTGCGCGATAACGAGGTATACGTCGGCGTGACCTCCATTGGTAATCCAATTTTTTGTTCCATTGAGCAGATAATGATCGCCCTTATCTTCGGCAATTGTATGTTGAGAAGAGGCGTCCGAACCAGCTTCCGGCTCCGATAGCGCAAAAGCACCAAGTTTTTCTCCTTTCGCCAGAGGAATTAGGTACTTTTGCTTTTGTTCCTCCGTTCCAAAAGCGTTAAGCCCATATAATACCAGCGAATTGTGGGCGGAGACAATAACGGCCGCCGAGGCATCAATTTTTGCAATTTCTTCCAGGACAAGAACGTAGGCCATTGTATCCATGCCGGCTCCGCCATAGGCCTCCGGGGTCATGATGCCCATAAAACCAAGTTCGGCCATTTGCTTGACAAAATCTGCTGGAAATTTTGCTTCTTCATCGCGTTCGATTGCTCCGGCCTTTAGTTCTTGAGCAAATTCCCGTGCTGCGTCACGGATCATTTTGTGTTCTTCGCTTAATTCAAAGTTCATGGTATTTCAAGTTTTTTGGTTCGTCATTCATCCATATGGAAAGCTGATCATGCCTTATCTAATCACACTTGCTGTCAAAAAGTTTTGATCCAGCTCATGCCCGTTCGATGGACTCGGTGCATCCCTATATCCAAATATACAAAAATATATTATGCGAGCATAGTATATGGTAAATTGCGTTTTTTATAAACAATTGGTAATCAGTGAGCATGTTTTGACGAGTACTGCAAAGATCATGCATGGAGCTTGCTTCATAAAGAACCTTTATTTTGTACGAAAAGCAATTGGCGAAGCGGCGATAATCATAAGGATAACGTGGGTGTTTATTTTTTCATCTTAATTTAAAAATTTGAAGAATTATTTGTTTGCTAAATTTAATCTACTATATTTGTAGACTATGTAATTTAAACACATTTAAAAGATAAGATTATGAGTTTAAGATTAGGAGACGAAGCGCCAAATTTTAAAGCGCAGACAACCATTGGTGAAATAGATTTTCACGATTATATCAAAGATAGCTGGGTGGTATTCTTTTCGCATCCATCAGATTATACACCTGTATGTACAACGGAGCTTGGCCGTACAGCGAAATTGAAATCTGAGTTTGACAAACGCGGAGTAAAAGCTATTGCTTTAAGTGTCGATAATGTGAATGATCACCTGAATTGGATCAAGGATATTAATGAAACACAAAATACAGAAGTGAATTTTCCGGTTATTGCTGACGAAGACCATCATGTTTCGGAATTGTATGATATGATTCATCCAAATGCTTCAGCAACAGCAACAGTGCGTTCGGTATTCATTATCGGTCCAGATAAAAAGATCAAATTGACCTTAACTTATCCGGCATCTACTGGCCGTAATTTTGATGAGATTTTGCGGGTTATTGATTCCTTGCAGTTAACAGCGGATTATCAGGTAGCAACGCCTGCTGACTGGAAGCATGGTGAAGACGTGATTGTTGTCCCTGCGATTAAAACAGAAGATATTCCGGCTAAATTCCCGAAAGGATTTAAAGAAATCAAACCGTATTTGCGGACTACGCCGCAGCCAAACTTATAATAATAAGACAGGTTAGAAGGAAAAGGTCAAACTCGGATAGAGTTTGACCTTTTTGTATTTCTGGTGCGTATTTGTTCTGTTGTCCAAAGGTTTCCATTACATTATATTCCTTTATAAGAGTCCATTAAGTTGGATTTGACCCATGAGGTCGAAAGCAAGGAAATTAGCTGAAGATCAAAGCACAAAAAAAGCAACGTTGGGAAAACGTTGCTTTTTTATATTGCTAAAAGATACCGGTCTTAATAAACTTTGACCATATAAATATAGTCTTGCATCTTTTTGATTTGTTCTGTCCGCGGCAAGCCCGCCAAGGCATTCTTTTTATTGATTTTAAGGCCTGTAACCAGAGAGTCACTTGGAATGTCGGCCAAAGCATTTAAGATTGACTTGGTTTTGATTGCAAAGGCTGCGCCATCAATTCCACGTTGTTTCCCTGAAATGATACCTATCACATTACCTCTACTATCTAATACAGGACCGCCACTATTACCTGGGTTGACAGGTACAGAGATTTGATAGGCGATGGTATCACCAGCATAACCTGTCGATGAACTTAAGTATCCTTGGCCATATACAGCTTCGTCCCTTGGAAAACCGATGGTATAAATATCTTCTCCTAGGTCAGAGGTAGAGGTTTTGAATGTATAAGGTAAGCTTTTGGCTTTTTTAAAGTTCTTGTCAGCGATGTATAGGATTGCCAAATCTTTACTCGGGTCGGTATGTACAATTTGTGCTTTATAAGATTCGCCTTTATTATTTTGCAAATAGATAGAATCCGCACCGCTAACGACATGGTAGTTTGTGACGACATAACCATCTGTTGTCAACATAAAACCTGTAGCGCCGAATTGGCTCTCGGTACCTTTAGCTGATTTTTTATCATTAATATCTCTGATTGCAGCATTGTGCGCGTTGACATTCTTTTTAACATTGTTCATATCCCTGCGTAGCGCGCTGTAGTCGGAAGATGCTTTTTCGAGGTTGCTGTAATAACCACTCAGCCATAATGTGCCAAATACCGCAAATACCGCTACCACTGCAGCCACCAAAGAACTTGCTTTGATGCGTTCCCAAAGTGAAATAACTGTTGATTGTTTCATTGGAACAACTTTGGCAGTCTTGCTTTGGTTTTTGTGGTATTCTTTTGCTGATTGCGCCAATGCATTTTTGAAATCTAGGCGATGGCTAGTTTCTTGCATATTGGCAATAAAGTCGCGGTGTTGTTGTAATTGGGCAGCATAGGAGGGGTGTTCAGCACAAAAAGACTCAAATGTAGCTTTGTCCTCGGCCGATAATTCGCCGCGAAGATATTGATCCGCTAATTCGAAAAATTCTTTTTGATTCATTGTTCCCATGGTGTTACTCAAATTTTAATCTGTTGAAAAAAATATTTTTTTCAGCCGTTGTAGGCATTTATACTTCTGAGTCTTGGCATTATCTGTATTGGTATAACCAAACTTTTCACAGATATCCTGCATCGAATGGTTTAAGATGTAAAAATCATGTAAGATGGTCTTACAGGGTTCTCCCATTTTCTCTAAGGCTAGCTCCATTTGATCGAACTTTTTTTCAAGTTCTTGATGCTGTTGTAGATCTTCTTCCTCAAATAAGGAATCTTCATAACCGCTAATGTCACTGTTGCCAAAACCAGCACGATTGAGTTGCTTAAGCCAAAGCCTTCTGCAAATCGAGTAAAGATATGTTTTTAGCTTGCTGCTGAGCTCAAAGTTCCCTTTGGAAACCTTATCGTAGAGCACAATCACAGCTTCTTGAAAGATATCTTTCGCTTCATCCTCGCTTCCGTTGTTCTGCAATATCATATGGCTTATGGACGGATAGTATCGCTTGTAAATAGCATCTATCGCCAAGCTGTTGCCGTCTTTGATGCCTTCAATGATTTGCTCATCATTTTCTAGCAGGACTGATTTACTGAATTTACTCACCTATTAATACCTTAATGCTTAAATTGTAACCCTTTGAAAAATAAAATTCTTCGAAATATTTTCAAACGTAAACTTTTATTTGTTTAAAGTGAAATCTATCCCCAAAAATACGGCTTATTCCTTGAAACCGAAAGCATTTGTTTTTTATTGAAATCAGCTGCATTTTTATGAGATCAGCGCGTCCATACTGACCTGTTTCATTTTATGTGTAAGCGATTTTATCTACCATCTCTTCATTGCGATCTTTTAAGCAATTTGCAAAACGCAAAAAGGCTGTAAACTGCCAGTTTTTTGTATCGAAAAAGTTTCGCAATCGAGTGCTTTCATAATCTGCTTGTTATTACTACAAAATGAAGTTACATTTGGTTTCCTGGACTAAATTGCTTAATTACATTATGTTAAGAAAATCTGTTATTTTTTCAACGATTCTAGCCTCATTGCTGTCAATGGACACGACTGTTACGATAGGACAAACGATTACGCCTTCTATCGACGGTTTCCAGTATGGAGCTTCACAGTCTCCAAAAGGGAATGAATGGGAATCGCCTCAATTATTATCACTGAATAAAGAACTGCCGCATGCGTCGTTCTTCTCCTTTCAAAACGTAGAAAGTGCCCGAAAAGTACTTCCCGAAAATAGTAACTATTGGATTTCGCTCAATGGATCCTGGAAATTCAACTGGGTAAAGACTCCGGAGGAGCGGCCAAAGGATTTTTATAATCCTACCTATAATGTCGGTGGCTGGGAATCGGTACCGGTACCCATGAGCTGGAATATTTATGGTATACAAAAGGATGGAAGCTTGAAGTATGGCGTTCCTATTTATACCAACCAGCGTGTTATCTTTCATCATCAGGTAAAGGTGGATGACTGGAAGGGTGGGGTAATGCGTACGCCAGCGCAGGATTGGACAACTTATGTCTATCGCAATGAAGTGGGGTCCTATCGGCGCAATTTTACAGTACCCGCTGACTGGGACGGCCGCGAAGTATTTATCAATTTTGATGGGGTAGATTCTTTTTTCTATCTCTGGATCAATGGAAAATATGTCGGTTTTTCTAAAAATTCAAGAAATTTAGCTTCTTTCAATATTTCGGCTTATTTGAAAAAGGGGGCTGAAAACGTATTGGCAGTTGAAGTCTATCGTAGTTCCGATGCTTCCTTTTTGGAAGATCAGGATATGTTTAGATTGCCCGGTATATTTCGCGATGTTTCCCTGACTTCAACGCCAAAAGTGCAGATCCGTGATCTGGCGGCTATTCCAGATTTGGATAGCAACTATGAAAATGGTTCCTTGAAAATTACGAGCACTGTACGCAATCTTGGTAATAAGAAAGCTGAGGGGTATAAAGTGGTTTATTCACTTTATAAAAATAAGCTATACAGTGACGAGAATACACTTGTTGACCAGGCAGAAGCTTCATCAGCTGTGCCGGCACTTGATGGTCAAGTTTCCAATAGCGTCGTCGCAACATTGAATGTTAAGAATCCGAATAAATGGTCGGCAGAGTTGCCGTATCGGTATACTTTGGTGGCTGAATTGAAGGATAAGAAAAACAAAACGGTTGAAACTATTTCTACCTACGTCGGATTTAGAAAGGTTGAGATAAAAGATACCAAAGCGGCGGATGATGAATTTGGTCTAGCGGGCCGTTATTATTATATCAACGGCAAAACAGTTAAACTAAAAGGTGTCAACCGGCACGAGACCAATCCTGAGCATGGTAAAGTGGTGACGAGAGAACAGATGGAAGCTGAGGTAAAATTGATGAAAAGGGCCAATATCAACCACGTTCGTAATTCTCATTATCCGGAACCTGCATATTGGTATTACTTATGCGATAAATATGGGATTTATCTGGAGGATGAAGCCAATATCGAAAGTCATGAGTATTATTATGGAAAAGAATCTCTCTCGCATGTTCCTGAATGGAAGAATGCACATGTGGCCCGTAATATCGAAATGGTGCATTCGACCATCAATCATCCGGCTGTTGTCATCTGGTCTTTAGGAAACGAAGCCGGTCCCGGCGATAATTTTGTAGCAGCCTATCAGGCTATCAAGAAAATTGATACGTCAAGACCTGTTCAATACGAGCGTAACAATGCAATTGTAGATATGGGGTCCAACCAATATCCGTCAATTGACTGGGTAAGAGGTGCTGTAAAAGGTACTTACAAATTGAAATATCCTTTCCATATCTCAGAATATTCACATTCCATGGGGAATGCTGTTGGTAATTTGATTGATTATTGGGAAGCCATCGAATCGACAAATTTCTTTATGGGCGGCGCCATTTGGGATTGGATCGATCAGGCCATGTACTATTACGATAAAAAGACCGGAGAACGCTTCCTAGCCTATGGTGGTGATTTTGGGGATAAACCCAATGACGGAACCTTTGTCAATAACGGGTTGATCTTTGCCGATATGAAACCTAAACCGCAGTATTATGAGGTAAAGAAAGTGTACCAAAATGCGGGCGTAAAGGCTGTTGATATGCAGCAGGGTAAAATCGAACTATTTAATAAAAATTATTTTAAGGACCTATCCGATTATCAGGTGCAATGGTCGTTATTCAAAGATGGCGTAGAAGTAACGAATAGCAAAGGCATTATCAGTACAGCAGATTTGCCCCAAGCACGCCAACGTAAGCAGCTTGTATTGCCAATAAATTACGCGCAGTTAGATGCGGGATCGGAATATTTTGTGAAAGTCCAGTTTATCCTCAATGAAGATAGACCATGGGCAACAAAAGGTTTCGTTCAGATGGAGGAACAGCTTTTTGTCAAAGCTGCTGAAAATAAACCGCTGATTTCATCTGTTGCGCAAGGGGGAACTCCGGTGCTTTCCAAAGAAGGCGATTTACAGGTAGTGAAGGGTGATCAGTTTACGGCTAAGTTTGACAATAAGACAGGCTCGATATTTAATCTGACTTATGCTGGTAAACAAATTATCCGCGATGGCGAAGGCCCTAAATTGGATGCACTACGTGCTCCGGTTGACAATGATAACTGGGCTTACCAACAATGGTTTGAAAAAGGACTGCATCATCTGAAACATCAGGTTTTGTCTTCAAACAGCTATACCAAGAAAGATGGAACCGTTGTATTGGCGTTTACAGTTGAATCGCAGGCTCCTTATGGTGCGTCTTTGTTGGGCGGAACTTCGGGAACTTACACCCTTAAAGAGCATACGGACAAACCTTTTGGTAAGGACGACTTTAAATTTACAAGCAATCAGATCTGGACAGTCTACAAGGATGGATCTATTGAGCTTTCATCAAGTATTACATCCAATAATGCGAGCCTCGTCTTGGCCCGATTGGGGTATTCTCTGCAGCTGCCTGCTGAATACAGCAACTATAGTTATTATGGACGTGGACCGATCAATAATTATGCAGACCGCAAGACGGCTCAGTTTATTGAATTACACAGAAGTACAGTAAAAGACCAGTTTGTGCCGTGGCCTAATCCACAAAATATGAGCAACAACGAGGATGTACGCTGGACAGCATTGACCAACAGTGCGGGACAGGGGGCTATCTTTGTTGCGAAAGCACATTTAGCGACCTCGGCTTTGGAATATAGTGAGCTTGAGTTGACCTTTGCACCGCATCCTTATCAATTGCCAAAAAGTTCGGGAGTACACCTGCATCTCGATGCTGCGGTAACTGGCCTGGGAGGCAATAGCTGTGGACAAGGGCCACCATTGGACAAAGATCGTGTGAAAGCAGTGCCAACTGCAATAGGCTTTATTATCCGTCCGATTCAGCAGGATGATGTGATGGAGAAGGCTCATGTAGCAACCGCAGGCGATGCGCCAATTTCTTTGGCAAGAAGTTCAAACGGTGAAGTTTCTATTTTGTCTGGTAATCAGAATGAACCTGTTGTATATAGTCTGAACAATGGGAAGGCAACGATCTATAAAGCCCCTTTTGATTTGCGTACTGGCGGTACCGTAACTGCTTGGTATCAGCATAACGAGAAATTAAAGGTAACACAGCAATACACAAAAATCGAGACTATTCCAATGGAAGTTGTCTTTGCTTCAAGTCAGGAAACTGGTGAAGGTGATGCCAAGAACCTATTGGATGGAGACCCATCTTCCATCTGGCACACGATGTATTCGGTTACTGTGGCACAATATCCGCATTGGGTTGATTTTGACGCTGCGAGTATCAAAACAATTAAAGGGTTCACATTTCTTCCAAGACAGGATGGACCGAATGGCGATATTAAAGATTATAAGATTCAGGTGAGCAAGGATGGCAAGAATTGGGAGGATGTGATGTCGGGATCTTTTGAACGAAACAAAAAATTGAAAACTATTCGATTTGAGAAACCTGTAAAAGGACGTTATATCCGTTTTACCGGACTTAATTCCCAACGTGGGGATGATTATGCCTCTGGAGCTGAGTTTGCTGTTATAGCCGAATAAATAGCTTCATATCGGATCAAAAGCCAGCATCTGTTTTGACAGATGCTGGCTTTTTTTTTGAAAGTCAAGACAAAAGGGAAATCGTAGAAATTTGCAAACTTATTGTGAAAAATGTTCATACACTTCTGTATTTTTAGGCCTGTTTAAACCAAAGCAATATTTCTGTATGGAAATGAATAAACTTGATCAAGCACCCTTTACGGCCTATCAAAAACTTGTGGTGTTTTTATTGGCGATGACACAATTTACGGTTGTGCTTGATTTTATGGTGATGTCGCCAATGGGCGATATACTGATGAAAGCTATCGATCTCAAACCGGCTCAATTTGGTATTGCGGTTTCGGCCTATGCCTTTAGTGCAGGGGCTTCGGGTTTGTTAACGGCTGGTTTCGCCGATCGTTTTGATCGGAAGAAACTATTGTTATTTTTCTATTCTGGCTTTATTATCGGGACCTTCTGCTGTAGCTTTGCCAACGATTACTGGACTTTGGTTGCTGCACGAATTGTCACGGGGTTGTTTGGCGGCGTTATCGGTTCGATTTCTATGGCTATTATTACCGATATCTTTACGCTCCAACAGCGCGGACGTGTGATGGGCTTTGTGCAGATGGGCTTCGGTGCAAGTCAGGTCCTGGGTATTCCCATCGGACTATATATTGCAAACAATTGGGGCTGGCATAGTGCCTTCCTGTGGATTGCAGTAATGGCTTTGATTATTGTAATTATCATCGCAATTAAATTGATTCCTATTACAGCACATATCGGACTTCAGAAACAGCAGTCCGCGCTGAAGCATCTGTGGTTGACTTTTTCGCAGCGGGAATATCGCGTCGGCTTTATGGCAACGGCTTTGTTGTCTATCGGGGGGTATATGATGATGCCTTTTGGAAGTGCTTTTGCCGTCAATAACCTAAATGTAAGTCACGAGCAGCTTCCGATGCTGTTTATGATCTCGGGTATTGCCTCCTTGATTATTATGCCGATCGTGGGTAAATTGAGTGACCGTTATGATAAATTCAAGATTTTTGCATTCGCTTCGCTTTGGCTTATGGTCGTTGTATTTATTTACACCAACTTGGGTGTTACGCCTTTTTATATCGTTGTCATCTTAAACATTTTAATGATGGCGGGTATTTTAAGCCGCATGACGCCATCTTCGGCGCTGATAACAGCTGTTCCGGACATGAAAGATCGGGGTGCATTTATGAGTATCAGTTCATCCTTACAGCAGCTTGCCGGTGGCGTGGCGGCTTCACTAGCGGGTATAATCATTGTCCAGAAGACCAAAGAAAGTCCTTTGGAACATTACCCTACCTTAGGATTGATTGTCATTCTGCTTTCTGTCGTTGGTATCTTTATGATCTATCGGGTGAGCAATATGATCAGAAAACGACGTGCCGATTCTTAAAACAAAATTGCCTTTATTGTTATTAGTCCTGAAAGAGAGATTTGTATTATGGAAGAAAAAATAATTCGCTATCCACATCCAAATGGAGAGATAACCATTCTTTGGATACCTGCACGCTGCGCACATGCTGCAGTTTGTGTGAAGAGTCTGCCGAATGTCTATCATCCGAAAGATAAACCCTGGATTACAGCCCAAAATGCGAGTACGGCTGAATTGATTGAACAGATCAAGCATTGCCCTTCGGGAGCTCTCCAGTACGAATTAAAAACGCAATAGTAAGTTGCATTGTCAAAGCAAAAAAAAAGCATCATTTATAATTAAATGATGCTTTTTTTGTTGGCGGTCTGGACGGGACTCGAACCCGCGACCCCATGCGTGACAGGCATGTATTCTAACCAGCTGAACTACCAGACCAACAATGTGTTTTTAAAATTTTAGCGGTCTGGACGGGACTCGAACCCGCGACCCCATGCGTGACAGGCATGTATTCTAACCAGCTGAACTACCAGACCTAAAATCTTAAGGATTGTTTTTAATAATTTTTGGCGGTCTGGACGGGACTCGAACCCGCGACCCCATGCGTGACAGGCATGTATTCTAACCAGCTGAACTACCAGAACTAAAAATCTTAAAAAATTAATTTTTTAATTAAATTGCTTGATTTCTCTCTCTTTTGAATCTGA
>JAIRVH010000181.1 GCA_031253985.1 Sphingobacterium sp.
CAAACTTGCAATAGCAGGTAGAATAGCAATGATCGCTAAGAAAATTGCACCTGGAAATGTAATATTTGATATTACGCGGTCTATAAAATTACTAGTTTCCAATCCCGGTTTAATACCTGGTACAAATCCTCCGTTCTTCTTCATGTCGTCAGACATCTGTTGCGGATTCACCATAATTGCTGTATAGAAAAACGTAAATGCGATAATTAACACCGCAAATGTCACGTTGTACGCTACAGAAGTATAGTTACTCAACGACGTCAAAAATTCAGACTGAAGATTCGGGAAGAACTGCCCCAAACTCATTGGCACAAACATAATCGCCTGTGCAAAAATGATAGGCATTACACCTGCAGCATTTACCTTTAAAGGTATATACTGACGTACTCCACCGACTTGCTTGTTTCCAACAATTTTCTTTGCGTATTGTACGGGAATCTTACGAACCCCTTGTACGATCAAGATCGTAAAGATCACAACAAAGAACAAAGCCACAAATTCAAGCAACAATGGAATTGGACCACCACCACCTTTCGCCATTCTAGAAACCCATTCCGCAGTGATACCACTTGGCAATTGAGCGATAATACCGGTCATGATGATCAAAGAAATACCATTACCGATACCTTTATCCGTAATTTTTTCCCCTAACCACATCACAAATAAAGTACCGCCTGTCAAAACTATGGCAGTCAGAATAGTAAATAATGGGTCAGCTATTGTCTTAGCACTTGGCTCGATCTGAGTACGTACATAAGCAAAAGCCTGAAGCAAAGTAATCCCTAAAGTTAAATAGCGAGTAATCTGATTCATTTTTTGACGACCACTTTCCCCTTCTTTCTGCATCTTTTGGAAGTAAGGAACCGCGATGCCCAGCAATTGAACAACAATGGATGCCGAGATATATGGCATTACCCCTAAAGCAAAGATAGCCGAGCGAGAGAATGATCCCCCTGCAAACATATCCAATAAGCCCAATAAACCCTCTTTTTGACCAGAAGCCAAAGCGTGAGGATTTACACCTGGTAATACCACGTGACATCCAATACGGTAAATCAAAAGAAAAAGTAAGGTATTTAGAATACGCGTACGTAAATCATCGATTTTCCAAATATTGGTTAAGGTTGTGATTAGTTTCTTCATTTATTAAATTTTAACGATAGAACCGCCTGCAGCTTCAATAGCTTTTTGAGCAGAAGCAGTAAACGCGTGCGCTGTTACTTCAACTTTAGCTTTCAATTCACCGCGACCCAAGATTTTAACTTTGTCATTTTTAGACACTAAACCATGAGCTTTCAATGCGTCGAAATCTACAGCTGTCAAGTTGTATTTCTCGATCAACGCTTGTAAAGTATCCAAGTTAACACCGTTGTACTCAACGCGGTTGATGTTTTTGAAACCAAATTTAGGCACACGACGTTGCAAAGGCATTTGACCACCTTCGAAACCGATTTTCGTAGAGTGACCTGAACGAGAACCAGCACCTTTGTGACCACGTGTAGAAGTACCGCCACGACCAGAACCAGTACCACGACCAATACGTTTGCTATTTTTTACTGCACCTTTTGCAGGTTTTAAATTACTTAAGTTCATTTTTAAACTAAATTGTGCTAGCCCTTCGCTCTCACTAAACAGGTACTAGCGATTAAAAAATAATTATTATAAATACAAGTAATGGAAAGAGCCCAAAGACCCCTTCCATATGCTAATATTAAATAGTTTCGATAGCTACTAAATGGTTTACTTTACGTACCATTCCAATGATAGATGGAGTAGCTTCAACTTCTACTGAGTGGTTGATTCTTTTCAAACCTAATGCCTCAATAGTTTTCTTTTGGCGCTCGCTTCTGTCGATAACGCTCTTTATCTGGGTGATTTTGATTTTTGCCATGATAATTAACCGTTAAATACTTTGTTTAAATCGACACCGCGGTGTTGTGCTACTGTATATGCATCACGCATGCTTGCTAAAGCAGTTACAGTTGCTTTTACCACGTTGTGTGGGTTAGAAGAACCTAAAGATTTAGCCAATACGTCTTTGATACCAGCAGACTCCAATACGGCACGCATTGCACCACCTGCTAAAACTCCTGTACCGGCGATAGCTGGTTTAACCAAAACTGAACCACCAGAATATTTACCATATTGCTCATGAGGAACAGTACCTTTGATAATAGGAACTTTAACCAAATTTTTCTTTGCGTCGTCGATACCTTTAGTGATTGCCTCAGTTACCTCTTTAGCTTTACCTAAACCGTAACCAACAATACCATTTTCATCACCTACTACAACAATTGCAGAGAAGCTGAAAGTACGACCACCTTTAGTAACTTTTGCTACACGTTGGATACTTACTAAGCGATCTTTTAATTCAATTTCGCTTGATTTTACTCTTTTTATATTGCTTAATGCCATTTCTTTCTATGATTAAAAGTCTAAACCGCCTTCGCGAGCACCTTCAGCCAAAGATTTGATACGGCCATGGTATAAGTACCCATTACGGTCAAAAACTACTTTATTAATACCTGCTGCTACTGCTTTTTCAGCAACCAATTTACCTACAGCTTTAGACTGTTCTACTTTGTTACCAGATGCAACAAATTCTTTCGACAAGCTCGATGCAGCAACTAATGTTTTACCTGCATTGTCATCAATGATTTGCGCATAGATACCTTTGTTACTTCTAAAAACCGATAAACGTGGACGTTCAGACGTTCCAGCAAGGTTTTTTCTGATTCCTTTTTTGATTCTCTCTCTACGAGATGCTTTTTGTCCTGCCATGATTATTATTTTTTAGCTGATTTACCTGCTTTTCTTCTCAATACTTCACCTTCAAACTTGATACCTTTTCCTTTGTAAGGCTCTGGTTTACGGAAGCCACGGATTTTAGCCGCTACCTGTCCGATCAATTGTTTGTCAGCACATTCTAGAGTGATTGTAGGGTTTTTACCTTTGTCAGCAGTAGTTGATACTTTAACCTCTTTTGGCAATACAAAAACAATCTGGTGAGAGAAACCTAAAGTTAACTCTAATACATTACCAGTACTTGAAGCACGGTAACCTACACCGACTAACTCTTGCGTAGTTTTGTAACCTTCAGTCACACCGTGAACCATGTTAGCCAACAGGGAACGGTATAGACCGTGTAATGCTTTGTGTTTCTTTTGATCAGTTGGACGTGTTACAACAATATTGCCCTCTTCTTGAGCAATAGTAATATCACGGTCAACTTGTTGTGTTAATTCGCCTTTAGGACCTTTTACTGAAACTAAGTTTTTGTCCGAAATAGTAACAGTTACCCCAGCAGGGATAGCGATAGGCGCTTTTCCAATTCTTGACATTTCTTTGTGCTTTTACCTAGATTAATAAACGTAACATAAAACTTCACCACCAACATTTTGAAGTCTAGCTTCTTTATCTGTCATTACACCTTTAGATGTTGACAAGATAGCAATACCTAAACCATTCAAAACACGAGGCATAGTATCAACGCTTGCATACTTTCTCAAACCAGGTTTACTCACACGTGTCAACGTACGAATAGCCGGAATTTTGCTAATTGGGTTATATTTCAATGCGATTTTGATCGTACCCTGTACGCCATTCTCATCGAATTTGTAATTAGCAATGTAACCTTTGTCAAAAAGAACTTTAGTGATCTCTTTTTTTAGGTTCGATGCAGGAATTTCAACAACCCTGTGGTTGGCCTTGATGGCATTCCTTACTCGTGTAAGGTAATCCGCAATTGGATCTGTAGTCATTATATATGAAAATTTGTGACAGCGGTTTCCCTCCCAACCATTGGTATGGGACCTTCTATCTGTTAAACAATTTTAAAATGCAAAAACCCCGGCAATCCTCAGTTGAATTGCCCGGGCAAAATTAAGTATTTTTTTTTAATTACCAAGAAGCTTTTTTCACCCCTGGGATTTTGCCATCTAAAGCCATCTCACGGAAAGTTACACGAGAGATACCAAATTGACGCATATATCCTTTAGGACGGCCAGTCAATTTACAACGATTGTGTAAACGTACTGGAGAAGCATTTTTAGGTAATTTATCTAATGCAACGTAATCGCCAGCAGCTTTTAATTCTGCACGTTTTGCCGCATATTTAGCTACCAATTTAGCGCGTTTTACTTCGCGTGCTTTTAATCCTTCTTTAGCCATTGTTATTAGTATTTTGATTTTTAAATGGTAAACCGAATTGTTTCAACAATTCTAAAGCTTCAACATCATTTTGAGCAGAAGTCACGAAAGTGATATCCATACCTTGGATCTTGTTGATTTTGTCAATGTTGATCTCAGGGAAAATGATTTGTTCAGTGATACCTAAGTTATAGTTACCACGTCCGTCAAAACCTTTATCGTTGATACCGCGGAAGTCACGAATACGTGGAAGCGATACTGCTACCAAACGATCCAAGAATTCAAACATATTGTTATCACGTAGCGTAACACGTGCCCCTACAGGCATACCTTTACGTAATTTAAAGTTTGAAATATCTTTTTTCGATTTTGTAGCAACGGCTTGTTGACCTGTGATTAAAGTCAACTCAGCGATAGCGTTATCGATTAATTTTTTGTCAGCTGTTGCAGCCCCTACGCCTTGTGAAACAACGATTTTCTCAAGTTTAGGAACCTGCATAATACTTTTATACTGAAATTTTTCTTGAAGTGCTTTACGGATTTCCTCCGCATATTTCACTTTTAATCTTGGTACGTAAGTCATTATTTAATTTCCTCCCCTGATTTTTTAGCGTAACGAACTAATTTACCATCTGCATTTAACTTACGACCTACACGTGTAGTTGCACCTGTTTTAGGATCGATAACAGCTAAATTAGAGATGTGAATACCAGCTTCTTTCTCAATGATACCACCATTAGGATTAGCTGCACTTGGTTTAGTGTGTTTTTTTACGATGTTAGCGCCCTCAACGATAGCTCTATTTTTATCCACTAAAACAGTTAATACTTTTCCTTGAACACCTTTAGAGTTACCAGCGATAACTTTCACTAAATCACCTTTTTTAATTTTGATTTTGTGCGTAGTTGTTTTTGTTTTCTGTGCCATAATTATAAAACCTCCGGTGCTAATGATACAATTTTCATGAACTGTTTCTCACGCAACTCTCTGGCAACAGGGCCAAAGATACGTGTACCACGTGGTTCATCATTATTATTTAATAATACAGCGGCGTTGTCATCGAAACGGATATATGAACCATCTTTACGACGGATTTCCTTTTTCGTTCTAACGACTACTGCTTTAGAAACGGAACCTTTTTTCACGTTTCCTGAAGGCATAGCGCTTTTCACCGATACAACAATCTTATCTCCGATTGATGCATAACGCTTGCGCGTACCGCCCAATACACGGATTACTAAAACTTGTTTAGCACCGCTATTGTCAGCTACATTAAGTCTTGATTCTTGTTGTACCATGTTATTTAGCTCTTTCTATAATTTCAACTAATCTCCAGTTTTTTGTTTTACTCAGCGGACGAGTTTCCATAATTAATACCGTATCGCCGATACCGCAGGTATTAGTTTCGTCATGAGCTTTAAATTTAGTAGTTTTTTTAACGAACTTACCATAGATCGGGTGTTTCACTTTACGTTCCACGGATACCACGATAGATTTGTCCATCTTGTTGCTAACTACTAAGCCGATTCTTGTTTTTCTTAAATTTCTTTCCATTTCGACTTTAAATTTTACGCCTCAGAGGCTGTTTCATTTTTAGCTGCAGCGTTGCGTGCACTGATCTCTGTACTGATACGAGCGATAGTTCTGCGTGCTGCTTTGATCACGTTAGGGTTCTCAATAGCTGAAACAGCATGTGCAAATTTCAATTTTGTAAGGGCTGTTTTCTCTTCTACAAGACGAGCTTTTAAGTCCTCATTAGATAATTCTAAAATTTCTGAATTTTTCATGTTTTTTCAGTTGTTATTTGGGTTATCATCGCTTTATATATAGCGTTAGGGGTAACGGCCCTAACGCTTAAATGATGACATTACCAAGATTTTTATGCTTCAACGTAGTCTCTACGAATCACAAACTTAGTTTGAACCGGAAGTTTTTGAGCTGCAAGGCGTAAAGCTTCTTTGGCAATTTCCAAAGGCACACCTTCTGCTTCAAATAACATACGGCCTGGGCGTACTACTGCTACCCAGTATTCTGGAGCACCCTTACCTTTACCCATACGTACCTCTGCAGGTTTTTTCGTAACAGGTTTGTCAGGGAAAATACGAATCCAAACTTGACCTTCACGTTTCATATAACGTGTAACCGCAATACGAGCTGCCTCGATTTGACGACTAGTGATCCATGCTTGCTCCATTGTTTTGATACCGAAAGAACCGAAAGCTAACTCCGCTCCACGAGAAGCGTTACCTTTCATGCGGCCTTTCTGCATCTTTCTGAACTTCGTTCTTTTTGGCTGTAACATGTTCGTATACTTTTTAAATCTGCTTTTTCAGCAGGTTTTTTGTTGTAATCTAAATAACTATTAATCTTTTTTCGGACCACGGTTGCTTCCACCACGGTTGTTTCCACCACGGTTGTTTCCACCGCGACCACCTTTGTTGTTACGGTTGTCACGACGTTCGCCACCACCTTCGTGGTTGCCACGTGATTTTACACCAGATGCTTGACCAATGTTTGGAGATAAGTCACGTTTACCGTAAACCTCACCTTTACAGATCCAAACTTTGATACCAATTTTACCGTATGTAGTCAATGCTTCAGCTAAAGCGTAGTCGATATCAGCACGCAATGTGTGTAAAGGAGTTCTTCCTTCTTTGTATTGTTCAGTACGCGCCATTTCAGCACCACCTAAACGACCAGAACACATGATTTTGATACCTTCTGCACCCATACGCATGGTAGAAGCGATTGAAGTTTTCATTGCACGACGGAATGAAATACGCGCCTCTAATTGTTTAGCGACACCTTCAGCTACTAACTTAGCATCTAACTCAGGGCGTTTGATCTCGAAAATGTTGATTTGAACATCCTTTTTAGTCAGTTTTTTCAACTCTTCTTTGATCTTGTCAACTTCTTGACCACCTTTACCGATAACGATACCTGGACGAGCAGTGTGAATTGTAACAGTGATACGTTTTAAAGTTCTTTCGATAACAACTTTAGCTACACCACCTTTTGCGATACGAACAGAAAGATATTTTCTGATTTTTTCGTCTTCAACTAATTTATCGGAATAGTTTTTACCTCCGAACCAGTTAGAATCCCAACCTTTGATGATTCCTAATCTGCTACCTATTGGATTTGCTTTTTGTCCCATTTCTCAATAAATTAGTTTTGTTCAACGTTTAATTTGCTATCAACTACCAACGTAACGTGATTTGAACGTTTACGAACTCTGTATCCGCGACCTTGAGGAGCTGGACGTAATCTTTTCAATTGACGACCGCCACCTACTGATACTTCTTTTACAATTAGTTCGCTTTCTTCAACTGATTTACCTTCATTTTTGGCTTCCCAGTTTTTGATTGCAGATAATAATAATTTTTCTACACGAGCAGCAGCTTCTTTACTTGAGTGTTTCAAAATGTATAAAGCATTTTCAACACGTTGACCGCGAATTAAGTCTACCACTAAACGCATCTTACGAGGCGAAGTAGGGCAGTTCAATAATTTGGCATCCGAAGCTCCTCCTTGTTGAGCTTTCTCTTGCTCTTTGCGTTGTCTAATTAAGACAGACTTTTTAAGTTTTTTTGTTGCTTCCATTACCTATTATTTTTTCTTTTCTGCGTGGCCTCTGAATGTACGCGTAGGAGCGAATTCACCAAGCTTGTGACCTACCATATTTTCTGTTACATAAACAGGGATAAATTTATTCCCGTTGTGCACTGCGAAGGTATGGCCAACAAAATCAGGTGAAATCATTGATCTACGAGACCATGTTTTGATAACTGACTTCTTGTTAGTTTCATTCATAGAAAGAACTTTTCTTTCTAAGTTGTGATCGATATAAGGACCTTTTTTAATTGAACGAGCCATTATTTTTTCCTTCTCTCAATGATGTAACGATTCGATGTTTTCTTCTTGTAACGTGTTTTGAAGCCTTTAGCTAATACACCTGTACGTGAGCGTGGGTGACCTCCTGAAGTACGGCCTTCACCACCACCCATAGGGTGATCTACTGGGTTCATCGCAACACCACGAACTCTTGGACGACGACCTAACCAACGTTTGCGACCTGCTTTACCTAACACTTGGTTAGATCTCTCATGGTTCGATACAGAACCAATTGTAGCAACACAAGTCAATAAGATCATACGTGTTTCGCTCGAAGGTAATTTGATGATGGCATATTTACCATCACGAGCAGACAATTGAGCGTAAGTACCAGCCGAACGAGCAATTGAACCTCCTTGACCAGGATTTAATTCAATGTTGTGGATGATAGAACCCAATGGAATGTTTGCTAATGGTAATGTATTACCAACTTCTGGGGCAACTTTATCACCTGCAATTACAGTTTGACCAACTTCTAAACCAGCTGGAGCAAGGATGTAACGTTTTTCACCATCAGCGTAATGCAACAAGGCAATACGAGCAGTACGATTTGGATCGTACTCAATAGTAGCTACTTTTGCAGGGATATCTTTTTTATCGCGTTTGAAATCAATTAATCGGTATACTTTTTTATGTCCCCCACCGAGATAACGCATAGTCATTTTACCGGAGTTATTACGACCGCCTGATTTCTTGTTGATTTTAACTACTAACGATTTTTCAGGAACGTTTGTAGTAACATCAGAGTAGTCTGCGCCTACTCTAAAACGAGTACCAGGGGTTACCGGTTTGAATCTTTTAACTGCCATTTTTTATTATATAGTACTGTAAAAGTCAATAGTTTCGCCGTCTTTAATAGTAATGACAGCCTTTTTATACTTAGGAGCTCTACCAGATACGAAACCTGCTTTTGTGTAACGGCTTTTTGCTTTACCAGCTACTACTGCAGTGTTTACAGCAAGAACTGTAACACCAAACATAGCCTCAACAGCTGCTTTAATCTGGATTTTGTTTGCTCTGTGATCTACTTTGAAAGCGTAACGGTTTAATTTTTCCGTTAACATAGAAGCTTTCTCAGTCAAGATAGGTTTTTTAATAATTTCCATATTACTTAGCTAATGCTTCCTCCAAAGATTTAACAGAATCTGTAGTCAACAATAATTTTGTTGCGTTCAATACATCATATGTATTTAAATCAGATGCAACAATAACTTTTGCTTTTTTCAAGTTTCTGCTTGATTTATAAACAATTTCATCGTAAGCTGGCAATACCAACAATGTTTTCTCATCAGCTACATTCAATGCATTGATTAAAGCAACATAGTTTTTAGTTTTGATAGCATCGAATTTTACTTCATCCAATACCACAATGTTATTATCTTTTGCTTTGTAAGACAACGCTGATTTACGTGCTACTTGTTTCAATTTTTTGTTCAATTTGAACGAGTAGTCACGAGGTTGAGGACCGAATACACGACCACCACCATTAAACAATGGAGACTTGATAGAACCCGCACGAGCACCACCAGTACCTTTTTGTTTGTGTAATTTACGAGTAGAACCCGCGATTTCGTTACGTTGTTTAGATTTGTGAGTTCCTTGGCGTTGGTTCGCTAAGTATTGTTTCACATCCAAATAGATCGCATGATCGTTAGGCTCTAACCCAAATACCGACTCAGGAAGTTGCACCTTGGCACCTGTTTCTTTACCTGATAAATTTAAAACTTTAACTTCCATCTCTACTATTTGTCTACGATTACATAAGAACCTTTAGCTCCTGGAATGGAACCACTAACAACGATAAGGTTTTGCTCAGCGTAAACTTTCAACACCTGTAAGTTTTGAACTTTAACTCTGTCACCACCTGTACGACCAGCCATGCGCATACCTTTGAATACGCGTGAAGGCCATGATGAAGCACCTAATGAACCTGGAGCACGTAATCTGTTGTGCTGACCGTGAGTCGCACCACCTACACCACCAAATCCATGACGTTTCATGACACCTTGGAAACCTTTACCTTTTGAAGTACCGACTACATCTACGTACTCACCTTCTTCAAAAAGAGTAACGTCAACTACGTCACCAAGTTGTTTTGCATCTGGGAAAGTTTTAAACTCTACCAACTTACGCTTAGGCGTTGTGTTTGCTTTCGCAAAGTGCCCTTTCAAAGGAGCTGTCGTGTTTTTCTCCTTAGCTTCGTCGAAACCAAGTTGAATTGCCGAGTAGCCATCCTTTTCTTCCGTACGTATCTGCGTAACCACGCACGGCCCGGCCTGAATCACTGTACAAGGAATATTTTTCCCATCAGCGTTAAACAGGCTCGTCATTCCTACTTTTTTTCCAATAATACCTGACATGTTGTAAATTAATTAATTAAAAGTCCTTCGAAGCAGTAGGGCTTCGCTCAAGACATACTATTCCCATTAAGGGACTGCAAAGTTACAAACATTTTTATAACTGTCAAATAATTAGTGAATTATTTTTTTTATTTTCTA
>JAIRVH010000211.1 GCA_031253985.1 Sphingobacterium sp.
ACTATTTTAATATAATTACAAAAATATGTTTTTTTCCATCCATAAACAATTTATTCCGAATGTTAGATAGAAAAAAATTAACGAGCTGAATTTTATTCAAATTCAGCTTGTAAAATACGGACAATCTCCCGAATAGTATCTTCTTCCAAATCGGTACGTCTCACCAACTCTTCTTCAGTAAGAGACAATACAGATTTCGCTGAATCCAACCCTACGCGTTTCAATTCATCGATAACCCAGCTTTCAATCTCATCGCTGAATTCTTCAATATCAACATCCTCATCAAACTCATCATTTTCGCGATAAACATCAATCTCATAACCAGTCAATTTACCCGCCAATTTGATATTGTGCCCACCACGTCCAATTGCCAAAGAAACCTGATCTGATTTTAAGTATACAGCCGCAGTCTTATTTTCTTCGTCGATTTTGATTGAGCTAATCCTTGCAGGGCTCAAAGCACGAGCAATATACAAGGAATGATTCGTTGTAAAGTTAATAACGTCAATATTCTCGTTACGCAGTTCACGAACGATACCATGAATACGGGATCCTTTCATACCCACACAAGCTCCTACTGGATCAATCCGGTCGTCATAAGACTCAACAGCAACCTTTGCTCTTTCTCCAGGTTCACGAACGATTTTCTTGATCGTAATCAAACCATCAAAAATTTCAGGAACCTCAAGTTCGAACAAACGTTGTAAAAATGCAGGTGCTGTACGTGAAATGATAATCTTTGGATTATTATTCATCATATCCACTTTATGCACGACTGCACGAATACCGTCTCCCTTTTTAAAGTAGTCCGCAGGAATCTGTTCTGATTTAGGAAGAATTAATTCATTCCCATCCTCATCCAATACCAAAATCTCCTTTTTCCAAATCTGATAAACCTCACCAATAACCAGCTCCCCTTCTCTATCTTTATATTTTTTAAAGACCTCGTCTTTTTCCAATTCCAAGACCTTAGAAACAAGCGTCTGGCGAGCAGCTAAAATTGCACGGCGGCCAAAGCTCTCCAATGTGATCTGTTCGATAAAATCATCTCCCACTTCCAAATCCTCATCATGTTTTCTAGCTTCCGCCAACTCGATCTCAAGATCATCGTCCTCTGAAAACTCATCCTCAACAACGACACGCGTTCTCCAAATCTCCAAATCTCCGTTATCTGGATTCACGATAACATCCACGTTTTCATCCGTACCAAAACGACGACGGATCATACTACGAAAAACCTCTTCCAATACTGTAATAACAGTAGGTCTATCGATATTCTTAAACTCCTTAAACTCTTGGAAAGAGTCTATCAGATTGATGTTGCTGTTACTCATTATTATTAAAATGAAATTACCACTTTTGTTGCTTTTATTTGATCAAAAGGAAGTTCTTTTTCTACCTCTTGTGCTTTTTTACCTTTTTCTTTTATCTTTTGAAGAATACTGATCTTCGCATCGTCGGCTGCTAATAATGTACCTTCAACTTTTGTATTATCGTTCAGCTTTATCTGAACTGTACGGCCTATATTCTTTTGGTACTGTCGGATATTGACGAAATTCGCATCGATTCCAGGTGATGAAACCTCCAGACGATACGCGTTATCAATAACATTTTCCTCTTCCAAATGGAAACCAACGTGACGACTCACCTGCGCACAATCATCAATATTAATCCCACTATCTCCGTCTAAAAGAATCTCAAGAATTTTATTCGGACGCATCTTCACACTGACAATAAACAAATCCTCGCGATCTGCTATTTTTTCCTCTATGAGTTCAATAACTCTCTTTTCTACATTCTGCATTGTTCTGTTTCTAGAAATGCTAAATTAATTGAATTAAAAAAAGGGGGCAATACGAGCCCCCTTCCTTTCAGATATGCAAATATAGCATATTATATTATAAAAAACAAACTTAGGCAGATTGTTTTTTTTGCACTCAATACACTTACATTCTTTATTAGAACAACCTATCTTCTCCCCAAACGAAAACTAAAATCTTTTCACCGGGAGCTGAAATGCCACAATGCTTCGCTATTTTTTTCCCTATTTCGAGCTATCTACCACTGCATTAATTGTTTTCTGCATCTGTGCCATCATACTTGTTAGGGTTTCCATGGTTGGCTCTGGTGTAGGCTCAGGCAGTTGTGTACTTATAAAGGCTTTAGCCTTCCACACCTCCAGAATATCTGCGGTTTCCACCCAATAAGGCTCATAAGTCTTATTATCAGAAACAAGCTTCAAACCTTTATCTTCTTTAAATTTAAAAGCGATGCGTTTATATACCACACCATCTTCCTTAGACACGACTATATAGGTATTTCCCGGTTTGATATCATGCCAGTTTTCTACATACTCGGCCACAATAATTGACCCTGATGGCAAAGGTAACATAGAATCTCCCTTTATCTCAAAAGCGCGAAATGTCCCCTGACCAAACATCGGAAGCGAAAATTTAGGTAACTCAGCCACATATTCCGGATCACCATAACCATTCAGATATCCCGCACTCGCCTTAACAGGAACAAGTTCAATATTTTCGCGATTATCATCATTTACTGTCACACTAAGAACTCTTAAATTAGACGCATTGCTTTTTGGAACAGGCTTCCATTTATCATCAATAACATCATTGGCCAACTCATCCATAGTCAAACCATAGAATTCGGCAATCTTCTTTAACAACTCATATTTAGGTTCAGCCCTATCTTCCTCGTATGCACCAACAGACGCACGCTTAATTTCCATAATATCAGCAAATTGTTGCTGTGTAATTTTTTTTCCTTTTCGAAGGAATTTCAGATTGGATGATATATTTGACATATTATTTTTTCAAAAAATATTTTGCAAAAACTAATTTTATTAGTATTATTGTGCCAATAAAATTAGTAAATATATTTTAAACGTCCAAATAATTTAGCATTATGAGCAATTTTATTATCTATATATTGACTGATAGCAATCGTAAACGCTTTGAAATCGGCCTCAGTTCCAACATATTCGGTACCGTAATGGAATTACAGCAATCGAACAGTTTTATTTTCAATCAAGGCAGCAGTTTGAATCGAATAATCTACACAGCTTCATTTACAGACCTTGGAGCTGCTCATAAAAAAATAGACGAACTACAGCATTTTACGCGCATGCAAATCGAAAGGTTAATTCGTAAATCCAACCCAAACTGGAATAATCTTTTCCCACATCACCATCAGTCCTTTCAAAAAAGGGATGCACATTATGCAGCTTAAATTATAAAAAAAGCCACCTAAGTTTAAACTAGGCGGCCATCTTTTATGCTTAAAATTATCCCTTAAAATCAGATTTTAATTTGGTGTATTCTCCCTTTCCATTGAGGATCCCCCATCATTTTTAGCGCCTTCCTGATTACCTTGCGTATGATTACGCTCAATAGGCGGTTCCGTACCTTCTTCTTCCGGACCTATAAAACCTTCGTCTGCAGGCTCTTCCACTTGCGTAGAATCACTCTGCTCAGGCTCTGGATCGCTATAACGTGGCGTCTCACATTTATAGGATTTTATAATTTCAACAGTTGGACTAGGAAACTTACCCTGTGTATATCCCAATTGCTTGTCTTTATAAACAGACTCCATATACACCCCGAAAATTGGCAATGCAGTACGAGAACCTTCTCCGGAATGAGAATTTTTAAAGTGAATACTTCTTTCATCGCAACCGACCCAAACACCTGTTACCAGGTCTTTAGTAACCCCCATATACCAACCGTCCACATACTCGGAAGAAGTACCCGTCTTTCCGCCAATCTCATTCTCCTTATCAAAAAGATCCCATTCCCATAATCCCTGAGATGTACCTCCAGGTTCTTCCATACCACCACGAAGCATATAGGTCATCAACCAGGCATCTTGCTTGTCCACCACTTGTTTACGTTCCGCCTGAAAAGTTGCGATCACATTACCGTCATGATCCTCGATCTTCGACACCAATAAAGGTGAGACGCGCTCGCCATGATTCATCATCGTTGAATATCCGTTCACCATTTCAAAAACAGACACATCATTGGGCCCCAAGCCCACGGAGGCAACAGGATTTAATTTACTCGTTATACCACAACGATGGGCCGCATCAACGACTTTTGCAGGCGTAACCATATCAGTTAACTGCACAGTTACCGAATTGATGGAGCGAGCCATCGCGTGACGAAGTGACATTTCACGATAAGAAAAATTCCAGTCCGCATTTTTTGGTTCCCATACTTCAACCGAATCTCCTTTATCAATTTTAATCGTAACAGGTTTATCCGTAATCTTATCACAAGGAGACATGCCTGACTCCAAAGCTGCCAAGTAAACAAAGGGTTTAAATGTCGAGCCAGCTTGCCGCTTCGCTTGCATCACGTGATCATACTTAAAATACTGGTGGTTTATTCCACCTACCCAAGCTTTAATTTCCCCTGAATATGGATCCATGGACATCATCCCCGCATTTAACATCATCGCATAGTATTTCAAAGAATCCATCGTAGACATGTCCTTACTTATCTTAGTACCATCCTTCCAATTATAGACATCCATCTTTTTCTTTTTATTGAGGAAGTAATTTATACTATCAGGTGTGTTTGCATATTTCTTACTTAAAAAAGCATAATATGGAGTTTTTTTAGCGAGGTTTTCCAAAAAATTAGGAATAACTTTACCTGATAAATCACGCCAAGGCTCCTGGCCCTCCCAAGTATTATTTAGACGTTGCTGCAGTTCGACCATTTGTTTCGCTACAGCTTCTTCAGCATGTTTCTGAAGCTTGGAATTTATTGTGGTGTAAATTTTTAAGCCGTCCGTATAGATATCATAATTATTTTCCTCAGACCATTTTTCAAGCCATTTAGCCACTGCGGCACGTAAATAAGAATCTCCACCCGCATTAAGATCTTGGCTATTCGTATTTAAAACGATTTTCTCTTTTAACAAGCTATCATATTCTTCTTTTTTTAGAAAACCAGCTTTATACATTTGACTCAATACAGTGTTTTTCCGCACAAATGCATTTTCTGGATTACGAATTGGATTATACAATGTCGTTCCTTTTAACATACCAATCAAAACAGCCGCTTCATTTTGGTTCAACTGATTAGCACCCTTAGAAAAATATCGTTTCGCAGCCGTTTCAATTCCGTAAGCATTATTACTAAAGGATACGGTATTTAAATACATTTCCAATATTTGATTTTTTGAATAACGTTGCTCCAATTTATACGCCGTCATCCATTCCTTGAACTTCGTGACCACCAAGCCTGCAACGGGAAGACGTGTCAACAAACCACCCGATTTATTATAACGTGTACGATAAAGATTTTTAGCTAATTGCTGCGTAATTGTACTGGCACCACGCTTATCCCCTTTCAATGTTGAGATGATACCCGAGCCAAGCCCAAAAAAATCAACGCCATTATGACTATAAAAACGCACATCTTCGGTTGCTATCAACGCATTCGTAACTGACTTAGGAATACTGTCAAATGGAATCGGATTTCTATCCTCGTCGAAATATCTTCCAATTAAAACACTATCCGCTGTATATAACTCCGTAGAGATATTTACACTAGGCATAACAATATCCTTTTTTGTCGGAGAATAACCGAAAAGCCACAAAAAATTCAACTGTATAGCACAAACCAATATAATGATAAAATATATTGCTATAATGAGATAACGAAGAATTCTATTCTTAATACGTTTAAACATAAATGGAAATTTATCTTATATTCAACACATCCGAGCAGTAAAAGGTTTTATACCCGCTCAATATGCCTTTATATCTATTTTCAGGGGCTAAATATACAACTAAATAAATCGCCGTATCCAACTATTTACATTTTTTAACAATAAAAACGCCGGATCTGCAACCACATAGATAGCGCGGTTCCAATGGTCTATTTTGAAATAACAGCACTGCACCAATGCCGTAAGTTAACCGTCCAGAAAAAACAGGTTTAGCTTATCTTCGTTTATAATTTTCGCCCCCGTTCCACAAATATTATACCTATTTTTTATTTATTATCGATTTTATTTTAAAATAATAATGATATTTGTTTAAATTTAGATGTAAAAAAGTCAACTATTAGCATGTTAAAACAAACATTACAACAAAAGCTATTACAAAAATTGTCACCGCAACAAATACAATTTATAAAATTGTTGCAAGTTCCGACAGTTTCATTAGATGCCAGAATCAAGGAAGAATTAGAGGAAAACCCTGCTTTAGAAGATGGTAGCTTGACTAATATGACCGATCCTATTGAAGAATACCCTGATAAAGATCCTGACGATAGTTTTGACAATGAAGACGGATTTGATTCAGAAGATTTTAGCCTAGAAGACTATATTCAGGAAGATGATTTCAAAGATTATGGAAACGGCTACGATTATGGAGACGATGATGACGACCGAAAAGAAATGCCTGTCGCTATTCAGCACTCCTTTTATGAGCAGCTGCAACAACAATTGGACCTTTTGGCCTTAGATGACAAGCACTTTTTGATTGGCCAACAAATCATCGGCAGTTTGGATGACGACGGCTACTTACGCCGTCCTATTATCAATCTTGTAGACGACTTAGCTTTTGGCCAAAATGTAATGACCGATGAGCAAGAAGTACTTGATATGCTAAAAGTAATTCAAGATTTTGAGCCTGCAGGAATTGGAGCACGCGATCTGCAAGAGTGTTTATTGATCCAATTACAAAAAAAAGATACACAAAATCCAACGATCAAACTCGCAATTAAAGTCGTAGCGAATTACCTGGAAGAGTTTACCAAAAAGCATTATGATAAGTTAGAAAAATCTTTAGGTATTTCGTCGGAGGATTTAAAAAATATAGTCAACGAGATCCTAAAACTTAATCCAAAGCCAGGAGACTCCGGTGCAGTCGCAGGTAAACAACTTCATATTATCCCAGATTTCCATATCAGTAATAATGATGGCACCCTACATCTGACTTTAAATGGGCGAAACGCACCCGAACTCCGCATCAGTCGTGATTACCAACATATGTTTGAACATTACGAAAAATCGGATCAAAAGGATAAAAAAATGAAAGAGGCTGTACAATTCGTCAAGCAAAAACTTGACTCAGCCAAATGGTTTATTGATGCAATAAAACAGCGTCAACAGACTTTACTCAAAACAATGAATGCAATCATGGAATACCAATACGATTATTTCCTTACAGGTGATGATCGAAAGTTAAAACCCATGATATTGAAAGACATCGCTGATAAAATCGACATGGATATATCCACGGTGTCACGCGTAGCAAATTCAAAATATGTACAAACAGAATTTGGAACGTTTCTACTAAAATCTTTTTTCTCCGAAGCCATACAAACAGATTCTGGAGAAGAAGTGTCCAATAAAGAGGTTAAAAAAATATTAGAGGAGTGTATTTCAAAAGAAAATAAACGGAAACCATTGGCTGATGAAAAACTCACCGAGATCCTCAAAGAAAAAGGTTACAATATCGCACGGCGAACAGTCGCTAAATATCGGGAGGCGTTGAATATTCCCGTGGCAAGATTACGAAAAGAGCTCTAAGAGCTCTTTTTGCTTTTCCTACCGACCAAATCCAAATTAAGAATAGTATCTTTGTGCTTGAATTAAAATAAGCATTAAAGAATGAGCAAAGTAAAAGTTGGAGTTGTACAGATGAGCTGTACCGCAAGCAAACAAGAGAATCTCGAAAAAGCTATCGCTAAAGTAAAAGAAGCCGCTGCA
>JAIRVH010000098.1 GCA_031253985.1 Sphingobacterium sp.
TGTTTAATATAATGTTAAACTACTTTTATCTATAAGATTGTTATCTTGCATCAAGATTTACCAAGATGTCTTTTCTAAGAAAGCTATTCTATATTACAATCTATACAAATCTTCTGATCACCATGGCGGCCATGGCGCAATGTGCGCTGACTTACATTATATTCGAACGGTCTATCAACTGGTACATCGTTTTAGTGGAAGGGACAGCGACTTTGCTGCTTTATAATTTTAGCCTATGGTGGTCCAAACCGAAAAATCCAAAAGAATCAAAATTCCCCCGGACACGCTGGATCTTTAATCATGAATGGGTCATGTGGTTAAATAATGGTGTTGCTTTGCTGGTGCTGGTATATTGCTTGTGGTACATCCACCTGTATTCTTTTTTGTTTTTGGGATTTATTGGAATCTTAAGCCTCTTATACGGGATGCCCCTGTTTACCTTCCATGACCGCAAAGTCGGCCTTCGGCAGATACCGGGAGCCAAGATTTTTCATATTGCGCTAGTTTGGGTCTGCAGCAGCGTGGTATTGCCCTATGTGGAACTGGTCAACGTTGGTGTCAAAATAGATCAGTGGATTTTTATCGCCCTTTGCGGATTGAAGTTTATATTTTTGGTTATCTGTACATTGCCTTTTGATATCCGCGATATTCAGCAGGATTCCTATTATCACTTACGGACTTTGCCCAATATGCTGGGCGAACAGAAAGCTAAAAATCTAACTTATGTGCTGCTGGGCCTTCACTGTGTTTTAATTTTGATGGTACCTTATGCAATATCCATTAAAATTGGATTGATTCTGACGAATATGCTTATATTTGCCTTGCTAAAACTGGCAGTTTTCAAAACAAAAGATCATTACCACTACGCTTATTTACTGGACGGTAGTTTGGTGCTGCAGTTTCTGATCGTTGTTGTTATTGGTCTCTTTAGTCCCGGAACTTAAGTTTTTTATCAGTTTCAAGCGTCATACATTATTAACTTTCAATGCGTGTTGGCATTGAAGGAGCTTGCTGGACTGGAGCTTTTGGCAAATAGGCCGTACAAAAATTAAGATGCCAAAAATGCGATGATCTTATCTGCGGCCACTTCCGATAATTTATAATAACTTTCAAAAGTCCATCCGGCAACATGTGGTGATAAGATCACATTGTCTCTTTGAATCAGATTTTTATACCATGTCTGTTCAGCAAGTTTTGGAAATTTTTCTACAGGTAACACATCAAATGCCGCACCGAGAATGGCTCCAGAATCGAGCTGATCAAGTACTGCGGGTATCTGCACAATACCGCCACGTGCTCCGAGCAAAAAGAAAATAGGTTTTTCAAATTTAGCCAGATAATCCGCATCAATCATTCCACGTGTTTCGTCTGTTAAAGGGATATGGAAACTGATTACATCGGCTTCTTGGTAGATCTTCTCCATAGCTGCCGCTTCTGCATACTGATCTGTGTAGTCTGTCCGATACTTGTCATAGGCGAGTACATGGACGTCAAAACCGGATAGTTTTTTTGCCATCGCCATCCCATTGTGCCCATAACCGATTAAACCAACGGTGCGCCCCTTAAGTTCATAACCACGGTTAACTTCCCGAAGCCAGCGGCCCGATCTGATTTGCTGATCGCCGCGATTCAGATTGTTCATTAAACTTAACAACATGCCGATCATATGTTCTCCCACGGCATCCCGGTTGCCTTCGTTGGCGGGAATCAACATTACATCCCGTTGAGCAGCTATTGTATCGTCAATATTGTCCATGCCGGCACCTGCGCGGGCGATAAAGCGGAGGTTTGGCGCTAAGTCAAAAAAAGCCTTATCGACCTGAAATTTGGAACGGATGACCATGCCCGAATAGTTGGGGATAATTTTTTCGGCTTCTTCACGGCTGATAGCAGGTTGATAATCGTAAGGAATACCTGCCTGCTCAAATTTGTCTAGCATGATCTCATGAATGTCGTCGACGATCAGAATTTTAGTTTTCATCCAATTATTTTTTATGTGGGAACAATCAACAAATAGTGCTTCTGTTGAGCCCTATGATTTAGCTCCCTGCGTCATGATTACGGTTAATCTGCATAAAATCCACAGACAGTAATTTGTTTAGCTGCTGTTGTTTCATGCGGTTCGGCATGATTTTCATGCAAAAATTTCGCATTCCTATCAGGAACGGATTTTCCCATTGTGCAATTTTGCCTATCCTCCAGGATGTATTGCAGATATAATTTACCCGCTCCAATCGCCTTTTTTCAAACCGTTGGAAGGCCAAAGTAATAGAAGCTGCTGTTTGCAGCTCGTCCATCAGTACGGCAATATCTTCAATAGCCTGACAGGCTCCCTGACCCAAATTTGGGGTCGTGGCATGCCCGGCATCTCCCAGCAATATTATATTGTCAAATGCAAGCTGCCTGAGCGGAGCAATGTCGATGATGTCGTTGGCTATTAGTTCGCTATCCTTCGTTTCCGCGAGGATTGTTGGAATAGGGGTATGATAACCGCTGAAGTTGTTGAGCAGCTCTTTTGTTTTCCAATTTTTTAAAACAGGATTTTGCGCCCCGGTATTGATGCATGCGTACCAATAGATACGGTTATCGACAAGTGGTGTCATGCCAAAGCGTCCTTTTGTACCCCAGGTTTCTGTGCCTTTCTCCAGCTGTAGGCTGCTGTTGTCTATGGTAGCTCGCCAGCAGGTATAGCCCGAATAGCGGGGCGTGGAGCCCGGAATGAGTTGTTGCCGCAACGGCGAATGTACTCCGTCGGCAATCAAAAGGGCCTGACCGTGTGCATGGCTTCCATCTGCAAAATAAACATGAATATCTTCACCCACGCGTTCAAAGGAAACAGCGCGTTTGCCAAGGTGGATCTGTGTATTTGGGATTTTGGATAGTAGAAATTGATGCAGGTCTGCCCGATGGATAGCAAAGTTGTCCTGTTGGTATTTTCGGCTGATTGATTTGGTGTCTGGTTCAGCCAGTATATTTCCTTTTTGATCCAGGATATTATAGGATGAAAGGTAATGCCCTATCGGAATGATCTCGTCTTTCAATCCTAAATGTTCCAAAGCCTGCATGGCGTTGGCCGCAAGTCCGAATCCTGCACCTATGCCCTTGAGCTCGGAAGCACTTTCATAGACATGTGCTTCAATGCCCAGCTTTGCAAGTCCTATTGCAGCACATAATCCCGCGATACCTCCACCAACGATAATAAATGTGCTGTCTGCCGCTCGCATATTAAAGACTATTTGCTATTTCATTTGTTAAGCCCACAAAATCATCTACCGTCAGTCGTTCTGCACGTAGTTCATACAGCGGATTGTCGGACATTCTGTCTTTGGGAACGACACCTGAAAGTGAGTTTCGGAGGGTCTTGCGACGTTGGTTGAAGCCCGCTTTTACAACACGCCAAAATAGTTTTTCATCGCAATTCAATTGCTCACGGTCATTGCGGGTCATGCGAATAACGCCCGAAAGTACTTTTGGCGGTGGATTAAATGCTCCAGCTTTGACGGTAAATAGATATTCCACCTTATAGTAAGCCTGTAAAAAGACGCTTAATATACCATATTCCTTGCTGCCCGCTTTAGCCGTACAGCGTTCTGCCACCTCTTTCTGGAACATACCTGCCATCTGAACGACACGCTGGCGCTCATCCAAAATTTTAAAGAGAATTTGGGAAGAGATATTGTAAGGAAAATTGCCAATAACGGCCATTTTCTCGCCAAAATATTGTGAAAAGTCAAGATTCAGAAAATCACCGTGGATCAATCGCTTGCCCAATTGGGGATATTTATCATCCAAATAAGCAATGGATTCATCATCTACGTCGATCAGATAGGTCTCATATTCCTCCTTCTGCAACAAAAAATCCGAAAGTACCCCCATTCCTGGACCGACTTCAAGCACCTGGCTAAAACCCAATTTAGGATCCAATGCTTCCACAATCTTTTGTGCAGCATTTTTATCGTTCAAGAAATGCTGTCCTAAATGTTTTTTTGCTCTTACTGTACTCATATTGCAAAAGTAATGAAAATTAAAACTAAAAGTCAGAAATTAGAAGTCCGAAGTAAAAAGCTAAAAGTTAAAAAAGAGCAGGGAGCGAAGAACAAGGGTAATGGACAATACCCAATACTAAAAAAAAATCCCTATTTTTGAATCAAAGCATTTAAACAGAATGAGCGATAAATTAAAAATCGGAATTACCGTAGGCGATATTAACGGCATTGGACTTGAAGTAATCATTAAATCTTTGGTGGATCAACGTATGTGTGACTTCTTTACACCGGTGGTTTACGGAAACACCAAGGTTGCTTCTTTTCACCGTAAAGCGATCGGCGTAAATGATTTTAGCTTTAATGTTATTAATGATGCTGAGCAGGCGCATTCCAAAAGAGCAAATATGATCAATTGCTGGCAGGAAGACGTCAAGATTTCGCTGGGTGAAGAAAACGAAATTGGCGGTAAATATGCTTTCCTTTCCCTAGAGAAGGCCGTTGAAGATCTAAAAGCAGGTAAAATCGATGCTTTGGTGACGGCTCCGATCAATAAGCACAACATCCAGCAGGAAGGATTTCAATTTCCGGGTCATACCGAATACTTGCAAGCCAAAGTTGGAGCAGATGATGTGCTGATGTTTATGGTATGTGATGAATTGCGTATTGGCGTGGTGACAGGTCACATCCCCCTGCATGAAGTCGCTACTCATATTACCGAAGAAGCCATTCTTAAGAAACTTGCACTGATGAATGACTCTTTAAAGAAAGATTTTTGGATTGAAAAACCTAAGATTGCAGTATTGGGACTTAATCCGCATGCTGGTGATCATGGAATTATTGGTACCGAAGATGATCAGATCATTAGACCTACGGTAGAAAAAGCAAATGAACAGGGGATCTTCTGTTTTGGCCCTTACCCCGCTGATGGTTTTTTTGCAAAAGGAGCTTATGAAAAATTTGATGCGGTATTGGCGATGTACCACGATCAAGGATTAATTCCTTTTAAACATATTGCCAAAGGTGCAGGAGTGAACTATACTGCTGGTCTACCTATTGTACGCACTTCGCCAGATCATGGCACGGGCTATGATATCGCCGGAAAAAATCTAGCTTCCGAAAGTTCATTTGTAGAAGCCATTTTTTCAGCTTTACACATTGTAAAGCGCCGCCGTGAACAAGCCGAATTGCTTAAAAATCCACTTGCTTTCCGTAAATTATCCAAAGATAGGGATTAGGGGAAAAAATTGTTACTTTTGCAAACTGTTTGGTTTTTACCTGCTGTTTTGACTATGTACGATAATTTACAACATCCAATCTTTTCTATCATTAAGGAACTCGCCGAGACAACAAATACCGAATGCTATGTCATTGGTGGGTATGTCCGCGACTATATAATGAAGCGTCCTTTTAAGAATGATGTGGATATTGTTGTTGTCGGTAGCGGTATTGAATTTGCCACTTTATTGGGCGAAAAACTGCATGCCAAAGTTGCCGTATATAAGAATTTCGGTACGGCAATGCTTGTCTATGAAGGACTGAATGTAGAGTTTGTCGGTGCCCGAAGGGAATCCTACCGTGCCAATTCACGTAAGCCTATTGTGGAAGATGGTACCTTAGCCGATGATCAAAATCGCCGTGATTTTACAATCAACGCGATGGCCTTTTCCTTAAATAAGTCCGATTACGGTACGTTAGTCGATCCATTTGAAGGTGTAAAAGATCTTGAACAACGCATTATTCGAACGCCCTTAGATCCAATAGAAACATTTTCCGATGATCCATTGCGCATGATGCGGGCTGTTCGCTTCGCTACACAGTTGAATTTTAAAATTGCTATCGAAGCTATTACAGCGATCACAGATACCAAAGAGCGTATAAAAATTATTTCCAAAGAACGGATTATTGATGAAATCAATAAGATTATTCTTTCCCCAAAACCTTCGGTAGGTTTCAAATACCTGTTTGATACCGGTCTATTGGAATTGATATTTCCGGCGATGTATAATTTACATGGTGTGGATATTATTGATGGCAAGGGCCATAAAGATAATTTCTACCATACCTTGGAAGTATTGGATAATGTATGCGAATTATCGGATGATCTCTGGTTACGTTGGGCGGCGATTATGCATGATATTGCCAAACCGGCAACAAAGCGTTTCGATAAAAAGCTCGGCTGGACTTTTCATGGCCACGAAGATCGTGGTGCCCGGATGGTACCGAAGCTTTTTGCTGAATTGAAGCTTCCGCTCAATGAGAAAATGAAATTTGTTCAGAAGCTTGTACAACTGCATCTTCGGCCGATTGTCCTGGCTCAAGATATTGTAACAGATTCTGCCGTACGTCGTCTGCTGTTTGAGGCTGGCGATGATATTGAAGCGCTGATGATGCTGTGCCATGCTGATGTCACGACGAAAAATGAGTTTAAAAAGAAAAAATATCGCCAGAACTTCGAGCTTGTCAAACAAAAACTGAAGGACGTTGAAGAGCGGGACAAAGTCCGGAACTGGCAGCCGCCGATCAGCGGAGAAGATATTATGATCCTGTTTGGCTTAGCTCCGGGGCGTTTCGTAGGGCAACTGAAAAATTTGATCCGTGAAGCTATTCTAGAAGGTGAAATTCCAAATTCCCGGGTAGAGGCGTATCAATTCTTGGTGAAAAAAGGTGGGGAAATGAACCTGACGATCAAACAAGAAATCCCATTGGAAATTTCCAATTCTTAAAATATAGTATTATTTTTAAAAGGTTAAAAGAAGAAAATAGCAGAGATGGCAATTTATAGATTTAGAGTTACTTTCGAAGATTATGAAGATGTATATCGTGAAATCGACATGCCTTCAAAAAGTACATTTATAGAGCTACATGAGGAAATCCATAAATCAACAGGGTATGCGGCAGATGCATCTTCCTCTTTCTATGTGAGCAATGATCAATGGAAAAAGGGGACAGAGATCGCATTTAAGCCTACACAGCGTAAGAAAGATGCTGAGGTGTTGTTGATGGAGAATATTCGTTTAAGTAAGTTTATCGATGATCCACATCAAAAATTTTACTACGTTTACAATTTTGATCGTCCTTATGATTTTCAGGTTGAGTTGATCAAGATTTTAAAAGAAGAGGACGGCAAGGATTATCCGGCTCTATTTAAATCGATTGGTCAGGTCCCTAAAACAATGACTGCTGCTAATTTCCCGGTATCAGATGCTGTTGAAGAGGACGAGTATGTGGAGGAAGACGATACACAATATGGTGTAGATGATGAAGACGAACTGGATGGCTTTGATAGCGATGACGAGGAGGAAGGTGAAGATGGTGGTGAGGAGCGCGAGGAATCCAACGGCTACGAAGACGAATATTAATTAAGAATACTTCACAGGTCCTTTTCAGTCTGTGGAGTGCTATATTATGGCAAATAAAAAAACATTGATAGCCATTGTGGGGCCAACTGCTGTTGGTAAGACTGCAATGGCTATTTCATTGGCTCAATATTTTAAAACAGCGATAATTTCCGCAGATTCCCGTCAGTTCTATCGGGAAATGTCTATTGGTACAGCAAAGCCTGATCCGGAGGAACTTCAGGCTGCTCCACATTATTTTATCGACTCACATACGATCACGCAGGACTATTCTGCAGGTGATTTTGAGCGGGAAGCTTTACAGAAACTGGAAGAACTATTCCAATTGCATAATGTAGTGATTATGGTAGGAGGTTCCGGCTTGTTCGTCCGCGCGCTATGTGAGGGATTGGACGATCTGCCTAAGGCCGGTGATGAAGTGCGTGAGCGACTTAATCATGAACTTGCCGTTGATGGATTGGAAGTTTTAAAAGATCGATTGAAAAGCATCGATCCCGTCTATTTCGAGACTGCAGACATCGACAATCCGCAACGCGTAGTCCGGGCTCTTGAAGTTTTCGAGGCGACAGGTAAACCGATGTCATTTTACCATAAGAAAGATGTCGAGAAAAGACCTTTTGATATACTTACCATTGGTTTGAATATGGATCGGGCGCAGTTATATGAAAGGATCAATTTGCGTGTAGATTTGATGATGGCAAATGGTTTATTGGACGAAGTTAAAAATCTACTTCCCTTTAAGACGAAGCCTGCATTGCTGACCGTCGGGTATGCGGAGCTGTTTGATTATCTGGATGGAAAACAATCTTTGGCAGAAGCTATAGAAAAAATCAAACAAAATTCGAGGCGTTATGCTAAGCGACAGATTACCTGGTTTAAAAAATATGGTCATACACATTGGTTCCACTCCCAGGACACTACCGCTATTATCGATTTCATTCAGAAAGAGCTGGAAGGAGTACATTCATCCGGCCATAATGGTTCCTCTGTTGAACGAAGCCTCTAAGCCAGCTTCCGAAGGGGCAATGCCTTATAGGAAATAAACAAGAGGGTGTCTAAAGAGTAAAAACAAACTCTCTGAGAATCGGAAATTTGAAAAGTTCCTGTATAGGTGTATGTTAAAATATAAAGAAAAAGGGGCAGTCCAGATCTTTTTGGACTGCCCCTTTGTTTTTGAAAGTATAAGTTTTATTGACCAGAAGGAAGCTTCACTTTGATTTCATAACTACTTCACTAAATAGTTCCATCCGAATGGATCTTCTACTTTGCCATAGCGCAATTCGTTCAGATAATGTAGTACACGATTCGAAAACTCACGGCCTTCTACAGGAGGCAAGTGATAATCTTGACCTTCGAAACCGATACGGCTGATATCTGTGATCGTTGCTGCAGTACCGGCTGCGAAAGCTTCCGTTACCGTGCCTGCCTTAATTCCGTCAATCAGTTCTTGTATAGATACTTTTCTTTGTTCGGCTTTATAACCCCATTTTTCCGCTAGTTCCATGATGGTACGACGTGTTACACCGTGTAGGATTGTATCGCCATGTGGTGTAATGATCGTGTCGCCAATGCGGAAAATAAGGTTTGCTGTACCTGCTTCTTCAATATATTTATGTTCAGAAGCATCTGTCCACATAATTTGGTCGTAACCTTCGTCATTAGCCAACTGCGTAGGGTAAAGTGATAAGGCGTAGTTACCGGCATTTTTAGAAAAGCCGACACCACCTTCAGCTGCACGTGTATAGTAAGTCTCTACTTTTAAGCTGATTGGTTTGCTGTAATACGCACCAACTGGCCCCGTGATAATGATAAATTTGTAGGACTTAGAAGGATGCACACCTAAAGCTGCTTCTGTTCCAAACATAAAAGGGCGGATATACAAGGATGAACCTTCTTTTGCTGGAACCCAGTTACGGTCGATGTCCAATAGCTTGCTTAGGCCATCCATAAAAATCTCCTCAGGTACTTCTGGCATTTGAAGACGTGCGGCAGATTTGTTGAATCTTTCCCAGTTTCTGTCCGGACGGAAGATGCTCACTGTTCCATCCGCAAATTTATAAGCTTTGATTCCTTCAAAGATCGCTTGACCATAATGTAAAGCGGACATCGAAGGGCTAATACTGATATCTCCATAAGGGACGATGCTGACATCTTTCCATTCACCGTCATCATAGTTTGCGACCAGCATGTGGTCGGATAAAATCTTTCCGAATTTTAGATTGTCGAAATCTACTTGCGAGAGTCTTGAATTTTGAGTTGGCTCTACGCGAATTGAATAGTTCTCTGTCGCGTTCATCTTATTGTTTAATTACTTAGGCTAAGTTAGGAAAAAAATGAAATATAAGTTGCACGTGTACCTGTATAATTTACCTCTCTGCTCTGCCTTTTATTTGGGACAGTTGTTCCCTATTTTACTACACTTTTTTTTGAAATGGAAGAATTTCACTCCATATTTCTCGGTAGATCTGTATTAATAATTAAATGTGTTAATTTTTTATTAATTAATACTGTTATTTCATATTATGGCATAAAGTTTGGCTGTAAAGAATGCGGTCCTTTAGATGGGCTTTCTGGTCCGCAGTAACGCTATAAAATCACTTATCATAAAATAAACTTAGTATGGAATTGACTCACAGTCTTGACAAAAGTAATGAAGTAACATCGGGTGATACCCGCAAATTGTTACAGGGTGATGTTGAAGTTCAGAAGAAAGGTATTTCTATGAATTTTATCCTTGGTTTTTTTGTGTTTTTGTATAAAACAGCAATAAAACCCTAACAACCTCCACTATTGCCTAAGCATTCTTTAGCTTAGCCATCAGACGAACGAAAAGCCGTTCTCAAAAAAACAACAAAACAGCAATTCGAGATTAGCCAAAATATAGGGAAACCCAGGAAATTTTGGCTAATCTCCAGCGGAGACCGCCAATCATTCGGTCAGTATGCGGTATTATTCCAGTCGGTACGTCGTATTATTCGGCTAGTATTTTTAAGAGCGGATCGAGATATTCGCGACTATTGCTCAATCTTGGAACCTTATTTTGTCCACCTAGCTTACCTCTTGATTTCATCCATTTATAGAATGTATCTTCGGGCGCATTGTGTACTATCGGTGGCCGAAGGGCCATATTCTTAAAACGTTTGGCGTCGTAATCCGAATTGATTTCACGGAGTTTGGCGTCTAATATCTCACAGAAACGCTTAAAATCATTGGGTTGTTGTTCAAATTCAATGACCCATTCATGTGCTCCAGCTTCGGCATCTTTAAAATAGACAGGTCCGGCTGTGTAATCTTTTATACGTGCCTGTGTCAATTTGCTCGCTTCGGCCAACGCCTGTTCAGCATTGTCAACGATAACCTCTTCACCAAACGTATTGATGTATTGTTTGGTACGACCGGAGATCTGGAAACGGTAAGGCGATAATGAAGTGAATTTGATGGTATCTCCGATTTTATAACGCCATAAACCAGCGTTGGTAGAGATGATCAATGCATAGTTTTTACCGAGCTCCACCTGATCCAAACGTAAGGTAGACGGATTTTCTTCATGCATTCGCTCAGTAGGTAAGAATTCGTAATAGATACCATAATCCAGCATAAGGAGTAGGTCTTCCGAATCAGATTGATCCTGTAAACCAAAATATCCTTCGGAGGCATTATAGTTCTCGAGATAATACATGTTGTCCGAAGGGATTAATTTTTGGAACTGCTCGCGATAGGGTTTGAAGCTTACTCCGCCATGGCCATAAAATTCTAGATTTGGCCATACCTCCAAGAGATTGTCTTTGCCTGTAATCTCCAGGATACGCTTGGCCATAACAATATTCCAGGTCGGTACGCCCGCTAGGCTCGTTACGTTTTCTTTAATCGTTATTTGGGCTATTTGCTCAATTTTCTCCTCAAAGTTGGGGTTTAGTGTGACCTCCATATTGGGCGTTCGCTTAAATTCAGCCCAAAAAGGGAGGTTACGGATGAGGATCGATGAAAGGTCCCCATAATAGGAATCCGGACTGAAATTGTTTATTTGCGATGATCCACCAATAACGACGGATTTTCCGGTAAAAACGCGATTTTCGGGCCTATTATGGCAATAGATCGTCAGCATATCCTTGCCACCTTGAAAATGACATTCCTCGAGTGCTTCTTCGCTGACAGGAATAAATTTGCTACGATCCGATGTGGTACCTGAAGATTTTGCAAACCATTTGATATCGGAAGGCCACAAGATATTCTGTTCGCCTTTTATCATGCGGTCTACATAACCTTTAATATCATCATAATCCTGTATCGGGACACGTTCCTTGAAAATCTCCGGTGTCAAAATACTGGTGTAGTCGTATTTTTTTCCCCACTCCGTCGCCTCAGCAGTGGCAATTAAACTCTGGAACCATTCTTCTTGTACATCGTGTGGGTATTTCATGAAAAGTTCAATCTGGTGGATTCTTTTTTTCATGAACCAAGTAAAAATGGAGTTTAATAAGGCCATAGGGGGGAGATTCTTTAGTCTTTAAAATTTTTTCCTTCTTAATTCAAAATGTCGACCGAGGTAAAATTTACGGGCGAGCTCATTATCTGCAATTTCTTCAGGTGTACCCGTCAACATAATCTTTCCTTCGGTGAGGAGATAGGCCCTATCCGTGATCGATAATGTTTCCTGTACGTTGTGATCGGTAATTAAGATGCCAATATTACGGGTTTTGAGTTTGGCTACAATCGTCTGAATTTCTTCCACGGCGATCGGGTCAACGCCAGCAAAAGGCTCATCCAAAAGAATAAAGGATGGATTTGCAGCCAATGCTCTCGCAATTTCAGTACGTCGACGTTCACCCCCAGATAATAGATCGCCTCTGTTTTTACGGACACGGTGTAAACTGAATTCGGTAAGCAGTTCTTCCAGTTTCGCCAGACGTTCCTCTTTATTCGGGTAGTGGATTTCTAATACAGCCAGGATATTGTTTTCTACAGAAAGCTTTCGGAAGACGGAAGCCTCTTGCGCTAAATACCCTATGCCACGTTGAGCACGCTGGTACATTGCATCTTGTGTAATTTCTTGATCATCGAGGAATACTTTACCTTCATTGGGCTTGATAAGACCAACAATCATATAGAAAGAAGTGGTTTTTCCCGCTCCATTAGGTCCCAATAATCCGACAATCTCCCCTTGTTCTACATGGAAGGAAACATTGTTGACAACGGTGCGTTGTTTATATTTTTTTATGAGATGTTCTGCCTTTAAAATCATCTTCGTGGAATGTCTTGTGTTTTATGGTATGCTTTCATACATGGTTTTCAATCCAGTATGCGGGTTCTTTGCCTCGGACAAATCTTGTGTAAATATATTTAATATCTTCTTACTATTGCAATACTAATACTTAATCCCTTTGATGTTTAGCTGTAAGTTTCTTTTGTTGCGCCATACATTCTCTTCAATACTGTAGCAGATATCGAAGCTTTGTCCAGAATTGATATGTGTGATATGTTCGGCCAGTCCAAAACCAATACAGTCAAATGAAGGGGAGTCTTCCTGAACCACAGTCATTTTGAGATGGTTGGTACCTACGATAAAGGCTTGTCCTACTGAGTTTACCTTTTTACTGAGGAAAATAGGGGATTCATTTTGGGGTCCGAAAGGTTCAAACTGTTGGAGGATCCGGAAAAATTTACCGTCGATATCCTTCAGGGCTAACTTTGCATCGATCAAAATTTCCTGCGTAAGCATTTCCGGACTGATACGTCGGGAGACCACTTCCTCAAAACGATCCTGGAATAATGTGACATTATCTAAAGACATGGTCAATCCGGCAGCATATTTATGACCACCAAATTGTTCCAGTAGATCAGCGCATTCGCTCAATGCCTCATATAGATCAAAACCCAGTACCGAACGGCAGGAGCCCGCAATATGGCCATTTGTTTCAGTCAATATAATTGTCGGACGGTAATATTTTTCGGTCAGACGGGAGGCTACGATACCAATGACTCCCTTATGCCAGTCTGCTTTATACAATACCGTGGATTTACGGCTTTTAAGTAGGGCATTATCTTCGATAAGTGCAAGTGCTTCTTCTGTTATCTTGAGGTCAAAATCTTTACGTACATTGTTTTGATCGTCTATGCTCGAACTAAAATCTTTGGCTTCCTGCAGCGATTTGGAGATCAGAAGTTTGACAGCGTCCTTTGCATGGTCTATTCTCCCTGCGGCATTGATACGGGGACCGATCTGGAACACAATGTCGTTGACTGTAAAGATCTTCGTTCGGTTGTTGGATAAGTCAATCAGTGCCTTTAATCCGACACAGGGATTTGTGTTGAGTTTGATCAGGCCAAAGTGACTGAGTATTCTGTTTTCACCGGTAATCGGGACAATGTCTGACGCAATACTGACGGCCACGAGATCTAGAAATTGATAACAGGCATTGATATCCATGCCGTTGGTCAGTATAAAAGCCTGAATTATCTTAAAGCCAATTCCACAACCTGAAAGTTCTTTGTAGGGATATTCACAATCCGCACGCTTGGGATCCAATACGGCATAGGCTTTGGGCAGCTCTTCACCGGGAAGGTGATGATCGCCGATGATAAAATCAATCCCTTTGCTGTTTGCGTAATCTATTTTATCGATAGCCTTGATCCCGCAGTCCAGCGCGATAATCAAGCTGAAACCATTGGCTGCTGCGTAGTCTATTCCCTGTGTGGAAATACCATACCCTTCGGCATAGCGGTCTGGGATATAAAACTCCAGCTGACTATGAAATTCTCTGAAAAAACTATAAACAACGGCAACCGCAGTTGTACCGTCCACATCATAGTCTCCATAGATCAGAATTTTTTCTTTGTTGCCGATGGCTTGGATAATACGGGTGATGGCTTTCTCCATATCCCGCATCAAAAATGGATCGTGCAAATCCGATAACTGAGGTCTAAAAAACTGCTTTGATTCGCCAAAGGTCCCAATTCCCCTGCTCACGAGCAACTCTGCCAATACAGTGTTGATGTTTAATTCCTCGCGCAGTTTGTTGGTTATTTTGACATCAGTTTTAGATTTTAGTACCCACCTTTTTTGCATATCTTTGCACAATATTTT
>JAIRVH010000102.1 GCA_031253985.1 Sphingobacterium sp.
TATAGTCAATATAACTCTTCCACACTGCAAATAAATCGATCTAATATTCTTATGAAGAAAAAGAAGAAAATAATAATTTCAAATAGACTGCCGATACAAATAGAACGAAAAAAAGAAAAACTAATCATCAAGCCGAGTGCAGGCGGACTGGCAACTGGTTTAAATTCCGCTTTTGATACGGAAGAAATACTTTGGGTTGGCTGGCCGGGAATTGTCCCCAAAGATGAAGCGGAAAAAGAAAAGATTATTGAGCTTCTCAAACCGATGAACTTGCTTCCTGTTTTTTTATCAAAAGATGAAATACGCAATTTCTACGAAGGTTATTCCAACGAGGTGCTCTGGCCTATCTGCCACTACCAGCCGAGTTACATTCATTTTGACCGCGAATATTGGAGTACCTATGTAAACGTAAATAAAAAATTCTGCGAAGCCGCGCTTTCTATTGATCAGCTTTCTGACTTTATCTGGGTTCAGGATTATCAGCTTATGCTGCTCCCTCAACTGCTACGTTCAGAAAATCAAGAGCTCAACATCGGTTATTTTCACCATATCCCCTTTCCTTCGGAGGAACTCTTTATGAACATTCCGCAACGTAAAGAATTGGTCGAAGGTTTACTGGGAGCAGATCTAATTGGATTTCATACTTTCGCCGATAGTCAGAACTTTTTAAACGCCTGCAAAAAAATACTGCATGTATCATCCGGGCATAACCAGCTCAAATACAAAGACCGTCATATATTTGTAGAATCCTTTCCGATGGGGATTGATTTTGATAAATTCGTCGAAGTCAGCAACCAGCCTAAAATCCAAGCTATTGCAACTCAATTTAGAAGTCATTTTCCCGAGCAGAAAATTATCATATCTGTCGATAGGCTCGATTATAGCAAAGGAATATTAGAAAGACTGCGTGCTTTCCTTACTTTCCTCGAAAAATATCCTGAATGGCATACAAAAGTTGTACTTTATATGCTTATAGTACCCTCTAGGGATAAGGTATCCCAATACAAAAAGCTGAAAGATGAGATTAACCGGAAGGTGAGTGAAATCAATTCCATTTATGGAAATCTAAGTTGGACACCGGTATTATATTTTTACAAATCACTTCCCTTTGAAGAGCTGGTTGGATTATACGTTGCTTCTGATATCTGTATGATTACATCAACGCGGGATGGGATGAATCTCGTTAGTAAAGAATATATTGCCAGTAAGACTTTATCAAAAGGTGTATTGATTTTAAGTGAGTTCGCGGGTGCTTCTAAAGAGCTCGTTGACGCTTTGATTATTAACCCCTATAATCGGACAGAAACCGCGGACAGTATTTACCAAGCGCTTAAAATGTCGCCCGAAGAAATACAGGAACGTGCCGACGCCAATATTCAGATTATACAGAAGTTTAATGTGCAGCATTGGGTTCAGCTCTTTACCAATCGCCTGGCCGAAACCAAAGCCATACAACGTGACGAATGGGCAAGGCGAATCTCGGATAAGGTCTTTAATAGCATTTCAGAAAGATATAGCAAAAGTAGCAATAGACTCTTTTTCCTGGATTATGACGGCACATTGGTCAAATTCCAAAATCACGCCCAAAAAGCAACACCGACAACCTTACTCTATAATCTTTTGGATAATATTATTTCCGATCCGCTCAATACATTGGTCATCATAAGTGGCCGGTCACAGGAAAGTCTATCTTCCTGGTTTGATGGCCGGTCTTACTATTTGGTTGCCGAACACGGTATCTGGTCTAATTTCCCAAATTTCAGTTGGTCTTACAAAAAAGGGTTAGCACTGCATTGGATGCCCGAAGTGAAAAAGCTAATGGAAAAATTAGCCGACCAGACCCCGGGGGCTTACATCGAAGTTAAGCCCTACTCGTTAGCCTGGCATTATCGGAAAGTAGAACTCGGTCTGGGAGAACTCAAAGCTACAGAACTTAAAGAGGTTTTAAATCCAATGCTGAATGACTACGGTCTGCAATTACTGGATGGAAATGCTGTCATTGAGGTAAAAAATACGGAAGTGAATAAGGGGAAAGCAGCATTGGAAATCGCTGGACACATTAAAGCGGATTTTCTGCTGGCTATTGGTGACGACATCACCGATGAGGACTTATTCAAATACCTGCCTCCATCAACCATAAGTATCAAAGTGGGCAGCAACAAATCTGCAGCAAAATATTATTTAGATGAACAGGAAGATGTTCTTCAATTTTTGAATCAACTTATCGTAAAATAATGAGTGAAAATACAACAGACAACAGACATATCTATCAATCTGGAATCATTGGAAATTGTTCCTACATAGCGCACGTTGGCATTGACACAAATATATCGTGGTTGTGTTGGCCATCGTTCGAAGATAGCTTTGTATTCGGCAGTATGATCGATAAAAATCAAGGTGGAACTTTCAAGATCAGTTCCGAGGACCCTGTCGTGGAAACAAAGCAGTATTACATTAAAAATTCAAACGTCCTTTGCACGGAAATCCATACGGCCTCATATGCCTATCGTATCACGGATTTTGCACCACGATTTGAACAATTCGGACGGTATTTTAAACCGTTGATGTTGATACGAAAGATCGAACCGCTTCATGGGGCTCCCAGCGTCAACATCAGTTGTCAACCTACTGGTGACTATGGGCGTATGGCACTTAAAGCCACACGCGGGAGCAACCATATTCTTTATAGTAACGATCAGATTGGAGAACGGATTCGGCTGACTACTGATCTGCCTATTTCCCATTTCTTCCAAGATGAAAGCTGGACGATTATCAGTGAAAATAGATACCTCGTACTTACTTATGATGCAGCTTTCGAATCGGCTATCGCGAGCACTGGTGAAGAATTCCTCCATAAGACGCTCAGTTATTGGCAGCGATGGATTAAACACTGCAGTATTCCCAATATTTATCAAACAGAGGTTATCCGATCAGCACTGGTGCTCAAACTTCACCAATATGAGGACACAGGAGCGATTATTGCCGCATCAACAACTAGTCTTCCCGAATATCCAGGTTCGGGAAGAAATTGGGATTACCGTTATTGTTGGGTACGTGACAGTTATTACGTCTTAACAGCATTGACGCACATCGGTCAATTTGAAGAAATGGAAAGCTTTGCAAATTATATTGCCGGCATCACACATCGCAACCCTGGAAGGCTTCAACCTTTGTATGGTATCCTTGGCACCTCCGAACTGACAGAACATATTTTACCTAATCTAAAGGGCTATCAGGATAACGGTCCAGTGCGGATTGGCAATCAAGCTTTTGAACATATTCAAAATGATGTATATGGTCAGGCAATGATTGCCTTGTTACCACTTTTCACGGATCAACGTTTTAAAATCCATGAAAACAAAAATGTATTGGGCTGGGTAAATTTCATTCTCGAAAAGATTGAGGCTACTATAGAGGAAAAAGATGCTGGCATCTGGGAGTTTCGAAATTTTGCCAACCACCATTGTTATTCCAATCTTTTTCAATGGGTCGGATGTAAAGCGGCTTTGTTGATTGCACGTCAGAATGGCTATCAGGATATGGAGGATCGCGCGAATGTCCTCTTAAAAAAAGCAGAAGCTTATATCGAAGCCTGTTATGACGAAGAGCGGAAAGTCTATCAAAATGCTGTTAATAGCCGGAATCTAGATGCCAGTACCTTACAGCTCATTGTCATGGATTACCTTGACCCAAAATCGGAACGCGCGCTGCATCATCTCGAAATGCTGGAAAAAGAATTAAAAGGTGAAAATGGACTGTTCTACCGATACAAACATCAGGATGATTTTGGCAGGCCAAAATCCACATTCTTGGTATGTGCATTTTGGTATGTGGAAGCGCTAGCCTGTGTCGGGCGCCTGGAGGAAGCGAAAGAGATCCTGGAACGCTTGCTGACCTACAGCAATCACCTTGGGTTATTCAGTGAAGATGTTACAGAGGATAATGGCAGCCAGTGGGGAAATTTTCCACAAGCCTACAGTCATGTCGGATTGATGAATGCCGTTTATCGTCTAGCCATAAAATTGGATAAACCAATTTTTCATTGACATAAAACAAGATGTGCGATCAATTTAAATTGATCGCACATCTTATATACTTATAGCTACAAGGTATATGACCTTGATAAAATATTACAATTTATCCAGCCAATTTTCTACCTCTTCTTTGGTTTTTCCTGTTTTTTGCTGCAATCTACCCAACAGTTCATCTTCTTTTCCTTCCGCATACAACAGATCATCATCAGTTAAATCTGCATATTGTTGTTTTACTTTACCTTTCAGCTCGTTCCAACGGCCTTTCCATGTTAAATTACTCATAAATGCTCCTTTATTTTAAAAATGAAATGTATGTACTTATATTAATGCCTGTTTATACTGATCAAAATGTTCACAGATTTCCTCAGTCCCGATTTGCTTGCCCATCAAGTCTATAAAACGGTTTTTATACAATGAGAATATGTATAGTCCCGTTGCCAAACTTCCTATGACAAAAATACCTTCAAGTTCATTGCTCTTCACAAGCTTATTGTTCAGATGGCACTCTTTGAGCAATGGAATGTTATAAGAAGACCATTTGCCCATTTTATCTTTGAGCACCAATCCAATATTTTTTGTTCCTGTCATCGTTTCAGCTTTCTTTTAGAGAAAACATTTACTGTGCTTCAAATGTTTTCTAATTTTTGTCATTTTGAAAAGAATAGGTCTTTCATACACAAGAGCAAGTAATTATACGGTCGCAACAAAAAAAACATGTTTCCAATTGTCAATTGGAAACATGCTGTTAAAGATTGCTGATACTATTTCTGTTAGCGTTTGCCTGGTAAATAGATTTGAAAACCTAATCCCACGCCTAAACCACTCGCACCACTACCAGTATTTATATTGGCTTTGCTATAGTTGTAGCCAAAAGTAGCTTCGAGCGCAACAGTCCGGGTAATAAAATGTGCATAGCCGACATTGGCTCCTACCGCCAGCGCGACGTCTTTGCCCCTTGAACTGCCTGAGATACCGATGTCTCCCTGTCCAAAAAACCTACCTGTAGTTGATCCTGCATTTGGAAAGTAATAACGTACAAATGGTGCGACACCATAGGTCCATTCATTATCGGCGTCTTTTTGAGTAGCCAGACCAAGATTTGCCTGCGCACCGATAGCCAATCCATCAGATACAAAATAACCAGCCCTTGGCTGAAGTGCGACATTAAAAGATTTACCCTCGAAACTATAACCGAGATTACCGATCGATCCACCGACCATCCAATTCCCTTGACGGATAGGTTCAATACCAACGTCAGACGACATCTGCGGTGTTGTCTCAATTTTCTGAGCATGGGCCTGATACCCAATTCCTGCTGTTATCAATAAAAGTAGTGTCAATTTTCTCATAGTGTTTTCTATTATCTAAATTACTTTAGTTTAATAACAAGATCGACAAATGAAAAGTTTTAAATTTATTCTTAAAATGACCGGGCTATCCTTTTTAAAAAAATACAACCAATCATATTTCATCGCTGTTCTTACCAAAAAGAAATTATGAATACAACAGTTCAATCTGGCGATGGTATCTCCTATTATTGCCAAAACGGAGCGCTATTCATGAATGGAATAGAGCCCCTAGACAACGATCCTTCTACCGACAACGGCAGCCGTACCTACACTCCACCAAAAGTTCCTGATCTTGATGATGTAGCACCCGATTTATATTATCCAGAGAATACCGAAGGACCTGATCCAAGTGAAGAGGAACAGCGCGACCGTAGTAATAAAGAAAAAATTAATACGGAGGAGGATCAACATAAAGAAAAACCTGATCATTCAGAAGAAGATATTTATGATGCTGAATCCGATCAGAAAGAAAATGACAAAAAAAACTCCCTCAATTGAGGGAGTTTTTTATCGGATATACTGAAGTCTGAATGATAAAGAAGAGTCCGGAAGATCTTTAAGGTTTAGATTTTGATCCATTGATACTGTCTTTTCTAAGCGTGTCTGCCAAACTGGTATCTTTCTGCATCGTCATTTTTTGCTGCTCGCTTAAATTGTACCTTGTTTCATCAGCATCACTCGGCGCAATGTTGTCCGATTGACCACTTCCTTCCGATGGAGTTTTCTTTGAATTTTGACACGAAAATAATAATGTAGCACCAAATATGAGTGTTACTAAACCTGTTGTAAATTTTCTGCTCTTTTCCATAGTCTATCTTGCTTTTGTTTCAAATATTTAGATAAGAACCACATTAAAAGCTAATTAGTTCAACAAAACTGACAAAAAATCGCCATTGGCATTTATGATTACAAAAATGTACGTTTTTCTTATTTTAATAAACGGGGCTAACCCGTAATTTAGACCTTTCTTAAGGGAACAAATACCCAATTGACCAAGTTCTAATTGATCATTTCTCTTTATTGGGACACAATTAATATCCCCTTTCTGTAGTGTTTCGGCTACAAAAACAACCAATCCGATTGCATACGTATTTTTCCCATATACCTGTTTAAACAAATTTCAATTGGAATAAAATGGTGAAAGTAGCACTTTAATTGTACTTAATTCCAAAATACACATCAATCAATTTAACAAACGATACTATGAGCAATTCAAATTTAAATTTGTTAGTCGAAGAGAAAAGAAGCCTTCTGAAACATTTTGCAGGGAAATTTACAAACGATCCCGACGAAAAAGAAGATCTGATTCAGGAGACTCTTATTCGTGCCTTAAAATCGATCGATGATTTTATCCGCCATCCTAAATTAATGTCTTGGCTCTATGTGATCATGAAAAATGTATACATTAACCAGTACCGTAAGGCCAAACGTATAAACGATATCCATGAAACTTATATCGATCTGGAAAGCACCAACACAATAGAATCCAACAAGAGTGACAACAAGTTCATCGCTGATGATATTGAAAAAGCAATGTGCAGTTTGTCGGAAGAAAATTATCAAGTATTCCAATTGTTCCTCGAAGGATACAAATATCACGAGATTGCCTCCTATTTTGGAATGCCTGAAGGTACAATTAAAACCAGAATACACATGACAAGGAAAAAGCTGCAAAAACAGCTTAAAATTTACAGACTAAAGTAAAACAAAATATATCCCTTGAAGTTATCTACTAGAGTAGCTTAACCGTGATCAGAAAATTTGCTAAATAAAAACATATGAAATCAGAAGTTAAAATAAAGAATCAGCCCAATATGGTCATTACGCTGATTATCTGTGGCGGTCCCATTGGAAAGAGAAATGGTAAAACCATAATACAGTCGGAAGTTTCGGAAGAAGTGGAGAAGAAACCGATCAAAGCGGACACAGAGAAAGGTAAAAAGACTTCTTATGTTGATAAAACAAAATAGATAGAAATTTACCATTAAAAACGGCTGCTTTTTCAGTAAAAGCAGCCGTTTTTAATGCCTTTCCCTATTTTATCTATTGTTAGCCTACCCCCACTCTTTTCTGTATAAAACCCTTGCTGTATGTAAATAATACGCATCTTATTTTTTTCGAAAACCGGAGATATCGCTCATCCGTTCTTAATAGAGATTAACAATGTGCATATCAGCAAAAAATAAACAACACCTGATAAATGACAATACTTCGATCATATACAGATCAACAGTGATCGAATTGTAACTTATTAAAGGACGACTGATTTATTCGTACACATACACATACAAAATTTAGATAGCATTTTGGGATTTAAAAATACGTTGATTTTGGACATTATTATATGAAAGTAAAAGCTGGTTATACAAGAAAGAAAATAGGCAAGTCTTTTAAATATTTCGATACATCGGGAAACGAAGTATCTGATCAAAAGATCTTAGAAAGAATTACAAAACTGGTTATCCCACCCAACTGGAAGGATGTATGGATTGCCAAAAGTGCCAACAGTGATCTGCAAGCTTTTGGATTCGACCAAAAAGAACGTAAACAATATATTTATCATGCGAAATTCGTTAACCAACGGCAGGCGGCAAAGTTCAGTAATATTCTTTTTATGGGTAAATACTTACAGGAATTAAGAAAAATCAGCACTAAACACCTCAAACATCAGGACTGGGATATGGATAAGTTATGTGCAATTGCATTTAAAATAATGGACAGTACATTAATCCGTATCGGCAATAAACGCTATACCCTTACCAATAAGTCTTATGGCCTGAGTACACTGGAAAAAAGGCACGTTACCATCGAAAATAACAAGATATCTTTGGCTTATAAAGGCAAAAAGGGTGTTTTTCAGCAAAAGTCCTGGTCCAATAAGCAGCAGGCTAAACTTTTGGAAGAACTTCTAAAAATGAAAGGCAAAAGAATATTTCAGATTGATAGCGCTACATGCGAAAGCACTTTCTGTGGTGCCGCCTTTAATCACTATCTCCGGGAGAATTCTAAGGGCCAGATCAGCTGCAAAAGTATCCGTATCTGGGGAGCTAGTCGCGAAGCTTTTTATCAGCTCGCCCAAACAAAACCGGCAGAAACACTTAATGCACGAAAAAGACAGTTAAATAAAGTCATTAAACAGGTTGCCGAGCAACTCGGCAATACGAAGACTGTTTCGCAGACTTACTATATCCACCCTGCCATACAACGTTTGTTTATGGAAGGAAAATTCCCCAGCATAAATAGTAAATTACCACTAGCGAAGTTGGAGGATAAATTATACCGTTTTTTACTTAAAAATGCCGATCAAGCGACAATTTAACGTCCGAACCTAAACCATTTATCCAATGGGTGGCTTAGGTTATTCAGCCAGCATGATACCATGTCCATGGCTGCAACAGAAAATGTGATACCGTTTCCTCCGAAACCACACACAAAGTAGGAGTTTTTAAACTTTTTATGTATTCCGATATAGGGCAATCCATCTTTGGTCGTTCCAAAGGTACCCGCCCAGGCAAAGTCTGGGTGGAAAACCCTATCAGCAAGGATTTTGTTAAACGACTGTTCCAATTTCAGTGATTTCGCTGGGATAAGACCATCTCGTTTAATAGCATCTTGAAATTCTTCGTCTTCTCCCCCGATCAGGAACCGATAATCGTCTGTTGTGCGCATATACAGATAAGGTTCAGCAGTGTTCCAAATGAGCAGATCCCGATACCGGTAATAAGCTTCTTTATCAACTTCAGACACGATGGCGAATGTACTCAATAGATCGACAAATTTTTCAGGAATAAAATTTGTCGTTTCGTATCCTGTACAATAAATAATTTTTTTTGCTTTGATGTTAGCACCCGTCGAGGTGGTTACAAGATTATATCCCGATCGATATAATACGGTTTCTAAGGCTGTTTTATCAAAAATCAATAGTCCCTTTTTAACGTTGTATGTTAGCAGTTCATGTGTAAAGCAAAAGGCATCTATGCTTGCCCCTAGATCCGAAAGAATTCCAGCATAAGCGCCATGTATAGCATAACGTTCCCTGATCTCTTGTTCCGTTAGCCATTTAACGTCAAAACGGGCCTCTTGCCTAGCTTTAAACTCTTGTTTCAACCAAGAGATGTCTTTTTTTCTCGCCGCGTAGTAGAGTGATTTTTTTGTTCTAAAACCAGCTTTCGACTGGATTTTTTTTGCGATTTCCCCCAATTTGCCAATTGCTTCTCCACAAGCGCAGTAGCTCGATATTGCAGCCTCTTCACCGATTAATTCTTTTAATCTATACAAAGGCACATCTATTTCATATTGCAACATTGAAGTTGTCGCCGCCGAACTCCCATTCACAATTTCGCGCTTGTCAATAAGTAGACATTTTTTTCCATCTCCTATGCATTGATGTGCGATCAAAGCCCCAGTAATGCCGCCGCCAACGATAAGCACATCACAGCTCGCGTCATGCCGCAAGGAAGGATAGTTGTTTAAAAGGCCGTTTTTTACTAACCAAAATGGTTCATTTGACTTTAAATCCATTGTAATAAAAGATAGTGAATGTCTGTATAACTATTTTTTGGAGAAATAGTTTGTTGGTCATTTTATTAAATTTCAAACCATTTAAACATTACCAAGGTTATCTTAATAGCAATAAATAGATTACTTATGCGAGCAATTTGGACGGGAGCTATTGGTTTTGGTCTAGTCAATATCCCAATTAAAATATATAGCGCAACGGAGAGTGCGGCTTTAGATCTGGATATGCTTGATCGAAAGGATCTATCCAATATTAAATTCAAGCGGGTAAATGAACAGACTGGTAAAGAAGTAAAATGGGACAATATTGTGAAGGGATATTTTATGAAAGACCATTACGTTGTGCTGGAAGATGCAGATTTTGAAGACGCAAGTCCAGAAAAGACTAAACTTATCAACCTTCATGCTTTCGTCAAAATGATAGATGTCGACAGTATATATTTTGAAACGCCCTACTATTTGGAGCCACAAAAGGGCGGAGAAAAAGCCTATCAACTCTTACTCAAAGCACTGGAAAAAACTAAAATGGCAGGCTTAGGATCATTCGTGATGCGAAATGTCGAGCATCTAGCCCTGATAAAGCCCTATCAAAATGCATTAGTTTTGAATAAAATACGTTATCAACAGGAGATCAGGACATTAGATGAACTGAAGTTACCCAGTAAAATTAAAATTCAAAAAGCAGAAATGGACATGGCTACACAGCTGATCGAGCAACACAGCGCATCCTTTGATATCAGTAGTTATAAAAACGAATATATGGACGAGCTTCTCAAAATAATTAAACAAAAAGACAAGGGTAAACGTCCTACCATTCGAAAAATGAAAGTAGAGAATACAAAAGCAGATGATTTGCTTGCAAAATTGAAGGCAAGCTTAGGTTAAAACGTAATGCCCAATACCATGATACGTAAATTAAAATCAGGTCAATATCGAATATATGCTAAGCATCCTGATAAAGAGACGAACAGGCGTCGGAATTTGGGTACTTTTGAGACCCTAGAGGAGGCAAAAAAACATGAGCAAGAAATTCAGTATTTTAAGCACAAAAAGTGAAAACGATGAAAAATATCATACCAGAACAGAAAGAAGGTAAGCATCTAGATTGCTTTGAATCCCTCGAGTTTCCCAGTGAAGCTATCGCCAATTTAGCCTATGATTTGGCTATAGACAATCTTAGAAAGGTCAACCATTGGTATGAACTCGCTCAATTACCTGCCTCTGTATTTCAGCTAACGGCCGGTTATGGTACTCCAATTGATCGTTTACTCGAATTACATGATTATATCAGACTGGACATTCCAGGACCGGGACTTCCAAGCAGTGATGGTTATGATTGGGTGAATGTTGTTAACCTCATTTCAGAAAAAACAGAGGACTATAAGGTTTTTGCGATTACATTAAAACCTTGCCCAGACCCGAGCCATCCCGGAGATAAAAATACTGCGCATTTTTTCGAGGGGATTTCATCTTCGACCTTTCTGATTGAGCAGCGGAGAAATAGCATCTTGTTCCAATACGCTGGAAGAAACGAGATCATCAATGTCGACAATGAAAATATGAGTGATAATATCAGAAATTATCTTGTTGGCCTAGCAGCTAAAATGGGCGCATCTTACCCACAATGGAAATCACTTCTTAAAGGAATGTCCGATGCGGTAGCAAAAGAATTTAATCTAAACCATTAGTTCCTTCTATCGCGTAGAATGAGTAGCCACTTAATTTCAAAGTAAAAAAAAACCGATAAGTCAATTTTACACCCTTTATAACGTTTTGTTATCAAAGATTTGACCTATGTTGTCGTAATTTTTTTTCGTATATTTATGTATATCATAAGAAGTTTTGGGGTATTATGAATCATACATTTCAATCTAACAGTCAAACCAGTATCAAGCTTCAATCTTTTGGCCGTCTGGTCATCTTAGATCGACATTTTAATGTCGTTGGAATAACCGAATCTGCCGTAAATGGCCCAGATGCTATAGAAAGCCTATTAGGAACTAATTTTTTTGATAGCTTTAACAGTACATTCGGTGAAGCGCTACCCAAAATTAAAAATGCGGTGACCGATCTACTTGAAAACGGGCAGTCGCGTCATATTTTACCCATAAAAATAAAAAAAGAACGTCTCTACGTAAAATTGCGGAGACACAATGAATACCTCTATGTAGAATGGGAACAACAGCACAAAAAATACATTGCTGCAAAAAAAATAAATGAGCTTAATTTTTTGCTAGATACTATTCAACCCAATAATTGGGACCGTGTTTGCTCAGCCATCAACAAATTACTGAATTATGATCGAGTTTTTGTTTTGCAGATTCAGGAGACAGGTTACAGTTCGGTGATTGCGGAGCATACAGCCGACGGACAAGTCTATTTCAAAGGAAAGGAGTTCTCGAAAGATTTCATGCCTGAGGAAGTCTTGTCATACTATCGGAGCTATTCCTATCGATATGCTCCCAATATTGATCTCGAAGGACAAGAATTCTATTATACGGACGAAGCGATTGATCCGCTCTCAAGCCTATTGTCACCTTTACCTGAGCTTCATCGGCTTTTTTTGAAAAAAATAAATGTCCAAAGCGCGTTGCTTTTTCGAATCTGTATCGACGATGAATTCTGGGGCCTGGTCGTGGCTCAGAATGATGAGGAGCGGGTGGTCGATCTGCAGCAGCGAAAATTATGCACTTTTGCCATACAGGCAGCTAGCAGTAAGTATGAGAGCCATGTTAAACAGAATCTGTTGGAAAGAACAGAGCTTCTTAAACTCGCCGAAGAAGAGTTAAAAAAAAGTCTCTCTGAAAATAAGATGGTGAACTGTGCTTTGATACAGCATATGGATATCCTGACCCAGCTGGTCAATGCAGATGGATTGGCTATATTCAATCAGGGCGATGTTTTTAACTATGGCCATTCTCCACAGAAGACACAATTTTATGAAATCATTCAATTTCTGCAAAAACATACTGATAAAGCCCTCTTCAAAGACTATAACTTTCGCCAGAATCATCAGGATAACTTTAAAGATAAACTCGATTTTGCGGGTCTTATGTATCTAAAGGTTGGCTTGGAAAATGATTATTACCTCGTTTGGTTTAGAAAGGAAAACCGCAGTCAGGTGATGCAAATGGAGTTAAAAAATGAACCGCATGAACGTAAGCAGCTAAACATTTGGGAAGAGATGCGCTATGACGTTGCCAAGCCCTGGAATGATGCAGAAATCAATTTTGTCCTTCGGCTGAATCAGATTATCAAGGAATCAATTTTTGCAAAATTAAAGGAACGTCAGTTGCTGAATGAAGAACTTTTAAGTTTGAACAATGAGTTGGAAATGTTTACACATACCCTTTCACATGATTTAAAAAATCCCTTGTCCATCTTAAAGATGGGCATACAATTTCTACAGCAGCACTCCGAAAATATTGATTTTACAAAAATCAATAAGTGGTACCAGAATTTCAGCCGAAGCGTTACAAATATTGAAGATATAATCAACAATATGGTCCAACTCAGCCAACACCGTTCCAGTAGCTTAGATAAGGAACCAATTCCCATGGCCTATACGATTCAGCGCATATTTCAGGAAAACAGTATTTTATATAACGTCAATAATTGTCAGCCCACTTTTGGAACCCTATTGCCAATCTGGGGTGAGAAAAGTGCAGCGTATCAGATTTTTTCCAATTTAATTATTAATGCCATAAAATATTCTGCACAGGCAGACAGGCCTTTAGTAACCATAGATAGTTCGCACGAAGACGATTATACCCATTATCAGATCAAGGATAACGGAATTGGGATACCGAGTGACCACTTGCCTCATGTTTACGAGATGTTTACCAGAGCCGATAATGTAGGTTCAATACCTGGAACAGGAATTGGGCTTTCGCTCGTAAAACGGATAATGGAACGATTGGGCGGAAATATAGAAATTGAATCAGAGATCGGTTTGGGCACCACTGTTCACCTTTACTTCCCTATTGTTGAACCATTTCCCGAGCAAATGCTACTCGATTGATCGTTGTTCCTAATCCTGAAATCTTTCAAACTATTTCCTCCTTAATGTTGTTCATTTAGGGAGAGTATACTATCCAACAAACAGGATCGTATCACTTAAAACGAAATCAAAAATGGAAGAGATATTGCAACATGCGGTAGTAAAACGAGGTTTAATTATTGCCTATTATTTTAGTAACATCTGGTATCGCAAAGGATTATTCGGGAATCGTACTATTCCAGACCCAAATGACACTGACCCGATCGAACATCCTGAACCAGATATAGATGAAACCGATCCGGAAGAAGAGGAACATATCAACTATATACATAAAAACCCGCAGACAAGAAACAGCATAAGCCCCGGAAAGAAATCTCCCACTAACTGGGATGAGAATGTCAAAAATCCGGCAGTGCCCGCAAAGACAGATTGACCGCTGGGTCAATCTGTCAAAATATTCAACTTTCCTGTTTCATCAAAAGAAACATCGCTAATAAAGACAATACGTTGATCGCCCGTCTTTATTGTACGACCGTGATATACACATCGGATTTTTCCTTCCCTGTCCTGAAATAAGCTATTATGCCCCGTGCCCGAAATCACTCCGCCTTTATTGGTATTTTTTTCAATGATCGGATTGGATGCCGATTTTTGATAGCTTCCCAAAGGTGTGGTGGCTGTAGCATAGCCAACAGCGTAATTAGCTCCTGCGAAATAATTGGCCGAATACATCATGTAATAGAGTCCATTTTCTTTGACCAGAAAAGAACCTTCTGTCCATCGCCTATTGACCTCACCTGAAGTAACTGATCTACTTTCCCATTCGGATTGTGCATCCTGCATCGTAGCTGGAGGACGCATTAAAAGAACCGGACTCCCAATTGCTTTCGTCATACTGCTATCCAGTTCCACTCCGTAGACCCAGCTTTCTTCAATATTCTTATAGCCAAATTTCTTCTTCGCCCAGTCTGCGATTTCTGATTCTACAGGATGCTCGTAGCAGCAGCGTGAATAGAACAGATAATTTCTATGATCGGTATCTCTAAACACATTTGCGTCGATGATCGGATATCCAGGGTCAAAAATAGGTTGGCCGGTCAGATCTTTAAACGGTCCCAATGGACTGTCTGCCACTGCAACTCCAATACGATAGTTCTCTAAGTCTTTTTTGGGGTTTTCTTTCCAGTGGGCACTATAGTACATGTAATATTTGTTGTTCACACGATAGACTTCCGGAGCCCAAAAATCCTTTAGCCCCCAACCATTGGGCTGTTTGGCATCATATACTTTTCCCTCCTTTTTCCAAGTCTTTAGATCTTTGGAACTATAAGCTATAAAACCATTTTCAGTTCCACCAGTTCCATATAAATAGTATTGATCCGATGGTTGATCAAATACAATAAAAGGATCACCAAAGGCTACATCTGTTTGATAGGATTTTCTACGTTGCTCCAATTGCTGATCGGTGCTCAAAAAGCTAAACTTTGCAGTTTCGAATCGCGGAATCAACATACCGCTGCTATTTGCCACAAATTGAATAGGCACTATCGCTGTCCGCCGAGGAGCAACGTCTTCATCCGAAAAATGTGTATGACAGACGTAATACCATTGCTTTCCTTTTTTGAAAACGTCACCATGTCCAGTTCCGGCAAATCCGCTATTTTTATGGCTTAGTGCAGGCTGATCTTCCAGTTTTTTCCAGGGCCCATAAATATTTTCAGCTATTGCAACTCCTACAGCATAGTCCTTATTCCGAAAATCATTTGCCGAATAGAACATATAGTAATATTTCCCCTCCCGAATGATAGTGGGACCTTCACTAACTGTCCAATCAGCATTTGCCGTATTTTCCCAAGGGAGTTCTGCATGGAGACATTCTTTCAGCGTTTCTTCCTTTATTCCCGAATAATCCGACTTCAATTCCGCCACAAAAATCCGATTCCCATTCTTTAACCTTACATGAAATAGGTATTTCTTTCCATCTTTATCGCGGAATACAAAGGGATCAATTTGTTTTTGTCCAACAGCAATTGGCGCTTTAACGGCTTGCCTAAAAGGCCCCGTTGGAGCATCGCTGACCGCAATCGCGATATTCTCATCGGCTGTGTAAGCCATAAAAAACTTACCATTCTCAAACCATACCTGTGGTGCCCAAAAACCTTTTGATCCAAAAATATCGCCCTTTACAGCAGCAAATCCTGAATTAGCTCCCTCTGGACTTACCCACGAATCTAAATCTTTTGACTGATACACTTTAAACCCCTGCTGTTCAGCCGAATCACCATTGGTACCATAGAGGTAATAATATCCTTTGTGATACAATATGGTCGGATCCGCTTGAAAAATACCATTTGTTGGCATAGTCACATTTTCAATCTGATCTTTGTTTACAGCTTGCGCAAATATCCTTTGGACAAAAAGCAACAAGAGCGCAATAGGCAGCAAATATATCTTATTCATTGTTTGTAAATCATATAGGTGAAAGCCTAAAATTGAATAAATATTTGCGAAGACTAGAGGTAAATCGTATCAATTGAATATCATTTTGTATCAAATTAAAAATTTTCATAAGATTATTGAAATCCCTCCCGCTTCAATTCGCATAAAACCATTTACTTTTCAGACTTGTTCTATTCGAAATCAATTTGATATATACAACAGTATACTGAAAGCAACATTTATGATAAATTCAATTGATCAATCTTGTATAGAAGCCTGTTGGCAATGTGTTACTGCTTGTCACAACTGTGCAAAAGCTTGTACAAAAGAAACTGACATTAAAGCCATGGCAAAATGTATCACGTTAAATATGGAATGCGCAATTTTATGTACTGCTGTCGCTGAACTCCTTTCTATGGAAAGTTACTATAGCCGACAGCTTATCAAAATTTGCGCTGAATTATGTACGATCTGTGCAGAGGAATGTTTCAAACATCATCATACACATTCTCAACATTGTGCCAAATTATGTGAGCAATGCGCTATCGTATGCAATAAAATAGCGGCATGATCCGATCTATACCTATCAAATTTTTTGGGATCATTTGCCCGGAAATTTTCTCTAATTTAAAATACCTCTTTCAAAAGCAAACTTAACCAGATGTGCCGTATTTTTCACCCCCGCTTTGTCTATTAGATTCTGACGGTGCCCTTCAACAGTACGCTTGCTTAGGAAAATCTTATCTGCAATTTCCACATTTGTATAGCCTTCCGCGATCAATTTTAACACTTCCAATTCCCGTTCGGAGATGTCAAAATCTGCTTGCAATTCTCCAGGGATCTGTGCATAGCTCTGCCCCGAACGCACCTGATCTAAAAGCATCATGGCGATTTCTTCACTTACATACCGTCCACCGTTAGCAATATGATTCAATCCAAAAAGCAACTCGTGATAACCAACATTTTTGACCAAATAGCCGGCAAGACCCGACTCAAAAGCCTTGATAACATAATTAATCTGATTCAACATGGATAATATAACAACTTTAATAGATGCATACTGTTTACTTATGAGCTGAAGCAATTCGATGCCATCCATTTCATCCATACTGATATCTGTTAAGACAATATCAGGAACAGTATTTGAGTTTAGGAAATCAAGCGCCTCTTTTCCATTCGACGCTTCTCCAACGACTTCAAATCCTTCCTGAGATTCTAATAGTAATTTTATTCCGTTACGTACAACCATGTGGTCTTCAACCAATAGGATTTTTATCATTATTATCTTTCTTTTTAAATTGTCAATTTTAGTAAAATACCTGCCGCCAATGTATCGTTCATAATCCGTGCATTGTAAAGCTCAGCAATCTTCATCAAGCGCATTGGACTGTTTTCCAGCTTTGATACTGACAAGCCTTCTCCTTGTTGAAAAAATGGTGATACCTTAACAAGGATTTCAAATTCGATCACCTGCACCGAAATTGAAATGGCCTGTGATGGACTTTCATCGTTTAAATACTGAAATATTGCGGTCAGTAATTTAAATAAATGAACTTGCGCCTGATGATGTAATTCTCTTAACTGAGGGTCCAGCAGCGTATCAATTGTAAAACCGAATCGTTTTTTGTAACTAGCCACTGCTTCATCAACGGCATGAAAAATTCCCAGGTCATTTAATATGGGATTATAAAGCAATACCGCTTTATTACGGATTTCTACAACTAAGGTACTTAATGAATCACGTAAACAGCGCAATTCTTCAAAATCTCCATAACGGTTTGTAAAATTCTGAAGAGATATACGCATCCCATAGAGTTCCTGAGCTAATTCATCACGGAAATATCGTCCAATCCTGCCAATATCATCCTGCTGATTTCTAATAATCGACTTGTAAAAATCTTCTTGACTACCGTCCCATACCTGCTTTAATTCCGACTGATCCTTCAGGCTTTCAGACTGGGCTTTCGCTCCTTCCGATAGGTCAAAATATAGTTTTTTGTTCTCGTCCCCCATATTGTTTTCCATTTCATGTTGTAACTAATAACCACTTCAAGGCATGAACAGTTTTAAAAATTAACATCTATTTACACAAAAGATGTACCCTTTAAAGTACTACGTATAAATACGTGTAAGAAAAAGATAAAAGGGGGAATTTAAACAGGAAAACACTTGTTGTTAAAGTAAAAACATTCAAGAGAAATAGCCACACATTTAGCGATATAACAAATAAAATATTGAATAACAGGTTTTTATAAATAAAAAAAATATTTCAGCTGGATATCATTGAGATCTGGTCATTCTGCGAAGTTATTTTTTTAGCATCTTAATTGTAGTAATGTAAACAAGATAGACACTTAAAATTTGATAATATGGAAAATACAACAATCGATCAACTGTTTAAGGAAAAAAGACCTACGTTAAAATATTTAGCAGCACAATTTACAAACGATCCGGATGAACGGGAAGATTTGGTTCAAGAGACCATGGTGAGGTCACTAGCATCTATCGAAAAATTCCTAAAACATCCGAAATTGATGTCTTGGCTCTATATCATTATGAAGAACACGTATATTAATCAATATACGCGTAACAAAAGATTAGAGAATTATAGAAGCGAATACATCAGCACAGGTTATCGCAATGAGATAACGACCAATCGCGGGGAAAATAATTTTATTGCTTCTGATATACAGCATGCGCTCAATAATCTATCGAAAGACTATTATAACGCCTTTGCCATGTTTTTGGAAGGATTTAAATATTATGAAATTGCAGAGCACTTGCAAATACCAGAAGGGACAGTGAAAACACGTATTCATATGGCACGAAAGTCATTGCAAAAGCAGCTTAAGATTTACTCGAAAAGTATAGATTAAAAAGAAAAGTATAGATTAAAAAATAGTAATTATTTAAAAGGAGAATGCAGGTGGAAATACCTGCTTTTTTATTGAGCAATCTAATTTAAATTGCACAAGCTGAATAGCAGCTATCGAGGATATTTAGTATATTTAGTGTAGTAAATAATTACGTTGACTATAAATCTGAGGGTTTTACAGGATGAAAAAGAAATCGATCTCTATTATTTTTATGTGTTTAGGCGGAATCATGTTTATGATTTCCTGTCATTCGGGAGCAAAGGAAAACGAAAATCGGATAAGGGTAAGTGGCGAAGGAAAAATTAGAATCATGCCGGATCAGGTTACGTTAACGATCAACACTGCTTTCACAAAACCAAGGATGATTGATGCTGTTCGAGAAACTCAGGCAACTGTTGACACCGTAATCGCTTTGCTTCAAAAATATGGGAATAAAAAGGAAGACATTAAAACAAGTAGTGTGTCTGCAAATAAGGATTATCAATACATAGGAAATACAAATAAATTTGTAGGCTATCAAGCACAACAAACGATCGATTTTGTTCTACATGATTTATCCAAATTTACCGAGTTAACGGGCAAATTACTAGAAACTAAAATAAGTGGAATAGGCTCCATATCCTTTGATCATTCTAAAGCAGATAGCATACTGAGAGAAGCCGATTTAATTGCTTATGATGATGCTTTAAAGTCTGCAAAAAAACTTGCATCTCGGGCAAATGTAGAAATCGGCAAGTTATTGTTTTTATCCAACGACGGCAGTGCCTCCAACGAGTCAACACACTATCGAACTGGTATGGCCTTAGAAACCTTCAATAAAGCTTACGGAGGCGAAGGCTTTAAAATCGCACCTGAGGTCCTTGAGTTTAAAAGAACAATATTTACCGAATTTGAAATTAAATAGATGACAGGCGAAGATAAGGAAACTATCTCTTGTTCTTCAACGAGATTCCGCTTATGAAATTTGCTTCATTACATTCATCTAGTAGTTGACAGTTAAGTGTATTAGCAAATAATCATGCATTTATTTATTTTTGAAGTAAAATATAAAACAATGCATTTCTCATATTTTATCGGCATTTATTTTATCGTTACCAGTATAACAACTTCTTGTCAAAATCCAGCGACTAGTTCAACCGATCAGCAAAAAGTACGCATACAAGACAAAGAAACATCCTTATCCCCAGCGATTGAGCGCAATGCAAATGTAGAAACCCGTCAATCCACACAGCCCAAAGATTCCTTGATTGAAGGACGAATCCTTATGCCTTATACCTATCGTGTTTTTGACGATAACAATGTGTCTAAGATCATTAACCCAAGTTGGCTGGAACTTCATCGAAAAGATGGCAAGTACAATATAGGAAAAGCGGTTTACTCCATCGCTTATGAAAAAGAGGAACCTTGCGCAGGATTGCCGACAGAAACGATCAATCCAAAGGCAGATGTACTACTTTTCTTCAATATTTCAGCGTTGCAGCCTGGCCCCGTGGACAGCATCCCCTTTCATAATAAAATCGTTCCTCCCAATCAGCCCATGGAATTTTCCTTCAAAAATGATCAATATAAATTGGTCGCTGCAGGGATAGAATTCTATCAGGATGAAAATACAGCCATTAAACATCCAGGATATACCTTAAAACTTTTTATCAATAATAAGTTTATTCGGACGCTTATAAACCAAGATGCCTATCATGATACCGCAACAGAGCTTGAATTTATTGGTGATATAGATCGGGATGGTATATTGGATTTTATAATTTCAAGCCCAAGAGATTATGAAGAACATCGTAAAATACTCATCTTATCAACGCAAAAATTTCCTTATGTTGGGACTGTTCAATTTGATTGTTAATTGGACAAATAAAACGAATTATTCATAACAGATTCTTCGGAAAAATAGCTATCTACATAAACAATTGAATGCGTAGAAAAGTATTTCTTTTTTTTCGTATATTTAATAAATAATTCATACCCAGTTAATATGAGTTTCGTTACTTTATAATGCGATAGTTAATGTAGTCAACGGAGTTAATGTATCTATTATGAAAACGGTAAACTATTTTTTCCAGCGGATTATATTTAGAATCTTTTTGGGTCGATTTAGTTCGTTCTATTCACCATTGAGATTTCACAAAACTTAATTGTTTTAAAAACGGCATTCAGGTCCGATAATTTTATTTTTATAAATGCTTTTAACCAAAGATGCCTTTGGCAAAGATTTTATTTGGGGAGTTTCTACAGCTGCCTATCAGATTGAGGGAGCACATGATTTACATGGAAAAGGTCCTTCTATCTGGGATATATTCGTCAAGAAAAGAAATCGCATATTTCAGAATCAGCATGGCAATGAGGCATGTGATTTTTATAATCGCTATGTCCAAGATCTGTATTTGATGAAGGGAATGCATATTCCAAACTATAGATTCTCTTTATCATGGAGCCGTATATTTCCAGCTGGCATTGGTGCGGTAAATCAAGCTGGATTGGACTTTTATGATCGTTTGATCGATCTATCGCTCGAATTAGGGATAACACCCTGGGTCACATTATACCATTGGGATCTTCCACATGCTTTAGAAAAAAAAGGTGGCTGGGTAAACCGTGAAGTGAAAGATTGGTTTGGAGCGTTTGTTTCCAAATGCGTAGATGTCTACGGGGATCGCGTCAAGAATTGGATGGTATTGAATGAACCTACCGTATTCACCGCTGCAGGCTATTTTTTCGGCGTACATGCACCAGAAAGGAAAGGTCTCGGTAATTTTTTGGCAGCAGCGCATCATGCGGCCTTAGCTCAGGCTCACGGTGGAAGAATCATTAAGTCATTGCTGCCCAATAGCGAAGTAGGAACTACGTTCTCCTGTTCTCATGTTGAGCCATTCACAACAAAAGAAAGAGACATTATCGCAGCAAAAAAAGCCGACGTTTTGCTCAATCGTCTATTTATAGAGCCCTTATTAGGAATGGGCTACCCGACCAAGGAGATCAAGATATTGAATAGAATTGAAAAGTACATGCACGCCAATGATGAAAGAGATCTGAAATTTGACATGGACTTTATTGGTGTACAGAATTATACACGGGAGATTATACGATATGCGATGTTTGTTCCTTACCTTCAGGCGAAAATTGTATCAGCCAAAGAGCGTAAAGTTGAAATGACCGAAATGAACTGGGAAGTTTATCCAGCTTCGATCTATCATATGCTCAAAAAATTTAGTGCCTATCCCAATACCCCGCCCTTAATCGTCACCGAGAACGGCGCAGCATTTCCGGATCAAATCGAAAATGGACTGGTTCACGATCCCAAAAGATTAGACTATCTGCAGCAAGCTTTACATCAAGTTTATCGAGCGAAGCAAGAAGGAATCCATGTTAAAGGATACTTTGTATGGACCTTCCTGGACAACTTCGAATGGGCCGAGGGATATCGGCCGAGATTTGGACTGGTGTATGTTGATTTCAAAAATCAACAACGTATTATAAAGTCCTCTGGTCATTGGTATGCAGATTTCTTAAAATAATCGGAATGCTTAATTAACTTTATGACGAGATCCCATATTCGTAATTTTCAGTAAAATTATTCCCAGAACTATTGCTGAAACGATACTAAGTATGGTGACCACTGTGTTCCTTCCATTATCTGCCCAAAAATATAGTGATAGTCCGCCTAAAATACATGGTATACCTATAACGATAAATTTAACCCAATACACCCGGTCTTCTTCCTTACGGATACTCTTTGTTGCGACAGCTGCAAGCACTGCTGGCTTGTTTTTTCTAAAATAAGAGAGAATCATTTCGATTTCATCGGCGTGCAATTCGCGCGGACGTATTATCCTTTCTTTCAATGCAATAAGCAAGCTTTTACCATCTTGTTGGACCGAAATAACATCAGTCATTGGAAAGCGTTTTTTATACCCCATAGGATTCATGGCGTACCCTTTGTAATCACTGTTTTCCGGACATAAACAGGCAAAATAATCCGAACTCATCGAGAAGATCACATCAGTATGCTCCTGTCTGGTTTCTTTCCATACATCGATAGCAGGCCTAATGGCGGCAAGCAATAGGCATTGAAAAATAAATAGACCAAAGGACAGACTGAACATCCAGGACAAAGAAAATGAGAGAACTAAAAAACCGGTGATAAACCAGACGACATTCGACCAAAAATCAAGTTTACGCTGCAAAAGATAGAAAATAAAAACACAGATGATCGGGCCAATACTGGCTTTCCAATCCCAAAATATACTTATGATTCCAAGAATTGAAAACAGCGCATAGTTCACTAGCTGAAAGTATGCTGACTTCCGCTGAAAGTTGGTTCTTTTAATTTCAATAATATTTTCCAACGTGTACTTTGATGAAATAAAAAAATCTCTTTAACTAATATATCTTTGATTGCATAAATATAAATATCTTTAGTAAATATAAATGCGTTAAAAATACAAAGCCCGACAATGAAAACTTTTCAATTTAAATCCCATCAAGTTAAAAAGGGCCTGATCTTTGGATTTGGTTACCTAATTGTTGTATTTATGCTATTCTGCTTAGTTTTTGGCGGTATAAATGGGCTCGCTGATGCGGTTAACAATTTTGGTTCGGCGAAGGGGCTTGGCATCTTGGTTGCAGTAGTCGTAATCGGTCCGCTCATTATACTATTGCAATTCATCAACCCTAAGATCGAAATACAAGTTGACAAAGAGAAGCTATCGATTAAACAGCCGAAAAAGGAGGACAAAATTATCTTACTTAATCGCATTGATAAGATGGAAATTAATCACTCTTTGGTTAATCAGCTTCAACTATTCGACAAAAATGAACAGTTGCTAACGACGATTCACCCGCAGAACGATATGAATGTTATTTTCGCCATCGCAGATGCCATCGCGCAGCATGGAGGATTTATACAGAAAAAAGGAAACAAAAAAATCTTTGGCAATCCTGTCGAAACCATCTCCTATTCGAGACAATAACGATATACTGGTTCCCATGAAGAGGATGACAAAAATTCAATATCTATTTTTAGCTGGTTTGACTATACTCTTGGGTTTGCTCTCACGCAACATATCAGTGATACCGCCCGTTACCGGAGATGTACTTTATGCCGTGATGATTTATTGGCTGTCGCGATTTTTATTTACGGGGAAATCAGTGTTATTTTCTTTTGGGGCTACAATCATTTTTTGTTTTAGCATCGAATTTTTACAACTTGTACAATATCCTTTGCTTAGATGGATAAGGAGCAATCCCCTATTGCGGCTAGTGTTTGGCCAGGGTTTTCTATGGTCAGATCTAGTAGCCTATTGTATTGGAGCAATAAGTGCTGCTTTATGGGACTATACGAGGTCTCGAAAAATAGACATGACAGACAAAGTCCAGGGTAAAAAACAAAGTCCAGGATAATAGCTTTACTTGGTGGTTTTGGCCCCCATATCCTTTCCCATCTTTTCGTAAACAGCATCGTTAGGCTGCCAAAGTTCTATTTTATTCCCGTCGATGTCCATGATATGAACAAATTTACCATAGTTAAATGATTCGACCGTATCAAGGACAGTGACTCCCTCTTTTTTCAATGCATCGACCAGCAATTCCATGTTCTCTACACGATAATTGATCATAAAGTCCTTATCTGAGGGAGCAAAATAAGTTGTATTTTCTTTAAAAGGGCTCCATTGCGTAAATCCCTTTTTTGTACTATCGCCACCTTGATACCATTCAAATACGGCGCCGTAAGAGTTTGTTGTAAGGCCCAAGTGCTCGGCATACCAATCCCTGAGTTTTTTGGGATCCTTGGACTTAAAGAAAACTCCACCAATTCCAGTCACTCTTTTCAACGTGGTTCCACGCAGATGTGTCAGGTTATTAAACGCATATCCCATTCCAAATGCCAATAAGGTGGATCCGACAAATAAGACTCTTTTCATTCTACGGTAAGATTAAAATAAAACTTGCTTCAAATCTATTTCGAATTTAGTCAATAGTTGAGTAAAAGATATGATAAAATGAATAGCATAATTTTCTTTCTCTTGTAAAGAACGTAACTCTCTCAGATATTTAATTGTGTTTTCCCTTCTGAGATTTGTGAAAAACGAGATTGTATTTATACATTTGACCTTCACAACACCCGAATTTCCTGTTGGAGGAATGATTTCGGATTAAGTATGGAGCGCATCTGCACTAAAAGATAGGTTTATGTATAACTTTAAAAATGATTATTCAGAAGGGGCACATCCCCGCATTCTAGAGAAACTTGTTGAAACTAATTTGATACAGCAATTGGGTTATGGAGAAGATGATTATTCGAAAGAAGCAAAAACGGTTTTAAGGAATAAGATTAATAACCAGCACGCTGTTATCCATTTTTTATCTGGGGGAACGCAAACGAATCTGCTTGTTATATCGTTTCTCTTACGTGTGCACGAGGCAGTCATTAGTGCAAAGACAGGGCATATATCTGCCAATGAAACTGGTGCCATAGAAGCAACTGGACATAAAGTCATTACCGTTGAAACAGCGGATGGAAAATTGACACCTGAAGATATCCTAAAAATATTAAAAGACCATGCATTGGCGCCACATGTAGTAAAGCCACGAATAGTTTATATTTCGAACTCGACTGAAATCGGCACAACATATTCTTTAGCGGAGTTAAAAGCGTTATATGCGTGCTGTCAGCAGCACCAACTGTTACTTTACGTGGATGGTGCACGCCTAGGTCATGCCTTAACTGCAGAAAACAACGATCTAACATTTGCAGCTATCGCTAAATACAGTGACGTTTTCTATATTGGCGGAACAAAAAATGGTGCGCTTTTAGGTGAAGCGGTTGTGTTCAACCGTCCCGAGTTAGCATCAGATTTTGACTATGCTATCAAACAGAAGGGTGCCCTGCTCGCTAAAGGCAGAGTGCTCTCCATTCAATTTTTAGAATTATTTAAAGATGATCTGTATCTTGAACTGGCATTAAAAGCAAATTCATTTGCAATGCGGATGGCGAAGGCCATCAAAGAAAAAGGATATTCTTTTCTAACAGAATCGACGACAAATCAGATTTTCCCTATTTTACCTAAATCGGTCATCGAAACGCTGAGTTTAAATTACCAATTTTACATCTGGAAGGAAATAGATCATGATCATGCAGCGATCCGTTTGATTACCTCCTGGGCCACAGACGAGACACAGGTCAATAACTTCGTAAACGACATACTGAGTTCATAGGCGGCTCAGCACTTTGTTCATCTATACCATAAACGAAAACGCCCATTAAGTAACGATATTCTTATTGGGCGTTTCCTATAAAGTTAAAAAGACTAGTCTTTAGGCTCCAGCGCTTTCCAGACTCCCGCTGCTACGGCCGCTCCTACGAGAGGCGCAACAATAAATAGCCAAAGCTGCGATAAAGCCTGACCGCCGGCCAGCACTGCGGGTCCAAATGAACGGGCAGGATTAACCGATGTACCTGTTACCGGAATCGCTACTAGATGGATCAGAAGAAGTGTAAAGCCGATAGCCAGTCCGGCCATTGTACTATTGCCCACCTTCGAAGTCGTTGCCAGGATCACAAATAGAAAGATAAAGGTTAGTACCGCTTCAATCAGAAAGGCTGAAACAGTGCCATATTCGTTTTGGTAGCCTTTACCCCAGCCGTTTGAACCATAAGCCCACTCACCGGCGGTAAATCCGCCCAATTGCCCGTTTAAAATCTGCTGGAGCACAAATGCGCCCAAGAGCGCACCGATAAATTGAGCAACAATATAGACGATCGCATCCTTGGCAGACATTCTTCCTGCCAATAAAACGCCAACTGTCACCGCAGGATTAATATGACAGCCAGAAATTCCCCCGATTGCGTAGGCGAAAACGACAACCGATAGACCGAAAGCGACGGCAATACCCAAGAGCCCAAGCCCGGAAAGGCCAGCCGCGGTGTCGGCTCCAGCAATAGCCGCTGCTCCACAGCCAAAAAGCACCAAACCAAATGTTCCAATGAGTTCGGCGACAAATTTTGAAGATGTTTTAATTTCCATATGAATCTGTTTATAACTTAGTTAGCTCTAATTTAATCATTTTCCATATAAAATTATACTGCTAAATAAATTGTTGTAGAACAATATCCACACAGGAAAAAAACAACTCAAATAAGATTTCTAAATTAATTTAGCCAGATTTCATCACACGCAATAAGCGCCTTTCGCTTCGGATGGTACCTCCATTCGGGTAATTTTGGTAAAGGCTCAGCATAAACCTTGACGACTTTGATACGGTCATTGATTAATGCACGATATCGGACCTTCTCCAAGGCATAATCCTCCTCTACTGATTCAAGCTTATGGAAAAGTATTTCCTGAAAATCTGTTCCATTCTTAGACACAGAAATCCTGATTTCCTTCGGTGGAAATATCCAATGTCTGGCATCCTTTAGAAAATTAAGCTCTATGGTATCTATTTGTCTCTCCTGTTTAAAATCAAAAGTGATATCCATTGGATCACCATTCCACAACAGCCAATTATAGCTATAATCCATATAACCGGGTACACTGTCCGTTAGTGTCTTCAATCCGTTGGCGGGGAAAGATGGATCAAATGGGTATTTTAGTCTGATAGCTGCATCCGAGGCTTTGTTTGCTCTAACACCAGCGTTGAATATTTCCGCCCACTCCTTTGCATAGCCATCGGGTGATACGCCACCTTCGGCGAGCTCCACGACGCCTAGTCTTTTGGCATCTTCAACAAATTGTTTTACTTTACGGCTGACATTGGGTCTTACCTTCCACCGTCCCTCCTCTTGCTCAAATATGCCATGCTGATGTGGGCCATAAAATCTGGCTTGTTGCAAATAGGTATAATCCAATCCCAACCCAATACGTCTAACACGCGACTGCAATATTGGATTTCCTTCACTGGCAATTTCGGCCTTTTCCAATAATGTACTATACTGGTCCATGGCTTCTGGACTTAAAAAGTCCTTTCTATTGTCAATCGGATTTCCATAGATCGACAGCGCTGACGAAGCTCCGGGCAAATGATTTCTTCGTTGGTCGAGATAGGTTTTGATAAATGGTCCAGCCTTGCCATAATAGCCCTCCATAAACTCGTCGGTTAGTTGCTTTTCTGAAAGCCCTGTATTCCAGGCGAGGTTAGCTAATATATAGGCATTAAGCTCCGCCATATCACTATAGGTGCCGCCGCCACCCTGTAAAAAGACTCCCTCGACACCCTGTGACTTCAGGTACTGCAAACTTGACTGCATCGTACCTTGAATCGGAAAAGGTGCAAGATAATTGGTAAACTGTGTCAGATAATCCCATACAAATACATGTTTAGCCTTAGCTTTCCAAGCCCTCAATTGTCTACGGAATGTTGCCGCAGAAGGTTCACTCTCCATGTCATTTTTTCTAAAAGCATCAATATTACTTAAGATAACGGTGACATTATCTGCAACACGGAGCTGTGCTGGAGCATTTGCAGATTCCAGATAGGCCAGTGTAGTGAATTTCTTGTCGGGAAATTGAGCAGCTACTCGATTGACGAAACGGATCAATGAACCTTGTGGCCCGTCTTCTTTTTTATCAATAGCCTGGCAACGATCACAGGTACAGCTTCCGATATCATCATTGGCCGCAATAGACCAGTAGATAGCCGCTGGATTTTCAAGTATCCTTTGTTTAAAATAGGCTACTGTGTGTTTAAAAACCTCCTCATTGGATAAACAAAGTTGAATGGGCTGGCGTTTCCCATCATATAAAGAATAATATTCAGGATGATCCTTAAAATAAACTGATGGCGGTAATATTTTGCTAAAGTTATGCCCCCAGTCTCCCCATCTTTCCTCCAGGTTATGCAAACCATACCAATCCATATACTCCTGATCTAACTCTATAGGGAAATAAACCTCTCGAAACTTAAAATCGGGCTTAGCATAAATCTTTAAGTCTGGATCTACAGCTAAATGCGTTAATTTAGGGATATCTATATTTTCCTTACCTGCATACCATTTTCTTCCGCCGATGATATCCCTTACATACCGATAGGCTGCAAACAATACGCCTTTACCACTTCCTTTGATATAAATACTATTCCCTACAGCTTGAAGGGAATAACTATCCTCCGGGAATGCATTACTGATGGGCACTTTCTCTAAAAAAATGGCATGGGTTCCTTCCAATTTAGTCCCTATCGCAAACTTAGCCCCTGTGCTTTCCGCCGTAAATGCGTTGATAACCTCTACAGCTTTTTGTAAAAGAGGATCCTGCATATTGGCTTGAATTACATAATCTGTTCTTCCATTCTCAACCAATGTAATTCTTTCCTTACCTTGAACTATTGTTACAATAGACAATAAGCATAACATAAACTTCCACACCATATTAAAAATATTTCCTTAATGATAGATTCAGGTCATATTGGTTCATAAATTTGTTATCAGCCACTTTGTAGTAGCTCCAGCCCCCCATAAGTGTAAAGCCCCAATTTTCTATACGGTGCTGCCATCCCGCATTAATCGACCGCGATAGAAAACCGAAACGATTGTTCAGAAATTGATAACGGGACGGATCATCCGGAGATGTACCGATATTGGCAATTAGTGTAACATAAGAATTTGGTTTTTCGCTGTTATAATAGTGCCTAATTGCCAGTGAATAAGCCTGGTTCCATCGCTGTTCATCACGCAATAGAAATCCCCTAAGATAGACGAAAGTAGGTCCAAAGTATCGGCCCGCTGATGCAACCATACCATAGTTATTCGAATTGTCATTGGTACGGACATATCGCCCTCCTAAATCAAAGAGCCATAGCCCCGCCTCACGATAGAGACTATAAGAAGCTCGCCAAGTTGGAAATACACTACCATCAGCCCAGGCTATTTGATGATACGCATACATATTTTTACTATAATTAATCCAGGCGTCCAAACCGGCTTGATATCCTTTTTCACCACGTCTGTTCCCGTAGTTAAACTGACCAATGAGCATATCCTTCTCTCCTATCCGCTGACCATATTCGAACCCGGAAATAAAGAAATGCCCGTTCGGCCGATCTTGCGAACTTTGCATATGATTTAGGCCGATATAGAATTTATACGGTAAATTCTCCCGATATACGTTCGCCAAATGCTGGTATCGTTCATTTTGAGGCGATTTCTCCACCAGTTGATTCATATAGTGCAATGCGGTTTGATAATCTTTATTGAGCACAGCTATATTAGCCAATTGCTCCGTTATGAATACTGAACTATCACCAACATTCCATAACGTTTCAAGTTCCGCCTTTGCTTTATCATACTCCTTATTTGCAATTAAAGCATTTGAACGCAAATATAAGAAACGATTATCTTTTGGGTCAGCAAGTCGCATACTATCCGAATAAGCCAGAGCCTTTTGCAGATCTCCGTCTGTAACAAATTTTCGCCCTTTTTTATACCAGTTGTCCATACGTATTTCATCTTCACGCTTTAAATTCCTTACATCAAATTCATGGTACAGATTTGCGATTTCTATGTCTTTTGGAAAATACTTAAGAGCCAATTGCCAAGTTACAGCAGCTTTCTCATATTGACCAGAAGATTCGTATAAAGCGGCCAATGAAGGATAAGCATCCCGATAATTTGGCTCTGTAGAAACAACTTCCTCAAAATAAGGAACAGCCCAGTCTCCACGTCCCATTTTCTGATAGCTTAAACCTAAGATATATTTAAAATCTGTGTATTTGGGATACTTCAATAAAACGGCTCTGCTCAATGCAATTGACTCATCGATTTTTCCATCTTGTAAATAAGCAATTGACTTCGAAACCAAGCTATCGACATCATATTTTTTATTTTGCCAATTGACCTGTGCTTGAATAGCTTGCGGTAGAAATGGCAAACAAAAAATTACTGCAAATGTGAATAATCTTTTCATCTTTTTATTTTTTAATACGATCAGAGGGTAAAGGAGACAGCGTACCTTTTCTTTTCATCTCTCCCCAAGCATGTTTTTTCCCAAAGAGTTCCTGTATATAACCTTTTATTGAGCTGTAAACGATAATCGGATGATATAGGAAAGGCTCTATAAACGCTGTGAGACATAAACGTACGATATCTTTTCTGCGTTTATAATATTTATATACGTAATTGTCCAATAAAATGGAAAAGCTTGTCAAAAAAACCGAAAACATATAGACGAAAATCAATAACAGAATCGCCATCGGCCAATTAATACCATGAGTCAGGATAAGATAGAGGTAGAAAAAAATACCCAAAATTTCCATGATAGGTGCAAAAAACTCGAAAATAGCGTTGTAGGGAAATACGATAAGCCCAAACTTTTTATACTTAGGATTAAGAAAGGCCTTACGATGTGTACGCATGATCTGCATCAGGCCCCTCGCCCATCGTATACGTTGACGTGTCAGCATTTTCAGACTATCAGGTCCCTCTGTCCAACAGAGTGTCTGGGGAATGTATTTAACTTCATATTTTTGATTATTATCACACATTGTCATACACATTCTTGTCACCATTTCCATGTCCTCCCCAAGGGAATGTGAATCATATCCACCTGCAGAAATAAGAATCTCTTTATCAAATAGACCTAAGCCTCCAGATACATTTGGGATACAATTTAGGTAGTTCCAACCCATTTTTCCTAAGAGATAGGAACGAATGTATTCCATTTCCTGAAAACGCGCCAATATTTGTTTGGGTAATGCCGCTTCAACTAGCATTCCTGAATCTACATAACTGGAATTCGACATGCGCAGTGTAGCCCCTACTGCAATGACGCGCTCGTTAGCGTCTAATACGGCCTCCATGAGCTGAACCAAAGTATCATTGGCAAGTACACAATCCACATCCGTATTTAATATATAAGGAAAAGATGCCACATTGATCCCTGCGTTCACAGCATCGGCCTTACTACCGCCATTTACCTTGTCTACAATGGTTAACCGTTTATGGGATATATCTCTAGATTTATAGATCGCCTTGATTTCCTTACAAGGCACCAAATAATCAACCAAAAAATCTACCTGAACAAGGTCAAACTCCTTTATTAGCTTTTCCAATGTATCATCTTTACTCCCGTCATTTACAATAACGACTTCATATCTTGGGTAAAACAAAGTCATCAGGGAGCGTACATTATTGACGATCGTTACCGATTCATTATATGCCGGAGCTACAATACTAACACCCGGGGCAATCTCAGATTCCATTAATGTCTGTACGCGTCTGGATTTTCTCTTCCGAAGATTCTTACGAATGGATATGGATGACATGCGAAATAACATGACATAGACAATCAGAAGCAAAAGACAATAAAATCCAAAAACAAATTCTATTGAAAAAATAAAATGTTTCATAGCAGATACGTTTTATAAAACAGTTTAAAGAATTAGATGTAATGAACCATAGGATGATTAACGTAGCGTATAAGCTTATAATCATGATCATCCACCTCATCCTCGATTTTGCGCAAGCGCGCTATACTGTAGGGTTTCTGTGCAACCAATGAACGATAAGCATGTTTTCGAAGAGCAAGTACCGAACTTTCATCCTTAAATATATTTTCCAAAAGATCGATTGATTTCCCCTGACCTAAACGACCTAAAGCTTTGATAATCTCAATCTTAACATGTAAGGACCGTTCTATTGAATAAAAAACAACCAATCGAACTTCACTATCCCTAGCCAGTAGTTTTCCTAAAGCGTTAATCGCCTTCAAGCTTATTTGAGAATTTTCATCCGAGACTACGAGTTGCCATAGCTTTTCTTCATCGAGTTGCTGGTAGTACACCATGAGATCCATTATCAAGCTATTGACCGCAAAAGATTTTGTTGCATCCAGCCACTGAGAGAATGCATAAGTGCCTACATAATCTGTAGAAACAATTGCCTGATATATATCAAGTGCATCCAGTTCATTAATCCCCTCAATACGTGGCAAAACGATGTCAAAGGCCTGCTCGCCTCTCACCTGCAGTAAGTATTTAAAGGCTGATACACGAATCTCAGTCCTCGAACTGTTCATCAATTGAGTCAGAACCTCCTCTTGAATCTCCACTTCCATGAGCGCCAGATCGGATAGCGATCTTACAGTTGCAATCACATGATTACCTGCATGTCTTATTTCATATTGAGCTTCTTTATCGAATCCCATTTCATTGAACAGATGACGCATACTCTTTCCTTTCTCCCCTCCAATGGTGAAAATAAATTCATGCAATATATTGCGGACTACCTTCTGTACAATTGCTTTATCTAGATCCAATGCCAGTCGATCAATAGGAAAATGGCTACCCCTATTTTCAATCAAGATATGTTCATAGATGAAATCCCGAAGAACAGGATAAATCTTAGCCTGATAAGAACGATAGCGATAGTCCCGATAATAAAAGATCGTAATGCCAATCAGACAAAAAGTCCAAAGTAGAAAACTCATTGCGAGCGCTATTGTGACCAAAATAGGCCAGCCTTCACCTTCGAAAAAAGATCGAATTGAATATATAGCTTGTTCTATCTTGCTAAGCATGACCGATTCTTAAGCGCACGCGGGAAATCAATTCAGAAGGAGAAATGGGTTTTTTAATATAATCATTCGCACCTACTTCAAATCCTTCTACAATACTGTTATCATCACGGTAGCCGGAAATAATAATAACAGGTACCTGATTATTCGTATTGCTTCTTCTAATGCGATCAATGATTTCGTAACCGTTGGCAAAAGGTAATGCCAGATCCGTTATGACTAAATCAATAGTTTCGTCAGAAACAAACGAGAGTGCTTCTTTGCCAGATTTGGCAAGCAATAGGTCATAGCCCTCCCTAACAAGAACAAATTGCATTGTGCCCAATAGAATTTCATTATCTTCGATAACAAGAATTCTCTTTTTGTCGTTCACCATAGCGGTAAATTTTTAGTTTTTCACAGTGGTACAAAGGTTCGAAAAAAAAGCACAACTCCTTGTAGATTAACAACTACATCCCCCTTTAAAGCATTTAAATACAGAATTAAATCATTAGTTTCAATTTAAATTACATTCCAATGACACTCCGACTTAGAATAACAGTAGTTAAACATCTAAACTACTATGTAAAATTTCAACTTCTCGGATTAGATGACGGATAATATCCCGTGTCGATTGCTCACTGTAAGCGTGAATGGATTGCCCAGCCCAGATATTAACAAAATCAACCTTTTGATGCGCCCTTGCTACTTTTCTTAATTCGCCCGTCAACTTATTTTGATAAGGATATGGTAGGATCTTTTGCGAAGCATCCAAGACTTCAATAAACGTATTCTTAATCCCTCTGGCATAACGTCCTGAAAAGCTTCTTGTCAATACAATATCTGATTCCTGTACCTGAGAAAGGCGCTTCTTTTCAAAATCGTGCAGTGCACTCTCTTTAGATTTAAGCAGTAAACTACCGACCTGAAAACCTGCAGCTCCCAATAGCTTCGCGGAATGGATAGTTAATCCGTTGTAGAGGCCTCCGGCATAAATTAAGGGAACACGGACCTGTTCTTTCACTTGCGGCAGCAGTGAAAATCCGCCGATCTCCGGAACGGGTTTTTCATCAAAACTTCCACGATGCCCACCAGCCTCCAATCCCTGTACACAGATAATATCGATACCCGCTTCTTCCAAAGTGATAGCTTCTCTCACCGAAGTACAAGTACCAATAATAGTGACATCATTGTCCTTCAGACGTTTTATACTCTGCGCATCTAAATTACCAAAAGTAAAGCTCACGACTTTACAGGAATGGGCGAGAATAGCGTCAATTTGTTCCCTATAATCGGTTATACGAATGCTGTCAAGCGCTGGTAAAGCCACTTCCAGGTCATGCTCTAGGGCGAGTTGTTCCACAAAGGCCTTTGTCTCGTTGTACTGTGTATGCAAATCTGCTGATAGCTCCGGAATAGCATTCACAAAAATATTGACGGCAAAGGGTGTGTCCAAATTTGCCGCTGTTGAACGAATCAGATCGCTGCAGCGATCTGCCGGCAGATCGCCCAAAGACAAAGAGCCGAGCGCTCCGGCACGCGAGGCCGCAATAACCATTTCGGGCGTAGTAACACCAAACATGGGTGCTTGGACAATTGGATATTCAGTACCTATTAGTTGTGTGATTTGATTGGACCACTTCATAGCAGGGATAATTTTTAATCATTAAAAATCGACGATAATACCGTTATTGTGATTTCTCTAATTTAGCTCTTTTTAGCACACATTATACGATGCTATTGATAAAAACATCCAAAAAAATGCGTACCAAATAAGCGATTTAACCGTATATTTATACTATCGTATCACGTAACAATCAATTTTATGAAAATCGCCTTCTTTTCGACAAAACCCTACGACAAATTATTCTTTGAACAGGAAAATAGCACGTATGGTTTTCAGTTTAATTTTTATGAAACACATCTAGGTCCGCATATCGTCAATGCAATTGAAGATGAAAAAGTTGTTTGTGCGTTCGTCAATGATAAACTAAACCGACAGGTTATCGAGATACTTGCACAAAAAGGTGTGGAACTGATCGCCTTGCGCTGTGCTGGTTTTAACAACGTTGACCTGGAAGCTGCTAAAGAGTTTGGAATAAAGGTTTGCAGGGTCCCCGCTTATTCACCTGAAGCTGTAGCCGAACATACAATGGCCATGTTGCTCACCCTTAATCGAAAAACACATAAAGCTTACAATCGGGTAAGAGAGCAGAACTTTGCATTAAATGGTCTTTTGGGCTTTAACCTTTACCAGAAAAAGATTGGGGTTATCGGTACAGGAAAAATTGGCAAGGCTTTTATCAAGATTGCTTTGGGATTTGGCGCAAACATCCTCGCCTATGATTTATTTCCTGATCCGCACCTGACTGCACAGGGCGTCAGTTACAAATCGCTGGATGAGGTATTTCAGGAATCGGATATCCTTTCACTTCATTGTCCGCTCACTCCCGAAAATCACTATCTTATTAATAAGGAATCTTTGGAGAAGATGAAAGATGGTGTTACTATTATTAATACCAGCAGAGGAAATCTCATCAACACCAACGATGTCATCAAAGCCCTGAAAGAGCGAAAAATTGGTCTTCTCGGCATTGATGTTTATGAACAGGAGGAAAAGTTGTTTTTTAAAGACTTATCGACGACAATCATCGAAGATGAAACAATACAATTGTTAATGAGTTATCCGAATGTTTTGGTCACAGCACATCAGGCCTTTTTCACAACGGAAGCCTTAACAGAAATTTCGCAAAGAACACTGCGGAGTATTGCTGACCTATCGACCAAAGGTACAACGGATATAGAGGTCATGTTGTAAAGAAACCGATGACTGCCTACCCCCTTTCGCTTTTATAACTTTCCCACCAGTCATCCAGTCTTTCGATGACTGGCAGTAAAGTTTTGCCCAATTCGCTAAGTTTATATTCCACTCGTGGCGGCGATTCAGCGTAAATCTGTCTGCATAAAATACCATCCCGTTCAAGCTCACGGAGCTGCACAGTTAGTGTTGTTTGTGCCATATCTTCCATTTCCCGCCTCAGTTCACCAAATCTTTTGGGGCATTGCTTGGCAATAGCTTTAATGAGCAGAACTTTCCATTTCCCCCCGATGATCTTAAAAATTCCGTTAACATCGCAGCAGGCCCCAAAATTTTCACTTTTTTTTTCATTCATAATCATCTCATACTGACCATTAGTTCATAAAAACATACTAAGTACATAACTTATAACTACTTGATTGTAAAAAATATCCAAACTATTTTTAACCGTAAAATTATTAAAAACTTTCTATATGCGCTTTCAAATTAAAGATTTACTTCATATTTCCCTGCTCTCAACAGGCATATTTCTTTTCGTGATAGATCTTTTTATTATCAATGTATCCTTACCTACTATTCAACATTCATTGCAGCTAGGCAATAGCGATACACAATGGATTATTATCCTTTACATCATTGGTTACGCAAGCCTTCTAATTAATGCCGGCAATGCGGGAAACCATTTTGGAAAGAAGAAATTATATTTAATTGGAATGGCAGGTTTCACCCTCGCTTCCCTCGTCTGTGGCCTTTCCACTAATCTTTACATGCTATTGGCCGGGAGGCTGATACAGGGAATCAGTTCCGGACTTATGGTGCCCCAGGGTATAGCATTAATCACTTTACTTTTTGAAAACAAGGAAAAAAAAGCGATGGCATTGGGCATCTATGGAAGCATAGCCGGTATTGCCTCTGTTATTGGTCAGCTCTTGGGCGGAATACTTCCTGACCAGACTTGGATAAACGAAAGCTGGCGTCTTATTTTTCTGATTAATGTCCCGATAGGTTCACTTGCCTGCCTGGCGGTTTACCGTTACACGCCTAAAGATCAGGTGAGTGGAGAATCTCCTCGCTCTTTTATGCCTATGGTAACGCTATTTATTCTTTTAATGGGAAATATTTTTCCCTTGATTATGGGACCTGAACTACAATGGCCCTTATGGTCACTGCTACTGTTGGTAACAGCAATCGTCCTTTTTATCCTATTTATCAGAAAGCAAAGAGCATTGGAAAAAATGGGGTATCCGAGTCTGCTCAATTTCTCCCTATTCAATAACCGGGTTTTCAATTTAGGATTGCTAGCAGCATTAGCCTATTACATGGTACAGGATGCGTACTTTATTATTAATTCCAATTACCTTCAAAATCAAAAACACTATTCGGCTACAATGACAGGAATTGCCTTTGTTTATCAAGGTATTGGTTATGTGCTGGCAAGTATCGTTGTCAGCAAATTGATCCAGCGGCATGGAAAGACGGTTGTCCTTTTCGGCCTGGGAATTATGATCTTAGGGTTACTGTCTCATCTTATTGTTTTCAATACCATGCTTTTAGATCCGCATCAGGTACATGCACTCTTCTTTTTCTATGGTATTGGCTGTGGCAGCGTATTACCTGCATTGATGACGCTTGCATTAAAGGATCTTCCTGAAAAATTAGTTGCAGTCGGATCGGCCATCTATCTCACGGTACAGCAGCTATCTATTTGCTTAGGAATTGCATTTATTGTCGGTGTATTCTTACATCAAAAAGAGACTACATTTTTTTTCTGGCAAGATATTTCCTCAGCCTATGGTTACGCAACGACATTATCGGTCATATTACTTTTATGTGTAGCCAGTTTAATAACCTGCTTACCTTCAGAAAAAATAAAATAAACCCCAATGTAGTTCACTATTTCAATCCATGAGATGAATCATTCCGGGTGCTTCTAATGGGCGGTTCTAGTTTGGATGTATCCGCATCAAGGGCAGGTGAACCATCATTTTTATCAAATAGTTGAGTAAGTTCGGAGATATGATGCCCTATTTGATTAAAACCTACAATGTATTTTAATACAACAAAAGCCAATAAGGCAATGAAAAACAAGATAAACAATCCTTTCCAGGTTCCGGTACGTCGGCTGCTATTTGCTTCTACTTCCAAAAAGGAAGACCTATCGGGATTCACCTTTTGGGAATCATTGTTATTTGCAATATCATCGTAATCCAGGAAAAACAGGTCTTTGCCATCAAATCGGTCAATATGTTCTTCTTTAAACATCTGCACAATATCCCGGGCGGCTTTTAACGTCACATTCGCCTGTTTGGCAATCAGGTAAAGTGCATCATTTTCATCCCCCTGCTTAATTAAATCGCGAATAGTTGCTTTATCAATTTCAATTGTATTGACGAGAATATTTTTGACCATATCCTTTTATCTTTCTACTTTCATATTTTTTTGTATTACCAACAACGCTAATCTTCCCAAAAGTGAGATTTAAAAATGAAAGATCAATGAAAATTTCTTCCTTTATGAAAAACACCCGTTATATTATCATCTGCCGCCGTCAGATCTTTTAATAGTCCTGACATATCAAAACATCGTTGTGCAATGACGTGAATAACTTCACCTTCAACCTGTATTTTACCGGTCACCATGAAGAGTTTTGAACGGAGGATCTCCTTTCGATATTTTTCAAATATTGTACTCCAGACAACAATATTTGCAAAGCCGGTATCGTCTTCAATGGTGATAAATAAAACACCTTTGGAAGTACCCGGCCGCTGCCGAACAGTAACTAGCCCACATACTTTCACGGGCATATCGTTTTTTAATAAAGCCAATTTTGCTGTGGGAACAATCTGGAGAAGATCTAATTTCTCGCGCAAAAAACTGACCGGATGTGCTTTAATGGACAAAGAAGTTCTTGCATAATCTGCTACTACGTGCTGACTTGTTGTCAATAATGGCAGTGCGATTTGTCCTTCTGAGATACTCTCAGAAGGTTGTCCCTCAAATAATGCGATCGGGCGGTCGCCTAATGCCGTAATTTCCCAAAGTGCTTTTCTACGATCAATATCCAGCGAGCGGAAAGCGTCTGCATCGGCTAATTTCTCCAAAGTGGCAAGGGATAATCCTGCATCCATCATGCCCGTAATGGATAAATAGCTGGAGCCTCTGCCTTGTGTCAGCACCAAGGCCTCTTCCTGTGAAAACCCTTTAATTTGGCGTAAACCCAAGCGAAGGGCATGTGGTTTACCAATTTCTCCTTCCAGGCTGTTGTCCCAGGAGGAATGATTGACATCAATAGGAAGTACTTTGACGCCATGCTTCTGTGCATCAATAACAATTTGAGCTGGCTGATAAAATCCCATCGGCTGGCTATTGAGTAAAGACGCCGCAAAAATATCAGGATAGTAACACTTAAGCCACGAGGAAACATACACCAATAAAGCAAAAGACGCCGCATGGCTTTCGGGAAAACCATAACTGCCAAAGCCTTCCAATTGTTTAAAAACCCTATTGGCAAATTCTTCGGTATAGTTTTTCTTCACCATACCGTCAACCATCTTTTTGTGAAAGGCAGACACTTTTCCTTTTGCTTTGAATGTTGCCATGCTGCGTCGCAGTTCATCAGCCTCTGCGGGCGTAAATCCTGCTGCAACGATCGCTATTTCCATGGCCTGCTCCTGAAAAAGAGGCACGCCCAATGTTTTTTCAAGGATGGTCTGGATCTCTGTACTGGGATAGTCAACACCTTCCTCTTTATTTCGACGGCGTAAATAGGGATGCACCATATCGCCTTGTATAGGACCCGGGCGTACAATGGCCACCTCGATAACCAGATCATAGAATTTACGAGGTTTTAACCGGGGCAACATCGACATCTGTGCCCGGCTTTCGATCTGGAATACGCCCAGCGTATCAGCATGACAGATCATATCGTAAACATGAGGATCATCGTCGGCCCCAATTTCGGCCAAGGTGAGCTCTTTTCCATAATGGACTCGGGCTAAATCAAAAGCCTTACGGATGCAGGTCAACATCCCCAAAGCAAGTACATCAACCTTTAGAAAACCGAGTGCCTCAAGATCATCTTTATTCCATTCGAGATTCGTGCGGTTATCCATCCTTGCATTGATCAAGGGGCAAAGTTCATGCAAGTTGCCCTGGGTGATCACAAATCCACCAGTATGCTGTCCTAATTGCCGCGGAAAACCAATATACTGATGCGTCAGCTCGAGAACCTTTTGTAAATGCTGATCTTCAGGATTAAAGCCCTGTTCAGCCAAGCGTTCTAAATTGATGTAATCATCCCAATGGCTGCTTACTACTCCCGACAAACGTCCAACAGTATCCATAGAAAGTCCCATGGCCTTACCGACATCGCGTATGGCCCCTTTAGAACGCACCTGTGTTACTGTGGCTACGATAGCGGCCCGATTACGGCCATATTTCTCATAGATATATTGGATCACCTCCTCCCGGCGCTCATGCTCAAAGTCGACATCTATATCTGGGGGTTCATCCCGTGCATCGGACATAAATCGTGCAAAAAGAAGTCTATATTTCGATGGATCGACAGAAGTAATGCCAAGACAATAACACACCGTAGAGTTGGCGGCCGACCCACGTCCTTGACATAAAATCCCGCGTTCTTTTGCAAAACGTACATAATCATATACAGTCAGGAAATAAGAAGCATAATTTTTGCGTTCGATAAAATCAAGTTCCATCTGGATTGTTCCGCGCACTGCATCTGGAATATGTCCATCAAAACGTTTCCGGGCTCCTTCCCAGGTTAAATAGGATAATTCCTCTTGTGTCGTTCGGCCATTGGAAGACAGTTCATCCGGATAGATATATTTCAGATCATCTAAAGAGAAATGGCAGGCATTAGCAATTTTTACACTCTGTAGTACCGCTTCTGGATACCTTCTAAACAAACGTTCAACTTCGGTCATTGATTTTAGATAACGCTCAGCATTGGGGTGTAAATTAAATCCAGCTGTATGGATCGTACATTTCTCCCGGATGCAAGTTAAAATATCCTGTAATTCACGTCTTTCGGGTACATGATAATAGATATCACCGAGTACGACGATTGGAATAACCAGCTGTTCACCTAGCTGGTTTATCCGATACAGCAGTTTAGCGTCATCTCCACGATAGAGTTTTTTGATTCCTAAATTCAGGGAGCCCTGTAGATGTTGCCGGCATTCCTTGACGAATTCAACAAAAGAATAATCAAGCTCAAATTCTGCCGTCAATTTTTCAGGTGGACAAACAACGAATATAATCCCTTCAGCATAAGAGTAAACGTCCGCTTTATACAGCTTGCATTTTCCTTTTTCAGTTCTTAAGTTTCCGACAGTTAACAAGGAGGAAAGCCTTCCATAGGCTTCTTTATCTGTAGGATATGCAAGTAAGCTTGGTCCATCCTGTAAATCTAGACGACATGCTGGAATCAGTCGTATACCTTCTTTTTTAGCTGCTATATGCGCACGAACAATCCCGGCTAAACTATTGCGGTCAGTTATCGCAACAGCATGATACCCCAATTGCGCCGCACGTTCTATTAATTCTTCCGGATGGGAAGCACCTTCAAGAAAACTGAAGTTACTTGTTATCTGTAATTCACAATATCCCATCTTTATGCAAAAAAACCATGTATAAACCACTGATCTGTCTGCCCGTCGTAGTGACCGGCACGGAACAGCCAAAAACGCCTTCCCTCCTGATCTTCTACAGCATAGTAGTCTCGATGTTCACCTTGATCCATCCACCATTCGCGTTCGATACGTTCAGGACCATCTGCTTTTTTTACATAATGTGTAGTTCGTTTATAGATGAACAGTATCGGTGGGTAATCCGGTATAGGTGCAGTAACGACAATACGCTCTGGAACCTTTAACAATCTTGTCGGCCGCGGTCTTGCAGTTTGCCAATCAACAGTGGCGACCTCATCCATTGTCGCGGCTATTTTCATCGATCGTTCTGGCCAGTAATGTGCTGCAGGCACGTAACGTAAAATTTCACAGCTGGAGTCTCTGCTTTTCAGGCGGTCTAAAAGTTCAGTAACCGCTGGATTTTTAAGACCTATCCGATTGTCCCAAAGGTTTTCCTGAACCGCGTCCGCATCCTCAACGCTGGAAACAGCTAAGCTGAATAGCTCAATACCTAATGCAGGCTCCACCTGCGGAATCTTAATCGCAAATAATTGAAAAAGATGGTTTACCTGCGCCGTAGCACGATTCGTTTCAATTGTAATTCTTTCTATTTTTCCATCGACACGATGGCAGCTCAATTCAGCTTCACGCAATCCTTTGCCCTCTCCGGACAAACGCCTGCACAATTTGATTAACAGCTCTTTCAAAGCCAGCTCAATGCCATTTGCTGTACTGATAGGCTCTAAACAAGGTAAACGTTCTTCATAGGGCAAAACGGGTTTTATAGAAGTAATAAATTCAGCTTCAAATCCCATTGCCTGATCCAGGCGAAGCAGTAGGCCATCTCCAAACCTCCTGCGCAGCACTGAGCGGGGCATATGTGCAAAGCTGCCGATTGTTTTTAAGCCAAGTGACTGTAACCTGTTCAATTGAAATTGTTCCAGCCGTAAGGCTGCAGGGCTTAAAGAAAGAAGTTCCTTGGATTGGGCCTGCTCGCTTATAATTGTTTTTTCAGGACCAAAACGCGCCATTGCCCAGGCAGCACCGATCGTATCTGCTATGCTCATACAGACATCATAACCATGCCGTTTAAATGCAGCAACAATATATTCCAGATAAGCGGCCTCACCGCCCCAAAGATGTGTGCAGCCGCTAATATCCAGTACAATTCCATCAGGCTTGTCCAACGATACCTGCGGGGTATATCTTATGCACCAGTGCGCAATAAAATGAAGTATTTTTTCGCCTAATCCGGCTTGTTCATGAATGATATGGAGGGATGGAATAAAAGCTCGCGCATCAGCAATGGCCATACCTACATGTACCCCGGCCTGTTCTGCCAATAAATTACTTGCATCTACAATTAATTTTCCGTGGACAGCAAGCGCCAGGACAAAGGGAACTTCCTGTAAATGCGGTTTACACACCGTCATCCAATCCGTTTTCAAATGACGAAACCAAAGTGAGGCATATCTCTTTTTCATCATTATTTTAACCTAAATTTTGATAACGAGGAGTCCAGTCCTTTACTTTCGCCGTTTTATTAGGCGCCACTTTAAATCCCCGAGGGCACCAGGTTATTTGCCATGTGCCCGGAATTCCATTTCTTACCTTTAACAATTCCACACTCCAGCTCGGATAGCCAATACCCGGCAATTCATCTTCCGATTGACTGGGCAATGAAGTGACTCTCCAGCGGGCCGCACAACTCGTCGCCAGCAGCATCTTTGGGTTATGCTGCAGGATGATACCCGTAACGCGGCTTTTTTCCACAGCAAGCTGAAGCCGTTTTGACTGGACAAAGTCCAATTGATGTATTTCTGCCAATACTGCCGTTATACCAGGGCATTTCAATGCTTCTTCCATTGCCCATAAAATATCCCTTTCCCGTTTCATAGAAACAAAAACAATGGATTCAGGCACAACACCAAATGATTTAATTGAAGCCGGAAATAGTGTCTGAATGGAACTTATCCAGATACAAATTCCACTATGCTGCATCAGTTTCCCAAGAAGTCCACCAATAAAACCACAGGATGCCGCACTATCAGCACGGTTAAAGCTAATAAATTCATGAATCACACCCTTGGGAAAGACGCCATTCGGAAAAGCCGCTTCCAAAGGGCCCAAATCCATTAAGCTATCTTCAATAGACCGTTGAGGCACCCCCTGCCATACAAGCAAGTCCTTCTTAAGTTTGCTGATCAAAGCCTTTTTATCTTCTAACATCATAGCCCCTCCTATTTTAGTATTACACACAAATGTAATACTAAATATTTTAGTATTAAAAGTAAAAGCTATTTTTTTTAGCAAATAAAGAAACCTTGATTAACCAGCCCTTGGTTATTTCAACTGTTAAATATCATTCAGAAACTGTTGGATAACGTCTTTTTTTCTTGTGGCAACAGGGATCATTTTACCATCAGACATTTCGATCTGACCATCCTTAAAGTATTTTTTTATACAGTTTGCGTTAACTAAATACGATTGATGGCAACGAATAAATTCTGATTCCGGAAGCATCGTCTCAAAATGTTTGAGCACTTTCGAAACCATCATAGGTTTATTGTCCTTGATATAAAATGTCGTATATCCTTTATCTCCATGGCAATAAAGAATATCATCAATATTGACGATTTGGGTATATTCAAATGTACGCAGGGCTATCTTCCGCGGTCTACTGGGAGATTTTAGGTAATTTTCAGCCATACTTAATTGCATACTATTGAACCTAAATTCAGTATTTTTCTTATAGCATTTTTCAATGGCCTCCATAAATTGCTCGGGAACCAGGGGCTTGAGTAAATACGCTATAGCGCCAATATTAAGTGCTTCGATGGCATATTGGTTAAAAGCGGTGATAAAGATGGTATTGATATCCAATTTCAGTTCTGAAAGGAAGGATAAACTTGATCCATCTTTCAATTGAATATCCGCTAAAATAAGGTCTGGATTAGATCCAAGCAGCTCGCGTTCTGCCTGGGCAATTGACGGGCTATAACCTACAATTTGAACATAGGGAATAGCATCCAATAAAGACTTAATATACAAATAGATATTATACTCATCTTCAAGAATATAAACTTTCATAATTTCACATATTTAATTAAAATATAAAACGAGTGGTATGTAGATTTCTACGCTATACCCACTTTTATCCTCTCTATAATTGGGTTTGATTTCAATCCTTGCTTTGTGCTTAGGATCAGTAAACAAAAGCTCAAGACGCTCTTTGGTGATCACTTGTGATAAAGAATTTTTATGTCCAGTCTCTTTCTTCCCAGCTTGGATTCCCCAGCCATTGTCACGAACAACAATATGCAATTGATCATCCACCTGATTGAAAAGAATTTGCAATTGTCCACGATAATCCAAGTTTTTGAACGCATGTTCAATCGCATTTTCAACAAATGGCTGTATTAACATCGGGGGAATCATGACATCGTCAACATCCAGTTCATCACTGTCAATTTCAAAATCAAATACATCCTGATAGCGCATCTGTTGTAAAAGTATATAATTCTTTAGTGATTTAATCTCTTGATCCAAAGAAATATATTCTTCCCTATTCAATTCGAGTATATCACGGATTTGACGGGACAGTAAGATAAGGTACTGATTTGCTTTTGCTTTTTGCTCACTGCTAATCAAACCTTGTAAATTAGCGATCGCATTGTAAATAAAATGGGGATTAAGCTGATTTTGTCTCGTCTTCTGCTCAAGAATTAATTGCCTATTTTCAGCAACTATACGCTGATTTATATTTTGCAGTAACTTCTGTTTATTCCGGTAATAAATGAAAAATGCACTGCTTAAGATAAGGGCGAATAAAATGATGAAAATCCAGCGTTGCTGAACCATAATTTTATGATTGAAAGCATTTGTTGTTTTTAGAAGCGTAATAGCCTGATCCTTTTTTTCAGTTTCATACCGCGTATTGATCTCATTTATTCGTTCATTTTCAATACGTTTCAAACTAATCTTATAATCCTGATAGGCAGAGTCTAATATAAAATAAGCCTGTTCATAATCACCTTTTAAAGCATGTGCCAGTTGTAGATTCTGATAATAGAACAATTTACTCTGCGGGCTTTTATGCGTTTTGATAAACTGCAATCCGGCGCGAAAATAAAATATAGCCGAGTCAACCTGATGGTTATTCAAAAAGTTTTTTGCCAGGTTAGCATACGCATGAGCATTGAGCTGCTTACTTGCAGCTAAATAATTAAAGTATTGCCGCGACAGCTCTACAGCCTTTCGGCTATTACCAATGCTATAGTAATACTGTGACTGTAAATTATACATGCGCATAATAACCGCAGAATCAGCCGTTTTATTCGCATAATATTTACAGCTATCCAATGTTATTTTTAGTTTATCAAAATCATGTAGCTCAATATACTGCATAAACTTGATCTCCTGATAAGCCTGCGCAACATGCGGATCCGATTTATTGGGATGATAATAATACCATGATTCATTGTCTTTGAGCGCCTGGCTATAATCCGCCCGACGATAGTTAGCGTTCGCCAGCAGATTAAAAAAAAGGAAAGTGAATTTACTATGATGGCTTATCGCATACTCTTTTGCATCAATAATCTGCTCCATGGTGCTAATATTAGTCACATCATTAAAACTAAAATGAGCACGTATATTCAAGTAATCTTTCAGGACAAGTAAATCTGAAGATAATTTTCTTCCATCAAGGTTTTTTAATGCTATTTCTGTAGAATCAATTTTATCATCCAACAGATAGTTATAAGCCAAGAAAACCCAATTGTAACCAGAGTTTTCATAAGACTTATCCCGCTTGAATTCAGCTATCTTTTTTGCGATAATAGACCCATCGCTGAAATCCTGCGAAGAGAGGAATTTTAATAAAGTATCCCTATATCTTAGATCCTGTGAACCGTCCTCAATCCGCATATTGTTTCCAGTGCCCTGATTACTATTTTGGTGACAGGAAAATAGTTGCGCCAGCAGCACGAGGGATAGAAAATAAAAAGTAAATCTTTTCAAATTTTGTATCATCTGAATATAACAAACAATTTGCATTTACGTGCAGGTGAGCATCTCCTATTATCTATTGCCGAATATCGGAATATTCTCAAAAAAACAATATATACTTTCAAAAGTATTTAACCTCACTGATACTTAAGTAGACATTACCCAGTCCTGCCCTGGTATCCACAAACATACTAATTAGCCAAAGAAAGGGTACATCACAATTCATAATCGTCGTATTCAATTTAATATTTGCCTTCAACGAAGCAACTTTCCGCATCCATCATCTCCGTTATTCCTCTCTCATCATCACTTTTTTGATCAAATCCTGTAACGAAAGGCCACGATAGTATACTTATATTAGGAAGTATCACTATCACAATACAGCGCAAAATGACAAATCATTTATTTTTGAATTACATCAACTGGAATGTAGACAGCGACATCTTTGTTATTCCTATTATTGAACACCCCATCCGCTGGTACGGAATATGCTGGTTATTGGGCATCGTATTATGTTATAGGATATTGTGGTCAATATTCAAAAAAGAAGGCCGGCCAATTGAGTTTCTCGATCAGCTAACCATTTACATCGTATTGGGCACTGTCATTGGAGCAAGACTGGGGCATGTGTTATTTTATGATCCCGGCTACTACCTCCATAACCCATTAAAAATCTTTGCCCTATGGGAAGGAGGCCTGGCGAGTCATGGTGGCGGCATAGGCATACTGATTGCGATCTATTTATTCGCAAAAAAACAGCAGCTTTCTTTTCTTTGGGTCGCAGACCGCGTAGCACTAGTTGTGCCTGTTGCTGGAGCCTGTATTCGATTGGGAAACTTAATGAACTCCGAAATGATTGGTACGCCAAGTAACCTGCCTTGGGCCTTTGTATTTACACATATCGATACAGTACCCCGGCATCCGGCCCAGCTTTATGAAGCTATATTTTGTATCCTGTTATTTTTATTGTTATATGGCCTATGGAAAAATACCCAGCTTCGAAGCCGTAACGGCAATTATTTTGCACTATTATTGATTCTCTTATTTTCATTTAGATTTTTGGACGAATTCATGAAAATCAACCAAGAACATTTTGAGGATTCTTTGTTCATCAATATGGGGCAGCTGCTCAGCATACCATTTATCATGATCGGAATTGGTATATTTCTTCTTAATCGCTTTAAGACAAGGTGCAGTTGGTGTTGACAGTGGTAAAAAAACATCTTGTATCTTGAAAGGCAACAGTTGTTTTCAGCATACAACTGTTGCCGATACATTTTATCTTAGGACTACTTCTTTTTCAGATCAGCCCCGGCAATATCTTCCCATCGATAATAATGGAATGTTTTATCGTCACTCATGACTACGAAAAGTCCATGTTTGAACGTCTCATTTAAACGTGAAGATACAACTTCTGAGCCATCACTTTGTGTTGCCATCACAGGCACTGTCTTTAGATGAGTATGCTCAAATGGGTTGCTTTTAGTTCCTTCCCTGCTAAAGACCTGAAAACGGTTAGCACCCTGATCAGAAACCAATATATACCCCGTACTATCCGTTAGTTTATAAATCGAAATACCTTCATGATCTTCTTTAAAACCCTCAGTAGCAAATAACGCCAATTGCTGGTTCCCTTTTGCAGGGTCAGCATAATATTGCTTTACACCAACTTGTTCATCCGAATAATAAATATAACCAAGTTCATTATCGACCGCTATCGCCTCGATTTCCTTTTTTCCGCTAAACGAACCAAACTTGCGCACCAAGGTTGCTTTCACGGCCCCCGAACCATTATCTTCCAATAAATACTGTCCCAGATAACCATCCTTTGGTCCATTTTTCCGACCGACAATCGCGTAGATCTCTCCTTTCGGAGCAGTATAAAGGGCTATTCCCATAAGATCTCTAAATTCTGGCTCAGTCTCACCGACAAACATGTCTAGTCCGCCCTGATCAATAGGTTTCATATCTGGTAATGAAAATACACGTAATTTATGGGTCATACGCTCTGTTGTCACCGCAATATCTACAGGCTTCCCGTTCAATAGCAAACCATAAGCCACGTCAACATTGTTCGGACGTTTTAGGTTTGAGACTACTTTTTCTTTCACGGTTTTACCTTCCAGATCGTATACGTATAATGCGCCATCAGCATCCTTATCTGTGGCAATAATTAAGCTTTTACTGGGATCTGTCTTGTTGATCCAAATCGCAGGATCATCTGAATCATAACGTACCGCATCGGTAACGATAACAGGCTTAACCGGGTTAGAGCCATTTTGTTGAGGGGTTTTGCAAGCTGATTGAAGCAGTGCAACTGCTCCAGCAGCAATCGAGAGTACTGTTTTATAGTTTGTCATTACATGAAATAAATTAAAATTTGGTACCATATGCACCTACATAAACTGCAGGTTCAGGAGAATTATAGGTTAAGCCGTTTGACATGACCAAACCACTTGTAAAATGAGGTTTAAAAGCTAGGGTACCCGCCTTTAATGCCGGAGAATTTCCCTGGAGATGAAAATCCCACGCTGTATTAAACACATAGTTGTCAACTGGTGTTTCTAAAGGATAGGCGGCAAATTTAGGGTTATTCTCCCCTGCCACCTTGCCCCTGACATCATTACTGCCACCTACGATATCATTTTTACCAACCTGAAACTGATCTACAGTCAATTGACTATAGCCATAATACCAATTATTGCTTGACACCGAACGGCTGTCTTCCGGTTTTTTAGGGTCCCGCTTGACTCCAAACCGTGTATTGGCAAATAGATTATTATAAATCTCGGCTCTGACAGATGCTTCCAACCAAATAGAACCTCCTTTTGCAGTAGGTCTGCGCCATCCGGTGTTGAGCATGGTATTATTATAAACAATAATATAGGCCTGCGGAGTCCGATCCCCTGAATTGGACAATTTCAGCGCATTTGTATTTACGCTATAAACCAAGTTATAGGCGACATCGGCAAGACAGCCCGATTTAAAGTTCATCGCTTCACCACCGGTCACGCCATTAGAAAAAAAGCGGTTGTTGGCGAAAATAATTTTTCCCCCCTCAATATACGTACAGTCCTCATGAAAATGACTTACGGTACTATTCTGAACCACTAACTTCCCCTCCGGATTTGAAAACCACAATGCTGGCAACGCCTCACCAGATACTTTTTTATACAACCCCATCTTCACAGAGGTCGAAGCATCCGATGTAATTGCACCACCATATTCGATGATTGTATTGTCTAAAACAAGCTCCTGGCAACTTGGTGCTGCCAAAATCCCCCCCCAAAGCTTACCAAATTCATTCGTTTTTGTCTTATATCCCTCTTCAACCGTAAACTTTACCGGATTTTCAGGGGTGCCTAATGCATATAAATTACCCAAAACAACAATCTCTGGTTTATTTACTGAATCCATTAAAATGGTAACTCCTTCTTCAATCGTTAAGGTCTTTCCTGCAGGAATAACAATATCTCCCTTGATATGTTGTACACTTCCCTTACTCCACACACCAGATACCTCACCAATAGCACTGCCATCGGCGTCGGAAGTATCCACATCAATATTCGCTTTTTCACAAGCGGTTAGCAGCACCGTAAACAATGCCAACAACGATAAAATAGATTTATTTTTCATCTGTATATTTTTAAATTTCCGTCTTTACTTCTATTATTTGTTAAATGAATAGCGTAAACCAAGAATATAGTTTTGTCCATACAAATCCTTTCTGATAAGTGTATTTCCACCTTCGATCAGCTTTTCGGCTATCTTCTCATTTTCGGGATTTGTTCCCTTTACATATAATTCCATTGGTGTATTCAAAATGTTGTTGGCCTTAGCAAAAATGGCCCAGCCTGCCCTAAATTTCTTTTCAACGGAAGCATCGAGCTGAATAAATCCTTTTTGCCATAAATCATCATTCAGGAACTGGGATACGGTGTTGATACGTGAACCTGTATAAGACCCTGCCAATTGTCCTTCCCAACCTTTGTTAGCATCTTTATAAAGCAGGGATAGATTTGCCACGTGCGCTGCCTGACCATAAAGCGGACGTGTTTGGTCGACAATAATCGCTTCAGGATCCTGTGTGGTCTCATTGATTCGACGGGACCTCTTCGAGGTCGTTATGCGCGAATGGGTATAGGTATAATTGGCCTTAACACCAAATTTCTGGATATACTTGATATAATCAACTTCGACACCAAAGTTGTTGGCGTTACCAAAATTGCCCGGTGTGTAGTATACATCCTGCTTGCGGACCTCATCCGGCTGAAAGGTATATTCAATGGGGTTTTTAATCTTTTTATAGAACATACCCACGAGAAATTGAGAAGAGGCTTCCGGAAACAATTCATACCTTAAATCAAAGTTATCGGCCAAGGCATGTTTTAAATCTGGATTTCCTTTCTCTAAAAACTCTTCATTAACCACACTTGAAGGAACGATCTCATAAAATCCAGGACGGTTTAATGCACGATAGTAAGCAGCATGAAGCTGTTGTTTGTCGTCCAAATGATATTTCATGGTCAAACTGGGTAGCCATTCTGTATAAATTTGTGATCCTTCAGGTCTTTTTTCCCCAGCGGGAAACAATAATTTGTAATCTTGATTGGTATGCTCCATCCGGATGCCACCGATCATTTGCCATTTATCGTTCTCATAATTGAACATCCCATATACAGCAGTCGTCTTCTCGTTGGCATCGTAGGTTAATGGGTTTGCGACGGCCCCTGTTGGATTGGTAACGGTCAAATTTAGATCAGTATACCGCTGAAAATCCACGCCGTATTTATACTTTGCCTCTTCTGCCGAAGCTGGAGAGAGATTATAATTGTTGTAAAAACTACTGCGCTGTTTATCACGGAACAGACCACCGGTAGACAATTCCAGCTTACTGTGATCCATCGGAACCTTATAGGCGATATCCCAATAGCCTGCATGATCATTATCTGTGTTACGTTCCCAACGATAGGTTACAGGAGATTTGTTGACAAGAGAAGTACGTTTGCGCTCAAAATTTTCTTCTACTCCATCCAGACTAATCATCGTATTTTGAGGTAATTGATTGCGCGCCGAAGAAAGTACACCTGACCAGCGAACATTCAACCGGTTATCTAAAAAGTGATGATCGCCCTGTAGCGTACCATTATAAATTTGTTGCTGTGTTTTTCGGCTCCGTGTCACATAGGTCAACTCGGCTTTACCGATGCTTGGATCATACTGACCATTGTATATGGTGTTTACCGCATCACGTAACTGCAGGTTATTCAAATTCACATACATTTGATAAAAGCTAATCCGATGATTCGGATTAAATCGATAATCGATCTTGTTATGCAAACCCAAACGTTGTTGCTGTTCATCATATTGACGATCACTCTGCTCGGTGATTACCGCATTGGGATTTACACCAACAACAGACGATTTGTAGAAAACAGAATGACTTCCACGATGTAAATTTTGGTAGCTCGCCCCTAAAATAACACCTAACTTGTCATTCAGATACCGATTGCCTATGGTCAGATTACCAACAAAGTCGGGCAAAGGTTTTTTATAGGTATAATCTAATGCACCCTTATTAAAATCTGCTGAGGTCGCATTATAACTCTTTCCGTTCAGTTCATAGGGAGATTTTACTGAAGTTCCACCTGTTGAAAAACTTCCAAAATCGCGATTAAAATAACGTTGACTGTAACCTGTTGCCAAATTTGCCTGAAGCAATAGTTTACTCGGTGCCGATTTCATCACCATATTGACAACCCCACCTACCGCATCAGCTTCCATGTTTGGTGTTAGTGATTTATAGATTTCCAATCGTTCCAACATATCGGACGGGAATAAATCCAAGGGTACATAACGATATTTATTGTCAGGGCTAGGTACCTTCACACCATTAACCAAGGTCGTGTTGTAACGCTTATCCATCCCCCTTAAGATAGCGTATTGTCCTTCGCCATTTGAATTTCTTTCGATGGATACCCCCGACACACGCTGTACAACATTTGCTACGGTAATATCCGGAGAAATTTCAATCGCGCGGGCCGAAACGACATTCATAATTTGCGAAGCATTTTTTTCCAAACGTCTTGCGCTTTGATCATCGTCCCCTCCATTTCGTCGACCTTTCACAGTAACCTCCATTAAAGTCTGTTCCGTAGAAATCAATTGAAAAATGAAGTGCGGTGTGTTTTCTTTTTGGATCTCAATTTCCTTAATCAATTCAGCATAGGCCATGTGTTTAATATGAACTCTGTCCATACCTGCTGATAATCCTTTGAATTCAAATGAACCATCCAATTGCGTTTTGGTGGATAAGCCACTTTGTTCCAGAAACACGGTAGCACCGACAATAGCTTCGCCGCTCTGTACATCCAAAACCTTCCCTTTTATTTTGGTCGCATAGGCTGTGCTGACCGAAATACTGGAGGCAAGTAATACCGTTAAAAAATTTTTCATTTTGCTTAGATTATTATGAATCTTTGATTGTTGTCGCAAAGATGACAGCCAATTTCAATCTGGCAAAATTTCGGGCGTTACATCAAGGAAACAAGGCAAAACGAGCACTATACAACAAGGAAACAAAAAACAATAAAACACTAAACAACAATTGCTTACACCTTAAATAATCGCCATTAAGGTTCTATTACCCTTATGTTAATAAATTATGAAACAGTTAAAAGGTAGCCAGCAAGATCTTCTCCTTGTTCCAATTTCATTTTTTTTCGTAGCCTATGTCTGGCAACCCGAAGGCTATCTTGTGATATGCCCAATAAAACCGCGATATCTGCATTGTTCAAATTGATTTTAAGCAACGCTATCAATCGCATATCTGCCGCTGTCAAATCGGGAAATCGTTGAATAAGTTTTTCGAAAAAGCTATGATGCACCCTTTCGAAAGTTCCCATAAATTCTTTCCAATGAACCCCCTGGGTAATGTTTTCATTGATTTGTAAAACCAATTGCTGCATTTGCCGCTTTTGGTCCCGACGCTCATCTTTGACCATCACTTTTAATTCATCACGTAGCTCTTCCAAAAACTGGTTATTGCGGATCAGATTGAGGGTATGAGAGGTCAATTCCTTCTGCTTTAGCGTGAGTTCCTGTTTAAGCTGTTTATCTTCAAGCAACTGGTTTTTAAGTGCAATTTCGGTCAATTCGCGTTCTGCTTCCTGCTTCCGGGATTCAGTAATCTGGTTTTTGATCTTAATTTTCTGGCGACTGTACAATACATAGGACAACACAATAAGTAAAACCAACACGACTATTGTTCCCCATAACATGATTAAATTGATTTTCTTTGTGACCTGTAATTTTTCAATCTCTTCTGCTTTCTGATTCATATCATAGAGTGCCTGAAAAAAGGCGGTGTGCCGGGCACCGTCTACACTGTAAAGTTCGAGCACCAATTTGCGGCTCCTTTCCGCATAAAAATAGGCACTATCCAGCTGGTTGCTCAACGCATAGGTTTTGCTCAGATCTTTTGTCGTCGCCGCCATCTGATACACATCACCCAATTTTTCGGCCATCTGATAAGCAGATTGCGTCAGTTTGATACTCTCCGGAAATCTATTGGTCTTTCTGAAAATATCGCCCATATTATTCAGTACCACAATCAGTCCATAGTTATCTTTTGTTTCCCGATAGAGATCGCTAGCTTTCTCAAAATGATAAAATGCACTATCGTATTTCGCTAGGTCTTCATAAATGCTTCCCAAGTTTTCGTGGATCTTCGCTTCGCCATTTTTATTCGCCACTTCCTTGTAAATCGACAAAGCCCGCTTTTGATACACAAAAGCGGAATCATAGTTGGCCACTTTCTCAAATAAATGGCCAATATTCCCCAAGACACTTGCCTCCCCGTTTTTATCTCCCGCTGTCCTGAAAGAATGCAAGGCTTTATTGAAATAAATCTTAGCCAAATTGTGCTGTTTATTAAAAATATTGAGTTCTCCGATGTCGCTCCAGTTGGATGCCAGAAGCTGCTTTGCATTGAGCTGCGTATAGATACGGTCTGCCTGGAAATAGTAATCCTGCGCTTGTCCATAGTGACCTTGATTGACACAAAGCCAACCAATTGCCTGCAAACAACTGGCCTGCACGAGTAAATCCTTATCGGCCACGGCTTTCGCATACCGTTTTTTGACCAGCATAATTGCCGAATCAGGATGATTTTGGCTTAACAGCCTAATATCTTTAAAGGAGGTTACCTGAGCATAACTCAACCGGCACAGGCACAGCTGCATGGAAAAAAATACCAATAATATAATCTTATAAGAAATCCGCATAGTTGAAGTGAACAATGGATAGGTGTAAATGTACGCTAAACATGTTAACAGAATATTAAATAACACAGAGCAGCCCCTATTTTAACCCGATAGTTCGTCGAATTTTTCCAATTTAATCGAGCTATCCGTTTATGAAAAAGCCCTTTTGTTGATCTTTCAATCAGCAAAAGGGCTTTAAACACCTTATTCAAAAACGGTTAACTACTCGATTTAAATTCAATTAAAGGCGTGATCCGTTCTAATATATCGAATGCAACCTCGGCCATCTTGTTACCCTTATTATCCAATAATGGGTTAACCTCCACAATTTCAAAGCAGACTACTTTTCCAGATCGAATGATCTCTTCCAAAATGAGGACGATCTCCCTCGGTAAGAATCCTTTAGGTACTGGTGTGCCCGTGCCATCCGATATCAATTCACTATCCATACTATCCACGTCAAACGAGATATAAACCATATCACAATCTCCCAGCGCAGTCAAAGCCTCTTTTACACAATCTGCTATTCCACGCTGTCTCGTATCTTCGACACGGTAGTTTCTGACTCCTAAACGGTCAATTAATAGATCTTCCGGCTCTTCAGTGTCCCTTACCCCAAAATAAATCAAATGGTTGGCTTGGATTTTACCTGCCGCACCTGCTATTCGCTTCAGTTTATTCCAGAATTCCCGGGTAGATTCATCAATTTCATTGATTTTGCAGCCCATATTATCTTCATTCAACATGGCAGCCAACGGCATTCCGTGCATATTTCCGGAGGGCGTTGTGTAGGGCGAATGAATATCAGCATGGGCGTCTACCCAAATCACGCCGAGGTTTTTGTCTGGATAGGCAGATTTTATCCCACTGATCGTTCCCATCGCTGATGAATGGTCGCCGGAAAAAACCAATGGAAAATTGCCCGAAGAAAGACTATCTTCAACTGTGGAGGCAACTTGTTTACATTGCTCGTAGATCTGCTGAATATGCTTGCCAAAAGGGTGATTATCATTCTGGTAGATGGAGCTGTTTCGGGTCGGCACATCAACAAAAGGATAATTAATAAAATACTGACTTCCTTTATTTATTGCTGCTATCTCAATAGCGTCTATTCCCAAGTCCGACCCCCTTGTTCCGGCGCCGATATCCGATCTATTTTTAATCAATTCAATCATCTTCTCCATACACTACTTCAGATTAGTCAACGATCGTTCAATAATTTCCAAGCAGGTCTTTATTTGCTCTTCCGTGATAACCAACGGGGGAGCTAAACGGATTTTATTACCGTGTGTAGGTTTGGCTAAAAGTCCATTTTCTTTAAATTCAAGACAGATATTCCAGGCTAAATCACTTTCTTCATCCGCATTTATTACTATGGCTGTCAACAGGCCTTTTCCGCGAACTTCTGTAATTAAATCACATCGAGTCGCTATATCGCGTAGACCATTCAGAAACAATGTACCCATTTGACGAGCCCGCTCTGTCAAGTTTTCTTCCTGGACCACATTGAGTGCTTCCATAGCCACTGCGCAGGCCAATGGGTTGCCACCATAAGTAGAACCATGCTCACCAGGCTTTATACACAGCATAATCGCATCATTTGCCAATACAGCCGACACAGGCAATACGCCGCCAGACAAGGCCTTTCCGAGAATCAATACATCAGGCTTGCTTTCACTTTGCTGATCAGCAATCGCATAAGATGCCAGCATACTTCCTGTCCGGGCTATACCAGTCTGAATTTCATCAGCGATAAACAATACATTATAGGCTGTACATAACTGCCTGACACGCTTCAAATAATCTTCGTCAGGAACAACAATACCCGCTTCACCCTGAATCGGTTCAACAATAAAGCCAGCTATATTTTTATCTTCTTTAAATAGTTGCTCTAAAGCATCGGTGTTATTATATGGAACCAGAACAATGCCGTCAACAAAAGGACCGAATTCATTTGTTGCTGTTACATCATTCGACGCAGATATCACGGAAATTGTCCGCCCATGAAAATTATCTTTTGCAAAAACGATCTTCGCCTGGTTAGCAGGTATACCTTTCACCTGGTAACCCCATTTCCGGCAAAGCTTCATGGCAGTTTCCACGGCCTCAACACCAGAATTCATCACCAAAGCCTTATCAAATCCAAAAAGTTGACAAAGCATTTCCTCAAAATCACCCAGCTTATTATTGTAAAATGCTCTCGAGGTAAGTGTCAATTTCTCCGCTTGCTCCTTTAAAGCATTGATAATCCTCGGATGGCAGTGTCCCTGATTGACAGCAGAATAAGCCGACAAAAAATCAAAATACGACTTACCATCCACATCCCACACGACGACTCCTTCCGCCCGCTCCAATACAACTGGCAAAGGATGATAATTGTGTGCTCCATATTTTTCTTCTTTGGCAATGAATAGCTCGCCTTTCCCTTGTTTAGATACTGTACTCATAATTTGGATTTTTTCAAATAAGAACAAATATACAATATTTACTATTTTATTGTCTAATAAATAAAATTTAACGCTAAATTCGTGTTAAAATATTAAAATTAACTTTTAAACCGCTACTTACATGACTAACATAGATGACTTCGACCTCAAAATTCTAAAATATTTGGATGAAGATGGACGGATGGCCTTCTCTGCGATAGCTACGGCTATGGGCGTATCCAATACCATGATTCATCAACGAATCAACCGTTTGACCGAACAAGGGATATTAGCAGGGATAAAACCTGTGCTGAATGAAAAGAAGCTGGGTTATGACTGGGGGGCATTTACAGGGCTGAGCTTAGAAAAAGACCATGACTCAAGCCGGGTTATTGAAGAACTAAAGAAAATACCTGAAGTCACAGAATGCTACTACATTACAGGAAACTATACCCTATATATAAAGATTATTGCTAAAAACCATGAACATATGCGGCAATTGCTTTATGAAAAGATCGATAACATTCCGGGAATTGCCAAAACGGACTCCCTGATCGAACTTGGCTGCGCTTTCAAACGCAATATAGTATTCTAGGGGAAGAATAGTATCTGAAAGGGATCCTGGATATAGGCATTCAGGATCTCAAAACTATTTGCCAATATTTGCCAGCTCTTCCTCTGTCCAATAAATCAACTCCCGCAAGACATACACGTTCTCATAACTGCCCAACCCATCGATGTAATCCCACAAATCGCCTTCAACTTTCACTGGTCTCCCATGATGAAGTATATCATAACCATTATCCAGCCAATTTTGTATCTGCTCTCTATCCATTGTTATCAAAATTTATTGTATTATCTATAAAATGACTATACCAAATATAATGTATTTTAGCTTAGCTACCCAAAGCGAGCTGAAAGAAACTTAAATTTCAACAAATTTTGACACAGCTTTTATCAGTCCCCAAAGTTCTCGCCCTAATTTGATAAATTTTAAAAATAAAACCTTCATGACTTCGCAGACACCAACAGCAATGAAAGCAAACTGAAGGTTCTTTCTGGCAAATAAGATCAGGCACTTTCAGAAAAAAAAAGTATATTCGTATAACATCAATTAAATCATTATGGCAGATTTTTTCTATGTAGGATTCGAAGGCGAGGATGAATTGCTTGAACTTGTGGCTGTTTCTACCATTCAATCGCTCTTATATTTTCAAGACGCAGATCAGGAGGATTTTACCACGATAAAGACTTCTATTGATCAAAATTTTATTGTTGAAGAAGACCTCATCACGGTGGCTGATACTCTCAGACTAGATCAATCTATTGTCCGTTTTACACCAGGGAAACCAAATTATAAAGATTAATTATAAATCCTTCCTTTTGGCTGACTGACTAGATAAACACTTCGTCGCATATAAATACAAAAAACAAACATAGATCATGAAAGTAGTTTTAATTGGCGGCTCTGGTGCTACAGGAAGAGCGCTGGTAGATTTGATGTTAAAATCTGATAAAATTACGGAAATTGTTGTCCTTTTACGTCGTATTTCCTTTAAAGAACATACCAAGCTAAAACAGGTTGTCGTGAATTTCGACAGCCTGGCGGACTTTGACACCTATATTCAAGGCGACGTTGCTATTTCCTGTCTCGGCACCACAATCAAGGATGCGGGTGGTCAGGAAGCACAATGGAAAATAGACCATGATCTTAATTTACAATTTGCAGCACTGGCTAAAAAAAATGACTGTCCAGTTTTCGTTTTACTGTCGGCCGTTAATGCAGATCCAAAGTCGAAGATCTTTTATAACCGTATGAAAGGGAGCCTTGAACAACACATCAAGTCCCTTGATTTCAAAAAACTTATTATTGTCCAGCCAGGGGGCCTCATTCGGCCAAATACAGATCGCTTAGGCGAAAAAATATCCATTGGTGCGCTTCGTATCTTCAATAGCATCGGATTATTCAAAACATACGAGGCTCTCCCTGTTGCGCAGGTTGCTGCCGCAATGCTTCATGCAATCGATCAATGTCGAGAGAAAATGAATTTAGTTTCCGTGAAGGATATCAAAACATTAACAGCAGCAAATTCCTAACCTTTTCTCAAAATTTGCTTACCGCTATCCTGAAGCTAATAAGTTAAACTTTGATCAGCTTCTCTATCCTGTACAGCAGGCTAGCTGGAGTTTTAGGTCTGCAGTGGCTTTTTGGGTCTGTAGCGCTCACGCTGTATCACCTTGCTTTTGTACAGGACAGCTTCGACCGTTATTTCACCCCTTGTTCGGATCCGCTCCACTATTCCTCTACCCTTTTTCTACTGATTTTTTATCCGCAAGTAGACAATCGCTAGCGAACAAGTACAACTGCAATAAAGAGTATTCATAATATGGATTTAACAATAAACTAATGCGAAGGTTGTAATTTGTGTTATTTTAAAAATAACAATCATTCAAATGAAAAAACACGTTTTATTTCTTTTTCTCTTCACACTTATACATGCTTTTCCTGCTTTCAGCCAAGAAGCAAAGTACATCTTTTATCTAATCGGTGACGGCATGGGGCTCAATCAAGTTAATTTAACTGAAATTCATCAGGCAGAAACCCAACATAAAAGTAATCCTACTCCAATGGTTTTCACCCAATTTCCACATGTAGGATTCGCTTCCACTCATTCACTGTCAAACGGCGTAACGGATTCTGGTGCCGGAGGTACCGCCCTTGCTGTTGGAAAAAAAACGAAAAACGGGGTGATCGGGATGGATAGTACAGGAACTATCTCCTATAAAAGCATTGCCTATGCAGCCAAGGAACAGGGTAAAAAAGTGGGTATCATTACAAGTGTAAGCATTGACCACGCCACCCCGGCTTCCTTTTATGCCCATCAGCCGGACCGCGACATGTACTATGAGATCGGCCACGAGATTATCAATTCCAATTTTGATTTTTTTGGAGGTTCCAATTTTTTAAAACCCGAAACAACATTCGACGGAAAAAAAGCACCTTCTCTTATTCCATTATTAGAAAAGGCCGGTTATACCATCGTCAAGGGGAAGGATGCCTACAGCGAAAAGCGCAATAAGGCTGATAAGATGATATTCATGAATTCGGATGGCACGCCTGCAGATGCCCTCAAATATGCCATAGACCAAAAACCGGAAGATTTAAAACTGGCTGACCTGACTGCTGCAGCAATCACTGCACTTCATCAGGACAATAGCAAGGGCTTTTTTCTGATGATCGAGGGTGGCAAAATCGATTGGGCCTGCCATGCCAATGATGCCGCAACAACTATTCAGGAAGTCCTGGACTTCAATGCTTCAGCACAACTGGCTTATGAATTTTATCAAAAATACCCAAAAGAAACGTTGATTGTTGTTACTGCAGACCACGAAACGGGAGGATTAGGTATCGGAAATGGGAGTTCCTCTCTTAAAACCAGGATATTATCCCACCAAAAGACCTCGCAGTCAGAACTATCAAATGCAATCGGCAATTTGCGTAAAGATCATCCAACTGCTACCTGGGATGATTTAAAAAATCTGATCTCTATGCAAACAGGTCTGTTTTCCAAAATAGAAGTTCCCGAAACAGATCGTAAAGCGCTCCAGGATGCCTATCAAAAAAGCTTTGTCGATCATCAGAATGAGACGGCAAAAAGTCTTTATGCTAGTGACGATAAAATAGCGGCATTAAGTATCTCCATCCTGAACCGTATGGGGTCAATTAGCTGGGCTTCCAACAATCATTCGGCAGCTTACGCACCGGTATATGCTATCGGAGCCGGATCAGAACTATTCAATCAGAAAATGGACAATACGGATATACCCAAGAAAATTGCCACTGCTGCAAAATTGACCTTAGATTAAACAAAAAATCCCCAAGAAAATCTTGGGGATTTTTTTGAGCCTCTTATCGGGATCGAACCAATGACCTACTGATTACAAGTCAGTTGCTCTACCAGCTGAGCTAAAGAGGCTTTCGATGAATTTTAATGAGTGTCGCTCAAAGAGCCTCTTATCGGAATCGAACCAATGACCTACTGATTACAAGTCAGTTGCTCTACCAGCTGAGCTAAAGAGGCTTTTTAAAGAAGTTTAATGCTTGTGCTTAAGAGCCTCTTATCGGGATCGAACCAATGACCTACTGATTACAAGTCAGTTGCTCTACCAGCTGAGCTAAAGAGGCGTTACTTCTTCTCAATCTTACAACGTCTGACCGTTTTAAGATGCTGCAAATATCGAAAGCTTCAATCAAAAAAGCAAGTCGATCACAACAATTTTTCTGTCTGCTAAGCCAATTATTTAAAAATCAAGCGTATTATTTTAAATAGCTGAAAATTTGTCATGATTCAATAAAAAAGATTGCCATTTTTTCCGAAATAGCAGCTAAAACCTGAATGGCACTTCGATTGTTATCAATTAGACGTATCAACAAAACTTTAATTAAGATCATAACAATGAATTTTAACAATTATACAATCAAGGCTCAGGAGGCCATACAAAAAGCGTCAGAAATTGCAGCCGGCCATCAACAACAGGCTATTGAAACTGCGCATATTTTAAAAGCTTTACTTACTGTGGATGAAAACGTTGTCAGCCACTTATTAAAGAAACTAAACGTCAATATCACCTATTTAGGAACTGAGCTCGACAAGCAGATTGAAGGATTTCCTAAAGTAAGTGGAAGCAACATTTATTTAAGTAGCGATGCGAATAATGCGCTGCAGAAAGCACAAGGGTATTTAAAGGAATTCAATGACGAATTTGTCTCTGTGGAGCACTTACTATTAGGTATTCTAGCCACATCCGACAAGACCTCAACCCTGCTAAAATCGCAGGGCGTAACTGAAAAGGACTTAAAGACCGCCATAAAAGAATTGCGCGGAAACAGCCGGGTAACCGATCAAAATGCTGAAGCGACTTATAATGCTTTGGGAAAATATGCTCGAAATTTAAATGAGTATGCTGAATCTGGCAAATTGGATCCTGTTATCGGCCGCGACGAAGAAATTCGACGCGTCATGCAGATCCTTTCACGCCGTACCAAAAACAACCCTATACTCGTCGGTGAACCAGGGGTTGGTAAAACCGCTATTGCTGAAGGTATTGCATACAGAATTATAAAAGGTGACGCTCCGGAAAATCTAAAATCTAAAATCGTATTCTCCTTGGATATGGGCGCCCTGGTCGCTGGAGCTAAATATAAAGGGGAATTTGAAGAACGCTTAAAAGCTGTTGTTAAAGAAGTTACTGATTCCAACGGCGAAATTATCCTCTTTATCGATGAGATCCACACCTTAGTGGGTGCAGGTGGTGGTGAAGGTGCGATGGACGCAGCTAACATCCTTAAACCGGCACTGGCCAGAGGGGAACTTCGGGCCATTGGAGCTACAACATTAAACGAATACCAAAAATATTTCGAAAAGGACAAAGCCCTGGAACGTCGATTCCAAAAGGTTATGGTAGAAGAACCAGATACGCAAGATGCCATATCCATTCTGCGTGGATTGAAAGAACGGTACGAAACGCACCATAAGGTTCGCATACTGGATGAATCCATTATTGCAGCAGTAGAACTATCGCAACGTTATATTGCAGACCGTTTCCTACCAGACAAGGCGATTGATTTAATCGACGAGGCTGCATCCAAATTACGTCTGGAGATGGATTCTGTACCTGAGGCAGTCGATGAACTGGAACGTCGCATTATGCAACTGGAAATCGAGCGCGAAGCGTTGAAACGTGAAAACGACGATAAAAAAGTGCAAGAGCTTTCAGAAAGTATAGCCAATCTATCTGCTGAACGTGATACGCTGCGCGCTGCATGGCAAGAGGAAAAGAGTTTGGTTGACAATGTAAACCAGGAAATTGAAAACATTGAAAATTACAAACTCGAAGCCGAACAGGCGGAACGCTCCGGCGATTACGGCAAGGTTGCGGAATTACGGTACGGCCGAATCAAAGAGGCGCAGGAGAAAGTAGAGAAACTGAAAGCTGAGCTCGCCGAAAAACAGGAAAGCAAACGTATGCTGAAAGAGGAAGTGACTTCTGAAGATATTGCCGATGTTGTCGCTAAGTGGACTGGAATACCCGTCAGTAAAATGATTCAGTCTGAGCGCGAAAAATTGCTGAATCTAGAAGAGGAATTACATAAACGTGTTGCTGGTCAGGATGAAGCAATAGAAGCAATTTCAGATGCAATACGCCGCTCAAGAGCCGGCCTAAACGATGCAAAAAGGCCTATAGGATCGTTTATATTCTTAGGTACCACAGGTGTCGGAAAAACAGAGTTGGCAAAAGCATTGGCTGAGTTCTTGTTCGACGACGAACAGTCCATGGTACGGATTGATATGTCGGAATATCAGGAACGGCATGCGGTCTCCCGTTTGATTGGAGCGCCTCCCGGATATGTAGGTTATGATGAAGGCGGTCAATTGACAGAAGCTGTCCGGAGACGTCCTTATTCGGTGGTTCTGCTCGATGAAATTGAAAAAGCTCATCCTGATGTATTTAACATACTCTTGCAGGTGTTGGACGATGGCCATCTGACGGACAATAAAGGCCGTACAGTAAACTTCAAGAATACGATTATTATTATGACGTCCAATACGGGCTCTCATATTATACAAGAAAATTTCAGCCATCTAAGTGATGACAATAGAGAGGAGATCATTGCCAAAACACGCAACGAGGTATTTGACCTGCTGAAACAATCGATCCGTCCGGAGTTTCTGAACCGTATCGATGAAGTCATTATGTTTACGCCGTTAAGCAGAGACGAAATCGGAGATATTGTTAGGTTGCAATTTGCCCATGTTCAGAAACAGCTGGCCGAACAAAATATCTTTATCACAGCATCAGACGAAGCGATGGACTGGTTAGCACAGCTTGGCTATGATCCAATCTATGGAGCAAGGCCATTAAAACGGGTTATTCAGAAACGTATCCTGAATGAACTTTCGAAGGAAATATTATCCGGAAAAGTAAGTCGCGATTCCATTATCCGACTGGATGTATTTGACGGTAAATTTGTCTTCATCAATAAACAAGACTAATAACAAGCGAAGCGCCCGGCAGAAATACCGGGCGCTTCGCTTTTATACCTTGCAGACTAACCATTAACTACTGATTCTTAGTGCTGTTAATAGCTTCTTTACATCATCCTCTCCGTCCAAATGCTGTACCAGCATTTTCGTTTTCGCATCATAAATATATAAGGATGGATAATTACTGGGCTTGAATTTTTCGATAAACTGCGTTCCGGCATCAAATAAAAACTTTACATTCGCTGCATTTTTTAAGGCCTTAGCATGCATATTAATAAAACCATCCACATAGGCTTTATCATTCATGGAGATAAAATAAAATGAAACATTCTTTAGCTTAGCCAAATTCTGTGCAATGCCCGCCCCCATTTTCTGACAATGCCCACAACCGGGATCATAAAAATTCAATACGATATAGCCCGACTTTGGCAATTTATCCGAATTAAACTTGCCTGTTTGATAAACCTCATCAAAAGTAAAGGCTGGAAGTGCCTTAGGCGCCTGTGCAAACACAGGTTGAATTAAAAAAAAAGCACTTACAAAAAATAGAGAATAAAAAAACCTCATGTTAAAGAATTTTAAACCAACAATGAATATTCAATTAATTTTAATCAATAATACCTAAAAATGTGCGTCAATACACTAATATTTTAGTTTTTTTACAAAAAATCCGTAAGTTTGGGCTAATTTTTAAATCGATCAAATCTATTAATACTTATTAATCGTGAAAAAACGAATTGCTATTTTTGCTTCAGGCTCAGGTTCCAATGCTCAAAAGATAATGGAACATTTTAAATATTCAGATGAAGCTGAGGTTGCCTTGATCTTATCTAACAATCCTGATGCATACGTTATTCAGCGGGCAGACAATTTTGAAATCCCGGCACATATTTTCGATCGTGAAGAATTTTACAAAACAGACAACGTTGTCAATATACTGAAGAACTTAAATATTGATCTTATTGTCTTAGCAGGTTTTATTTGGCTTGTTCCAACCAATCTACTGAAAGCATTTCCGAATCAAATCATTAATATTCATCCTGCCCTCCTACCAAAATACGGTGGTAAGGGAATGTATGGCGATCACGTGCATAAAGCTGTTCTTGCGAATAAAGAAGAGGAACATGGCATCACAATACACTTTGCCAATGAACACTTCGACGAAGGAGAAATTATCCATCAGGCGCGTTTTAAAGTCGATCCAAACGACACCTTGGATATCATCAAGTTTAAAGGGCAGCAACTCGAACACCAATACTTCCCTAAAATTATTGAGAATCTGATCAAAAAAATGTAAAAACAGTTTTTATTATTTAGAATTGTTTTAAACAAATCGTAACTTTGCGTCATGAACGAAGTTATTGAATCGATGATGGATGTAGGTGAGTCAGAAAACAAAGGCCATGTGTTTCAATTTAGAAATACAGCCATGAACCCTTTTTCTGACTTTTCATGTGCTTGTTTTAAGAAGTGCTGCAAAAAGTACAAAGAAGGTAAACGTTGTAAAAAGTGTCCGGGTCAGAAAAAATAGACATACCTTTCAGTTGCTATTCCTCTAGATAATCCAAATCTTTATCAAAACTTTCTTCCAATTGTGTCAGTGAATAGATCGCTATTCCTGAAAGCAATAAGACCATGGTAATGGCAGCCGGTACGATACCAAAAGCATTGACCAGCAACCCATAAATCATTGTTGATGGAATAAGGGCGCCCCGGACAAAATTAGGCGCAGTAGTTGCCACAGTCGCTCTGAGATTGGTACCAAATTGCTCCGCCGAAATCGTTACAAATGTAGCCCAGTACCCTACCCCTAAGCCCATCAAAAATGCTAAACCTAAAAATTTGGTTGCAGTAATACCATCGCTCAACAAGTACCAAAGCGAACTGAAAATGATAATTACCTGGCAAATAAGCACAACTTTCTTCCGGGATTTTAAAACTTGTGCAAATATACCCGCTAATACATCGCCCAGCGATATGCCTATATAGGTAAACATAACTCCTTTACCAGCACTCAGTACATCTGTAGTGCCTAATGCCTTCCCTATTTCGGGGGCTTGCGTTACCAATACACCGACAACAAACCAGATCGGAAGACCGATACAAAGACAATTTATATAGCGTTTTAACCTGCTCTTATTTGTAAAAAGCATGCGAATATCACCTTTTACTACCCCAGCGTTATCTTGTTCCTTGAACAACCCTGACTCAAAGGACCCCACACGCAAAAGCAATAATAATAAGCCCATGCCACCACCAACGAAATAAGCCGTCCGCCAATTAAATTCCTCAGACACAAAATAAGCAAGTATCGCTCCCAAAACACCGACTCCCGCAACCAACATCGTACCGTAACCACGTTTTGACTTGTGCATACTTTCGGAGACCAAGGTAATGCCTGCTCCTAGCTCTCCCGCCAGACCAATACCAGCGACAAAGCGAATAATACCATATAGAAGCACATCATGGACAAAGCCATTCGCAATATTGGCTAAAGAATAGAGAAGAATCGATCCAAAGAGCACTTTTAAACGGCCATATTTATCACCAATAATTCCCCAGATAATTCCGCCCAATAGCAGACCACCCATTTGCATATTGAGCACAAATTCACCTTTTACACGCATTTCTTCAGCGGGAACACCAATATCTGTGAAGGACTGGATACGAACTATGGAAAAAATAATTAAATCATAGATATCGACAAAGTATCCCAGTGATGCAATCATAACCAGTAACCATACTTTATTGTCAGGTCGATTTTCTTTTAGTGTTGACATTTTAGGTTTTTTGAAGCTGTAAAAATACCATAGTGAAGCTACAAAACCAAGATTTCAGAAAATATTCCGATACATTGTTTTATTTTTGCTTCATGAGATACAGTCCACTTGCCCTAACATGGCTATTGCGTATTTATCCGCCGTTTCTATTTCAAGGAATCTGGGTAAAAAAAATTAGTCCCGGCTTTCAGGGTGCCCAGGTAAAAATATATAAGACGCCATTCAATATCAATACAAACAGAACGCTATTTGGTGGAACGATATTCGCCGCTGCAGACCCTATATTTCCCATCCTGATCGATCAATATCTTCAAAAAATTGGTTTCAAGAAAACAGTAGCCTGGCTAAAATCATCCCAGATCGTTTTTAAGAAGCCCGGAAAGACCAGCGTAGAATATGCTGTAAACCTTTCCGAAGAAGTACTTGAAGAATGTGCGCATACGATCAGAACAAAGGGAAAGGTTGTCAGAGATTTTACCGTGGAGATCAAAGACAAAACAGGTGACTTATGTGCTACTGTACGCTGTGAAACCTATATTCGTGACTTGAATTTTACATTCCCGTCCAGAAATCGAAATGTCGAGCCATAAGAAATTGATATATTTGTCCAATTACCAAAAACAAGAAACATGAATAAAATCGCTTTTTTGGCTATCGCATCTTTGGCAATAGCAGCATGTGGAACAAATGGGAATGGTGCAACTACCGTAAAGGCGTTACAAGATTCAACCATAAAAATCCATGATGAAATCATGCCCCAAATTGCCCATTTCGACCGCGATGCCGTCAAGATAGATTCCATTCTGGCCAATTTAAAAACTATTAAAACAGCCCGGACAGATTTAGATACCATTGCGACAAGGAAAGAACTGAGTGTATTAAAAGCTAACTTAGAAAGTGCTACAGACCACATGATGGATTGGATGAAAGGTTACAACCCGGATTCAACAGATGTCAAATACTTTGAAACAGAACTTCAAAAAGTAAGCGATATGAAAAAGATATTTGATAATGTCTCCAAAGAAAGTGAAGGTAAATTAAAGAATTTTTAAGTCCAATAGACTTCACGAAGTTCAACAAAATGGCCACGGAACGCATTGATACAGTCGGGAAGTTGAGTCAAATGCTAAAACAAAAAATAAAAACATGAGATCCATAACTAAATTTTACTGCGCAACTTTTCTATTACTTGGGTTCTTTTCCTGTAAAAATAATAGTCAGACAAACTTACCGATCTATGGTGAAAGGGAGGCTGTGGAAAAAACAGTTGATGGAAAAAAAATTGTAGATACCCTCTATCATACAATACCGCCATTTAAACTCCTTAATCAGGATAGTGCGATGATTTCGGATAAAGATTTTGATGGAAAAGTGTATGTTGCCAACTTCTTCTTTACCCATTGTCCAAGCATCTGCCCGACAATGAACCGCAATCTTTTAAAGATATACCAGCAATATAAAGATAATGATGAGGTTCGTTTTCTGTCCCATAGTATCGACTTTAAATACGATCAGCCATATGTTTTGAAAGATTACGCGAACAAACTGGGTGTAAGCAACAACCATTGGCAATTTGTATCAGGAACGAAAGCAGAAATTTATGGCCTTGCCAATCAATACCTGGTTTATACGGCAGAGGATAAAAATGCCCCCGGCGGCTATGATCATCAGGGCTACCTTGTTTTGATCGACAAAGATAAACGCATTCGAGGTGCTTATGACGGTACGAATGATGAGCAGGTGAAAAAGCTAATGAACGATCTACCATCCTTATTGAGCGAGGCGAAAAAATAACATGCGTATTCTTCTAACAACCTGCCTGGCAATTGGCACGTTATTACTTATGTTGATAGGCTGTCAGAGTGAAGTTGATATCAAAACGGCACAATACGCTGTCAATGGTCAAAAAGTATATCTCACCCATTGTCAAAATTGCCATGGAGAGAAAGGTGAAGGATTGGGCAACCTCTACCCACCTTTAACAGATACCACCTTTTTTCAGGCTAATCGCCCTAAACTAGCTTGTATCATCAAGCATGGGACGTCTGGTGAACTGGAGGTCGCAGGCAAAAAATTCAATAGTGTCATGCCGGCATCTAATCTCTCTGCTGTGGATATCGCCTATGTACTGACTTATATCAACACCAAAATCAATAAAGGAAAAGAAAGCTTTCCTTTGGATGAAGTAGAAAAAAATCTAAAAAATTGTCAATAATAGAACGGGAGCTTTACGAAGAGCTCCCCCTCTATTTATCACCACCTCCCCAACTTAAAGCCTACACCCTATTGTCAAAAATAGCGACTCACATCCATGTGAATCAAGGGCTATACGAAATCATTAAACATCCTCATTGAGCCTTTGGAACACTTCCATTACCCCTTGACAAAAAAAATAAAAACATAAAAACAATTTTAACCTTTTTTCCTTATTGTATTATTGATCCAAATCGTTTCATATTTATTGATTTATAACAATAATCTGACATTTTGGGTACAAATTAATCGCTAATTTTGCAACCGAATGAACGTTCGATTGATGAATTCTAATGAAAAAATAGCGGCAGTACTTGCCAGCACACTAAAACTTATACAAACAAACGGCTTCCACGGGACGCCGATGAGCAAAATCGCGCAGGAGTCAGATGTGGCTATCGGAACTATCTATCATTACTTCCCTTCAAAAGATGACCTCATCTTTGCCTTGTTCAAACATTGTCGGGCATTGTTAAACGATTATATTTTTGATGGTATAAAAGATGATTTCAGCTACAAAGATTCCTTTTATCACGTGTGGCGTAATTTTGTGAAATTCTATTTAGAAAACGGTCATGTCTTCAGTTTTTTTGAGCAATTCTTCTCCTCTCCTTATTACGAAAAAAATAAGGCTGAGATACAGGAACCTGTAGGCGGCCAAAATAAAGTCGTCGATTTTTTACAGGAAGGTATAGACCGCAAAATTTTGAAACAAGTGAATGTGCATCTGCTTGTGGCTAGTTACATCGGAGTTGCATTGTCTACTGTTCACAGTATCAAATTCAAAGATCTGAGCTTTTCTGAACAAAATATGGAGGAGTTGATTGGAATTATTTGGGATGGAGCAATTAATAGAGAAAAAAATAATTAATTACATATATGAAGTTTAATAAAATCGTTTATTCCTTGGCGGCCCTGTCGCTTTTGAGTAATACAGGATTTGCACAACAGCAATCTGAAAACTTG
>JAIRVH010000160.1 GCA_031253985.1 Sphingobacterium sp.
TTGCCTTTTAGCAAAAGAGTTTAAAAATCCTATATGAAGCACATTCGTAATTTCTGTATTATTGCGCATATTGACCATGGCAAAAGTACTTTGGCAGACCGCCTTTTAGAGTATACCAATACCATCAGTCAGCGTGAAGCACAGGCACAATTACTTGATAATATGGATTTGGAACGTGAACGTGGTATTACGATCAAGAGTCACGCCATCCAAATGAATTATAAAAAAGATGGTCAGGAGTATATCCTGAACCTGATCGATACTCCAGGACACGTGGATTTTTCCTATGAGGTTTCGCGTTCAATTGCTGCCTGTGAAGGCGCTTTGCTGATCGTGGATGCCTCTCAAGGTATTCAAGCACAAACTATTTCAAATTTATATCTGGCGTTGGAACATGATCTGGAAATTATTCCGATCCTCAACAAAATGGACCTTCCTGGTGCGATGCCTGAAGAGGTCAAAGATCAGATTGTGGATTTGATCGGTGGTGACCGTGACGCGATTATTCCTGCGTCCGGAAAAACGGGGCTTGGCGTACCGAATATTCTGGAAGCAATTGTTGAACGTATTCCACATCCTGTGGGTGATCCTGAGGGACCTTTACAAGCCTTGATTTTTGATTCTGTTTTCAACTCTTTCCGTGGTATCATGGCTTATTTTAAAGTTGAAAATGGCGAAATACGTAAAGGTGACCGCGTGAAATTTGTCGCTACGGGAAAAGAATATTTTGCCGATGAGATTGGTACACTGAAATTAAATCAAGTACCCAAAGAAGTCATTAAGACCGGTGATGTAGGTTATATTATCTCTGGTATCAAGGAGGCACGTGAAGTGAAAGTAGGAGATACCATCACGCATAAAGATCGTCCTTGCTCGGAGGCTATTCAAGGATTCGAAGAGGTGAAGCCGATGGTCTTTGCGGGTATTTATCCTGTAGATACGGAAGATTATGAGGAGTTGCGTGAGTCTATGCACCGTCTACAGCTGAATGATGCTTCTCTAGTGTTTGAACCGGAGTCGTCGGCGGCTTTAGGTTTCGGCTTCCGTTGTGGTTTCTTGGGTATGCTCCACATGGAGATCATTCAAGAACGCCTGGAGCGCGAGTTTGATATGACTGTTATCACGACAGTTCCCAACGTATCCTATAAGGCCTATATGACCAAAGATAAAGAGGAGGTGATCGTACATAACCCATCTGATCTACCTGATCCAAGTAAATTGGATTCGATTGAAGAACCTTATATCAAAGCTAATATTATTACGAAATCGGATTTCGTAGGACCAATTATGTCACTTTGTATCCAGAAACGTGGTACGATTATGAATCAGCACTATCTGACTTCAGATCGTGTTGAGTTGGTTTTTGAAATGCCAATGGGTGAGATCGTTTTTGATTTCTACGATAAGCTGAAGACAATTTCTAAAGGCTATGCATCATTTGACTATCATCAAATAGGGTATCGGAAATCAGATCTGGTTAAGCTGGATATCCGACTTAACGATGAACCTGTGGATGCACTGTCTTCGTTGATACACCGGAGCAACGCCTATGATTTTGGTAAAAAGATCTGTGAGAAATTGAAAGAACTATTACCACGTCAACAATTTGAAATTCGTATCCAAGCTTCAATTGGAGCAAAGATTATTGCTCGGGAAACAATTTCAGCTTTACGTAAAGATGTAACGGCGAAATGTTATGGTGGTGATATTTCACGGAAGCGTAAGCTCCTTGAGAAACAGAAAAAGGGTAAGAAACGCATGCGTCAGGTTGGGAACGTAGAGATTCCGCAATCTGCATTTATGGCGGTATTGAAATTAGATTAACGAAAATAACATCATATAAAGGAGCTCTTGAGCTCCTTTTAAATACAATAAAATCTCCTAAACATGAATCTATTAGATGGTAAACTAGTTTCCGAAAAAATTAAAGAGCAAATTGCGTTAGATGCGGCTGAATTTACAACACAGACCGGTCGTAAACCTCATCTGGTTGCTATCCTTGTTGGTAATGATGGCGGTAGTGAAACCTATGTGGCTAGCAAAATGCGCAACTGTCAATTGGTCGGCTTTGAATCAACAAACATTCGTTATGACGAAAACATTACTGAGGAAGAATTGATCGCAAAGGTCAAGGAAATCAATCAGGATGAGTCTATCGACGGTTTGATTGTACAACTGCCTTTACCAAAACATATTGATCCGGATAAAGTTACCGAAGCAATTGATTACCGTAAAGATGTAGATGGTTTCCATCCGATCAACCTTGGACGTATGCAACGTAATCTTCCTTGTTTTATTCCAGCTACCCCTTACGGTATTATGCTGATGCTGGATTATTATAAGATTGATACTGCAGGTAAACACGCGGTAGTAGTTGGAAGAAGCAATATCGTGGGATCGCCAATGAGTATTTTACTTGCGCGCAATTCCAACCCGGGCAATTGTACCGTGACATTAACACATAGTCGTACAAAGGACCTTAAAACAGAGGTTCTGCGTGGTGATATTGTGGTTGCAGCCATCGGTAAGAAAAATTTTGTTACAGCCGACATGGTCAAAGATGGTGCTGTCATCATTGATGTAGGTATCAATAGAGAAACTTCGACAGAAACTAAATCTGGTTTTAAACTATATGGGGACGTTGATTTTGAAAATGTTGCTCCTAAGGCATCTTGGATTACACCAGTACCTGGGGGAGTTGGCTTAATGACCATCGTCGGTTTATTGAAAAATACGTTGGAAGCTGCGAAAGGGACAATCTATCCGAAGCAATAATTTTGTCTATTTGGCATAGAAGTTGTAAATTGATATATACGCGCTCTTAATGGGCCGTTGAAAACTACACTCATAAATCAATTTATAATGAAAAAAATAGCACTTTTAGCAGTCGTAGCAGGAGCATTGGTTATGTCTTCTTGCAACAATTCGGAGAAAAAAGACACTACAGCGACAGATTCGGCACAAACAGTCGGCGAACATGTAGATGCTGCAATCGCAGATCTAAAAAATGCGGAAGAAAATGCTCGTTTGAAAGCAGAACAGGCGAAAAAGGATTTGGATGAGGCTATCGCAAAAGGTGATAAAGCCGCCGAAGAGAAAGCGCGGGTTGCTTCCGAAGAAGCTAATACTGCCTGGGAAAAGACAAAGGATGCATTGCGTAATGCAGGTGAGGATGTAAAAGAAGGATTAAAAGACGCAAAAGATGCGACAGTGGATGCAACAAACACAGCTGTTGATAAAACAAAAGGTGCTGCAAAAGATGTTGCTGACGGTACGAAGAAAGTGGCAAATGATGTTGCTTCTGGAACGAAAGAAGCCGCGAAAGATGTAAAAGATGCGTCCAAAAAAGTAGGTGACGATATCAGCCGAAAAGCTAAAAATGTAGGTGAAGCGTTGAAGAACTAGTTAACGTATTTCATTTTAAAAATAGGAAATGGGGCGCTGCAATAGAGTGCCCCATTTCTTTTGTTCAACAAAATTATTGTATTGCATTAATAAGCTTATTGGTAATAATCCCATAATAATTTGGAGAGCTTGCGGGTGAGTACCTCCGCTTCATTCGTTTTACCCCAGCTTTTGTCCGTATTGTTCTTCGTGAAAACACTGAAAACGTAATCTCCTTTTGGTGCATTGACCAAAATGACTTCGTTGCGTACATCATCCAAAGAACCTGTTTTTGAAGCTGTTTTGACGGTAGATGGAATTTGGGATAGTCCACGTTCATCATAAAACATGTTGCCCATAAAACGATACATCTGATCGGACGATTTTGCCGATATAACTCTGCCCTGCCGGATTAGTGTAACCAAATCGGCCATTTCTTTTGGTGTAGTCTGTCCCCAGCCATATTTTTCCCAGTCTGATTTTCGTCCCTCCGTCTGCGAGTTGACACGAGTATGGGCTAATTGCAGTCCGGTCATTAATTGATTGATTGCGCTACCTCCGCCAGCGAGCTTTTGATTCCAGATACTGGTTACATTATCACTATAAGATAGCATAAGCGCAACTAAGGTTTTCAGGTCTACCTGTGTACTATCTTTAAAAAATTGCATCAGTCCTGAACCTCCATAACGTTGGGTCGCACGGTAGACGAGTTGCTGATCAAGCTGCAATTCACCTTTTTCAATTTTATCAAAAATACCGACTAAAATAGGTATTTTGACAATACTCGCTGTGGGAAAAATGCTGTCAGCCTGAATGTTGACTTCCTTGTTTTTTTTAAGATGGTGTACATAAATGCCAATATCGCCCTGAAAACCCTGGATGAGCTGTTTAATCTGTGATTCGAGCTTTTTATCGGTAGCTGGTTTTTGTCCAAAGGACAGTAGTGATAGGAATAGTAACGTAAATGATAGGAATATTTTGCGCATTGTAAAGATATAATATATGTTAAATGTGGTGGATAATAGTTATTTTTATTGTTTATTGGGCTTAAGTTATGAATTATCCATGATTCGTAGTACAAACATCGATGAAAAATAAACCGGATATTCTAAATGGACATTGAAAGACTGATTTTTGATTATGAAATTATTTATGATTTTGATCGGTTGCAAACCGAAAAATAGACGAACAGAACAGCACGACATTTTTTTTGGCATCGGCAATGAACTCAAAGATTTTGTCGATTCCATTAAAGATTTTTGGCCAGAGGCTGATGGTAAAATTCACATTGACGCATACCGTATTGTCCAAAAGATTGGTGAGTATGAAATTAGGGTTACTGAAAGGGTTAATGGAGAGGCTACCGATCAGGAAATGAAGCTGTTCTTCGTCAATTTAGGGGGATACAAACCGAACGAATTTGACGAGTTTCACTACAAAGAACTGATCGTCGCATCCAGTTTGGCCAAGGCTACTGAAAAGGCAAAACGTACGGTTTTTTGGAAACATCACAGTTCGACACACATCGATGATAAATATGGCTTGGATGTGGATGATATTTATGAAATAGAAGATCTACTATTGCCAAACGATAAGAATAAATATAGTATTCAAATTACGCCAAAGATTGGTTTGGAAGAGGATACCATCGCGAATGGATATTTTAAATTGAGCGCACTGTAGTGCAGATCTGCTATTCTGGTCTAAGACAAAAAAGGCTTCTTTTATAGAGAAGCCTTTTTTCTGAAAGTGTCTGATTTTAATGATCAGAAAGAACCTTCTCTTCGCTTTCACTGCTATTGGTGTCTGCGAAGTCATGAAGATTTTGTTTAACTAATATTTTGTTGGTCCTGATGTTGTTTTCTAATGACACTGTGTTTTTTGCCGTAAACAAAGTAGATCAATAAGCCTATAGCAAGCCAGACTGCCAAGCGTTCCCAACTTTCAATTGGTAAGGAAGCCATCATTAAAATACAGACCAAGATACCCATGATTGGTACGAATGGAACCAATGGTGTTTTAAATGGACGCTCCAAATTAGGATCTGTTTTACGTAGTACTAAAATACCCACACATACAAGTGTGAAGGCAAATAAAGTACCAATACTTACCATATGACCCAGGTCTGAAACCGGAACGAAACCTGCGAATATACTGACGAATACCATGAAAATAGCATTGGTTTTCCATGGTGTCTGTCTTTTGGATAGATCTGAAAATATCTTTGGAAGTAAACCATCTTTACTCATCGAATAAAATACACGGCTCTGACCAAGTAGCATGACAAGAATAACAGAGGTATATCCTGCAATAATCGTAATAATCAAGGCTGTATTCAGAAAATGATAACCTGTCTTAGCGAAAGCTGTGGCAACTGGTTTTGCATCACCTTTAAACATGGTATAGTTTTCGATACCGGTCATCACGTACGAGAATAAAACATATAAAAGCGTACAGATGATTAATGAGCCAATAATACCGATAGGCATGCCTTTTTTCGGATTTTTAGCTTCTTGAGCAGCGGTACTTACGGCGTCAAAACCAATGAATGCAAAGAATACAACACCAGCTGCACGCAATACACCACTGATACCGAAATGGCCAAAATCATCGCTCTTTAGAAATGCCCAGAAACTTTGCTGTCCGCTTTTGACCATCTCCTCACCCGCATTGGCAGGGATAAATGGATCGTGGTTTGCCGGATTGATAAAACTCCATCCCAAGGCAATAAAGATCAATACGACCCCAACTTTAAGAATAACTAAGATATTATTTACACGGGAAGATTCCTGTGTGCCTCGCATCAATAATAGCGAAAGTAAACATACAATAACGATAGCAGGTAGATTGACTACTCCACCTTCCCAAGGGCCTTTGAGCAAGGTATCCGGAAGATGGATATGGAATATCATGAGGAGCTGATTGAAATATTGGGACCAGCTAACCGCTACTGTGGCGCCCGCTAGTGCATATTCTAAAACAAGATCCCATCCAATGATCCAGGCAACAAATTCCCCCATTGTCGCATAGGAATAGGTGTAGGCACTTCCTGCCACAGGAATCATAGATGCGAATTCGGCATAACAAAGGCCAGCGAAACCACAGCCTACTGCTGCGATAATGAAAGATAGGATAACAGCTGGACCTGCATTTTCAGCAGCGGCTATCCCTGTCAGGGAGAAAAGTCCTGCTCCAATGATGGCCCCGACACCCAAGGCGATAAGGCCTGAGCTGGACAATGTCCTCTTTAGCGTGTGTTCACCATTTTCATTTGCCTCGGCAATCAGTTGAGGAATCGATTTTTTAAATAGCATAGGATTAATTCTTTACGATTATTTAGCTTTTTAATTGTTTAATTAATGTCAAATATAAATGATCTGAATGAAAAAAGGGAAGATTGCTCCTCCCTTTTTAATAAAATCTAAATCAAATGCCTGTTTGGGTATTAATACGCTGCAGTAAAGCGTTTGTTGAGAAATTGTTTATGCTCAATCTCGTCCACTATCGCTACTGCAAGATCTTCAACTGACAATCTGGAACGTCCTTCCTGATCGAATACCGGTGCATCTAAACCTGTGCGATATTTTCCTGTGCGGGTTCCTCCAGCATGGGCGTTCATTTCTATCGCTGGACTGAACATGGTCCAGGTCAGCTGATTTTCTTTTCGTATGGTATCCAGATAGTCTGCTGCCGCTAGGGCACCCGGTTTGATTTCTTTCGGAAAATCTGGTGAATCGACCAATCGATTTCCGTCAATCAATAGACTTCCGGCACCACCGATGACAATAAAGCGGTTTACACCTGCATCTTTAACAGCTTGCTGGATCGCCAATGCACCTTTTGTAAAATCTTCGTACAGATTAGGGTTGGTCCAGCCAGCATTGAAAGCGGAAATGACGATATCAACATCTTTTAAAGCTGCCACTAATTGATGGCTATCATTGATGTCCACCTGAATTTTGGTGACTTTTTCGTTAGAAGGAATATTTTCTGTGTGGCGTGCAATAGCGACTACGTCATAATTGCGGTCTACCAATTCTTTTACAAGATGAGATCCTACGTATCCGGTGGATCCAATTACTGCTACTTTCATGTTTTCTTTAATTAAATGTTTTGCTAAAATCAGCCAATGCTATCTTTCCTAACCGCTCTACAATATCAGTGTCGACTTCCTGATAGAGATCCTGCAGTTTGGAATTGATATTTTTGCCAACGACACAAGCAGGGTTTGGACTGTTAAACTTTCCCCCGAAATCAGCTTGTTTGGTGCTCAGATAAATATCTGCTAGGGTAATCGTTGTATTCTCGGGATTTATGCGAATACCACCACCTTTGCCTTCTTTACTAATAAGTAAAGCTGCTGTTTTGAGAGAGGCAATTTCTTTGCGAACCACACTGGCGTTTACCTGGATACTGGATGCAATGTATTCAGAAGAAAGCCATTGATTTGACTCTTCTAACTGCGCCAGAACCATAATATGTAATGCTGTTGCGAATCGCAGGTTGTGTAACATCCTCTACTGATTGTTTTAAATTATAACACAAAAGTAATAGAAAAGGTTTTAAACTGAAATAAAAAATATTACAGTTTAAAACCTTCTGACAATCACGTGATAAAAAGTCTTTTTTTTATTTTTTCTCGTTAAATTTTTTATAGCTATCCATAATGTAGACCTTCAATGTTTCCTGACTACTGTTTTGAATAAATTTATAGGAAGGTCTAAACCTTTCCTTAAATAAGGCTAGTTCGGAACCATTGAGCGGTGTTAATTCTTTGATCAGATTGTCTGTAAATTTTCTGTCGACAGCTCTTTTCTCGAGTTCGGCAACAAGCAGTTTATAATTTGAACGAGCTTGCTTTCCCTCTTTGCTAAATATACGGCTTGGAGAAATCCGCACTCCCCCACGATTTTGACTTGCGTCTGAATATTTTCCTAGGGTTTTCTCGCGCTGAATTTCGGCTGTGAGTCTACTATCCGTCATCCGTTCAACGATAACTTCACTCAGCTCAATAACATTATTCATTCTGTTCAGATAGATTCTGCGTAAACTGTTATCATAAATGAATACAGTGTCTTGCTCATATCCTACAGCCTTGATTAACAAGAGGTCGTTGATATTGGCGTCAATTGCAAAGGAGCCGTCTCTATTGGTCTGTACTTCAGTCTTGGTTCTTAAATTCTGAATTTGCGCGGCCTCTATTTTCTCGCCGCTGACAAGTTCCATAATAATACCTTTGGTTTTTTCCTGTGCAACGAGGTGTCCACTCATTAGCGTAATAAGTAAGCAGCTTAGAATCGTTTGTAAGATTTTCATTCGAAATAATTATAGTAATGTATTTTCAATCTATGAATGAACAGGTTATTGACCCTTTTGTTTCCTCCTTGGTTTCATAATCGTTCTTTAGCCAAAAATAACGAATAGATTTTTAAAATTAGCTAATTTGCTTTCCATGAATTATTGTCGGGGTTCTTATCGGGCATGACCATGTCTGGATCTAATTGTACAGATTGTAAGGACTCTGTGGTCGGCATTTTAAATTGCCATACATCGTTCCTTTCCCAGATTTCCACAGGCAGTTTTTTTCGTATTTTCTTGCCAGATACGGTTGTTGCCTCAATAATAACGGGCATCGGTAATTTTTCCAGATTTTCAACTGTAATAAGGGCACCGAATTTTGGCTCATTGTTGACATAGGAAACCGATTTTATACCTTGGTCCATTTGCCAGTTGTTGACAAACCATCCCCGCCAGAACCAATTTAGATTTTCCCCAGCTCCATTTTCAATAGCTTTGAAAAAGTCCTCTGGAGTAGGGTGTTTGTAGGCCCACTCTTGGATATACTTTTTAAAAGCGTAATCGAAACGCTCAGGACCGATAATTTCGTTCCGTAATAACTTTAGGCCATAGGCTGGCTTATAGTAGACAAGAGCACCAATATTCCGTTCTTTCATATTTTGCGGTGTGCTCATGATCGGTTCAAGATTGCGGGCGGTAAATATGTAGGATCTGCTCGCCTGATTACGGTAATATTCACCATTATTGAATTCCTTGGTCGCGAGTTCATTAATAAATGTGTTGAATCCTTCATCCATCCAGCCATATTCGCGTTCGTTAGATGCAACAATCATCGGAAACCAATTGTGACCAAACTCGTGGTTGGTAACTCCCCAAAGAGAGCCCGCTTTGGCCTGATTGCCGCAGAACGATAGTGCTGGGTATTCCATTCCACCGACATTTGAAGCTACATTGACGGCTACAGGGTAGGGATATTCAAACCAGCTTTTTGAATAGATTTCAATAGCGGCTTTTGTATATTCCGTCGAGCGTTCCCATGCATTGTTGCTATTACTTTCAATGGGATAGGCGGATAAAGCAAGAGATTTTTTTCCGCTAGGCAAATTGATTTTTGCCCCATCCAGTATAAATGCCGTGGAAGAAGCCCATGCGATGTCCTGCGCATTATTAAGCTGATATTTCCAAGTTAAGGTTTTCTTGTCTGGTCTGGAGTTTTTTGAGTTAACCTCTTCCGCAGAACGTATGATTACGGTTTCGTCGCTACGTTGTGCCTGTTGGTATCGTTTGAATTGTTCGGCAGTAAATACTTCTTGTGGGTTTAGCAGTTCGCCGCCTAGAACAACTATATGGTTTGCCGGGGCAGTTATTTCAACCTGGTAATTTCCGAATTCGCGATAAAATTCTCCCGGCCCCGTATAGGGAAGGGTATTCCAGCCTCTTATATCGTCATAGACACAAAGTCTTGGAAACCATTGTGCAATGGCATAGATTTTTCCGTTTTTCGTGTCAAGAATGCCGGTACGGTCTGCGCCATATTTAGGGACAGTGTATTGATATTTAATCTTAAACGTCAGTTTTCCGCCCTTGCTTTTTAAGGTTGAAGGAAGTCTAAGCTGCATGCGTGTATCGTCGATAATGTGCTCAATTGCATTCCCATTTGCATCGGTAACGGATTGGATCTGATAACCACCGTCGAAAGTTGAGTTACCATCACCGTAGCGACTGTTGGTTAAAGGTGAGATCAATTGGCCACGTCCATGTTGTGAAAACATATTTTGATCCAATTGTAACCAGAGATAGTCCATGTCGTCAGGGCTATTGTTGCTATAGCTGATTTCAACAGATCCTGCAATCTGATCGTTTTGATCGTTCAGGGAAGCCTGAATTTTGTAGTTGGCCGCATTTTGCCAGTACGCTGGTCCTGGCTTTCCAGCTGCGGAGCGATATTCATTGCCATTATTTTTAAAGAATAATGGTGCAAAGGCCTCTGTATAACTATAATTGGATGTTTTCTCCTGCGAAAAGGTGGGAAAAGCATAGCTCAACGCCACAAGGCTTAACGAAGCCAGTGCAATTCTTTTCATCATATGTTTATTTAAATTATGTTTATCTGCTCCAATATACAATGAAAAGTATATCAAGCCAAAAAAACGGAAGCGGCGTTGCGCAAAATAATGGATAAAAAAAGGGTTATTTTGGCTAATTGGAGGCTTTAGGAGCCTCCAATTAGGGGGACTTTTTGAAACTATTTTAAATTTGTTACGTATTCTGTTTCATTAAATCCCAGTAAAATACCTTTGTTATATTCAACAACAGGACGTTTGATCATACTGGTATTTTCCTGGAGTATTTTATTGGCGCTATCACTGTCAACAACCTGCTCTTGTGTTTCTGGAGACAATTTTTTCCATGTCGTACCTTTTTTGTTCACTAGGGCCTGCCAGTCGACATGTTTTTCCCACTCTTTTAACTTATCTCCGCTGACACCTTCTTTTTTGAAATCATGAAATTGAAAGGGGACATTATTGTCTTCCAACCATGTAAGCGCTTTTTTTACTGTGTTGCAATTTTTGATACCGTATACCTGTAGCATAATAGTGACCATTTAGTGAACCCAAATTTAATTAATCCCGATGCATTTTTATTCATAATCTGTATTTATAGATATTTTTAAATCGACATGTTTGTGATCCGCTCCTAATTTCAGAGCATTTGTTTTTAATCTTTTAGGAAAAATAGGAATACTCAGATCAGTTTCCTATTCAATTCAACTACTGTTCTTTTAATAGGTTAAGATTGTATATTCCATAGGAATTGATAGTGTATTTAGTACACTATAAAAATTAGGAAGTAATAATAATTTTTAATAATTTAGTACCTTCAAGTTTAATGAAAGATTAAAATAAATCAATAACAGAAATATGAGCCTAAAAGATTTTAAAGGTGTATTGACAGGAGATCAAGTACAAGAGTTGTTTGAAGTTGCAAAGAAACATAAGTTTGCTTTGCCTGCGGTAAACATTATCGGGACAAACTCTATTAATGCGGTAATGGAAACTGCGAAAGCGGTTAATTCTCCTGTAATTATTCAATTGTCAAATGGTGGAGCGCAATTTTACGCTGGTAAAACTTTGAACAACGATAATTTGCAAGCTTGTGTATTGGGTGCGGTATCTGCAGCACAACATGTTCATTTATTAGCAGAGCATTATGGTGTAGCGGTAATTTTGCATACAGATCACGCAGCTAAGAAACTTTTACCTTGGATCGACGGTTTGTTGGATGCTGGTGAAAAATTCTTTGCGCAACACGGAAAGCCATTGTTTTCTTCACACATGCTGGATTTATCTGAAGAGCCAATTGAAGAAAACATCGAAATCTCAAGCAAATATTTGGCGCGTATGAAACCGCTTGGTATGACTGTAGAAATTGAGTTGGGTGTTACAGGTGGTGAAGAAGATGGTGTTGACAACTCGGATGTCGATAGCTCAAAATTGTATACTCAACCAGAAGAGGTTGCTTATGCTTTTGAAGAATTGTCTAAAGTATCTGACAAATTTACAGTAGCTGCTGCGTTTGGTAACGTGCACGGTGTTTACAAACCGGGTAATGTAAAATTGCAACCAGTTATCTTACATAATTCACAGGAATATATCCGTGAGAAATATAATCTTACAGCTGATAAACCGGTAAACTTTGTATTCCACGGTGGTTCTGGTTCTTCTCCTGAAGAAATTGCAGAAGCGATTTCATACGGTGCGATTAAGATGAACATCGATACAGATATGCAATGGGCATTCTGGGATGGTGTAAGAGCATACGAAGCGAAAAACCACGATTATCTGCAAGGTCAAATCGGTAATCCGGAAGGAGCTGATTCTCCAAATAAAAAATACTACGATCCACGTGTTTGGTTGCGTAAAGGTGAAGAAACATTTGTTGCTCGTCTAAAAGAAGCATTCGCTGATTTGAACGCGGTAGATGTAAACAGCAAACTATAAGCTAAGAAAAATTAGACCATACAAAAGCGCCCTTTAATAGGGCGCTTTTTTTATGTCAAAATAGGTTAAAAATATTGTTTTTGATAGGAATTGGCTTATTTTTTGACGAACAACAATAAAAAGTCAAGTAAATATGAAATTTTTAGGAATCAGTGTAATTCTTTTATTAATTGCCCAAATGGGGTTTGGGCAGGTGAAGCAAAATGTTGGTGATTTTTCTTCGGTTGTGGCGACAGATAAGATTCAAGTGGAGTTGATTAAGTCAAACGAGTCCCTAGTAACGTTCGAAGGACAGAATCACGAGAATGTTAAAGTGGTTAATACAAATGGATTCTTGGTTTTGAAAATGAATACGTTGAATATGTTGCAAGGGGGAAATATCTCTGTTAAGGTATATTACAAGAATCTGAATAATGTGGAAGCAAAAAAGGGAGCTAAGGTATTTGCGACTACAGCCAATTCAGTTGCAGCTGAGCACCTAAAAGTCTATGCTTCTGAAGGTGGCCTGGTTGATCTATATACAGATACAAAGACAGCTGAAATAAAAGTCACCTCCGGTGCTACAATCGCTTTGTATGGAAAAGCAAATAGACAGGAGATCATTTCGAATTTTGGTGGCAAATATGAAGGTAAAGATTTTAAGACCAACAGTACAGTTGTGACTGTCAATGGTGGTGGTAAAGCTGATGTTTATGTTACGGATTCCATTGAGACAAAAACAAGGGGTGGCGGCGTTATTGATGTTTATGGAAAGCCAGAACAACGCGTAGAAAAGAAAATGGCGGGCGGAACAGTCAACTTTAAATAAGCAAACTGTCGTGGATTTGTCAATTTTCTCGTGCTTAAATTTTAGTTGATTAACGTGAAAACGAGGGAAATTTTGGGTAAGAGATGAAATAAAAAGGGTTTAGCTTAATTAGGCGGATGATTGTTGTTTAACCTTTTTATTAAAAAGGTCAGTTATTTTGTTTTTCTAATCAGAAACCTTCTTCATTTGCGCTTAAAATACTTATTTTTGTGAGGGAATAATAAAAATAGTATTATGGCAAAGCGTAATTATGTTTCAAATTCTACGGAATCTACGCGCATGTTCAAGAATGACTTTTTGGAGTCTTTGACGAAGGTGCACTGGAGTGTTCCATTGATTTTCTATGTGCCTGTAGTTGTTTTCTTTTCGTATAAAGCTTTAGTTTGGGGAGAGGTTTCTCTGTTAACATATATCGGCTATTTTATTTTTGGCTTAGCTTTTTGGACAGCTTTTGAATATGCCTTACACCGTTGGGTATTTCATTTTCATCCAACCTCAGAATGGGGCAAACGAATAGCGTTTATTTTCCATGGTGTACATCATGATTTTCCAAGGGATCGCATGCGTTTGGTAATGCCTTTGTCAGCAAGTATTCCGCTGGCCCTTTTGGTATATCTTGGCTTTACATTGTTCTTTTCAGATGAGTTCATCTTGGCCTGTTTTTTCTCCGGTTTTATGGTGGGGTATCTGATTTATGACGAATGTCATTATGCGATGCACCATGCTAATTTTAAAAGCGGTATTTTCAAACGGATCAAACAACATCATATGCTGCACCATTACTCTGATCCAGAAAAGGGTTTTGGAGTGAGTTCCTCCTTATGGGATGAGATCTTACGTTCAGGTTTTGAAGAAAAGGAATCAAAAAAGGATTCAGCTTCCTTAAAAGAAGAGAAGGCATAGATTAATCGAATTATATCAGATAGGAAAGCCCTTGGAGAGTATCCAAGGGCTTTTTTTTACGGGTGTCTCACCTATTTGGTTTTATTTCTGTCTGTTGATTAGAGGGCTTTCTATAATTTTATCTTGGATGAGCGATCTCTTTTTCTCGTCGAGATATGCCAATTATTTTTCTGCGTATTTTTAGCTTAGATTAAAGGTTTCTTTTTTGGATTGGCATGTAGGTATTCTAATTTGAACTGGAACATTTGAGCCATTTTCTGTGCACGCCATTTAGCTTCTTCTGCCTTTTTTCCACTGTATAATTGATCGACAGTTGCTTCAAATAATTTGAGCCATTGACCAAAATGTTGTGCGTCAATAGGGAGATTACTATGTGGTGGAAAGGGGCTGCCGAAATAATTGTGTTCATCCAGTAAGATAGTCTGCCAAAAGCTATACATCTTTTCAAGATGTATAGCCCAATTATCTTGGATACGTTCCTGAAAAATAGGTCCGAGCAACCTATCCTTACGTACAGTACGATAGAATTGATCTACTAATACTTTAATATCGTCGAGTGTTAGAATATCCTGTTTCATGGGTGTATGATCTGAGCTCAAGAATATAGACCTATAGCTGGACCAAAAGCTTCTTCATGCTATTTATCTAGATTAAATGTAAGGACATTTATGGAGAATCACATCACCTTGATGTAAATAAGCCCTGTTAAAATTTTGTAATTTTCTTTTATTGTCAGTAAATTGAATCTATACTAAGGGAAAACATATGGGAAAATACGTTCTTTTAATCCTATTATCAATGGGATTTTATGCCGCGGAGGCACAGGTTACCACAATTTCGATCAATAAAGAAAATTTTCAGTCTTCTGGTTTTCCATTTAAGGGCAAGCGCGTATTACAAGTGGAACGTATTCAAACTCCGAAGGAGGACAATTATATTATTTTTTCTAAAGAGGATCGTGGTGCTGATCCGGACAAGCTCTATGTACAGCAATTTCAGCAGATCGACGGAATGTGGAAGCTTGTAGCGGATGAATTGATTTCAGAGGAGGGAATTGTTACATCCGTCTGGGAATCCCGAAAAGCCTTCTTTGATGCGGATAAAGATGGCCAATTGGATGCATTATTTATCTATTCAAGGCATCCAAAGGACGATCTTCAAAAACAGCTCAGCTGTATTGGTCTGGTGCTGTATAAGAAAAAGTTTTATCGTCTCCGTGCAGAACAAGCCGACGGCTATAGCCAAACAACCTATTCGGACAATTACGCATCTTTACCGGACGAAGTCAAAGAAAATGTGGAACGTTATTGGAATAATTTAGATAAGAGATAGTTGACAGGCTTGAGTTTAAAGTTTTGGATACCGAAAGATCAATCGGTCATACGGTGATCTTTCGGTAGGCCTATTGTAGTCCAATTAGTAGGCGGGAATATGCTCGGTTTTTGCGTTAATCGATTATCCATGAAAAATTGGTTCGATAGCTTACGTCAATGTATTGGTTGGCAAAGATCCTTTATACCTTGATGTTATTGGAGTGCAGTTAGCCATTGTTTTTCTTCCTCAATTTGTGTTTTACTGATTACATAACGCGAAATATGTTGATTCTTTAATTGATCTATGGTCTGAATAACATCTTTTGTGCGCGCTTCTTTGCTCGGTTTAATCAATACAATCATGTCTTTTGTATTGGGCATGGTACTTATCTTTGCTTTTAGTTGTCCAATAACTGCCGACAGTTCTTTCTCGATGTTTACCGGTACTTTTGAAGAGCTGATCGGTTTTTTGAAATCCCCATGATACCACATAAATTTTCCTTCGCCTAGAATAAGAGTTGCTGTGCGGTTCTCATCAATCAGAATTGGAGTTTCTACCTCTGATTTGGATTTGTCTGGCATAGCGATATCCATTGCTGAGGGTTTATTTAAAGTTGTTGTCAGCATAAAGAATGTAATGAGGAGAAATGCAAGATCTACCATAGCAGTTAAATCTACTTTAGGTGCCATTTTTCTGCTTCTAATTTTTTTCTTTCCCGTTTCTTGTGTTTTTTGGTTTAATTCTGCCATGATCGTCATCTTTAGGTTAACTGTATTGTTGCTACTCTTCATGATGATGTCGAAAAGGGTCGGATTCCATAGTGTTTTTTTGAAATGTTTTTTCTAGCTATCTGTTTTGCCTTAGTGGTTGATCATCGGTTTTTTTAATTTGTCTGTTTTTCATTCGATTTGAACAGAGTTGTTGCTATCTTGTTTTTCAATAGCATAATTTTAGTTTTATCCGTCCCTATAACGTGCAAAAGTCTTTCAGAGATGAAGGGCTTTTTTGGCGAAGATAGATAGGTTGTTCAGTAACCACCTTGGCGGGGAAAACGTTGATACATTATTTTACCATCGCGTTCAACATATTTGCCCGATACTATCGGGTATGAACGCTTGGATTGTTATATGCGGCAAGGGATATAAACTTGAGATTAGTTCTTAAGAGGAATGAGCAAGTAGCCAAGGTGCTCGAGTTGTACTACGATGAGATTGTTCGGACCTTGAACAGTGTTACCGATTCGAACTTGTCTAGCATGCAAAAAGCCTTTCATTTCTGAAAGGCTTTTTCTGCGGAGAGTGAGGGATTCGAACCCCCGAACCTGTGACAGTTAACGGTTTTCAAGACCGCCGCATTCGACCACTCTGCCAACTC
>JAIRVH010000165.1 GCA_031253985.1 Sphingobacterium sp.
CGCAATTCATTAGAAGAGAATATTAATTTTTATTATTTTAGTAGAGATATAATCAACTATGACATGATGAGCAACGACGATACTAAAAGAGGATCCAGTATATTAAACAGTCTGAAGAAGTTAATTTTTGAGGATGATCAGCCCCAGCAAGCTCCGCCGGTACAAACACCGCCGGCTCCTGCTCCTACTGCTGTTCCTGAAAAACCTACTATTCCGCCGGCATATTCATCGCCCTCGGAACCGGCTGCAACAGGAAAAACACCTCCTCCAATCCCTATAACAGCCAATGATGGCACCACAGATCTCAGAGAAATGAAAGTAAAGGTCTATGCCATTCTTGAAAAACTCAACGAACAAGGTGTGGATTTTTTTGAAGTTTGGAACGCCGCAGCAGCAATGGGAAAAGTAGAGGAAAATACATTAAAAGCGGCCTATACCTCACTGAAATTTGTAGACAGTTCGTTATCCAAGGATAAACTGATCGCAACTGGCACAAATTATGCTAATAAACTGAAAGAAACCATTGCCAAAGAATCGGAGCAAAAACAGGCTGAAAAGAAAAAGACTGAACAGGACCGAACCATAGAGATTGCAAATCTGAACAATGAGATCAAAACAATAACGGAGAATATCGCCAGATTGCAAGATGATCTACAGAAAAAACAACTCGCACTGGGACAGATTAATGAAAAGTACGAACCCAAAATTAAAGACATCGAACAAAAAATAAACATCGGTAATGCGGCTGTTGACGAAGTGGTCACCGAAATCAACACTGCATTACGCATGATTAATCAATCAATAACATAAAAATAAATCAATGGAAAGAAAAGATCAGTATGTTAATATTCCCGCTGAGATAAAAACGCAACTTCCGATATTTCAAGTACTGGGCGATCATTTACCTGCGCAGCTAAAATCACCAGAAGCGAAGAAGACGATCTCGACAATTTTCTTTTGGGCACTTTTAATTGGGGGAGCATTTGCTTTTTTCAAATACTTACCCGTCATGTTGGAGTATGCCGGAAAAAGCATACTTTTTGTCGTATTCAGCATCATCCTAATTACCTTATTACTGCTGGCTCCTAAAATCATCGCGCTATTGCATAGACTTGGCACCGTCTTACTTTTTAAAGGTGAAAAATCAATCATTCGAAATAATCCAATAGAAACCTTACAATTGCTTTCAAGAGATGCCAAAGACACCCTTAAACGTGTGAAGGAAAAAATCAGCAATGTTGATGGAGTCCGCATCGATATGATTCAAAGTGGTGAAACCGCACAAAAGACAGCGGAAGAAAAATATACTTATGCCAAACGCTTTACTGCAGAAGCCGCAAATCTAGACGAAAAATCAAAAGAAGAAGCGAGCAAGAATAACGCAGAGAAAGCTAACGCTTATGCGAGAGATGCAAAGGAAACCCGTACCAAAGCTTTTCTCTTGGGAAAAGAAGGCGAATCAGAAGAGCAAAATGCGCGCAGCTATGTCCAATATGCCAACCAGTTTGCAAAAGTATTGGAAGTTCTGAAGGACAATGAAAGTGCCGCTCGCATTTATGTAAGCACCTTGGATAGCAGCATTTCTATTATTTCCAAGAAGCTAGAAGCGACTCAAAAAATGAAAAATGCGACCGACGGGCTGGCCGATGTGTTCAACATCAAAGATGGCTGGGCATTCCAGGAGGCCATGAATGCAGCAACTGGTGCCATTAGTCAGAATATTGCTTCCATCCGATCCAATTTGGATTTCTTGGACCAAAACAACAACATTACTGTTGGAGGAACACCGACACAGGGTGAGTTGGAAGAGTTTATCCGCAAGGTTGACGAGCGCAATCTCAATGTGTTAAACGTTACGCAAATGGCCGATGCTAGCTATGAACTCAAACCTGAAGAAAAAGTGGACAAAGGATTTACATTACTTGATTAACTAACAAAAATCATATTACTTCAACATTATGGAAGAAAAATCAACATGGGCAAGATTAAGATGGCCTATCAAAGCAATTATTATCGCCTTACCTATTCTGGCAATCGGTTACTGGGCCATGCAATCGGGCAAATTTGATGCTACCCCCACTGTACAAACAGATTCGACCAGTCACCACAATGCCGCTGCAACTCCCTCATCGGGTTCGGAAAGCACACGTTCATTCAACTATCAACCCGAAAAACCAGTTGACGGTGAGTACAAAGGCGTCGTTGAAGTTGGCGCTTCTGGTTTCAATTCCTTTGTTGTCAATATGGACAAAGAAAACCGTTGGGAGATCATTTCCAAAGATTTTGGAAAGTCTTTTGCCTATGAAGGATTGGCAAATACCGACGACATCCGCAAAGGCTTAAAAGATTATATCGGCATGATGCTGGATAAAGGCGTCAAATCCAAAAACATACATTTCGTCATTAGCTCTGGTGCCCAAAAAGAACCCAAAACAGCTGTCATCAGTGCTGAACTAAGAAAAATGGGATTTGTGGTCAACTTAGTTACTGCCGAGCAAGAAGGAAAATTGGCGTTAAAATCTGTACTTCCAAAAGCATATGAAGACAATTCTTTTGTCGTTGATATTGGCTCTGGTAATACTAAAATCTCGTGGATTGACGGTGACACCAAATCAGTAGAAGCACCAGGTGCAAAGTATTATGAGAAAGACCTTAAAGACGATGCTGTCTACACAGAGGTAAAGAAATTAGGTGAGAAGATTCCAGCAAATAAAAGAGAAGTTTGTTTTATTATAGGCGGGGTTCCATTCGAATTGGCTTCCCAAACTCGTCAGGGTGAAGAACGTTTTACTGTCCTGAACGATCCGACATCTTATAAAGCAGATAAAATAAAAACAAAAAGCGGTGTCAACATCTATAAAGCAATTAAAGATGCAACCAACTGCGACACCTTCGTCTTTGATTGGGATGCTAACTTCACAATTGGTTTCCTGCTTTCATTAAACAAGTAGTTCTTACTATTTTGTATAAAAAAGAGACTATCCAAAAAGCTTGGATAGTCTCTTTTTTATACAATTTTATACGTCCCTCCTCACAGTACCTTGTCAGCCATGCCATTCCTAAACGGTTTGGGCCGATTTTCCAGACATTTTCATTTCTTAAGATTACAGCATAAAACTCAAAATGTACAAAGCAATAATGACTGCCAAGACCAAAAAAGCGATTTTCCAAAAGCTATAAGGTCTTTGTCCATACACTTTACCGTTAAATGCATTGACCATAATCTGATAACTTTTTCCCTTGTATTGATATGCAGACAACCATACCGGTAAGAGAATATATTTCAATTTAATGGATTTAAAATCACTGTCAATAGAATCAATGTCCTGTGTATCTCCACCTATATCATTCTCCACTTGCCGCTCGATTTCCTGATCCATAATTGCCCGAGCTGATCCTGCAGCTTTCACATGATCCACACTAAAAGTTTCCGCGATAAAGCCACTTAGGTATTGTTCATTGAAAGGCTTTAGATAGCCCAGGTTCCAAGGGCCAATTTTATCAGAGAACTTTTCAGGAAGAGATGTCGAGCCCGAAATGACAATATCTCTAAATTGACTGTAGATACTCCCGGATGCTGGATACCAATTTGTACGCCTTTCCTCGTATTCTTCCGTCTCGCCGTCTGAATTACGTCTAGTACGCGTCACATAATAGTACTCTCCACGCGATCCTACATAATCTGAGTGTACATCTGCGTCATAGGACCAAAAAGGCACATAAACTCCTTTTAAGCGATCATTCCTTGAATTAAAAATCCGCTTAAAGTCATTCGGAGCAAACCATACTTTGCCGGCCCATTGTGTTAACAGCCCGAAAGCACTTTTGTAATCGACCGAAAAAGGGACTAAACCATGGGGTTTAACAATACGTTTTAACTGATGGTCAATTACTAACGGTGAAGCACAAAAAGCACATAAATCTGCTGTAACATGAGGGTTCAAACGCGAATTGGCACCACAGTTACGACAATGCACCACCTCCGCCAAATAACTATAGCGTTCATCTGCAATGCCCTCCATCACCTGCCCAAAAACTTTATAATCTATTGATTCAATATGCCCATTTTCCGGCAGCTGATCAGTTATTTCATTTTTGGTTCCACAATAAGAACATGCCAAATAGGTTGTACCTGGCTGATAAGTCAAAACTGCACCGCAGCCCTGACATTTTAACCCCTGCTCTATTTCAGAGGTTTTCTCTTCAAAACTCATAAAACTTCACTCATGCTGTTTCACTAAGCTCCTGGAATCGGAGGTGGATTTTGTGAAAATAATGCTTTTAATTCGGCCACTTTATCAGCTTCAATCCAGTTTTCCAATCCCTCTTTCCACACCAAGGTTGATAGCGTCATCGTTCCCTCTTTTATCAAACCCTGCAGCTGTTCATGATCAAATGGTCCTTCCTGTTTACCTTTTATCGCAAGATAATAAGCGACAGCTTTGGGCAACGGTGGTGGCCCAGCAGGCCCAGTCGATGCTATTGAGTTGCTACCAGTGGCGGCAGAAGGGTTGTTTCCATCAAAGCTATTTTGCTGAAATACGTTGCCCATTTGGCCGACCATCCCCGCACCAAGGCCAGCACCAAACCCCGCTCCTACAATCCCGCCGCTATTTGGATTTTCAGCAGCCTTTTCCATCGAATTCGCCGCTTGGAATTGCGCATATGCCCCCAGATTACCGACTACGCCCATACTGCTCCGTTTATCAAGTGCCTTCTCGACCTCCTCGGGAAATGAAATATTTTCAATTAAGAATTTTGTTAAGCTCAAGCCCATCTCCTCAAAATCCACAGCAATTTTTTGCTGTATCAAAGCCGAAACCTCATCATAATTTGAAGCAAGGTCCAACGCTGGAATCTTAGACTCCGCAATAGCATCCATCCCCCGTGACACAGCAATGTTCCGAAGCTGCTCGGTAATATCTTCCACTGTAAATACAGGAGTTGTTGCAACAAGCTGTTTCATAAAAACAGGAACATCTTTCACCTGAAAGGAAAAATTCCCAAAAGCCCGAAGTCGGATTGGTCCAAATTCAGGATCCCGCAGCATAATTGGGTTTTTAGTTCCCCATTTCTGATTGACAAATTGCCGAAGGTTGACAAAATAGATATCAGCTTTGAATGGGCTATTGAATCCATATTTCCAACCTCTGATCGTTGTCATGATGGGCATATTCTGCGTTGTGAGTTCGTAGCGCCCAGGCTGAAATACATCTGCAACCACACCTTCATTCAAGAAAACTGCCGCTTGCCCTTCCCGTACGGTCAATTGCGCCCCCATTTTAATTTCATTCTGATACCGCGGAAACTTCCACACAATCGTATCTGTGCTATTATCGACCCATTCGATAATATCGACAAACTCATTCCTGATTTTATCAAATAATCCCATAAATTATTCTCTTTACAATTACTTACACTAAATGTAAACATTTCCACGCAAACCAACAATTTTCTCCATCAGCTCACAAACTGCAGATATCTAAAAAATTTAGCCTTTTAAACTACTTATCGTAGTTTATTTTTTTTACTTTTGTTAGCTAAGTTCTACATAAATTTATGAGTACATATAACGAAGACAGCATTAGGTCCCTGGATTGGAAAGAGCATATTCGCCTCCGTCCGGGAATGTACATTGGAAAATTGGGGGACGGTTCGGCCTATGATGATGGAATCTATGTTTTACTGAAAGAAGTTGTTGACAACTCGATTGATGAGTTTGTTATGGGCGCCGGTAAAACAATTGATATCACCGTAAACGAAAATAAAGTTTCGGTGCGCGATTATGGCCGTGGAATCCCGATTGGTTCCGTGGTCGATGTTGTTTCTAAAATCAATACGGGTGGTAAATATGATAGTAAGGCTTTTCAAAAGTCCGTCGGTTTAAATGGTGTCGGTACCAAAGCTGTGAATGCTTTGTCCAGCCAGTTTACCGTGCAGTCATACCGTCAAAATATAACACGCATTGCCCAATTCTCTAAAGGGGAATTAGTCAATGATGAACAAAAAGACACAACGCAGCGAAATGGTACATCTGTAACATTCTATCCTGACGATTCTATTTTCAGAAATTACAAATATCGTCCCGAATTTGTAGAGAATATGATCTGGAACTATGTTTTTCTAAACTCAGGTCTGACGATCAACTTTAATGGGCAAAAGTTTATTTCTGAGCACGGACTAAAAGATCTATTGGAACGGAATATTGATGCCGAATCTATGCGCTATCCAATTATCCACTTACGGGGGGATGATATTGAAATCGCGATGACTCACGGCCAGCAATATGGAGAAGAATATTATTCTTTTGTTAACGGTCAACATACCACGCAAGGTGGAACACACCAGGCAGCCTTCCGTGAAGCGCTAGTCAAAACAATCCGCGAGTTCTACAAAAAAGAATTTGACGCATCGGATATTCGTTCATCAATTATAGGTGCCATCGCTATCAAAGTGCAGGAACCTGTTTTTGAATCGCAGACCAAAACAAAACTAGGATCTCAAAGTGTAGGTCCGGAAGGTCCTACGGTAAGAGGATTTATCAATGACTTTGTCAAAAAAGCATTGGACGATTACTTACATAAAAATCCGGCTACGGCAGATGCACTTCAAAAACGTATCCTACAATCTGAACGTGAACGTAAGGATATAGCTGGCATCAAAAAACTGGCGAATGAGAGAGCAAAGAAAGCCTCTTTGCACAATCGCAAACTACGTGACTGCAAAGTGCATTTCAGCGATAAAAATGAGCGCAATCAAGAAACAACCTTGTTTATCACTGAGGGGGATTCTGCATCCGGTTCCATTACCAAATCGCGTGATGTACAGACCCAGGCCGTATTCAGTCTCAAAGGAAAACCGTTAAACTCTTACGGTATGTCCAAAAAGATCGTTTATGAAAATGAAGAATTCAATCTCTTACAGCATGCCCTTAATATTGAGGATGGTCTGGATGGATTGCGCTACAACAATATTGTAATCGCTACCGATGCCGATGTTGATGGTATGCACATCCGTTTGCTATTATTGACATTTTTCTTGCAGTTTTTTCCTGATCTAGTCAAAGCAGGACATGTTTCCATCTTACAGACACCACTTTTCCGTGTCCGTAATAAAAAGGAAACAATCTATTGTTACTCAGATGAAGAAAGACAAAAAGCCATTGCAAAGTTGGGAGCCAAACCTGAAATCACCCGATTCAAAGGTTTGGGTGAAATATCACCTTCAGAATTTGGTTTATTTATTGGAAAAGATATCCGTCTAGATCCTGTTATCTTGTCTAAAGACAATAAAATTCAACAGCTATTAGAATATTACATGGGTAAAAACACACCAGACAGACAAAAACATATCGTCGAAAATCTACGTGTTGAAGTTGACCTAGAAGAAGAACTAACAAAAAAAGCGGGTTAAAATAACCCGCTTTTTTCGCAACCTACAACCACTTAATGCACAACCAAACCTTAATTCTGATCCAATGTCAAGATGCCGTTGGATTGGTCGCCAACATATCAAATACCCTAGCAAAATATCAGCTGAATATCGTCACCATGCGCGAATATGTAGATGAAGAAGCCAACAAATTCTTCGTGCGTATTGTCTGCAATGGCCTCGTAGCTGAACAAAAACAACTTTCCGATTCCCTGTCCGAAGTACTTCCACCATCCGCTCAAATACAGATCAACCCCAACAACCGAAAAAAAATTGTTGTTCTCGTCACTAAAGAGCATCATTGTCTTGCCGACATCCTGGTACGCCAACATTTTGAAACCTGGGGTGCCGAGGTTCAGGCAGTCATCGGAAATTATGAGTCGCTGCGTTCGTTTACTGAAAAATTTGATATTCCATTCCATTGTATTTCACATGAAAATCTGACCAAGGAAATATTTGAAGAACAGCTGATCGCACAAATCAAACAGTATAATTTTGATTTTATCATATTGGCAAAGTTTATGCGAATCTTATCACCCGAATTTGTCAGTACTTTTGAAAATAAGCTGGTCAACATCCACCATTCATTTCTACCCGCATTTATTGGTGCCAATCCTTATAAACAGGCCCATGCCCGCGGTGTCAAGATTATTGGTGCTACCGCCCATTTTGTTACAGACCAGCTCGATGAGGGGCCAATCATTGTCCAAGATATACGGCATGTCAATCATACCTACACCGTAAAAGATATGGTAACCGCCGGAAAGGAAATAGAAAAAGCCGTTTTGAGCAGGGCAATTCGTCTCCTGAGTGAAGATCGGGTCATGCGCAACGATTACAAGACAATCGTCTTTGAATAGTGATTAAAATCATCTCCAAGCAAAACAACCATTACTTTTTTTTAGCGTTATTCTCAATTATTTCGTAAAAGAAATATTTAAGAATGACGCATACTTTTCATATCCCCGTACTAGGCCTGGCTTTTTCCATAGACTCTGCAGTCAAAGTCGCACAATACGGAATTTCATCCGTAATGTCTATTGTTGACGATGAACTCATAGAGCGCATGCGCCACTATTACTGCGGACAATATCAAATCCCCTATCATCCGATAGCTAAAACAGAAGAGGATTACAGGGCAAAAAGAATTACAGCTTATCTCAATCTCGTTCAGTTCGTCGTTAACAGGCAAATAACAGCCCTAAAACAACAACCCTTTACCGAAAGCTCAGAAGTCACCAAATACTTTCAGCTTCTACCAGATTCTCACCCTTCAAAACCGATCTATCATGCGATGGAGATTGAGACCAATCTCGCCATTAAAACGGAACTTCAAGATCTATTGATCAATTACTTGAAACCGGGAGATATCGATGTCAATATCATGTCCAAGGTAGACAAAATAAATTACAAGGATGGTAAGGTATTGGAGCAACAGCATTCCGATGCTTTAGCGGCCTTGCGAGGCTTTGCAAATTCAACCCTACATTCCTCCCTTATCCTTTCCGCAGGAATGAACCCACATTTATATGCTTACCTCGCTGAATTACCGGCTTTCTTTCCCAATAGTGAAGGTGTATTTGAGAAAAAAGTCGCTTTAAAAGTAAGTGATTTCCGATCAGCTCTGATTCAGGCAAAATATCTCGCTAAACGAGGCGTTTGGGTATCTGAATTCAGGGTAGAATCTGGTTTGAATTGCGGTGGCCATGCCTTCGCAACGGACGGATTTTTAATGGGTCCTATTCTGGAAGAATTTAAAGAGAAAAAGGAAAGTTTGAAGGTAGAGCTCTTCGAGATATACAAGGAATATTGGGCAATACAAAAGATTTATCTAACACAAGTTCCATCCATTAAGTATACAGTTCAAGGTGGTGTAGGTACCGCTTCGGAGCATCAGTTTCTGCTGGACTATTATGGTTTTGATGCTGTCGGCTGGGGGTCTCCATTTCTGCTGGTTCCAGAAGCGACTACGGTAGATCAAGATACATTGAAGGCACTGGAGCTGGCCGAAAAAGACGACTTTTATTGTAGCGGAGCCTCTCCCCTAGGAATCCCATTCAATAATTTCAGACAAAGTAGTGCTGAGCAGCTGCGATTAGAACGGATAAAAAAAGGACGCCCCGGCAGCCCCTGTAAAAAAGAATATCTTATTTCGAATACAGAGTTTAGTGACAAACCGATCTGTACCGCATCACGTGTGTATCAGCGTCAAAAGATCCAGGAGCTACAGCGACAAAATCTGCCCGCAGCCGAATACGATAAGGCCTTTGATGCCATTACAGAAAAAACCTGCCTATGCGAAGGCCTCGCTGCACCGGCCTACCTCAAGTATAATATTCAAAAGACCAGAGAACAGACGGCAGTCTCCATTTGCCCAGGGCCAAACTTAGTTTGGTTCAAAAAACAATATTCATTACGGGAAATGATTGATCACATCTATGGCCGAATTTCAGTTTTTGAAAATGAAAACAGGCCATTTGTTCTTATCAATGAACTCAATCTTTATATCGATTATATTCAAAAATATGTAACGGACAATCAAAATATGATTAATGATAAAAAGATAAAATATGTCGCCAAATTCAAGGCACAGTTGCAGGCAGGGATCACTTACTATGACAAGCTCATACAACACTTAGCACATATTCCCCAAAATATCACTGCCATGATACCTAGACAGCTTGAACACGCATCACTACGTCTAAACGACATCCATCTCCAACTCGAATACTAAAAAAAATGCGGGACATTTGAATAAGCGTCCCGCATTGTTAAAATCTTTCGATAAGTTTTACTTGGCTATTTTACGGAATTTACCGAATACCCCAAGCGGAAGTTTTGGACCTGCAGTTGCCTGTAAAAACAGTTCGCCTATTTCTAAGTTTTCCACTTTTGGAAAAGCTGTCTTAATTAAATTCTCAACAATAACAGAGGAAAAGCCTAATGAATAGGTATTCAAAATCAAGAAATGTTCTTTAGGATCCAATAGCTGAACAACCTCAGTCATCATTTCCATAATATGGTCTTCCAATTTCCATTTCTCGCCCTTCGGTCCATGGCCATATGCCGGAGGATCCAAAATAATCCCATTATATGTATTTCCTCTTTTCAGCTCACGCTTCACAAATTTCAACGCATCTTCAACAACCCAGCGAATATTATCCAAATTGGAAATTTCCATATTTTCATTCGCCCAGGTAACCACCTGCTTGATGGAATCAACGTGAGTCGTGTCTGCACCTGCTGCTTTGGCAATTAAAGACGCTCCGCCTGTGTAAGCAAAAAGATTTAAAACCTTTGGTTTCTCCGTTTTAAATGAACGAACTGATTCGGAAATATAGTCCCAATTCACGGCTTGCTCAGGAAATATCCCAACATGCTTAAAAGAAGTTAACCCCAGTCGAAATTTGATGGCTACATCATCATTTTTATATTGAATATGCCAACGGTCTTGGATCTTTGGATTTTTCTTCAACCACTCTCCAGAAGTAGCCGAACGTCCCTTGAATTTGATATGATAACGTTTGTTCCATTCTGCATCGCCTAGTGCTTTAGGCCATACTGCCTGAGGCTCTGGACGGATAAGGATCAGATCACCAAAACGTTCCAGTTTTTCAAAATCACCACAGTCAATGAGTTCATAGTCTTTCCAATGCTGCGGGGTCAATAGTTGTATATTTGTTGCTGCCAAAATCAAAATTTTCCGACAAAACTAAGCTAAATTTCAATATAAAAGAAATTTGCATGATCCTAACATAGGTCAGAGGTAGAAATTAAACATACTGAAAAGGGTTTACAGCTCTTATTCCCCCATAGAAGCTTTGGCACTTTTCATCAATGGACTCGCAAAAACAAAATTGTTCAATTCTTCTACATCCGAGCGCATCATATCCTTGTTTGAGCCTTCCCAGAATTTCTCGCCCTTATAAAGAAACAAGATATACTCACCGATCCCCATCACAGAGTTCATGTCATGGGTGACCACAACTGTCGTGCATTTCAATTCCTGCGTAATTTTCAGAACCAATTCGTCAATAACGATGGAAGTTTCCGGATCCAATCCCGAATTGGGTTCATCACAAAACAGGTATTTGGGATTCATACTAATTGCACGTGCAATTCCAACCCGCTTTTTCATTCCGCCGGAGAGTTCCGCAGGGAACAACTTATTTCTTCCTTCCAGATTAACTTGTTCCAGACAATGATTTGCACGATCTAATTTCTCAGCTTTCGACATATCCGTAAACATATCCAAGGAGAACATAATATTCTGTTCGACTGTCATCGAATCAAATAATGCTGAATTTTGAAAGAGCATACCTATTTCTTTTCGGATTGGCACACGTTCTTCAAAATTCATCCGTGTGAAATCTTTTCCATCGAAAATTACTTTACCTTTCTCCGGCTGATGTAAACCCACGACACACTTCAACAAGGTACTCTTCCCAGAACCAGAGCCCCCAATAATTAGGCTGACTTTTCCGGGTTCGAATGTTGCACTGATGCCTTTTAAAACATGGTTATCACCAAATGACTTGTTAATATCTTCGATTTGAATCATAAAATCTTTTTAAAGCATTAATGCTGTAATGACATAATCTGCAGCGAGGATCGTAATACACCCGACAACAACGGCCTCTGTACTTGCCTGCCCTACTTCTAGCGCTCCTCCCTTCACGTTATATCCTTTATAAGCCGAAATAGAGGTAATAATAAAACCAAACACAACAGCTTTGACAAGCGCAACTGTTACTGTAAATCCATTAAAACCGTCTTGAATACCCAAAATATAATCAGATTGCGTTACAGCACCCGAAAGGGATCCGCCCAACAAACCACCAACTAAAGCACAGACGATAGAAATAATAACCAACATCGGAATCATGGTAATGCCCGCTAATATTTTAGGCAATATCAAATAACCGGGAGCATTGATCCCCATAATCTCCAATGCATCAATCTGCTCTGTAACACGCATGGACCCAATCTGAGAAGATATGGATGAACCAATTTTCCCCATCAATACCAATCCCGAAATTGTCGGCCCCAATTCCAAAATATTCGAATCCCTATTGATAGAACCTATAATAGAATTTGGAATCAGGTCAGAAACCATCTGAAAGGCAATTTGCATGGTCATAACCGCTCCAATAAACGTGGAAATAATAACAATAAGTCCTAGAGAGCCTATACCAATATCAGTCATTGCCAATACGGTTTCTTTCCAATAAATCCGACCTTTCTCTGGTCTTTTGAAAACTGATTTCAGGAGTATGAGATATGCACCAATGTGATGAAAGATCATATTATCTATTTAATTTCAATGAATTATGCCAAATATAGATTGTAATTAAGCCAATCTATCCATTAAAGGTAATTAATTCCGTTAAATATATAAACAAGCGAAAAGCCAAAAAGTAAACGAAAAACGAAATTACTTACCGACCAATTAGTCACATTTACCGATTTTTTATGTATAATAGCCTAAACATTCATACGGTATCTCCCAAAGCGCCTTACTTTTGGGATATATTAACAAACGGAATTAGTTATGAATACACGAAGAATAACAACTGGTATCACCATTCTCTTTATAGGAGTTGTCTTATTATTATCACAGCTCAATACAATTTCATTTAACTGGGTAGGTATTTTTAGATACTGGCCTTTATTTATTGTCCTTGCTGGAATACGCATGCTGGTTCCGAAAGATCAGCAGATTGGTCAGTTCGTCGCCATAGGCTCTACCGTAGTAATTTTAGGTTTTCTTACGTACATAGGATTGTCGACGCCAAAGGAACCGCTGCTAACACAGCTCTTGAAAAACAAAGGAGTCAATATCAATATCGACGATCCCAATGACAAAACAAACTATTCAACAGAAAAACTCACTGTACCGCTAAACGATAAAATCCATAGCGCGACTTTAAACCTGGATTTAGGAGCTACCTCATTAAGAAATGACAGCAGCACGACATCAGAAATCTTCACGGCCTTTAACACCTCAAAAGAATACCTATTGGGTATTACAGTACACGATGACGCTGCGGATAAACTCGATATCAACCTGAAAGGGAAATTCAAAAACAAGGATTTTAACAGCAAAAATAACAACACCTATATCGCTTTAAATCCAAACATACGCTGGAATTTAAATTTCGATGTCGGTGCTATCGACGCGAATCTGGATCTCTCACCTTACAAAATCGAAACGTTGGATATCGATGCAGGCGCGACCAGTTTAAAACTAAAATTAGGCCAACCGCAAGCCATGACTAAAATTTCTATGGACGCAGGAGCTTCCTCTATTGAAATTTCAATTCCGAAGAATGCAGCTTGCCGCATTACAAGTGACAATGCATTATCATCAACAGACTATGAGGGTGATTTCCTGAAAAGCGAAGGCGAAGTAAAATCTACAAATTACGATTCAGCAGCACAAAAATTCGATTTCGACATCAATGGCGGAATCGCATCAATAAAAATCAGAAGATATTAATTGACACCTAATTTTTAGTCAAGAAAAGCTAACTTTGTGTTAGATATGGACACAAGTAAGATGTTGACATTACCTGGAATCTATTGTAATTCTAAGGTAGATTATTCGAGATGGAAAACAAGGGAAATTCAAATTGGTGATATTCCCATGGGTGGCGATAATCCCATTCGTATTCAAAGTATGACTACAGTAGATACAATGGATACGATTGGGTCAGTTGAACAGACCATTCGAATGGTTGAAGCGGGTTGCGAATACGTTCGTATTACCGCTCCGAGTATAAAAGAAGCACAAAATTTAGCAAACATAAAAAATGAACTTCGCAAAAGAGGGTATAAAGTACCTTTAGTTGCGGATATTCATTTTACACCAAATGCGGCGGAGGTTGCGGCGCGTATTGTCGAGAAAGTAAGGGTCAATCCCGGCAATTATGCAGACAAGAAGAAATTCGATCAGTTATCCTATACTGACGAAGCTTATCAACTTGAGTTAGAACGCATATACCAAAAATTTACTCCGCTAGTAAATATCTGTAAGGAAAATGGTACCGCCATGCGCATCGGTACCAACCATGGTTCACTGTCCGACAGGATCATGAGCCATTACGGAGATACCCCCGAAGGAATGGTCGAGTCTGCTATGGAATTTATCCGCATGTGCGAAGACCTGAATTTCTACAACCTCTGTATTTCTATGAAATCATCCAATCCACAGGTCATGGTCAAAGCCTATCGCCTTTTGGTTGAAAAAATGGTTTCTGAAAACATGAACTATCCATTACATCTTGGTGTAACGGAGGCGGGAGACGGTGAAGACGGACGTGTCAAATCTGCTGTTGGTATCGGCACACTATTGGAAGACGGACTTGGAGATACCGTGCGGGTATCTTTAACCGAGGAACCAGAACGCGAAGCACCTGTCGCTATAGCACTCGTCAATCGCTACAGTAAAAGAAAGAAAGACTTAGAAAGTCGGCCGAAAGAAGAGATCGTTCAACTCTCTCCAGAAACAACGCTCACCCCCTATATCAGTCAGGAAGTAAACACCTTTATCGGTGGCTCGTTGGTCCCTAGAATTGTGGTGGATATTTCCAACGAAAATTTAAAAGACGCCCAGATACTTGCTAAAGTAGGGTATCGCTACGATATACTATTAGATAAATATCACATGGGTGAGCAATCCGTGGACTTTGTTTATCTTGCGGACAACTTGCCTTCTTTTACAATGCCGGCAAACCTGAAGCAAGTCTACAACTACAGTACTTGGTCCAAGCTTTCCAATAAAACCAATATTCATCCGCTCTTTACACTGGAAGAATTTGTGAAGGCAGATCACAAGGATAAGGCTCTGAATATGGTCATGATCTGTAATTCAGATTTAAAATCTTCAGTATTTGAATCCCTAGAGCTCGACAAAACAATCGTATTTATTTTAGAAACCAACTACCTGCACGGTATGGCAGATCAAAGGCAGTTTTTCAGAAACCTGCAGGAGATAGGTATCGACAATCCGGTCATCATCAAACGTTCCTATCAAAAAGATGATTTTTCGGGACCTCTTGGTGAATTTATGAACCCCGAAGAGCCTATTTCAAAAATACAGCTTTACGCTTCGACAGATCTAGGCGCATTATTGATTGATGGTTTAGGATCGGGAATCTGGATAGACTCTCCGGCGACCCCCTTAGAAAATATCGCTTCACTTTCCTTCGGAATTTTACAGGCAACACGATCCAGAATATCCAAAACAGAATATATTTCCTGTCCAAGCTGTGGAAGAACATTATTTGATCTCCAAGAGACTACACAAATGATTAGAAGCCGCACCAACCATCTAAAAGGATTAAAAATTGGTATCATGGGCTGTATTGTGAATGGTCCCGGGGAGATGGCGGACGCAGACTATGGCTATGTTGGCGCAGGGCCAGATAAAGTTACTTTATATAGAGGTCAGCAGGTCGTTAAGAAAAATGTGAGTTCCGCACATGCCTTGGACGAATTGATCAAGATCATTAAAGATGATGGACTGTGGGTCGAAGAAAAACAAGATTAAAATTCAGTCAAGAGACTTGAGATAAAATAGCAAAGGGGAATCAGATGATTCCCCTTTGCTATTTTATCTAATTAATTAAATTATGCTCTAATTATCGAACAGAAAATCTTTTTACTACTGTCTCCGAACCTGCGACTACTCTTACGAAGTAAAAACCTGTAGTTAATTTTCCACCATGCTCAAAGGAAAGATTTTGAATTCCTGAATCCAGGTTACCATTCATTAATTGGAGAATCTCATTACCCAGCGCATCCATTACCTTAATAGACACACTCGAAGACTTCGCCAATTTAAAAGAAAGATTTATTTGCTCGGCAATAGGATTATAAAACACCTTAACATTATTGATAAGTTTCTCGGTATCCTTGATGTTGTGATCTTCTCCAAATGCCTCATTACCGTCCCAAATTTGTTGCGAAAAAGTATGGTCATAAGGAGACTTTGCATACACACGAGCCACCCCGCTGCACAATGTCAGTGCGGATAAAAGTGTTAAACAAGCTGCTTTAAGTAGATTTCTCCCCATAGTGTTAAATTAGACTTCAAATACTGGTTACGGTTTAATCAAATATAACGCTAACTATTTGAATTA